>NZ_JBVHKV010000012.1:0-292414 GCF_055559335.1 Streptomyces sp. NPDC024555
GTTACCACCCCCCCGCCGCAAAACCATATATCCCTGCTGGTTCGGGTTTTTCACCGGTGGGCTCTTCCTAACTCAACCACCCGATACGGCCGCACGCCGTCGGCCGCGGCGTCCTCGGACGCCGCGGCCGACTGCACTGCACGGTTCTACGGGTGCGCTCAGCCCTGGTCGGCCTTGAGCGCCTCCATGGCCCGCTCGGTCACATCGGTGACCTTGCCGAGCGCGGAGATGGTGACCACCAGGTCCTGTGCCCGGTAGTAGTCGATGATCGGCTCGGTCTGCGTGTGGTAGACCTCCAGCCGGGTACGCACCGTCTCCTCGCTGTCGTCGTCGCGCTGGTACAGCTCGCCGCCGCAGGTGTCGCAGACACCCTCGGTCTTCGGCGGGTTGTACGTGGCGTGGAAGACGTGCGCGCTGTCGTTGCGGCAGATGCGGCGACCCGCGATCCGCTTCACGACCTCGTCCTCGGGGACCTCCAGGTCGAGCACGGCGTCCAGCTTCACGCCCTCGTCCTTGAGCATCACATCCAGAGCCTCGGCCTGACCCACGTTGCGCGGGAAGCCGTCGAGCAGGAAGCCGTTGACCGCGTCCGGCTGGGACATGCGGTCCTTGGCCATCCCGATCGTGACCTCGTCCGGCACCAACTGTCCCGCGTCCATGTAGGCGCGGGCCTGCTTGCCAAGGTCCGTGCCCTGGCTGATGTTGGCGCGGAAGAGGTCGCCCGTGGAGATGTGCGGAATCGACAGGTTCTTGGCAAGGTACGCGGCCTGCGTTCCCTTGCCGGCACCCGGCGGGCCGACGAGGACGATTCGCATCAGCGGAGGAACCCTTCGTAATTGCGCTGCTGGAGCTGACTCTCGATCTGCTTCACGGTTTCCAGACCCACACCCACGATGATGAGGATGCTCGTCCCGCCGAACGGGAAGTTCTGGTTGGCTCCACCGAAGCCTGCCAACGCCATCGTCGGCACAAGAGCGATCAGACCCAGATACAGCGAGCCCGGCCAAGTGATCCTGTTGAGCACGTAGCTCAGGTACTCGGCAGTAGGTCGACCTGCCCGGATACCCGGGATGAACCCACCATACTTCTTCATGTTGTCGGCGACTTCCTCGGGGTTGAACGAGATCGCCACATAGAAGAAGGCGAAGAACACGATCAACAGGAAGTACGTGGCGATGTAGTAGGGGTGGTCGCCCTTGACGAAGTTGTCCTTGATCCAGGTCGCCCAGCCCGCGTTGGAGTTGGAGAACTGAACGATCAGGGCCGGGATGTAGAGCAGCGAAGAAGCGAAGATGACGGGGATCACACCCGCCTGGTTCACCTTCAGCGGGATGTAGGTGGACGTGCCACCGTACGACCTGCGGCCGATCATGCGCTTCGCGTACTGCACCGGGATGCGGCGCTGGGCCTGCTCGACGAAGACGACGAGGCCCACCATCACGAATCCGATGAGGATGACCGTGCCGAACTCGATCCAGCCGTCCGCGAGCTTGCCGCTCGTCTTGATGGCCCACAGGGCGCCCGGGAAGCTGGCGGCGATCGAGATGAACATCAGGATCGACATGCCGTTGCCGATGCCGCGGTCGGTGATGAGCTCACCGAGCCACATGACGGCGGCGGTGCCGGCGGTCATCGTGACGACCATCACGATGGTCGTGAACAGCGACTGGTTCGGAACGATCTGGTCGGCGACCGGGCAGCCGCTGAAGAGCGCACCGCTGCGGGCGGTGGCCACCAGGCCGGTGCCCTGGAGGATGGCGAGCGCGACCGTCAGATAACGCGTGTACTGCGTGATCTTGGCCTGGCCGGACTGGCCCTCCTTCTTGAGCGCCTCAAGTCGCGGGATGACCACGGTGAGCAGCTGAAGGATGATGCTGGCGGTGATGTACGGCATGATGCCGAGCGCGAAGATCGTGATCTGCAGCAGTGCACCACCGCTGAACATGTTCACCAGGCCGAACAGGCTGTTGTTGCCCTTGCTTGCCTGGTCAACACAGGTCTGAACGTTCTCGTAGCTCACGCCCGGTACGGGGATGTGCGCCCCGAGCCGGTAGAGCACGATGATGCCGAGCGTGAAGAGCAGCTTCTTGCGCAGGTCGGGCGTCTTGAACGCCCGGGCGAACGCGGTGAGCACGGTGCCTCCTGCGACCCCCGCGCAATGCGTAGAGGTGACGGTCTTGAGGATCGACGAATGAGTGACAGCCAAAGGCCCCTGAACGCACGCGCCCAGGGGTTACCACAGCAACGGACGCCACCTTACCGGCGTACATGCCCCCCTAGGAACGACCAACCGGGGATGCCCCATATGAGAGGGCATCCCCGGTCGGATGTTCAGGCCACCGAATGGTCCGAGTTGTCTCAGACGAGCTCGGTGACGGTGCCGCCGGCGGCGGCAATCTTCTCCTTGGCGGAGCCGGAGACGGCATCGACCGTCACCGTCAGCGCCACGGAGATCTCGCCCTGTCCGAGGACCTTGACGAGGTGGTTGTTGCGCACCGCGCCCTTGGCGACCAGGTCGGCCACCGTGACCTCTCCACCCTCGGGGTAGAGCGTCGCGAGCTTGTCCAGGTTCACGACCTGGTACTCGGTGCGGAACGGGTTCTTGAAGCCCTTGAGCTTCGGGAGACGCATGTGGAGGGGCATCTGGCCACCCTCGAAGCGCTCCGGAACCTGGTAACGGGCCTTGGTGCCCTTGGTACCACGACCAGCGGTCTTACCCTTGGACGCCTCACCACGGCCCACACGGGTCTTGGCGGTCTTGGCACCCGGGGCAGGCCGGAGGTCATGGGCCTTCAGCGGCTTGTTCTCCGCCATGTCAGTCGACCTCCTCAACCGTCACGAGGTGGCGGACGGTGTGCACCATGCCGCGGAACTCGGGGCGGTCCTCCTTGACAACCGAGTCGTTCAGGCGCTTGAGCCCGAGCGAACGCAGGGTGTCGCGGTGGTTCTGCTTGCTGCCGATGTACGACTTCGTCTGCGTGATCTTGAGGCGAGCCATTACGCACCCGCTCCCGCACGCGCACGAAGCAGGGCCGCGGGGGCGACGTCCTCGAGGGGCAGA
Organism: Streptomyces sp. NPDC024555; assembly: GCF_055559335.1. NCBI lineage: Bacteria > Bacillati > Actinomycetota > Actinomycetes > Kitasatosporales > Streptomycetaceae > Streptomyces > Streptomyces sp. NPDC024555. Next base: position 3,062 of record NZ_JBVHKV010000012.1, read on the forward strand.
CCGCGGCGGGCCGCGATCTCCTCGGGACGCTGCAGGCCCTGGAGGGCCGCCACGGTCGCGTGCACGATGTTGATCGGGTTCGAGGACCCGAGCGACTTCGACAGGATGTCGTGGACGCCGGCGCACTCCAGGACGGCGCGCACCGGGCCACCGGCGATCACACCGGTACCGGGGGAAGCCGGCTTGAGCAGGACGACGCCCGCGGCCTTCTCACCCTGGATCGGGTGAGGGATGGTGCCCTGGATGCGCGGGACCTTGAAGAAGTTCTTCTTGGCCTCTTCCACGCCCTTGGCGATGGCCGCGGGAACTTCCTTGGCCTTGCCGTAACCGACACCGACGGTGCCGTCACCATCGCCCACCACGACCAGCGCGGTGAAGCTGAAGCGACGACCACCCTTCACAACCTTGGCGACACGGTTGATCGCGACGACGCGCTCGACGTACGCGGTCTTCTCGGCGGCAGCAGCGCCGCCGTCACGGCCCTTCCGGTCCCGCCGCTCGCCGCCACCGGCACCGCTTCCGCGGCGCTGGGGTCCAGCCATTGGATTTACCTCTCTCTGTTACGTCCGCTGTGCGTAGGAACCGGGGCTAGAACTTCAGCCCGGCTTCACGGGCGGCGTCAGCCAGAGCGGCAATCCGCCCGGCGTACTGGTTACCACCGCGGTCAAACACGACGGCCTCGACGCCTGCGGCCTTGGCACGCTCGGCGACCAGGGCGCCGACCTGCTTGGCCTGGCTGCTCTTGTCGCCCTCGCCACCACGGATGGAGACGTCCAGGGTCGACGCCGACGCGAGCGTGTGGCCCGCGATGTCGTCGATGACCTGAGCCACCATGTGGCGGTTGGACCGCGTCACGACCAAGCGCGGACGCTCCGGCGAACCGGAGATGTGCTTGCGGACACGGATGTGGCGACGCTTGCGGGCGGCACGCTTGTAGGCGTCGCCCTTGGCGATCTTCACGCCGTATGCCATGGCTACTTACCAGCCTTTCCGACCTTGCGGCGGATGACCTCGCCGGCGTACTTGACGCCCTTGGCCTTGTACGGGTCAGGCTTCCGCAGCTTGCGGATCTTGGCCGCGGTCTCGCCGACCTTCTGCTTGTCGATGCCCTCGACGGTGAACTTCGTGGGGGACTCCACCTTGAAGGTGATGCCCTCCGGGGCCTCGATCAGGATCGGGTGGCTGTAGCCCAGGGCGAACTCCAGGTTGGAGCCCTTCGCCTGGACGCGGTAACCGACACCGCTGATCTCGAGCGCCTTGATGTATCCCTGGGTCACACCGGTGATCATGTTCGCCACCAGCGTGCGGGACAGGCCGTGAAGGGCCTTGTTCTGACGCTCGTCGTTCGGGCGGACGACGTTCAGGACGCCGTCCTCACCCTTGGTGACCTCGATGGGCGCGGCCACGGTGTGCGTGAGGGTGCCCTTGGGACCCTTCACCGCGACCGTGCGGCCCTCGATGGTGACGTCCACACCGGCGGGAACCTGGATGGGGAGCTTGCCGATACGCGACATGAGCTATTCCTCCGTTCCCGACTACCAGACGTAGGCGAGGACTTCCCCACCTACGCCCTTCTTCTGAGCCTGCTGGCCGGTCAGGAGACCGTGGGACGTGGAGATGATCGCCACGCCCAGGCCGCCGAGGACCTTCGGCAGGTTGGTGGACTTTGCGTACACACGCAGACCCGGCTTCGAGATGCGCTTGATGCCGGCGATCGAGCGCTCGCGGTTCGGGCCGAACTTCAGCTCGAGGACGAGGTTCTTGCCGACCTCGGCGTCCTCGACCTTCCAGCCGGTGATGAAGCCCTCCTGCTGGAGGATCTCCGCGATGTGCGACTTGATCTTGCTGTGCGGCATCACGACGGAGTCGTGGTACGCCGAGTTCGCGTTACGCAGACGCGTGAGCATGTCTGCGATCGGATCAGTCATGGTCATGAATTGGCCTTCGGCCTCTCTCGCCGGGGTTTCCTGTATGCGCCATCCCTCTCCCCACTCAGAGGCGGGACGGGTGCGGCGCGGGGACCTACGGCGTAGTAAGTCGGTCTTGGGCGGCAGGCGCCCAACCCTGCAAGCCTACGGCATGCGGGGCCGGGCTCCTGCCGACCAGATGCTTACCGAGAGTCTCCGGTGATTCCCAACGCCCAAAGGGCGAAGGAGAATTACCAGGAGCTCTTGGTCACGCCCGGCAGCTCGCCGCGGTGAGCCATCTCACGAAGGCACACACGGCACAGGCCGAACTTGCGGTAGACGGAGTGGGGCCGGCCGCAGCGCTGGCAGCGGGTGTACCCGCGGACGCCGAACTTCGGCTTGCGGGCGGCCTTAGCGATCAGAGCCTTCTTCGCCACGGTCAGTTCTCCTTGAACGGGAAGCCGAGGTGACGAAGAAGGGCACGACCCTCGTCGTCGTTGGTCGCCGTGGTGACCACGGTGATGTCCATGCCCCGGACCCGGTCGATCTTGTCCTGGTCGATCTCGTGGAACATGACCTGCTCCGTGAGACCGAAGGTGTAGTTGCCACGGCCGTCGAACTGCTTCGGCGACAGGCCGCGGAAGTCACGGATACGCGGAAGCGCGAGCGACAGCGTACGGTCCAGGAACTCCCACATGCGGTCACCGCGGAGGGTGACGTGGCAGCCGATCGGCTGCCCCTCGCGCAGCTTGAACTGCGCGATCGACTTGCGGGCCTTGGTGACGGCCGGCTTCTGACCGGTGATCGTGGTGAGGTCGCGCACGGCGCCGTCGATCAGCTTGGAGTCGCGGGCGGCGTCGCCCACACCCATGTTGACCACGATCTTGACCAGACCGGGGATCTGCATGACGTTCTCGTAGGAGAACTCCTCACGCAGCTTGCCGGCGATTTCCTCGCGGTAGCGCGTCTTGAGACGCGGCGCAGTGGTGGTAGTCATCAGATGTCCTCACCGGTGCGCTTGGCAACGCGGATCTTGTTGCCCTCGTCGTCAAAGCGGTAGCCGACGCGAGTGACGACCTTCTTGCCGTCCTTCTCGACAACCAGCTGCACGTTGCTGACGTGGACGGGCGCCTCGGTCGTCACAATGCCACCGGTCTGCGAACCGCGAGCGGTCTGACCGGCCTTGGTGTGCTTCTTGACCCGGTTGACACCCTCGACGAGGACGCGGTCCTGAGCGGGGTAGGCCACGATGACCTTGCCCTGCTTGCCCTTGTCCTTGCCGGTGATGACCTGAACCAGGTCGCCCTTCTTGATCTTCATGCTTACAGCACCTCCGGCGCGAGCGAGATGATCTTCATGAACTTCTTCTCGCGCAGCTCACGGCCGACCGGGCCGAAGATACGGGTGCCGCGGGGGTCGCCGTCGTTCTTCAGAATGACGGCGGCGTTCTCGTCGAAGCGGATGTACGAGCCATCCTGACGACGACGCTCCTTGACGGTGCGAACGATGACGGCCTTGACGACGTCACCCTTCTTCACGTTGCCACCGGGGATCGCGTCCTTGACGGTGGCGACGATGACGTCACCGATGCCCGCGTAGCGGCGACCCGAGCCACCGAGAACACGGATGGTGAGAATTTCCTTCGCACCCGTGTTGTCGGCGACGCGCAGTCGCGACTCCTGCTGGATCACGTCTATCTCCTGATCGTCTGCCGGTTCCCGGCGGGGAGCCCCGTAAGCGTGTTACGAGGCTCCCGCGCCGAGCCTGGCGGAACTGACCTGAGGGAAACCCCTCAGGAAATTACTTGGCCTTCTCGAGGATCTCGACGATGCGCCACCGCTTCGTGGCGGACAGCGGCCGGGTCTCCATCAGGAGGACGCGGTCGCCGACGCCGGCGGCGTTCTGCTCGTCGTGGGCCTTGAGCTTGTTCGTACGGCGGATGACCTTGCCGTACAGCGCGTGCTTGACGCGGTCCTCGACGGCGACGACGACGGTCTTGTCCATCTTGTCGCTGACGACGAGGCCCTCGCGGGTCTTGCGGAAGCCGCGCTCGGTCTTGGTCTCAGTCACAGTGTTCTCGCTCATCAGACGCTCTCCACCGTCTCGATGCCGAGCTCGCGCTCACGCATCAGGGTGTAGATCCGGGCGATGTCCTTACGGACGGACTTGAGCCGACCGTGGTTCTCGAGCTGCCCGGTCGCCGCCTGGAAGCGGAGGTTGAACAGCTCTTCCTTGGCCTCGCGGAGCTTGTTGAGGAGCTCCTCGTTGCCCAGCTCGCGCAGCTCGGACGCCTTGGTACCGGCCGACATCACGCTTCACCTGCCTCGCGCTTGACGATCCGGCACTTCATCGGCAGCTTGTGGGCCGCACGGGTCAGCGCCTCACGGGCGATCTTCTCGTTGGGGTACGACAGCTCGAACATGACGCGTCCGGGCTTGACGTTGGCGATCCACCACTCCGGGGAACCCTTACCGGAACCCATGCGGGTCTCGGCGGGCTTCTTGGTGAGGGGACGGTCCGGGTAGATGTTGATCCAGACCTTGCCGCCACGCTTGATGTGACGGGTCATCGCGATACGAGCGGACTCGATCTGACGGTTCGTCACGTACGCCGGGGTCAGCGCCTGGATGCCGTACTCGCCGAACGCAACCTGCGTGCCACCCTTGGACATACCGCTGCGCTTCGGGTGGTGCTGCTTGCGGTGCTTGACCCTACGGGGGATCAGCATTTCGGTCAGGCCTCCGTTCCGGTGCTCTCAGCAGCCGGAGCAGCGGCGGACGCCTCGGCCTTGGGGGCCTCGGCGGCCGGAGCCGACTGCTGCGGCTTGCGGCCGCGACCGCCACGCTCGCCACCGCGGCCACCGCGGCCGGCCGGACGGTCAGCGCCGCCACGGGCCGGGCGGTTGCCCGCACGGGCAGCAGCGTTCTCGGCGCGGACCTCGGCGATGTTCTTGACGTCGCCCTTGTAGATCCAGACCTTCACACCGATGCGGCCGAAGGTCGTCTTGGCCTCGAAGAAGCCGTAGTCCACGTTCGCGCGGAGGGTGTGCAGGGGCACACGGCCCTCGCGGTAGAACTCCGAGCGGGACATCTCGGCGCCGCCGAGGCGGCCACCGCACTGGATCTTGATGCCCTTGGCGCCGGCCTTCATCGAGCTCTGCATGCTCTTGCGCATGGCCCGACGGAAGGAGACGCGGGAGGAGAGCTGCTCGGCGACGGCCTGGGCCACCAGCTGAGCGTCCACCTCGGGGTTCTTGACCTCGAGGATGTTCAGCTGGACCTGCTTGCCGGTCAGCTTCTCCAGCTCGCCGCGGATGCGGTCGGCCTCGGCGCCGCGGCGGCCGATGACGATGCCCGGACGCGCGGTGTGGATGTCAACGCGGACGCGGTCGCGGGTGCGCTCGATCTCCACCTTGGAGATGCCGGCCCGCTCCATGCCCTTCGTCATCATGCGACGAATGGCGACGTCTTCCTTGACGTAGTCCTTGTACAGCTTGTCGGCGTACCAACGGGACTTGAAGTCCGTGGTAATGCCGAGCCGGAACCCGTGCGGGTTTACCTTCTGGCCCATTACCGGGTTCCTTCCTTGCTGCTGACGACCACGGTGATGTGGCTGGTCCGCTTACGGATCCGGTAGGCACGGCCCTGGGCACGCGGACGGAACCGCTTCAGGGTCGGGCCCTCGTCCACGTACGCCTCGCTGATGACCAGCGAAGAGGCGTCGGTGTGGTCGTAGTTGTGTGCAGCGTTGGCGATGGCGCTGTCCAGCACCTTGCCAACCGGCACGCTCGCGGCCTGCGGGGCGAAACGCAGGACCGCCTGAGCCTCCGTGGCATCCATGCCACGGATGAGGTCCACCACGCGGCGGGCCTTCATGGGCGTGACGCGGATGTACCGCGCCTGGGCCCTGGCTTCCATGGTTGTCCCTTCGGTGTAAGTCATAGTCGTTCCACTCCGCGGTTAGCGGCGCTTCGACTTCCGGTCGTCCTTGACGTGGCCGCGGAAGGTGCGAGTCGGCGAGAACTCGCCGAGCTTGTGGCCGACCATCGACTCGGTGACGAACACCGGGACGTGGATCTTGCCGTTGTGCACCGCGATGGTGTGACCCAGCATGGCCGGGACGATCATCGAGCGACGGGACCAGGTCTTGATGACGTTCTTGGTGCCTGCCTCGTTCTGAACTTCCACCTTCTTGATGAGGTGGCCGTCGACGAAGGGCCCCTTCTTGAGACTGCGCGGCATCTAAACCCGCTCCTAGCGCTTCTTGTTCGTCTTGCGGCGGCGGACGATGTACTTGTTCGACGCCTTCTTGGGCGAACGAGTACGACCTTCCTTCTTACCCCACGGCGAAACCGGGTGACGGCCACCGGAGGTCTTGCCCTCACCACCACCGTGCGGGTGGTCGACCGGGTTCATGACGACACCACGGACGGTCGGGCGGACGCCCTTCCAGCGCATGCGGCCGGCCTTGCCCCAGTTGATGTTCGACTGCTCGGCGTTGCCGACCTCGCCGATGGTGGCGCGGCAGCGGGCGTCGACCAGGCGGATCTCACCCGACGGCATACGAAGGTGGGCCATGGTGCCCTCCTTCGCCAGCAGCTGCACGGAGGCACCCGCGGAGCGGGCGAACTTCGCGCCGCCGCCGGGCCGCAGCTCGATGGCGTGGATGGTCGTACCGACCGGGATGTTGCGCAGAGCCAGGTTGTTGCCGGGCTTGATGTCGGCGGCCGGGCCGTTCTCGACACGGTCGCCCTGCACCAGACCACGCGGGGCGATGATGTAGCGCTTCTCGCCGTCCGCGTAGTGCAGGAGCGCGATGCGCGCGGTGCGGTTGGGGTCGTACTCGATGTGCGCGACCTTGGCCGGCACGCCGTCCTTGTCGTGACGACGGAAGTCGATCACGCGGTAGGCGCGCTTGTGGCCACCACCCTGGTGGCGAACGGTCACACGACCGGTGTTGTTACGGCCGCCCTTGCTGTGCAGGGGGCGGACCAGCGACTTCTCCGGCGTGGACCGCGTGATCTCGACAAAGTCGGCGACGCTGGAGCCACGACGGCCCGGGGTCGTCGGCTTGTACTTGCGGATACCCATTTCTCAGTCCTCGTCCGATTCCGGACGACTCGGCCTCACTAGGAGGTCGGGCCGCCGAAGATGTCGATACGGTCGCCCTCAGCGAGGGTCACGATGGCGCGCTTGGTGTCAGCGCGCTTGCCGAAACCGGTCCGGGTGCGCTTGCGCTTGCCCTGACGGTTGATCGTGTTGACCCCGGTGACCTTGACCGAGAAGACCGCTTCCACGGCCTGCTTGATCTGGGTCTTGTTGGAGCCGGGCGCGACGATGAACGTGTACTTGTTCTCGTCGAGCAGCGCGTAGCTCTTCTCCGAGACAACCGGCTTGACGAGAACGTCGCGCGGGTCGGAGTAGGTCTTGCTGGTAACGGTCGCCTCGCTCATCAGGCGTCGCTCCCTTCGGTCTCAGCGGTCTGGGGGCCAGACACGAAGGACTCGAAGGCGGCCTGGGTGAAGACCACGTCGTCAGAGACGATCACGTCGTACGTGTTCAGCTGGCCCGGCTCCAGGATGTGCACCTGGGGCAGGTTGCGTGCGGAGAGCCACGCGGCCTCGTCGGCGCGGTCGACGACCAGGAGCAGGTTCTTGCGCTCCGAGATCTTGCCGAGCAGCGTCTTGGCGGCCTTCGTGGAGATCCCACCCTCGACCACGCCGGTGACGACGTGGATGCGGGAGTGACGCGCCCGGTCGGAGAGGGCACCGCGCAGGGCGGCGGCCTTCATCTTCTTGGGGGTGCGCTGCGAGTAGTCACGCGGCTGCGGGCCGTGGACGACGCCACCGCCGACGAACTGCGGAGCGCGGGTCGAGCCCTGACGCGCGCGGCCGGTGCCCTTCTGGCGGTACGGCTTGCGCCCACCACCACGGACCTCGCCGCGGGTCTTGGTCTTGTGCGTGCCCTGACGGGCAGCTGCCAGCTGGGCGACGACGACCTGGTGGATCAGCGGAACGCTGGTCTTCGCGTCGAAGATCTCCGCGGGGAGCTCGACGGTACCGGCCTTGTCGCCTGCCGGCGAAAGGATGTCAATGGTGCTCATTACCTCAAGCCCCCTTGGCCGCGGTACGGACCAGGACGAGGCCGCCGTTCGGACCGGGGACCGCGCCCTTGATGAGCAGCAGACCCTTCTCCGCGTCAACCGCGTGGATGGTCAGGTTCTGGGTGGTGACGCGCTCGTTACCCATCCGACCGGCCATGCGCATGCCCTTGAAGACACGCCCAGGGGTGGCGCAGCCACCGATCGAACCGGGGGAACGGTGCTTGCGCTGGACGCCGTGGCCGGCGCCGAGGCCCCTGAAGTTGTGACGCTTCATGACACCGGCGAAGCCCTTGCCCTTGCTCTTGCCGGTGACGTCGACCTTCACACCGGACTCGAACACCTGGGCGGTGATCTCCTGGCCGAGCGTGTACTCGGAGGCGTCCGGGGTGCGGATCTCCACCAGGTGGCGGCGCGGGGTGACGTCGGCCTTGGCGAAGTGGCCCTTGAGGGGCTTGTTCACCTTGCGCGGGTCGATCTCGCCGAAGGCGATCTGGACCGACTCGTAGCCGTCGCTGTCGTTGGTGCGGACCTGGGTGACGACGCAGGGCCCGGCCTTGACGACGGTCACCGGGACGACCCGGTTGTTCTCGTCCCAGACCTGGGTCATGCCGAGCTTCTCGCCCAGGACGCCCTTAATGTTCTTAGCCATCTCGCGCGTCACCTCAGAGCTTGATCTCGATGTCGACGCCCGCCGGCAGGTCGAGACGCATCAGCGAGTCAACCGTCTTCGGCGTGGGGTCGAGGATGTCGATGAGGCGCTTGTGCGTGCGCATCTCGAAGTGCTCGCGCGAGTCCTTGTACTTGTGCGGCGACTTGATGACGCAGTACACGTTCTTCTCAGTGGGCAGCGGCACCGGGCCCGCGACCGACGCACCAGTGCGGGTCACCGTCTCGACGATCTTCTTCGCCGAGGAGTCGATGACCTCGTGGTCGTAGGCCTTGAGCCGGATGCGGATCTTCTGTCCCGCCATGGCTACTAGTAGTCCTGTCTCTCGTTTAACGCTCTGGGACCCGGTGTTCTGACAACTCCGCCTCCGACCCACGCGGTCGGGCGTGTCGCATCCCCTCTACGAAGATCTCCCGAAGGATTTCCCAACCAAGGGGGTGCGGGCCCAGGTCCGCGGTGCCGGGGGTGAAACCCACCGGGCGCCTGGCCGGTGCCACACATACGCTTCCCGAAAGATTCCCGTACGTCCGGCCCCAGGGGCCGACGAGTACTGTGGGACTCGCTTCCGGTCCTCCCGGCGGGAGGCGCGCAGCATTGACACTCAACCGAGCAACCTGGCTAGTGTGCCATACGGGCACTGAGCCTGGCCAATCGGGCCGAGGATCTTACCCCGGCCGCCCGCCGCGTCAAACGCGGCCACGCCCCCACGGCGCTTCCGGCCCCTGCCGCACCTGGGAAAACCGGTCGAACGGGACGTACGAACGCCCCTACAGTGACCCGCCGGAACGGCGACTCACGGGGGCACGAATCATGCGTACGCACTATCCGCGGACACCCCATCTGCCCTGGTCTCCCGGGGCCACGTCGGACGACGTGCGCATGACGGACCTGGCGCTGCTCGCCGGTACCGAGGTCGTCGTGACCGAGAAGCTGGACGGCGAGAACACCACCCTGTACGCGGACGGACTGCACGCCCGCTCCCTCGACTCCGCGCACCATCCCTCCCGGGCCCGGGTCAAGGCGCTCCAGAGCGGCATCGGCCCCCGTATCCCCGAGGGGTGGCGGATCTGCGGGGAGAACGTGTTCGCCCGCCACTCGATCGCGTACGAGGACCTGGCGGCCCACTTCTACGGCTTCTCCGTCTGGGACGGCGACCGGTGCCTGGGGTGGGACCGGACCGCGGACTTCCTGCGCGGGCTCGGCGTCCCGGTGCCTCCGGTGCTGTGGCGCGGCGTGTTCGACGCGAAGGCGCTGCGCGCGCTGAGACTGGACACCGGGCGTCAGGAGGGGTACGTCGTGCGGCCGGCGGCGTCGTTCCCGGCGGCCCTGTTCGGGCGGGTCGTCGGCAAGTGGGTGCGGCCGCACCACGTGACGACGGGCACCCACTGGATGCACTCCGAGGTCGTGGAGAACGGACTCGGCCCGGCCGCCCCGCTCTGGGCCGTCCGCTCCGGTGCCCCCGTCGACCCCGCGGCGCTGGCGGCCGCCACCGCTCCCGGCCGGGGCGACACCGGGGCCGCCCTGGCCGCCGCCGACGCGCTCGACGCGCTGGGCCGCACCGGCGACGACCGGCTCGCCGGCGTCCTCGCCGCCCTCCACCACGGCACCCGCCGCGCCGCCCTCGCCCCGCTGCTGGCCCCCGCCCTCGGCCTGCCGCAGGCCCGCCGCGTCGCCGACCTCGTCGGACTGGCCCCCACGCTGCACCGCCCCTACCCGGACGGGGAGCGGCGCGCCGGGCTCGCCCGGATGGCGCTCGCCGCCGACCTGCCCATGCTGCACGCGGTGGCCGGGGCGCTGGCGGACTCCCCCGAGGCGCGGGAGCAGGTCGAGTGGTCGGCCCTGCACGCGGAGGAGGTGCGGGCACCGGACGGGCTGGCCGGGGCGTTCGCCGGGCTGGACGCGGAGGCCGCCGCGCGCTGCCTGGCGCAGGCCCGGGAGGCGTACGCGGCCGGGCGCGTCTCCACCGCCGAGGAGGCGGTCGCCGCGACCTGGCGGTGGCGGTCCGGGGAGTTCCCGCGCCTGGTCCAGCTGGCCGGTCCCTCGGGCAGCGGCAAGAGCACGTTCGGCCGGGGGCTGCCGGGGGTCGCGACGTACGTCTCGCTGGACGGTCTGCGCGAGGCCCGGGGCTCGCGCGCCGACCAGGGGGCCAACGGGGAGGTGCTGCGCGAGGGGCTGCGCCGGCTCGACGACGCGCTGGTGCCGGGCGCCACCGTGGTCTGGGACGCCACCTCGCTCAACGCGCACCAGCGCTCCCTGGTCCACGCCGTCGCCCACCGCAGGGACGCGCTGCTCACCCACGCGGTGGCGTGGATCGGCGAGGAGGAGCTGACCGCGCGCAACCGCCGGCGCGCGCATCCGGTGCCCCCGGAGGTCCTCGCCTCCCAGCTGCACCGCTTCGTCCCCCCGTACCCCGGCCAGGCGCACCGCACCTGGTACATCGGCAGCAGCGGAACCGTGGAGGACCGGGCCTGATGCGTACAAGTGAGCAGCTCTACCACCAGGTCCGCTGGGACGCCCGCTTCGATCCTGCGCGCTTCGTGCTGGGGGTCGCCCAGCGCGGCCGGGAGCCCAAGCGGATCCGGCTCGACCACTTCACCCCGGGCGGCGACATCCCGTGGCACCGGGTGCTGTTCGTCGAGGCGGACGGCGAGCTGGTCTGGGACCGGGCCACGGGCACCGACCGGATCGACACGACCGGCGCGGGCCGCATCCGCACCCCGCGCGCGCTCCCCGCCCCGTACTTCGTCTCCCGTACGCCGCACGCCTTCTCCCCGGCCACGGGCACCTGGGAGCCGGTGCCCCAGGGCGCCCCGCCCCCCGCCGCCCCCTCGGCCCCCGGGCTGACGGTCCTGACCTGGAACACCCTCTGGGACCGCTACGACGCCGACCGCATCGACACGGCCCGGCGTCGTCCTCTGCTGCTGGACGCCCTGCGCGCGGCGGACGCGGACGTGATCGCGCTCCAGGAGGCGGAGCCGGCGCTGCTCGCGCTCGTCCTGGCCGATGACTGGGTGCGAAAGAACTACAGCGTCGCGACGGAACCGTCTCGTCGTGACGTGGCCGACCACGGACTGCTGCTGCTCAGCCGGCTCCCCGTGCGCGAGGCGGGGGTGCACGCGCTCGGTCCGCACAAGGCCGTGAGCGCCGCCGTCGTCGAGACGGCGGACGGCCCCGTCACCGTGGCCGTCACCCACCTCAGCAGCGACCACTCCCCCGACGGCGCCGCCCGCCGCGACGGCGAACTCGCCGATCTGGCGTCGGGCCTGGCCGGAGTGGAGGGAGAACTGGTGCTGGTGGGCGACTTCAACGACGGCGGCGACCATCCGCAGACCCGGCTGGCGATGACGGACGCGTGGAGCGAGGTGCGCGGCCCCGCCGACACCACCCCCACCTTCGACCCGTCCGTGAACCCCCTGGCGGCGGTCTCCTCCCTCTCCGGACGCGTTTCCCGGCTGGACCGCGTTCTGCTCCGCACCCGCCGGCTGCGCCCCCGGTCCGCCACGCTCACCGGCGACACCCCCGGCCCCGGCGGGCTGTACGTCTCCGACCACTACGGGGTACGGGTCGAGCTGGCCCCGCCCTCCGCGCGGGCCGACGAGATCGCGGACGGGGTCGCGGCGGCGCTCCCCGGGGCAGGGGCGCACGCCGGGACGGACCGCGCGGCGGAGGAGGCGGCCGCCCGTGTGACCGCCGCGCTCCCCGGGGCGCGCGTCCACGTCGTCGGCTCGCGCCGTATGGGCTGCGCCGTGCCCGGCGCCGATCTGGACCTGGTGGCCGCGCTGCCCGGCGCCCCCGATCCGGCGGGGGTGCGCGCCCGGCTGGCGGAGGCCTTCCCGGAGGCGCGGGACCTGGCCGAGGTGACGGGTGCCCGCGTCCCCGGTCTGCGCTGGTCGGTGGACGGGCTCCGGATCGATCTCGTCACCGTGGCGACCGGTTCCCTCGCCCCCGCCGACGCGGTGGACCGCCGCGCCGATCTGGGCGGGGCGGCGGCCGTGGCGCTGAGCGCGGTGAGCGACGCCGAGGCGGTCCTCGCGGCGGCGGACCCGCACCGGGCCGCGTTCGCCGGGCTCGCCCGGGACGTCAAGGCCTGGGCGGCCGCGCGGGGGCTCGACGCCGCGCCGTGCGGCGGTCTGCCGGGCCTCGCCTGGACGGTCCTGGCCGCCCGCACCGCGCACGAGGGGGGCGGCCTGCGCGACTTCTTCGCGACCTGGGCCGCGTGGGACTGGCGCGACCCGGTGGGCGAGGGTCCGGCGACCGGCGACCCCGTCACGGTGTACACCCCGACTCCCCCCGTCCGCTCCTGCACCACCCAGGTCTCCCCGGCCGGCCGCGACCTGCTCACGGCGGAGCTGTTCCGGGCCTGGGAGATCCTGGAGGCCGCCGGGGACGGCGCCGGTCCCCGTACGGACCTGTGCGCGCCCCCGCGCCTCGCCGCCGCGCATCCGTCCTGGGCCCTCGCCTCCGTACCCTCCGGCGGCCGGGACGAGGGCCGGCTGCGGGGCCGGCTGCTGGCGCTGACCGCCGCGCTCGACGGGGCGGGCGCCCCCGACGTCCGCGTCTGGCCGCGCCCGGTCCGGGCCGGCGGCCGCACGGGATACGCGATCGGGCTGGGCGCGACCCCGCCGGACGCCGTACGGCTGGCCGAGATCGGGGCCCAGGTGCTGCGCGGGGTCCGGGACGCGTCGCTGGCACCGGCCCAGGCCCCGGCCGCGTCGCCCGCGGCCGGGTGGGAGTGACAGACTCCCGCCCATGCGTGTACGTACCACTCAGGACTGGGCGCTGCGCCCGGCCACCCCGGACGACCTGGAAGCCATCGTCGAGCTGCGGGCCGTCGTGATGCGGCCCGATCTGGTCCGCCTCGGCCGTTTCGACGAGGACCGGGTGCGCCGGAGGATGCGCGACTCGTACGTCCCCGAGCACACCTCGGTGATCGTCGTCGACGGGCGCTTCGCCGGCAGTGTGACGGTGCGGCCGGACGGGGACGGCCGGTGCCTGGAGAGCTTCTTCCTCGACGCGGGCCTGCACGGGCGGGGCATCGGCTCGGGCGTACTGGACACCCTGCTGGCCCGTACCGACGCGGACGGGCTGACCGTCCGGCTCAATGTCCTCCAGGGCAGCGCGGCCCGGCGGCTGTACGAGCGGCACGGCTTCGTCCTGGAGCGGGAGGACCCGGTGGACGTGTTCATGGTGCGCCACCCCCGGCCGGCGGCGGTCCGAGCGAACGGCGAAGGGCCCCGCCCCACCGCGTGAACGGTGGGACGGGGCCCTTCTCGGTGCTCTGTGCGGAGCAACCAGGTCAGACGAACAAGTGATTACTTGTTGATCTTGGTGACCTGGCCGGCGCCCACGGTCCGGCCACCCTCACGGATGGCGAACTTCAGGCCCTCCTCCATGGCGACCGGCTGGATCAGCGCGACCGACATGACGGTGTTGTCGCCCGGCATGACCATCTCGGTGCCCTCGGGGAGGGTCACGACGCCGGTCACGTCCGTGGTACGGAAGTAGAACTGCGGGCGGTAGTTGTTGAAGAACGGGGTGTGACGGCCACCCTCGTCCTTCGACAGGATGTAGGCCTGGGCCTCGAACTCGGTGTGCGGCGTGACCGAACCGGGCTTGATGATGACCTGGCCGCGCTCGACGTCCTCGCGCTTGATGCCACGGAGGAGCAGACCGACGTTCTCACCGGCCTGGCCCTCGTCGAGCAGCTTGCGGAACATCTCGATGCCGGTGACCGTGGTGGTGGTCTTCTCGTTCTTGATACCGACGATGTCGACGGTCTCGTTGACCTTGAGGACACCACGCTCGATGCGGCCGGTGACGACGGTGCCACGACCGGTGATCGTGAAGACGTCCTCGATCGGCATCAGGAACGGCTTGTCGACGTCGCGCTCGGGCTGCGGGATGGACTCGTCCACGGCCTTCATCAGCTCGAGGACGGTGTTGCCCCACTCCTTGTCGCCCTCGAGGGCCTTGAGCGCCGAGACCTTGACGACCGGCAGGTCGTCGCCCGGGAACTCGTACTCGGAGAGCAGCTCGCGGACCTCGAGCTCGACGAGCTCCAGGATCTCCTCGTCGTCCACCATGTCGGCCTTGTTCAGGGCGACGACGATGTACGGAACGCCGACCTGGCGGGCCAGGAGCACGTGCTCCTTGGTCTGCGGCATCGGGCCGTCGGTGGCGGCGACCACGAGGATGGCGCCGTCCATCTGCGCGGCACCGGTGATCATGTTCTTGATGTAGTCCGCGTGACCCGGGCAGTCGACGTGCGCGTAGTGACGCGACTCCGTCTGGTACTCGACGTGCGCGATCGAGATGGTGATACCGCGCTGGCGCTCCTCGGGAGCCTTGTCGATCTGGTCGAAGGCCGAGGCCTCGTTCAGGTCCGGGTACGCGTCGTGCAGCACCTTGGTAATGGCGGCCGTGAGGGTCGTCTTACCGTGGTCGATGTGACCGATGGTGCCGATGTTGACGTGCGGCTTAGTCCGCTCGAACTTCGCCTTCGCCACTGGGTCCTCCTGTGGAGTGGTTCTGTACGCCTTGCTTCATCGGCGCCAGGGTGATCTTTGCTGGGATGCCGGGGCCCGGGGGCATTCTCCGCAGAACTTCCGCTCTGCGACGAATGCCCCACGGGGCTCCGGTGACAAGCCTAAAGCGTGAGCTCGGGAGAGTTACTCGCCCTTGGCCTTCGCGATGATCTCCTCGGCGACGTTCCGCGGAACCTCGGCGTAGGAGTCGAACTGCATCGAGTAGCTTGCGCGACCCGAGGTCTTGCTGCGGAGGTCTCCGACGTAGCCGAACATCTCCGAGAGGGGCACGAGGCCCTTCACGACGCGAGCGCCGCTGCGCTCCTCCATGGCCTGGATCTGGCCACGGCGGGAGTTGAGGTCGCCGATGACATCGCCCATGTAGTCCTCGGGCGTGGTGACCTCGACGGCCATCATCGGCTCCAGGAGCACGGGGGACGCCTTGCGGGCACCCTCCTTGAACGCCTGCGAACCGGCGATCTTGAAGGCGAGCTCCGAGGAGTCGACCTCGTGGTAGCCACCGTCGAGAAGGGTGACGCGGACGCCCACCATCTCGTAGCCGGCCAGGATGCCGAACTGCATGGCTTCCTGCGCACCCGCGTCCACCGAGGGGATGTACTCCCGGGGGATGCGGCCACCGGTGACCTTGTTGACGAACTCGTAGGACGCGTCGCCGCCCTCGATGGGCTCGATGGCGATCTGCACCTTCGCGAACTGGCCGGTACCACCAGTCTGCTTCTTGTGCGTGTAGTCGATGCGCTCGACGGCCTTGCGGATCGTCTCGCGGTACGCGACCTGCGGCTTGCCGACGTTCGCCTCGACGCGGAACTCGCGCTTCATGCGGTCGACGAGCACCTCGAGGTGAAGCTCGCCCATACCACCGATGATGGTCTGGCCGGTCTCCTCGTCGGAGTGCACCTGGAAGGACGGGTCCTCCTCGGAGAGGCGCTGGATGGCGACACCCAGCTTCTCCTGGTCACCCTTGGACTTGGGCTCGATCGCGACCTGGATGACCGGCGCCGGGAAGTCCATGGACTCCAGGATGACCGGGTTCTTGTCGTCGCACAGCGTCTCACCGGTGGTGGTCTGCTTCAGGCCCATGACGGCGATGATGTCGCCGGCGCCCACCGAGTCGATCTCCTCACGCTTGTTCGCGTGCATGCGGTAGATCTTGCCGATGCGCTCCTTCTTGCCCTTGACGGAGTTCAGCACCGCGGTGCCGGCGTCCAGGCGACCGGAGTAGATCCGGACGAAGGTGAGCTTGCCGAGGTGCGGGTCGCTCGCGATCTTGAACGCCAGAGCCGACAGCGGCTCGTCGTCCGAGGGCTTGCGCTTGATGACGCTCTCGGGGTCCTTGGGGTCGTGGCCCTCGATGGCCTCGACGTCCAGGGGGGAGGGCAGGTAGCGCACGACCGCGTCGAGCAGAGGCTGGACGCCCTTGTTCTTGAACGCGGTGCCACAGAACACCGGGGTGACGGTGACGGAGTCGGCGCCGCCCTTGGAGGCCAGGGTGATCCGGCGGATCGCCTCGTGCAGCTGCTCCTCGGTGGGCTCGGTGCCCTCCAGGTACAGCTCCATCATGGCGTCGTCGTTCTCGGCGACGGCCTCGAGGAGCTTGCCGCGCCACTCGTCGGCCGCCTCCTGGAGGTTCTCCGGGATGTCGACGATGTTGTACATCTCGCCCTTGGCGGCCTCTTCGGGGTACACGAAGGCCTTCATCGACACGAGGTCGACGACGCCCGTGAAGTCGGCCTCGGCACCGATCGGCAGCTGCATCACGATCGGGGTGGCGCCGAGGCGGTCCACGATCATGCTGACGCAGCGCAGGAAGTCGGCACCGGTGCGGTCGAGCTTGTTGACGAAGCAGATACGCGGAACGCCGTAGCGGTCCGCCTGACGCCACACGGTCTCGGACTGCGGCTCGACGCCCGCCACACCGTCGAACACGGTGACGGCGCCGTCGAGGACGCGGAGCGAACGCTCCACCTCGACGGTGAAGTCGACGTGACCCGGGGTGTCGATGATGTTGATGGTGTGGTCAACATCGTTGAGCGGCCAGTGGCAGGTCGTCGCGGCCGACGTGATCGTGATGCCGCGCTCCTGCTCCTGCTCCATCCAGTCCATCGTGGCAGCGCCGTCGTGGACTTCACCGATCTTGTACGAAACGCCGGTGTAGAAGAGGATCCGCTCAGTGGTGGTCGTCTTGCCCGCGTCGATGTGGGCCATGATCCCAATGTTGCGGACCTTGGCCAGGTCAAGCGAAGTGGTGGCCATAAGGCTCAATCTTCTCTCGGTCTCGATGGGGTGAGCGACTACCAGCGGTAGTGCGCGAAGGCCTTGTTGGACTCGGCCATCTTGTGGGTGTCCTCGCGCTTCTTGACGGCAGCGCCAAGACCGTTGGAGGCGTCGAGCAGCTCGTTCATGAGGCGCTCGGTCATCGTCTTCTCACGACGGGCGCGGGAGTAACCCACGATCCAGCGCAGCGAGAGGGTGGCGGCACGACCGGGCTTGACCTCGATCGGCACCTGGTAGGTGGCGCCACCGACACGGCGGGACTTGACCTCGAGCGACGGCTTGACGTTCTCGAGCGCGCGCTTCAGCGTGATGACCGGGTCGGCGCCCGTCTTCTCACGGAGGCCTTCCATGGCGCCGTAGACGATGCGCTCGGCGGTGGAGCGCTTGCCGTCCAGGAGGATCTTGTTGATCAGCGAGGTGACAAGAGGAGAGCTGTAGACCGGGTCGATGATGACCGGGCGCTTCGGGGCGGGGCCCTTACGAGGCATTCTTACTTCTCCTTCTTGGCGCCGTAGCGGCTGCGGGCCTGCTTGCGGTTCTTGACACCCTGGGTGTCGAGCGAGCCGCGGATGATCTTGTAACGAACACCCGGCAGGTCCTTCACACGGCCACCACGCACGAGCACGATGGAGTGCTCCTGCAGGTTGTGTCCCTCACCCGGGATGTAGGCCGTGACCTCGATACCGGAGGTCAGACGCACACGCGCGACCTTCCGGAGCGCCGAGTTCGGCTTCTTCGGGGTGGTCGTGAACACACGCGTGCAGACGCCGCGGCGCTGGGGCGAACCCTCGAGTGCGGGCGTCTTGTTCTTCTCGACCTTGTCCTGCCGGCCCTTCCGGACCAGCTGCTGAATCGTAGGCACTACTTCTCCGGTTTCTGTGTGCCGTCGGTGAAACTAACCTGGAACGCCACCGACCCACGCGGTCGGGTGTGTCGGATGCTGCGGGCCACTCCCCGGGAGCAGTGGAAGCACAGATCGCGGTGGCCAGTAACGGACTCGCCGTGCGGTTGAGGACACGCACACGAGCCCAGGCACACCCCAGGCACAAGGTCTGAGCGTACCTACCTCACCGAGCTGGGTCAAAACAAATGGTGTCCAGCCCGGGAGCGGCGCCCCGTCCCCGGGGCGGCCGTACCGAATCCCCATTATCCAGGTCCCCCCGGGGGCACCGCTGCTAGTTTTCGGGACCATGCGCCCGGACGAGCACCTCACTTCCGATGTGTCACTGGCCGGCTTCGTCCTGGACACGGCGAACATCGTCCTGGAGACCGCGCTGGGAGGCTCGCGCAGGGCCGACCTCGGCCGGCTGACCGCCCTCCTCGACGGGCTCGCCGTCTTCTCCGGCGACCCCTCCGTCACGGTGTACGCGGTGACCGACGCCTCGCTGCTCCGCAGTGGGCTGCTCACCCGGGCCGAGCGCGCCACGCTGGCCGGCTGGGCCGCCGCCGGGCTCCTGGAGGTGCTGGACGACGCGGACGGCCGCATCGTCGAGATCCTGGAGGCCGCCCCGGTCCGCGCCGTCACCCGGGACAACTTCGCCGGTCTGCACCGCACCCGCTCCTGGATCCCCGGCAACACCGACCGCTTCCTCACCCCGTACCTCACCCCCGACGGCCGCGTCGCCGTACGCCCCCGCATCGTCCCCGTCAAACCGGACGCCCAGCTGTCCCGGAAGGAGGAGGAGGACGAACTGAAGGGGAACGCCATGCTGACCCGCGACGACGGCCGGCGCGTCCCCAGGGAGGACCTCCTCCAGCGGTACTGGCGCTGCCCCGACCCGGCCTGCGTCCTGTTCGGGAGCCGGGCGCCCGGCTCCGGACAGGCCTGCCCCCGCCGCCGGAACGGTGAGGTCCGCTGCCCCACCCACGACGTCCCGCTCACCGATCTCGGCCCCCGGCCCTTCCAGACGCAGATCAAGGTGCGTGTCGACGGTGACGTCGTCCACAAGTTCCTGGTCGTGGAGGGGACGCCGGTGACCGTGGGGCGCTCCTCCCAGCAGGGCGGCGTCTCGCTGCTGCCCTGGCTGAGCGAGGCCGCCCGGCTGGCCATCAGCCGGGACCACGTACGGCTCCTGTTCGAGGAGCGGGTGCTGACCGTGACCAATCTGGGCCGCACCGGCATCCGCGTGCTGACCGCACCCGACCGCGAGCCGGCCGAGCTGCGCGGCGAGCGCTCCCGGCGGCTGCGCCCCGGACACGCGGTGCTGCTGCACGACACCGTGCGCCTGGAGCAGAGCGGGCGCAACTACGTCTTCGAGGCGGACGGCTGGACCCCCGACTCCGAGACCCGGCGCGCGGTCGCGCGGGACGGGCAGCAGCCCACCGCCCTGGCCGGGCCCCCGCCGTCCCCGGGACGCGGCGGGCGCCGCCGGCGCGGCAAGGGGCGCGGCCGCAGGTGATCGGCACACTGCTGGGTGGGCACTTCCGGCTGGTCCGGGAGCTGGGCAGGGGCGGGCAGGGCCGCGTCTTCGAAGCCTGGGACGAGAACCTGGAGCGCGCCGTCGCGGTCAAACTGCTCACCGCCCCGGACGGTTCCGGGGGCAGGACCGCGGGCCTGCGCCGCTTCGACCGGGAGGCCCTGGCCACCGCGCGGCTCGGCCATCCGCACATCGTGGTGCTGCATCTGCGGGGCGAGCACGAGGGTGTCCCGTACATGGTGATGGAGTACGTCGGCGGGGGCAGCCTCGCCGAACGGCTGGCGGCCGCGCCCCACGGTCTGGCGGTGGACGAGGTGGCGGTCTGGGGCGCGCAGACGGCGTCGGCGCTGGGCGCGGCCCACGGCCAGGGGCTCGCCCACCGGGACATCAAGCCGTCGAACCTGCTGCTCACGCCGTGGGGTGCGGCCAAGGTCTGCGATTTCGGTCTGGTGACCCGGCTGCGGGTGCAGGACTCGGGGATCACCGCCCGGGGGACGCTGCTGGGCACACCCGGCTATCTCTCGCCGGAGCAGGCCCTCGGTGCCGCGGGGGACGGCGCCTCGGACGTGTACTCACTGGGTCTGACGCTGTACGCGCTGCTCGCGGGCGCCTCCCCGCAGGCCGCCGCCGACGCGGAGTCGGCACGGCGCCGGGCGCTGGGCCCGCCTCCCCCGCCGGTCGTCCACTGGCGGCCGGACGTGCCGGCCGGTCTGTCGTCGCTGCTGGCCGCGATGCTGGAGCGGGAGCCGGCCGACCGGCCCACGGCGGGGGAGGCGGAGGCGGCCCTGTCCGCCCCCGGTGCCGCCCGCCGCGCGGTGCCGGGACCGCCGGCCGCGCGTACCCCCGGGGCCCCGGCCCGACCGGTCCCGGACGCCGACGCGCTCGCCCGGGAGGCGGAGCTGGCCACGGGTGAGGCGGGGCCCGGCGGCCCGGAGGGCGGGGGCTCGCCCGGGGGCCCGGTCGGGGCGGCGGACCCGTTGGCCGAGGAGTGCTGGCCCCTGCTGGAGGAGGCCGAGGGCCTGTGGGAGCGGGGTGAACTGGAAGCGGCCGAGCGGGCGTTCGCGCGGCTGTCGGCGGACCTGTCCCACCGCTCCGCCCAGGACCATCCGGCCTTTCTGGCGGCGCTGTTCGGCCGGGTGCGCACCCTGGCCGCGCGCGGGCGCCGGATCACCGCGGCCAAGCGCCTCGCCCGGCTGGTCCCGCAGGTCCGCGCCGCCCTGCCCGGACAGCATCCGCTGCGGCGGGCCGTGGACCGCTACCGCGTCTGACGGGCGCGGCGGCTCACTCCCCGAGGCGGCGTCCCAGCTGGGACAGGATCTCCCACACCAGCCGGGCCCGGCCGGCCGGAGGCACCTGCGGGGGCAGACTCGGCTTCGGGGGGACCGGCCTGCCGGCGGGCGGCTGCTTCCCCGCGGACGCCTTCTTGGCCGGCTGCTTCTTCGCCGGGGTCTGCCGGGCCCGGGACTCGGGCCGCGGTGTCGCCGGCGCGGACGTCCGCTTCCCCGTGGACGCGGCCTTCGCCGCCCGGCGGCGCAGCTGCTTCTCGACCACGGCGATCGCCTCGGGGGCGTTGGCCACCCACACCGCCCGGCCGCCCGGCGTATTGCGCCCTCCGAGGTCCTTCACCAGTCCGAAGAACCAGCCGAGGTTGCCGAGCACCTCGGGGATGTCCCGCTCCGCCATCAGCCGCGCGAGCGCCTGCTTCGCCCCGGTGTCGCGCAGCGAGGCGAGCAGCAGCGCGGCCGTCAGCTGCGGGGACTGCGTACGGGCGGAGATCGGCAGGTCCTCGTAGCGCCGTCCCGTGCTCGCGCGCCAGGCGGTCAGCATCGTGTCGTAGCGTTCCTGGGCGCCGCCGAGGCTGCTCCGCATCGGCCCGCCGCTCGCGTACGCGTCAAGGACCTCGTCGGTGCTTCCCAGCCAGACCACGTTGGCGACCGTCTCCGGTGCGGCCGTCCCCTTCAGGACGTCGAGGAACATCCGTACCCAGTCGGGCGTCAGGGCGGTTCTCCCGCCGAAGGCGGGGGCGGCGTCGGGGCAGAGCCACATGACGAGGTAGAAGTACCGGACCTTGGCGGACAGGGTGCCGCGCAGGTGCTTCTCCACCTCGGGCCACCGCCCGTCCGGATCGGGCTGCCGGCGCGCCCATGCCCGCAGCGGGCCGAGGTCGCCGTCGACGAGGCGCGGCCCCGCGTCCTCGCTCCGGCGCAGATGGAGGCCGAGTTCGTTCTTCGTCAGGAACACCAGACCGTCGAAGGCGAAGGGTGCCGCCTGCTTGGCGGGCCCGCCCTTGTCCGGCGGGACGGCGGGGCCGGGCCTCTTCCGCGCGGGTCCGGCGTCCGGCGCGGCCTTCGCCCGCTTCGGCCGCCCGGCCACCGCCCCGCCGCACACCGACTGCACCGCGTACCCGCCCAGCGAGCCGGGCCCGCCCAGGGCACCGACCATCGCCGCGTACCAGTCGGGGCCGCCGTCCGCGGGACCGGCCGGGAACCGGGCGAGTGCGGCGTGTCCGGTGCCCGTCAGCCGCGAGGGCAGGGCGGCCAGGAGGAGCGCCGCCTGTGCGGCGGGTCCGGCGGTGCGCAGGTGGGCGGGCATGGCGGGAAGACGGGCCGCCTCCGCGTCCCACAAGGCCGTCAGCGTCCGCCACTTCTCGTCGGCGCCCGCCAGACTCTCGAAGCCGGGGAAGAGAGCGAACGCCGGGAGCAGACGCCGGCTGTACACCAGCGCCAGCCGGTCCGTGTCCGGACCGCTCCCGTCCCGTGTCGCGTTGACGGCCGTCTGGACGAGCGCGGCCATGCGGAGCGTGCCGAGCGGCGTCACGGGACCGCCCTTCGGATCGAGGCGGCTCAGCAGGACATTGAGGCGGGCCAGGGGTGTGCCCCGGGCCAGCCGGTCGAGCAGGTCCTGGTCGCCTCCGTGGGCGAGGATCCACCGCCGCGTCTGCTGCCCCGGGCCGTCGGTGCCGTTCCACCGGCTGCCGGCGAACAGCGACTGGGCGATCCGCTCCGGCTCCCGGCGTGCGGCTCCGGCCAGTTCCGTCGCGGTGGTGTACGCCTCCCCCGCGACCCGCAGTCCGCCCGCCGGCTCGGGCGGCGGAGGCGCGGCCTTCGGGGGTGAGGGGTCCGGGCGCGGCGCCCGCCGGGTGGGGGCCGGGCGCGGCGCCCGTACCGTCGTGGCCCGGGGAGCCGGTGCGGCCGTCTCTTCCAGCCATTCCAGGACCCGGCCGCTTCCCCAGCGCCGCGCCGGATCGCGTTCCAGGAGCCCCCCGCACAGGGTGCGCAGCCGCTGGGGCAGCTGGACCAGGTCGACGTCCTCCTCGCGGACCCTCCGCACCACCGCCTCGACCGGGAGCCCCGCGAACGGCCGTGCCCCCGTGGCCATCTGACGTACCGTCATCCCGAGGGACCACCAGTCCCAGGCGGGCAGGACCACCCCGTCGTACGCCTCGGGCGGCGCATAGCCGGGGGTCATCATCCGGGTGGCCGTGACCCCGTCCAGGGCCCCGCTGATCCCGAAGTCCGCGATGACGGCCTCGTCGCCGGAGGCCTCCCGGAACAGCAGGTTCTCCGGCTTGAGATCGCGGTGGACGATCTCCGCCTCGTGCAGCTGGTTGATCCCGCCGACCAGCCGGTCCACCAGCCCGACGACGGCCGAGAAGCCGAGCCTCCCCCGGTCGGCGAGCGAACCGCCCGTGAGCAGCGGCATCGTCTCGTACGCGCGCCCGTCCGCGGTGGCCCCCCACTCCAGGAGCGGCATCAGCGCGGGGTGGCGCAAGCGCTCCAGCCGGTTCCAGACGCCGCGGCGGGCGGCGGGGTCGCGGGCGTAGACCTTGACGACGAGATCGGCGCCCCGGGCGTCGCGCACATGGTGGACGAGGGCCTCGCCGCCGTGGCCGAGCAGGGCGACGTACGTGTAGCGGGAGTCCAGGGGCGGCGGGAGGACGCCGGTCATCAGCGCGCCCCTTCCCGGACCCGGACGGTGATCTCCTCGGCGAGCAGCAGGGTGGCACCGGCGGTGACGGCGGTCCGCTCGCCCGCGTCCAGTCTGCGGGGGCCGAGCCAGGTTCCGTAACGGGAGTTCTCGTCGCGCACCCAGCCGGCGCCGTTCGCGTCGACGCCGAAGGTGGCGTGGCGGTTGGAGACGGCGAGATGGGTCTCCAGCAGACCGGAGAACGGGCAGAACTCGGGGTCGCGTCCGATTCCCACGGAGGTGCCGGCGCGCACCTCGACGCTGCTGCGGCACAGTTCCAGACGGAGGGCCGGACGGACGGTCCTGCGTAAGGGCCGCGCCCCGTGCCGTGCCGTGGGCACCCGGGCCGCGACGGCCGACCAGCGCAGCGGGGTGAGACAGCCTCGGCACACGAGCTGCCCGTCGTCCTGGACCGGTGTCCCGCATCCACAGACGCGCCCCTGCCGCATCCACACCCCCGTAGGCCCCGTCCCCGCCCTCGCGCGCGACCACCCTACCGGGCACACGAAAGGGCGCCCACCCCGTCACGACGGGATGGGCGCCCTTCTCGCTCACTGCCTACTGGTTGTACGGACCGTAGTCGTAGTCCTCCAGCGGAACGGCCTGGCCGGAGCCCGTGCCGAACGGCGAGTAGTCGATGTCCTCGTAGCCGACGGCCGAGTACATGGCGGCCTTGGCCTCCTCGGTCGGCTCGACCCGGATGTTGCGGTAGCGGGACAGGCCCGTACCGGCCGGGATGAGCTTACCGATGATGACGTTCTCCTTGAGGCCGATCAGGGAGTCGGACTTGGCGTTGATCGCCGCGTCCGTCAGGACCCTGGTCGTCTCCTGGAAGGAGGCCGCGGACAGCCACGACTCCGTCGCCAGCGAGGCCTTGGTGATACCCATCAGCTGCGGACGGCCGGAGGCGGGGTGACCGCCCTCGGTGACCACACGACGGTTCTCGGTCTCGAACTTCGAGCGCTCGACGAGCTCGCCCGGCAGCAGCTCCGCGTCGCCGGACTCGATGATCGTCACGCGGCGGAGCATCTGCCGGATGATGATCTCGATGTGCTTGTCGTGGATCGACACGCCCTGCGAGTTGTAGACCTTCTGGACCTCGCCGACCAGGTGGACCTGGACCGCGCGCTGACCGAGGATCCGGAGCACGTCGTGCGGGTTGGTGGCACCCACGGTGAGCTTCTGGCCCACCTCGACGTGGTCGCCCTCGCCGACCAGGAGACGGGCGCGCTTGGAGATCGGGAAGGGGATCTCGTCGCTGCCGTCGTCCGGGGTGACGACGATCTTCTTGGTCTTCTCGGTCTCCTCGATGCGGACCCGGCCCGCGGACTCGGAGATCGGGGCGACACCCTTGGGCGTACGGGCCTCGAAGAGCTCGACGACACGGGGCAGACCCTGGGTGATGTCGTCACCGGCCACACCACCGGTGTGGAAGGTACGCATCGTCAGCTGGGTACCGGGCTCACCGATGGACTGGGCGGCGATGATGCCGACCGCCTCACCGATGTCGACCAGCTTGCCGGTGGCGAGCGAGCGTCCGTAGCAGAAGGCACAGGTGCCGACCGCGGACTCACAGGTCAGGACCGAGCGGGTCTTGACCTCCTCGACGCCGGCGCCCACCAGGGCGTCGATCAGGACGTCACCGAGGTCGACGTTGGCCGGCGCGATGACCTTGCCGTCGACGACGACGTCCTCGGCCAGCATGCGGGCGTAGACCGAGGTCTCGACGTCCTCCGTCTTGCGCAGGACACCGTCGGCGCCCTTGACCGCGATCTTCAGCTTGAGGCCGCGGTCGGTGCCGCAGTCCTCCTCGCGGATGATCACGTCCTGCGAGACGTCCACCAGACGACGGGTCAGGTAACCCGAGTCGGCGGTACGCAGGGCGG
This sequence comes from Streptomyces sp. NPDC024555, assembly GCF_055559335.1. Taxonomy (NCBI): domain Bacteria; kingdom Bacillati; phylum Actinomycetota; class Actinomycetes; order Kitasatosporales; family Streptomycetaceae; genus Streptomyces; species Streptomyces sp. NPDC024555. Next base: position 28,826 of record NZ_JBVHKV010000012.1, read on the forward strand.
TGTCCGCCAGACCCTTACGGGCACCGTGCGTGGAGATGAAGTACTCCAGAACGGTGAGGCCCTCGCGGAAGGACGCCTTGATGGGACGCGGGATCGTCTCGTTCTTGGCGTTGGACACCAGACCACGCATACCGGCGATCTGACGCATCTGCATCATGTTTCCTCGGGCACCCGAGTCAACCATCATGAAGATGGGGTTCGTCTTGGGGAAGTTCGCGTTCATCGCCTCGGCGACCTCGTTGGTCGCCTTGGTCCAGATCGCGATGAGCTCCTGCGTGCGCTCGTCCTTGGTGATCAGACCGCGCTCGTACTGCTTCTGGACCTTCTCGTCCTGCTCCTCGTAGCCCTTGACGATGGCCTTCTTGGCCTCGGGCACGACGACGTCGGAGATGGCCACGGTGACGCCGGAGCGCGTCGCCCAGTGGAAACCGGCCGCCTTCAGGTTGTCGAGCGTCGCCGCCACGATGACCTTGGGGTAGCGCTCGGCGAGGTCGTTGACGATCTCGGAGAGCTGCTTCTTGCCGACGGAGTAGTCGACGAACGGGTAGTCCTCGGGCAGCAGCTCGTTGAAGAGCGCGCGGCCCAGGCTGGTGCGCAGCCGGAAGGTGTCACCCGGCTGGTACTCGGGCTCGCCCTCCTCGGCGACCGGCGGCACCCAGCCGCGCGGCGGGATGGTGCCCACCGGGAAGCGGATGTCGATCGGCGACTGGAGCGCCAGCTCACCGGCGTCGAACGCCATGATCGCCTCGGCCGTGGAGCCGAACGCGCGGCCCTCGCCCTTGGTGTCACGGAGGTCGCCGTCCGTGGTGAGGAAGAACAGACCCAGCACCATGTCCTGCGTCGGCATGGTGACGGGACGGCCGTCGGCCGGCTTCAGGATGTTGTTCGAGGACAGCATCAGGATGCGGGCCTCGGCCTGCGCCTCCGCCGAGAGCGGCAGGTGCACGGCCATCTGGTCACCGTCGAAGTCCGCGTTGAACGCGGTGCAGACGAGCGGGTGGATCTGGATGGCCTTGCCCTCGACCAGCTGCGGCTCGAAGGCCTGGATGCCGAGGCGGTGCAGCGTGGGCGCACGGTTCAGCAGCACCGGGTGCTCGGCGATGACCTCTTCGAGGACGTCGTACACCACGGTGCGGCCGCGCTCGACCATGCGCTTGGCCGACTTGATGTTCTGCGCGTGGTTCAGGTCGACCAGGCGCTTCATCACGAACGGCTTGAAGAGCTCCAGCGCCATCGCCTTCGGCAGACCGCACTGGTGCAGCTTGAGCTGCGGACCGACGACGATCACGGAACGCGCGGAGTAGTCCACGCGCTTGCCGAGGAGGTTCTGACGGAAACGGCCCTGCTTGCCCTTCAGCATGTCGCTGAGGGACTTCAGGGGACGGTTGCCGGGGCCGGTGACCGGGCGACCGCGACGACCGTTGTCGAAGAGGGCGTCCACGGCCTCCTGGAGCATGCGCTTCTCGTTGTTCACGATGATCTCGGGCGCGCCGAGGTCGAGAAGCCGCTTCAGGCGGTTGTTGCGGTTGATGACGCGGCGGTACAGGTCGTTCAGGTCGGAGGTCGCGAAGCGGCCACCGTCCAGCTGCACCATCGGACGCAGGTCCGGCGGGATGACCGGCACGCAGTCGAGCACCATGCCCTTGGGCTTGTTGCTGGTCTGCAGGAACGCGGAGACGACCTTGAGGCGCTTGAGCGCACGGGTCTTCTTCTGGCCCTTGCCGGTACGGATGATCTCGCGGAGGCGCTCGGCCTCCTCGTCGAGGTCGAAGGACTCCAGGCGCTTCTGCAGCGCGGCGGCGCCCATGCAGCCGTCGAAGTACGTGCCGAAGCGGTCGCGCAGCTCGCGGTAGAGCAGCTCGTCGCCCTCCAGGTCCTGGACCTTGAGGTTCTTGAAGCGGCTCCACACCTCGTCGAGGCGGTCGATCTCGCGCTGGGCGCGGTCGCGCAGCTGCTTCATCTCGCGCTCGGCGCCCTCGCGCACCTTGCGGCGCACATCGGCCTTGGCGCCCTCGGCCTCCAGCTCGCCGAGGTCGGTCTCCAGCTTCTTGGCCCGGTTCTCCAGGTCGGAGTCGCGGCGGTTCTCGATCTGCTGGCGCTCGACGGAGACGTGCGCCTCCAGCGACGGGAGGTCGCGGGTGCGGCGCTCCTCGTCGACGAACGTGATCATGTACGCGGCGAAGTAGATGACCTTCTCGAGGTCCTTCGGCGCGAGGTCCAGCAGGTAGCCCAGACGCGACGGGACGCCCTTGAAGTACCAGATGTGGGTGACGGGAGCGGCGAGCTCGATGTGACCCATGCGCTCGCGGCGCACCTTGGCGCGCGTGACCTCGACGCCACAGCGCTCACAGATGATGCCCTTGAAGCGGACACGCTTGTACTTGCCGCAGTAGCACTCCCAGTCCCGGGTCGGACCGAAGATCTTCTCGCAGAAGAGTCCGTCCTTTTCGGGCTTGAGGGTGCGGTAGTTGATGGTCTCCGGCTTCTTGACCTCGCCGTGGGACCAGGTCCGGATGTCGTCCGCGGTGGCAAGGCCGATCCGCAGCTCGTCGAAGAAGTTGACGTCGAGCACTTGTCGTCAATCCCTCTTTCGGGGGTTCGAGCCCCCTCGCTCATGCGAGAAATCGGGGCACTTCAGCAATGGTCTGAACGGGTCCGGGGAGAGCCGGCCGGATCACGGGGATCCGGCCGGCCAACCCGTCAGACCTCTTCGACGCTGCTCGGCTCGCGCCGGGACAGGTCGATACCGAGCTCCTCCGCCGCGCGGAAGACGTCCTCGTCCGTGTCGCGCATCTCGATGGACATGCCGTCCGAGGACAGCACCTCCACGTTGAGGCAGAGCGACTGCATTTCCTTGATGAGCACCTTGAAGGACTCGGGAATGCCCGGCTCGGGGATGTTCTCGCCCTTGACGATCGCCTCGTAGACCTTCACTCGGCCGGTGACGTCGTCGGACTTGATCGTCAGGAGCTCCTGGAGGGCGTATGCGGCGCCGTATGCCTCAAGGGCCCACACCTCCATCTCACCGAATCGCTGACCACCGAACTGCGCCTTACCACCCAGCGGCTGCTGCGTGATCATCGAGTACGGGCCGGTCGAACGGGCGTGGAGCTTGTCGTCGACCAGGTGGTGCAGCTTGAGGATGTACATGTAGCCGACCGAGACCGGGTCCGGGAACGGCTCGCCGGAGCGGCCGTCGAACAGCTTGGCCTTGCCGGAGGGCTGCACCAGGCGGTCGCCGTCGCGGTTGGGGATCGTGGCCTCGAAGAGACCGGAGATCTCGTCCTCGCGCGCACCGTCGAAGACGGGGGTGGCGACGTTGGTGCCGGGGGCGACCTGGTCGGCGCCGATGGCCTGCAGGCGCTTGGCCCACTCGTCACCGAGGCCGGAGACGTCCCAGCCGCGGCTGGCGAGCCAGCCGAGGTGGATCTCCAGGACCTGTCCCGGGTTCATTCGGGACGGGACACCCAGCGGGTTGAGGATGATGTCGACCGGGGTGCCGTCCTCGAGGAAGGGCATGTCCTCGATCGGGAGGATCTTCGAGATGACGCCCTTGTTGCCGTGACGGCCGGCGAGCTTGTCACCGTCGGTGATCTTGCGCTTCTGCGCGACGTAGACGCGGACCAGCTGGTTCACGCCCGGCGGCAGCTCGTCGCCCTCTTCGCGGTCGAAGACGCGGACGCCGATGACCTTGCCGATCTCACCGTGCGGCACCTTCAGCGAGGTGTCGCGGACCTCGCGCGCCTTCTCACCGAAGATCGCGCGGAGCAGGCGCTCCTCGGGGGTCAGCTCGGTCTCGCCCTTGGGCGTGACCTTGCCGACGAGGATGTCGCCGGCGACGACCTCGGCACCGATGCGGATGATGCCGCGCTCGTCGAGGTCGGCGAGGACCTCCTCGGAGACGTTCGGGATGTCCCGGGTGATCTCCTCGGGGCCGAGCTTGGTGTCACGGGCGTCGACCTCGTGCTCCTCGATGTGGATCGAGGAGAGGACGTCGTCCTGCACGAGGCGCTGCGACAGGATGATCGCGTCCTCGTAGTTGTGGCCCTCCCACGGCATGAACGCCACGAGCAGGTTCTTGCCGAGCGCCATCTCACCGAACTCGGTGGCCGGACCGTCGGCGAGGACCTGGCCCTCGATGACCCGGTCGCCCTCGGAGACGACGACCTTCTGGTTGACCGAGGTGCCCTGGTTGGAGCGCATGAACTTGGCGATGCGGTACGTGGTGTACGTGCCGTCGTCGTTCGTCACGGTGATGTAGTCCGCGGAGACCTCCTGGACCACACCGTCCTTCTCGGCCTTCAGCACGTCACCGGCGTCGGTGGCGCAGCGGTACTCCATACCGGTGCCGACCAGCGGGGCCTCGCTCTTGATGAGCGGAACCGCCTGGCGCATCATGTTCGCGCCCATGAGGGCACGGTTGGCGTCGTCGTGCTCCAGGAAGGGGATCATCGCGGTGGCGACGGACACCATCTGGCGCGGCGAGACGTCCATGTAGTCGACCTCGGACGGGGGGACGTAGTCGACCTCTCCCCCGCGGCGGCGGACCAGGACGCGCGGCTCCGTGAAGCGCAGCTCGTCGGAGAGGGTCGCGTTCGCCTGGGCGATGACGAAGCGGTCCTCCTCGTCGGCGGTGATGTAGTCGACCTCGTCGGTGACCTGGCCGTCGACGACCTTGCGGTACGGCGTCTCGATGAAGCCGAACGCGTTGACGCGGCCGTACGAGGCGAGCGAACCGATCAGACCGATGTTCGGGCCTTCGGGGGTCTCGATCGGGCACATGCGTCCGTAGTGGGACGGGTGCACGTCACGGACCTCGAAGCCGGCGCGCTCACGGGAGAGACCACCCGGGCCGAGCGCCGACAGACGGCGCTTGTGGGTCAGACCCGACAGCGGGTTGTTCTGGTCCATGAACTGCGACAGCTGGCTGGTGCCGAAGAACTCCTTGATGGAGGCGACGACCGGCCGGATGTTGATCAGGGTCTGGGGCGTGATCGCCTCGACGTCCTGGGTGGTCATGCGCTCGCGCACGACGCGCTCCATACGCGCCAGACCCGTGCGGACCTGGTTCTGGATGAGCTCGCCGACGTTGCGCAGACGACGGTTGCCGAAGTGGTCGATGTCGTCGGTCTCGACGACGATCTCCCGGCCGGACTCGCCGATCGTCTCGGTCTCACCGGCGTGCAGCTTGACCAGGTACTTGATGGTCGCGATGACGTCGTCGGTGGTGAGCACCCCGGCGTCCAGCGGCTCGTCCGCGCCGAGCTTCTTGTTCACCTTGTAGCGGCCGACCTTCGCGAGGTCGTAGCGCTTCGGGTTGAAGTAGAGGTTCTCCAGCAGCGTCTGAGCGGCCTCGCGGGTGGGCGGCTCGCCCGGACGGAGCTTGCGGTAGATGTCGAGCAGCGCGTCGTCCTGGCCCTGGGTGTGGTCCTTCTCCAGGGTGGCGCGCATGGACTCGTACTCGCCGAACTCCTCCAGGATCTGCTCGGTGCTCCAGCCGAGCGCCTTCAGGAGGACGGTGACCGACTGCTTGCGCTTGCGGTCGATGCGGACACCGACCATGTCGCGCTTGTCGATCTCCATCTCCAGCCAGGCACCCCGGGAGGGGATGATCTTGGCGGAGAAGATGTCCTTGTCGGACGTCTTGTCGATCGACGAGTCGAAGTAGACACCCGGCGAGCGGACCAGCTGCGACACCACGACACGCTCGGTGCCGTTGATGACGAAGGTGCCCTTGTTGGTCATGAGCGGGAAGTCGCCCATGAAGACCGTCTGGGACTTGATCTCGCCGGTCTCGTTGTTGGTGAACTCGGCCGTGACGAAGAGCGGGGCGCCGTACGTGAAGTCGCGCTCCTTGCACTCGTCGATCGAGTTCTTCGGGGGCTCGAAGCGGTGGTCGCGGAACGTGAGCGACATCGACCCGGAGAAGTCCTCGATCGGGGAGATCTCCTCGAAGATCTCCTCCAGACCCGACTTCCTGGGGACGTCTTGTCCACTGTCCAGAGCAGCCTCGACGCGAGCCTTCCAGGCGGCATTGCCGAGGAGCCAGTCAAAGCTCTCGGTCTGCAGCGCGAGGAGGTTCGGAACCTCGAGGGGCTCCTTGATCTTTGCAAAAGAGATGCGCAGCGGGGCGGTGCTGGCGCCGTTGTTCGTATTCGCGGTCGAGGCGTTGCGCGAGGCGGCCAAGAGGGGGTCCTTCCGAGGGCTCGGACTCACTACGCGCGTACCGGTCCCAAACTGGACAGGTGGACAGAAAATCCCTGGTGAGAGATGTTGCGATCCACGGTGCACAAGATGGGTATGCCCCTGGTGACGGGCAGGAGGCAGCTAACAGGCAGCGCAAAGGGTCAGTGTAGCCAAGTGGCACACTGATGTCCAGTCGGGGTTCTCAGAGACCCGCGTCGCTGTCAACAGCTGTTCTCAACACCTTTGTCTGGCCCTGCGTGAGCTGCGCTCTTCTTTACTGCCCTCTTCGCCGCCGATCCATGCCTCGGATTCGGATCGATGTGACGACGCGCCTTGAGAATTGCGCGCCTGCTGCGGTTCGTCAAGGCCCCCCAGCCGGTGCGGGCCCCCGGGACCCCTGTCCCGCCGTCACCCGGCCACCGGCCGCGCCCCCGGAGAGGCGCACGGCGATGATCACCATACTCGTCGCGCCGGGAAGAGCAAGGCACCCGCCGCGGGTACGCCGAAAGGCGACCACCCGTACGGGTGATCGCCTTTCGCGATGTGACGTCCACGCCCTCAGGGCGCGGCAGTCGAGTCAGACGACTCGCGAGGTCACTTGACCTCGACGGAGGCGCCGGCGCCCTTGAGGGACTCGGCGGCCTTCTCGGCGGCGTCCTTGGCGACCTTCTCGAGGACCGGCTTCGGAGCGCCGTCCACGAGGTCCTTGGCCTCCTTCAGACCCAGGGAGGTCAGCTCGCGCACGACCTTGATGACCTGGATCTTCTTGTCGCCGGCACCGGTGAGGATGACGTCGAACTCGTCCTTCTCCTCGACGGCCTCGGCCACGGCGCCCGGGCCCGCGGGGCCGGCGACGGCGACGGCCGCGGCGGCGGTGACGTCGAACTTCTCCTCGAAGGCCTTCACGAACTCGGCGAGCTCGATGAGCGTGAGCTCCTCGAACTGGGCGAGCAGGTCTTCCTGGCTGAGCTTCGCCATGATGGCGTCCTTCCACTAAATCGGCAGGTGCCGGGTGTATATGAAGGCGGGCGTACATTCGGCCCGCTGTGACCGTCGCCCTAGGGGGCGGCGATCAGTGCGCGAGCCGAATTACTCGGCACCGCCCTGCTCGGCCTTCTTGGCACGAAGCGCTTCCGCGGTGCGGACGAACTTCGTCGGCAGAGCCTGGAAGAGCTGTGCAGCCTGAGTCTGCTTGCCCTTCATGGCGCCGGCCAGCTTGGCGAGCAGAACCTCGCGGGACTCGAGGTCCGCGAGCTTCTTGATCTCATCGGCGGACAGCGCCTTACCGTCAAGGACACCGCCCTTGATGATGAGGTTGGGGTTGTCCTTGGCGAAGTCACGAAGACCCTTCGCCGACTCCACCGGGTCACCGGTGACGAAGGCAACCGCCGTCGGACCTGCGAACAGGTCGTCCAGCGCGTCGATCCCGGCCTCGTTGGCCGCAATCTTGGTCAGCGTGTTCTTCACCACGGCGTACTGGGCGTTCTCACCGAGCGAACGGCGCAGCTGCTTGAGCTGTGCCACGGTGAGACCCCGGTACTCGGTCAGCACGGCGGCGTTCGAGCTGCGGAACTGGTCCGCGAGCTCGGCTACCGCTGCAGCCTTGTCGGGCCTTGCCATGAGCGTCGGCCTCCTTCCGGGTGATGAGGACCGCTCACAAGGGGCCGGGAAAGACGAAACGCCCCGGCGCAGGCGCCAGGGCGTAGCTCGACCGAAACGAGTCGGGAGCTTTCCACAGTCACCTGCGCAGGTCGCCCGTCTCAACGGATCCTTCGGTTGCCGTCCCCCTTGCGGGATCCGGGCAACGACCAGCGGTCTTTGGCTTCTGCAGAAGAGTACGCGACCGGGGTCGCGCGGGGCAAATCCGTCCGGTTCCGTACGGTCCGGGCCGGTCAGGCGCCGGTGCCGGCGGCCGACTGCTGCTGCTTGACCAGGTCCGCGAAGCCGATGGTCTGGGAGGCCGGCGGCTGCTCGACCGTGACCTTGACGCCGTAGTCGCTGTAGAACACCGTCGAGTTCAGCTCGCCGGTCTTCATCCGGCCGCGCTCGGTCTTCTTCACCAGCAGATCGTTCTCGTCGACCCAGATGTCGACCTTCTCGGTGGTGATCCCGGCGTCGTTGAGCTGCTTCTTCAGCGCTTCGAGCTGGTCCGCGTCGAGCTTCGAGGTCTTGGCGGTCAGCTCGGCGACGTCGACCGTGCCGGAGTAGTGCGTGGTGGCGACCCCGCGGACCTGCTCCTTGCCGACCTCCTTCACGTCCCCGGAGGCCAGCAGCGACTTCACTCCCTGCTCGGGGGTGGTGTTCTGCATCTGCTCCTTCATCGCCGCGCCGGAGGCGCCGCCGACCTGGGCCAGATCGTCGTAGGAGTAGCTGATCCAGCGCTTGCCGCCGGTCTGCCGGGCGAGCACCGGGCCCATGTCGGCCGCGTAGCCGTCCTTGAAGTAGCGGGCCTCCATGGTGCCGCTGCCGCCCGCCTGCTTCAGGGTGTCGGCCATGGTGCCACCGGTGTAGGTGATGCTCATGGTGCCGGTGATCCCGTCGCTCCAGTCCAGGGACCCGGTCTGCTTCATGGACATCGTGCTGCCCATGACCGTGGTGCCCTCGACCTTGGCGGAGCTGGCCGAGCCGGTCTTCTTCTGTACGTCGAGCAGCGCGGCGATCGTGTCGGCCTTCAGCACCGAGGTGCCGCCGCTCTTCTCCTTGGCGGCCGGCTTGCCGCTCCCGCCGTCCTCGTCCGCCCCGCCGCAGGCCCCGACCGACGTCAGCGCCGCTGCCACAGCCACGGCCAGACCCACGCGTCGTACGGTACTGGTCCTCATGTCCGCTTCCACCCCTCGTTCGGCTCTCTCGTCATGCGCACGCTAACGCACGACTCCGACAGCCGGGTTGTCTGTGTACGAGGACGGGCCCCGCACCTCGAAAGGTTGCGGGGCCCGTCCCATGTCACACGTGACACGGCGGTCGTACGAGCACGGGGGCTCAGACGGCGGCCGGGTCCTCCTCGACGAGGAGGTTACGGGTGCGGTTGGCGTCCAGCGGGATGCCGGGGCCCATCGTGGTGGCCAGCGCGGCCTTCTTGATGTAGCGGCCCTTGGCGGCGGACGGCTTCAGACGGAGGATCTCCTCCAGCGCCGCCGCGTAGTTCTCCACCAGCTTGGTCTCGTCGAACGAGGTCTTGCCGATGATGAAGTGCAGGTTCGAGTGCTTGTCGACGCGGAACTCGATCTTGCCGCCCTTGATGTCGTTGACAGCCTTCACGACATCCGGGGTGACCGTACCGGTCTTCGGGTTCGGCATCAGACCACGCGGACCGAGCACGCGGCCGAGGCGGCCGACCTTGCCCATGAGGTCCGGGGTCGCGACGACGGCGTCGAAGTCCAGACGGCCCTTCGCCACCTCGTCGATGAGCTCGTCGGCGCCGACGATGTCGGCTCCGGCGGCTTCCGCGGCCGCAGCACGGTCACCGGTCGCGAAGACCAGGACCCGGGCGGTCTTGCCGGTGCCGTGCGGGAGGTTCACGGTGCCGCGGACCATCTGGTCGGCCTTGCGCGGGTCGACACCCAGGCGGAAGGCGACCTCGACGGTGCCGTCGAACTTCGTGGAGGCGGTCTCCTTGGCGAGACGGACGGCCTCGAGCGGCGCGTACACACGCGTCCGGTCGACCTTGGCGTCCGCAGCGCGGAGGTTCTTGCTGCGCTTCACTTCTACTCCTGATGGTTTCAGAGTGTGGAGTCGTGGTGCGGACCAGCGCTTGGCCCTACCACTGAGAGGGGTGGGGGCTGAATCAGCCTTCGACCGTGATGCCCATGGAGCGGGCGGTGCCTTCGATGATCTTCGACGCGGCGTCGAGGTCGTTGGCGTTCAGGTCGGGGAGCTTCGTCGTGGCGATCTCGCGGACCTGGGCGGCCGTCAGCTTGGCCACCTTGGTCTTGTGCGGCTCGCCGGAGCCCTTCTCCACACCCGCGGCCTTGAGGATCAGCTTGGCGGCCGGCGGGGTCTTCGTCACGAAGGTGAAGGAGCGGTCCTCGTAGACCGTGATCTCCACCGGCACGACCATGCCGCGCTGCGACTCGGTCGCGGCGTTGTAGGCCTTGCAGAACTCCATGATGTTGACGCCGTGCTGACCGAGCGCGGGGCCGACCGGCGGGGCCGGGTTGGCCGCACCGGCGTTGATCTGGAGCTTGATAAGCCCCGTGACCTTCTTCTTCTTGGGAGGCATGTGCTCTCTCCGGGTCCTAGTGAGAGTGTTTCGCCTTCATCCGGTCATCCGGATGCAGGCATACCGCACAACGATAACGGGTATAGCTGCGCGACCAAAAACCGAGCAGGTCAGACCGGCTGCGACAGCCGGTCTGACCTGCTCGTTGGGCATGTGTCCAGGAACGAGCCGAAAGAGCTAGTTCTTCTGGATCTGGTCGAAGCTGAGCTCGACCGGGGTCTCGCGGCCGAAGATCTCGACGAGGCCCTTGACCTTCTTCGAGTCGGCGTTGATCTCGTTGATCGTCGCCTGCAGCGTCGCGAACGGGCCGTCGGTGACGGTGACCGAGTCGCCGACCTCGAAGTCGAGGACCTCGACGGTGACCTTGCGGGCCGGAGCCGGCTTGCCCTCGGCCTCGGCGGCCTCGCGGGCGGCCTTCTCCTCGGCCTCCGGGGCGAGCATCTTGACGATCTCGTCCAGCGTCAGCGGGTACGGGTCGTAGGCGTTGCCCACGAAGCCGGTGACACCGGGGGTGTTGCGGACGACGCCCCAGGACTCGTTCGTCAGGTCCATGCGCACCAGGACGTAGCCCGGGAGCTTGTTCTGACGGACGTTCTTGCGCTCGCCGTTCTTGATCTGGACGATTTCCTCCTCAGGCACCTCGGCCTGATAGATGAACTCCTCCACGTTCAGCGAGACGGCGCGCTGCTCCAGGTTGGCCTTCACACGCTTCTCGTAACCGGCGTAGGTGTGAATGACGTACCAGTCGCCGGGGAGACCGCGCAGCTCCTCGCGGAGGGCGGTGACGGGGTCGACGGGCTCGACGGGCTCGGCCGGCTCGGCCTCCTCCGCGTCGGCCTCGGCCTCGGCCTCGACGGCCTCCTCGTCGGCGGCGTCCTCGACGTCCGCGGTGTGCACAGCGGCCTGCTCGGCGGGCTCGCCCGCGGCGGCGTCGGCAGCCTCGGCCTGGTCCGGCTCCTCGGCGTCCGCCGCCTCGACGATGTCGAGCTCGTCCTCGGCGGACTCGAAGGCGCCCGCCGTCGGCTCGACGGCGTCGTTCAGGTTCGGGTCAGACACGGTGGCTGCTTCTTCCTGGATGTACAAATGGGTGGAACATGCGAAAGGGGCGCCCATGAGGCGCCCTCCGCGGGGATCAGCCGAAGACGTACTTGATGACCCGCTGGAATCCGAAGTCAAGCACGGTCACGAGGCCGATCATGACGACGACGAACACGATCACCACGGAGGTGTACGTCGTCAGCTGGCTGCGTGTCGGCCAGACGACCTTGCGAAGCTCCGCCACGACCTGGCGGTAGAAGAGCGCGAGACGGCCCAGAGGGCCCTTCTTGCCGCGCTTGCCGCCCTTGCGGGCCTTCTTCTTCGACTCGGGGACTTCATCCTCGGCATCAGGCATGTCGATGGAGCCCACGGCGTCCGTCACGCTTCTCACCTGATTCCGGGTCATGGCCGTGCCGCGCCCGGTGGAGCCGCACGGCAGTGCATTGAAGTACGTACATGCGCACACATCCTGGCGAAGGAGTGTGTAGCAGGGCCGGAGGGACTTGAACCCCCAACCGCTGGTTTTGGAGACCAGTGCTCTACCAATTGAGCTACGACCCTTTGTGGTTTCCACCAACCTACCGCATGTTCCCGGAAGTCCCGAGTGCAGGAACGGTGCGGCTGGTGAAGGCCAACGACAGGTGAGTGTACGTGCTCAGCGGCCCGGCGTCGAACAGATAGCTCCCGACCGCTCCTGACCGATGGCGTCCGCTTGCCTGTCCGGATGGTGTCCAGGTGCTGTCCGGTCCCTGAAACCCGTGTGCCGACGGGGATTCCGGTCTGGGAGCATGGGGGTCATGAGCGCTGCCACTTCTCCGTCCGAGCGCCGGGTCTCCGCCCGCATCGGTGCCATCTCCGAGTCCGCCACCCTCGCCGTCGACGCCAAGGCCAAGGCCCTCAAGGCCGCCGGCCGTCCGGTGATCGGCTTCGGCGCCGGCGAGCCCGACTTCCCGACCCCCGGCTACATCGTCGACGCCGCGGTCGAGGCCTGCCGCAACCCGAAGTACCACCGCTACACCCCCGCGGGCGGGCTCCCCGAGCTCAAGGCCGCGATCGCCGAGAAGACGCTGCGCGACTCCGGCTACGAGGTCGACGCCTCCCAGGTCCTGGTGACCAACGGCGGCAAGCAGGCCATCTACGAGGCCTTCGCCGCGATCCTCGACCCGGGCGACGAGGTCATCGTCCCGGCGCCGTACTGGACCACCTACCCGGAGTCGATCCGGCTGGCCGGCGGTGTCCCGGTGGAGGTCGTCGCCGACGAGACCACCGGGTACCGGGTCTCCGTGGAGCAGCTGGAGGCGGCCCGTACGGAGCGTACGAAGGTCGTCCTGTTCGTCTCCCCGTCGAACCCGACCGGCGCGGTCTACAGCGAGGCCGACGCCGAGGCGATCGGCCGCTGGGCCGTCGAGCACGGCCTGTGGGTGCTGACCGACGAGATCTACGAGCACCTGGTCTACGGCGACGCGAAGTTCACCTCGCTGCCGGCGATCGTGCCCGAGCTGCGCGACAAGTGCATCGTGGTCAACGGGGTCGCCAAGACGTACGCGATGACCGGCTGGCGCGTGGGCTGGATCGTCGGCCCCAAGGACGTGGTGAAGGCGGCGACCAACCTCCAGTCGCACGCCACCTCGAACGTCTCCAACGTCGCGCAGGTGGCCGCGCTGGCCGCCGTCTCGGGCAGCCTGGACGCGGTCGCGGAGATGCGCGCCGCCTTCGACCGGCGCCGCAAGACGATCGTGCGGATGCTCAACGAGATCGACGGCGTGCTCTGCCCGGAGCCCGAGGGCGCGTTCTACGCGTACCCCTCGGTGAAGGAGCTGCTCGGCAAGGAGATCCGCGGCAAGCGCCCGGCCACCTCGGTCGAGCTGGCGGCGCTCATCCTGGACGAGGCCGAGGTCGCGGTCGTGCCGGGCGAGGCCTTCGGTACGCCGGGCTATCTGCGGCTGTCCTACGCGCTGGGCGACGACGACCTGGTCGAGGGCGTCTCGCGGCTCCAGAAGCTGCTGGGCGAGGCCAAGGCGTAAGCACCACCGATCCCCAGAAGCGACCCCCGGCCCGGCCGGGGGTCGCTTTTTGTTCGCGTGGGCGTTCGACGGACAACCCGATGGGGAAAGCGGCTACCGCGAGGCCCCGTCCGTGCGGCAGGATCTTGGAATGGAGCGTGATGTACGTCTGTTGCCCAAGGCCCACCTGCACCTGCACTTCACCGGTTCGATGCGGCCCACGACGCTGCTCGAACTCGCCGACAAGTACGGCGTGCGGCTGCCCGAGGCCCTGACCGGCGGCGAGCCGCCCCGGCTGCGCGCGACGGACGAGCGCGGCTGGTTCCGTTTCCAGCGCCTCTACGACATCGCCCGGTCCTGTCTGCGGGAGCCCGAGGACATCCAGCGGCTGGTGCGCGAGGCGGCGCAGGAGGACGTGGCGGACGGTTCGGGCTGGCTGGAGATCCAGGTCGACCCGACCTCGTACGCGCCGCTGCTGGGCGGCCTGATCCCGGCGATCGAGATCATCCTGGACGCGGTGGACAGCGCGTCGGAGTCGACCGGGCTGCCGATCCGGGTGGTGATCGCGGCGAACCGGATGAAGCACCCGCTGGACGCCCGGACGCTGGCCCGGCTCGCGGTGCGGTACGCGGACCGGGGCGTCGTCGGCTTCGGGCTCTCCAACGACGAGCGGCGCGGCATGGCCCGCGACTTCGACCGGGCCTTCGCGATCGCCCGGGAGGGCGGTCTGCTGGCGGCGCCGCACGGCGGGGAGCTGTCCGGTCCGGCGAGCGTGCGCGACTGTCTGGACGATCTCGACGCGGCCCGGGTCGGGCACGGGGTGCGGGCCGCGGAGGATCCGCGGCTGCTGCGCCGGCTGGCGGAGCGCGGGGTGACGTGCGAGGTGTGCCCGGCGTCGAACGTGGCGCTGGGCGTCTACGAGAAGCCCTCGGACGTCCCCCTGCGCACTCTGTTCGACGCCGGTGTGCCGATGGCGCTGGGTGCGGACGATCCGCTGCTCTTCGGGTCGCGGCTGGCGGCGCAGTACGACCTGGTGCGGCGCCATCACGCGTTCACCGACGAGGAGCTGGCGGAGCTGGCGCGCCAGTCGGTGCGGGGCTCGTCGGCGCCCGAGGCGGTCAGGGCGGAGCTGCTGGCGGGCGTGGACGCCTGGCTGGCCTCTCCGGTGGCCTGACCCGGCCCCGGCGGGACGCGGGCTATCCGGTGAGTCCCCCGAGCAGCGTCCGGGCGACGGAGGCGGCGAAGTCGTCGAGGGACTGCGGCGGGGCGCCGGTGGGTGTGGCGGCGTAGGCGAAGGCGCGCTGGGCGCAGGCCCCCACGAGCAGGGAGGCGGCCGCGTAGGGGTCGGCGTCGGGGCGGACGCGGCCGGCCGACTGTTCGGCGCGCAGATAGGCCGCGACGCCCCTGATGGGCATGTGGGGGCCGGCGCCCAGTTCGCGCATGGCGTCGTTGTGGCGCTCCCTGAGCTTCGGTTCGGCGTACAGGGAGGCGGCGATCGGGAAGCTCTGTTCGTAGAAGAGGGCGGCCTGGCGGGCGATCTCGGTGAGGTTCTCCTCCACCGTGCGTTCGCCCTCCCCGGGGGCGGTCATCAGCCGTTCCAGGATGCTCTCCACCTTGGGCAGCCGTTCCCTGAGCACGACGACGAAGAGTTCTTCCTTGCTGGGGAAGTGCTTGTAGAGCGCGGCTTCCGAGCAGCCGGCCTCCCGTGCGATCTCCTTGGTGGTGGCGCGGGCCAGGCCGATGGTGAGCATCAGCCGGTGGGCGGCGTCGATGATGCGGGCGCGGGCCGGCTTCTGTTCCATGTGCTCTCCAACAAAGCTTGACGGGTGAGTGAGTGCCCACTCACCCTGGGGGTGAGTGAATACTTACCCACTCTAGAAGGGGTGTGCCATGAAACTCACGGTGTTCGGCGCGACGGGTGGCATCGGGCAGGAGATCGTCACCCAGGCGGTGAAGGCGGGGCACGAGGTGACGGCGGTGGTGCGCGATCCCGCGCGGCTGTCGGTCCCGCTCAAGGACGTCACGGTGTACACGGCGCCGCGGATCGACGAGCCCGAATCGCTGCGCGAGGCGGTGGCGGGCCGTGACGCGGTACTCTCCGGGCTCGGTTCGCGCGGCCGGAAGGCGGACGGGATCGCGGAGCGGCTCACCCGGGGCGTGCTGTCGGCGATGGAGGCGGAGGGCACGCGGCGGCTGCTCGTGGTGAGCGCGGCCCCGGTGGGCCCGCCGCCGGAGAACCCGGGGGCGCTCGACCGGATGATGCTCTCGCTGATCGGTGCGGTCCTCAAGGAGGTCTACGCGGACCTCACGGCGATGGAGGCGGCTCTGGCGGCCTCCGCGACGGACTGGACGTCCGTACGGCCCCCGAAGCTCACCAACGGCCCGCTGACGGGCCGCTACCGCACGGTGGTGGGCGGCAGCCCGCGCGCGGGCCGTTCGATCTCCCGCGCGGACGTGGCCCACGCGATGCTGGCGCTGATCGACGATCCGGCGTCGGTGAAGCAGGGCGTGGGCGTGGCGTACTGAACCGGGGCCGGGGCGGCCCTACAGGCTCACGCCGACGGTCACCGGTTCGTTGACGAGGGTGACGCCGAAGGCCTCGTGGACGCCGGCGACGACCTCGCGGGCCAGGGCGAGGAGGTCCTCGGTGGTGGCCTCGCCCCGATTGGTGAGGGCGAGGGTGTGCTTGGTGGAGATGCGGGCCGGGCCCGAGCCGTATCCCTTGGTGAATCCGGCCCGGTCGATGAGCCAGGCCGCCGAGGTCTTGGTGCGTCCCCCGCCCACGGGGAAGGCGGGGGGCGCGACGTCCGGGCCGAGCCGGTCGGCGACCCGGGCGGTGAACGCCTCGAACTGCTCCGGGTCCAGGATCGGGTTGGTGAAGAAGGAGCCGGCGGACCAGGTGTCGTGGTCCTCGGGGTCGAGCACCATGCCCTTGCCCGCCCGGAGCCGGAGCACGGTTTCGCGGGCCTCCGCGAGGGGAACGCGTTCCCCCTCCCCCACGCCCATGGCACGGGCCGTCTCGGGGTACTTGAGCGGGGCGGACAGCCCGCCCGCGTCCTCCAGGGCGAAGCGGACGCGCAGCACCACGTAGCGGTCGGGTTCGGCCTTGAAGCGGCTGTGGCGGTAGGAGAAGGCGCAGTCCTCGTTCGGGACGGTGACCGTCTCGCGGGTGCGCCGGTCATAGGCGACGACCTCCGTGAGGGTGGCGGAGACCTCCTGCCCGTACGCGCCGACGTTCTGGATCGGGGTCGCGCCGGCGGAGCCGGGGATGCCCGCCAGGCATTCGAGGCCGGCGAGCCCGGCCTCGACGGTGCGGGCGACGGCGTCCGTCCAGACCTCGCCGGCGGCCAGTTCGAGGCGGGTGCCGTCGAGCGCGAAGCCGCGGGTGGCGATGCGCAGGGCGGTGCCTTCGAAGCCCTTGTCGCCGATGACCAGGTTGCTCCCGCCGCCGATGACGAGAAGCGGGGTGCCGCTGTCGTCGGCCTCGCGGACGGCGTCGATCACCTCGGCGTCGGTCGTCGCGGTGATCAGACGGGTGGCGGGGCCGCCGAGCCGGAAGGTGGTCAGGGGGGCGAGGGGCGCGTCGTGGAGTTCCTGCACGGGAACAAGACTACGGTCCGCGCCCCCGCCTCCCGGGCGGGGCCGCGGACCGTGGTCGCGCGCGGTTCGTACGGGCCTCAGGCGGGCACGGCCACGCGGGCCTCCGCCGGTCCGGCGGCCGCCGGGGTCTCCGGGGCGGCCGGGGCAGTGCGCCGGCCCGGGATCATCAGGGCGACGAGCGCGGCCAGGCCGACCACACCGGCACCGATCCACACGGCGGGCACGGTTCCGTCGGTGAAGGCGTCCGGGGTGCCGATGCCGCCCTGCGCGGAGAAGACGGTGGCGAGCACGGCGACCCCCAGGGCGCCGCCGACCTCCCGCAGGGCGTTGTTCGCGCCGGAGGCGATGCCCTGCTCGGCCGGGCGGACGGACGACATCACCAGTCCGGCGGCGGGCGCGAAGTACAGGGCCATGCCGATGCCGCTGACGATCAGTCCGGGCAGCTGGGCGGCGTAGCTCGCGCCGGGGTCCAGGGCCAGGGCGAACAGGGCGAGTCCGGCGGCCTGGAGCGCGAGCCCCGTGACGACGACGGGCCGGCCGCCGAACCGGTCGGCGAGCACCCCGGCGACGGGGGCGACGAGCATCGGCATCCCGGTCCACGGCAGCATCCGCAGTCCGGCCTCGGTGGGCGAGTAGCCGAGGGCGCCCTGGAGGTACTGGCTGAGCAGGAAGATCGAGCCGAACATGCCGAGGAACATCAGCAGGCTTGCCATGTTGATGCCGAAGAAGGCCCGGTCCTTGAAGAGGCGCATCGGCAGGATCGGGTGGGAGGCGCGGAAGCCGTGGCGGACGAACGCGGCGATGAGCAGCGCGCCGACGGTGAGCGCGGTGAGGACGGTGGCGCTGGTCCAGCCCTTGGCGTTGGCGTTGACGAGTCCGTAGACGATGCCGAAGAGTCCGCCGCTGACCAGGAGGGTGCCGGGGATGTCGAGGCGGGCGTCGGGGGCGTACGACTCGGCCAGGCGGGTCCGGGCGAGCGGCAGGAGGACGAGGCCGATCGGGACGTTCAGCCAGAAGATCCACTGCCAGGAGATGTGCTCGGTGAGGCTGCCGCCGATGAGCGGGCCGCTGGCGACCGCGATCCCGGTGGCGGCGCTGAAGATGCCGAGGGCGGCGCCGCGCCGGGCCGGCGGTACGGCGGCGGTGAGCAGGGTGAGGGTCAGGGGCATCATGACCGCCGCGCCGACCCCCTGGATTGCGCGGAAGGCGATCAGTTCGCCGATGCCGGAGGAGAGGGCGGCCGCGGCGGAGGCGCCGGTGAAGACGGCGAGCCCGCCGAGGAAGAGCCGGCGGCGGCCGAACCGGTCGCCGAGCGAGGCGCCGAGCATCAGCAGGACGGCGAAGGTGAGCGTGTAGGCGTTGACCGTCCATTCGAGCTCTTCGAGTCCGCCGCCGAGGCTGGTGCGGATGGACGGCAGGGCGGTGGTGACGACGAGGTTGTCGAGGGCCGCCATGAAGCCGGCGACGCTGGTGATGACGAGGGCCCAGGCCGCCCCCCGGCGGCCTGTGGTGTGCTGGTCCACTGCTCCCCCTGCGGGTTAGTTATTGATGACTAACTTTCGTGCGCAGAAAACCGGGCCGGGCCCGGGTGGTGCTGTTCAGCTCGTCGGCCTGGCCGAGTCGTAGAGGCCGGTCCAGATGCGGTGGTCGGCCGGGAAGCCCATCGAGGTGAGCGTGTTGACGAGCATCCCGTACGCGAGGACCTGGGTGGTCTCGCTGACGTCGGCACCGAGGGCGAGGTGGACCGAGTCGAACCACTCCATCCACCCGGCCCGGAGCGTGGCGCCGAACTCGTGGTCCCCGGCTGCCTCCGCGGCCGCGACGGCCGCGTACATCTGCATCTGCATGAGCAGCTTGTCGGGGTCCGAGACGAGCATCTTCTGGTAGGCGGTGGCCATGGCGTGCAACGCCTCCTGGCCCTCCAGCCCCTCGGTGGCCTCCTCGAACACCTGCCGGATGTCGCGCAGACACCGCTCGGCCGCGGCGAGGAAGATCGCCTTCTTGTTGGGGAAGAGGCGGAACAGATAGGGCTGCGAGACGCCGACGGCCTTCGCGATCGCCTCGGTGGACGTCGCGCTGTACCCACCGCGGGCGAACTTCGTGACCGCCTCGCGGATGACGCAACCGCGCCGCTCGTCCGCACTCATCCTTGCCATGCCCGTAAGTTAGTACTCAATCACTAACTTACGCAAGCGGTCCGCGCGACCGTTCTTCGAAGGACGCACGCGTAAGGGGCACGGCCCCATGGACCGTGCCCCTTACGCGTACTCCGTACCGCCGGCGTCTCAGCCGAGCCGCACCACGGCGCGGGACATGCCCAGCACCTTCTTGCCGTCGCTCGTCGCCGTCAGGTCGACCCGCACCTGCCGGTCGTCCAGGAGGGCGGCCACCTTGCCGGTGACCTCGATCAGCGCGCCCTTGTCGTCGTTGGGCACCACGACGGGACGCGTGAACCGCACGCCGTACTCGACGACCGCGCCCGGGTCACCGGCCCAGTCCGTGACGACCCGGACGGCCTCGGCCATGGTGAACATGCCGTGGGCGATCACGTCCTCCAGGCCGACCTCACGGGCGAACTTCTCGTTCCAGTGGATCGGGTTGAAGTCGCCGGAGGCGCCCGCGTACCGCACGAGGGTCTCGCGGGTCACCGGAAAGGACCGCGCCGGCAGCTCCGTGCCGACCTCGACCGCGTCGTAGCTCACCTTCGCCGCCATCACGCCTCCTCGGCGCCGCGCGCCACGAGCTTCGTCCACGCCGTCACGACGAGCTCACCGGACTCGTCGTGGACCTCGCCGCGGATGTCCAGGATGTCGTTGCCCGCCATGGTCTTGACGGTCTCGATGGTCGAGGTGACCGTGAGCCGGTCGCCCGCCCGCACCGGACGCACGTACGCGAACTTCTGGTCGCCGTGCACCACCCGGCTGTAGTCCAGGCCCAGCTGCGGGTCCTCGATGACCTGCCCGGCCGCCTTGAAGGTGATCGAGAACACGAAGGTCGGCGGAGCGATCACATCGGTGTGCCCGAGCGCCTTGGCCGCCTCGGGGTCGACGTACGCGGGATTCGCGTCGTTCACCGCCTCGGCGAACTCGCGGATCTTCTCCCGGCCGACCTCGTACGGCGCGGTGGGCGGATAGGTCCGCCCCACGAAGGACTGGTCGAGCGCCATGAGCTCGCAACCTCCTGATGGAAAGACGAATGGGCCGGCGAGGCCCGGTACGACATACCGACCTGTACAACGACACGAGGCCGCCCCCAACGGGGGCGGCCTCGTGTACGAGCCTGATTCAGCGCGTTTCGCGGTGCGCAGTGTGCGAGTTGCAGCGCGGGCAGTGCTTCTTCATCTCAAGACGGTCCGGGTTGTTACGCCGGTTCTTCTTGGTGATGTAGTTCCGCTCCTTGCACTCCACGCAGGCCAGCGTGATCTTCGGGCGGACGTCGGTGGCAGCCACGTGAGTGCTCCTTGGACGGACGATGGACGGATGAACGCAAAAAAGAGTAGCCGATCGAAGGACCGACCCCACAATCGGCTACTGTTAGTAGCGGTGACCGGACTTGAACCGGTGACACAGCGATTATGAGCCGCTTGCTCTACCGACTGAGCTACACCGCTTTGATGACGAGTCCCCCCGCCGAAGCGGGGTTTCCCGATCACCAGAGCCCCAATGCGGAATCGAACCGCAGACCTTCTCCTTACCATGGAGACGCTCTACCGACTGAGCTATTGGGGCGAGCGATGAAGACATTACACGGTCTGTCGCCGATCGCCCAAATCCGTTTCGGCACCCCCTCGCCGGCCCCTGTCCGGCACGGCCCCGGGCCCGCGTCCCGGACCGCCGCACACCCCTTGATCAGCGACGCGTCCGCCCCGGCACCCGCACCCCGGAACCCCGTACGGCCACGCCGGTACGACTATTGCGCTCCTCCTCGAAGGCGGCCGGGCACGCCCCTAGGCTCGACCCACTCCGCGTGATCTCCACATGATCTTCTTCCCTCCCAGGAGCCGCGATGCCCGACAGCCAGCCGCGGCCGCCGGACGACCGCCCGGCGGGCACGGCGGGCGGCCCCGAGCAGGCCGCGCTGACCCTCTGCGGCGCCCGTCTCACCGACGGCCGCCTCGTGGACGTACGGCTCGGCGCCGGACGCATCGAGGCCGTCGGCACCGCCGGCAGCCTGGTCGCCCCCGGCTCCCGCGTGGACCTGCGCGGCCACATGCTGCTCCCCGCCCCCGCCGAACCGCACGCACACGGGGACACCGCGCTCACCGCCGACGGCGCCGGACCCGCCTCGCAGCGCCCCGAGGACATCCAGCGCCGCGCCACGGAGGCGGCGCTGCTCCAGCTCGGCCACGGCGCCACCGCCCTGCGCTCGCACATCCGGATCGGCGACATACAGGGCCTCACCGCCCTCGAAGCGGTCCTCCAGGCCCGCCGCTCGCTGCGCGGACTCGCCGATCTGACCGCCGTGGCCGTCCCCCGGCTGCTCACCGGGGTCGCCGGTGCCGAGAATCTGGCGATGCTCCGGGACGCGCTGAAGATGGGTGCCGGCGCCGTCGGCGGCCGCCCGGACCTCGATCCGGACCCCACCGGCTACACGGAGGCCGTCCTGGAGGTCGCGGCCGAGCACGGCTGCCCCGTCGACCTGCACACCGACGGCGACGATCCCGGCCGGCTCGCCCGGTTCGCCGCGATGGCCGGCGGGCTGCGCCAGGAGGTCTCCATCGGCCCCTGTGCGGGCCTCTCGCGGCTTCCGGAGGACGTCGTGGCCCGCACCGCCGACCGGCTCGCGGCAGCCGGTGTGACGGTCGTCTGCCTGCCCCAGGGCGGCTGCTGCGGGTCCGGGCGGCGGGGCACCGCCCCCGTACGGCTGCTGCGCACGTCCGGGGTGCGGGTCGCGGCGGGCAGCGGGGCGCTGCGCGATCCCGGCAACCCGGTGGGCCGCGGCGACCCCCTGGAGGCCGCGTATCTGCTCGCCTCGCAGGAAGGCCTGCCCCCCGGGCACGCCTACGAGGCCGTCGCCGCGGAGGCCAGACGGGCGATGGGGCTGCCCGAGGTGCGGGTGGAGGCGGGCTTCCCCGCCGAACTGCTCGCGGTCCGCGGCGAGACGCTCGCCGGGGTGCTGTCGCTCGCGTACAGCCGGGTCGTCGTGCACCGGGGCCGGGTGGTGGCCAGGACCAGCGCCGTGCGCGAGTACCGCGACCACGACGACCCGGGGACCGGCGGCCCGTTCGGGCTGCCGCGCCAGGGAAGACCGGACTCCCCCGGCGGGCCGTGAGCGTCCGGGCGCCGTCCGGCGTACCGTCGGCGGTATGCGCATTGTCATCGCAGGTGGACATGGTCAGATCGCGCTGCGGCTGGAGCGGCTGCTCTCCGCGCGCGGGGACAAAGCCGTGGGCGTCATCCGGAATCCGGCACAGCGTGAGGACCTACAGGAGGCGGGCGCCGAGGCCGTGGTGCTGGACCTCGAATCGGCCACCGTGGAGGAGGCGGCCGAGGTGCTGCGCGGCGCGGACGCGGCGGTGTTCGCGGCCGGTGCGGGCCCCGACAGCGGTGCGGGCCGCAAGGACACCGTGGACAAGGGCGCCGCGGTGCTGTTCGCGGACGCGGCCGAGCGGGCCGGGGTGCGACGGTACGTCGTCGTCTCGTCCATGGGCGCGGACCCGGACCACCCCGGCGACGAGGTGTTCGACGTCTATCTGCGGGCCAAGGGTGCGGCGGACGCGTACGTACGCTCCCGGCCCGCGCTCGACTGGACGATCCTGCGTCCCGGCATGCTGACGAACGACGCGGGTACCGGCCAGGTCCTGCTGGCGGCCTCCACCGGACGCGGCCCGGTCCCGCGCGACGACGTGGCGGCCGCCCTCGTCGAACTGCTGGACACCCCGGCGACGGCCGGTCTGACGCTCGAACTCATCTCGGGCAACGTTCCGTTGACCGTCGCGGTGAAGGACGTCGCCGGAAACTGACTCCGCGTCGGCGGACTCCTGGGAGGGCGTCCGTCCGGTCAGTCTCCCGTGGCCGGCCGGACGGTGATCCCGTGGCGCTCCAGCAGCGCCGCGGTGACCCCGTCGCCCTCCCGGAGCACCCCGCCGAACGTCCCGTCGTAGACCGCGCCGCGCCCGCACGAGGGGCTGCGCGCCATCAGCACCGCCTCCGCGCACCCGCCCGCCCGCGCCGCCTCCAGCGCCCTGCGGGCCCCGTCCAGGAACGCACCGGTCACGTCCCGCCCGGTGTCGTCCACGACCCGGGCCCGCCCGTCCAGCACGTCGTGCCCGTCGCCCCCGACGATCTCGGCGGGCCGCCGGGGCGTCGCCAGCCCGGCGGCGGCCTCCGGACAGAACGCCACCGCCCGCCGCCCCTCCAGCGCCTCCGCCACCCCCGCCGAGGCCTTGCCCCGCCCGTCGAAACGGCAGGGCACACCACGCAGACAGGCGCTGACCAGTACGGGTTCCATGGCGTGTTCCTCGCTGTGTCCTTGTCGTACGGAAACAGAGAAGGCCCCCGTCCGAAGGACGGGGGCCTTGCAGTGTGGCGGCGCCAGGGTTCGAACCTGGGTAGGCTGAGCCGGCAGATTTACAGTCTGCTCCCTTTGGCCACTCGGGCACACCGCCAAGGGATGTTGTCTTCGAGTCCCGTTTTTCGCGGTGCTCTCCGGCAACGACGTAAACGATACCTGATGACCGGGGGTGCTTCGCCACCGGATTGATCAGCGGTGGTGGCGGGGGTGCGCGGGGGTCCCGGGCCGGGGTGTCCGGGGGGTGCGGGGCCGGTGCGCGGGGACGCGAGGGGCTCGGGGGCTGTCCTAGGCTTGGCCGGACGGCGTGGTGCCCGCGGGCTCCGCGGCCGCCCCTGTAAGCACTTTCTTTCCAGCACCCCGATCCAAGGAGCCACACGTCATGGCCGACTCCAGTTTCGACATCGTCTCGAAGGTCGAGCGGCAGGAGGTCGACAACGCCCTCAACCAGGCCGCGAAGGAGATCTCCCAGCGCTACGACTTCAAGGGAACCGGTGCCTCGATCTCCTGGTCCGGCGAGAAGATCCTGATGGAGGCGAACGGTGAGGAGAGGGTCAAGGCGATCCTCGACATCTTCCAGTCCAAGCTGATCAAGCGAGGCATCTCGCTGAAGTCGCTGGACGCGGGCGAGCCGCAGCTGTCCGGCAAGGAGTACAAGATCTTCGCCTCGATCGAGGAGGGCATCTCCCAGGAGAACGCCAAGAAGGTCGCGAAGGTCATTCGTGACGAGGGCCCCAAGGGCGTCAAGGCGCAGGTCCAGGGCGACGAGCTGCGGGTCAGCTCGAAGAGCCGGGACGATCTGCAGGCCGTTCAGGCGCTGCTGAAGGGCAAGGACTTCGACTTCGCCATCCAGTTCGTGAACTACCGGTAGTCCGGCCGTCGCGCGGGACCGTCGCGGTCCGGGCGGGCGGGAGCGTGCGACGCGCTCCCGCGCCCGGTCCCGACCGGTTTCCCGGTACGGGACTGCATGTCCGAATACCGCCGGTCACGGCGGTCCGGGCGCCGCAGACTGGTCGGTGGAGGCCGGCGGAGCGGCCGGTTCCGGACGGAGGAGAGGGACGCGTCATGACGCTGTACACGACGGTCGACAGCCCGTTGGGCGAGCTGCTGCTGGTCGGCGAGGAGGCGGCCGGGGCGGCCGGTTCCGCCGCGGGGGTCGCGCTCGTCTCGCTCTCCGTGCCGGGCCAGAAGGGCGGGGCGGTCGTCGAGGACGGCTGGGTCCGTGATCCGGGGGCGTTCGCCGGGGTGGCGGCGCAGTTGCGGGAGTACTTCGAGGGCCGGCGGACGCGGTTCGACCTGCTGTACGCGGCGGGGCGCGGGACGGAGTTCCAGCGCCGGGTCTGGGCGGCGCTGGAGGCGGTGCCGTACGGGGAGACGGTCTCGTACGGGCAGATCGCCGAGCGGGTCGGTTCGTCGGGTGCGGGGGTGCGGGCCGTGGGTACGGCGATCGGGCGCAATCCGCTGCTCGTCGTGCGGCCGTGCCACCGGGTGATCGGCGCGGACGGGGCGCTGCGCGGGTACGCGGGCGGTCTGGAGCGCAAGGAGCGGCTGCTGGGCCTGGAAGGCGCCCTCGTGGGGCGCTGATGGGCGGCCTGTTCCCCCGGCCGCGGACGGTGGTCGCGCCGGGCGCGGTGCATGTGCCCGAGTGGCTGTCCCCGGAGCGGCAGCGGGAGTTGGTGGCGGCGTGCCGGGAGTGGGCGCGCGGGCCCGTTCCGCTGCGGCACACGGTGCTGCCGGGCGGCGGGGTGATGTCGGTGCGGACGGTGTGCCTGGGGTGGCACTGGCAGCCGTACCGCTATTCGCGTACGGCGGACGATGTGAACGGGGCGCAGGTCGCGCCACTGCCCGCATGGCTCGTGGAGCTGGGGCGGGCCGCGGTGGCGGAGGCGTACGGGCCGGAGGGCGGTGCCGGGGCGTACGCGCCGGACGCGGCCCTGGTGAACTTCTACGACGACGCGGCGCGCATGGGCATGCACCAGGACAAGGAGGAGCGGGCCGGGGCCCCGGTGGTGTCGCTGAGCATCGGTGACAGCTGTGTCTTCCGGTTCGGCAACACGGAGCACCGGGGGCGGCCCTACACGGACGTGGAACTGGCCTCGGGCGATCTGTTCGTCTTCGGCGGGCCGTCGCGGTACGCGTTCCACGGGGTGCCGCGGATCCTGCCGGGAACGGCGGACCCGGGCACCGGGATGCGGGGCGGCCGGCTCAATCTGACGCTGCGCGAGACGGGGCTGGGCGCCCCCTGAGGGGGTGTCCCGGCCCGGGGTCAGCGGCGTTCGCGGGAGTTGCCGAACAGCAGCCGGTAGGCGATCAGCAGGATCAGCGAGCCGCCTATGGCCGACACCCAGGTCGCCGGGTCGAAGAAGTCGTCGTTCGAGATGGTGCGGTCGAGGAACCGGGTCGATATCCAGCCGCCCAGGAACGCGCCGACGATCCCGATGAGGGTGGTGCCCACCAGGCCGCCGGGGTCGCGGCCCGGCAGCAGGACCTTGGCGATGACGCCCGCGACAAGTCCGAGAATGATCCAGCCAACAATGCTCATGCGTGCGAACCTACCCGTCACCCGGTGGTGGAATCCAAGACGTCCGTGCGGGCGGGGCAGTTGCCCGGAGCTGCGGTGAATCTCCTGCGGGGCGTGGTGCGTACGGGGACGGGGCCCGGAACTACCAGCCCGCGAAGGGGGCGTCGGTGCTGACGATCTCCTTGCCGAAGGGCATCAGCGAGACGGGAATCAGCTTGAAGTTCGCGATGCCCAGGGGGATGCCGATGATCGTGAGGCAGAGGGCGATGCCGGTGGTGATGTGGCCGAGCGCCAGCCACCAGCCGGCCAGGATCAGCCAGAGCACGTTGCCCACGCAGGAGGGGGCGCCCGCGTCCCGGCGGTCGACGACGCGGTGGCCGAAGGGCCACAGGGCGTAGAGGCCGATCCGGAAGGCTGCCAGGCCGAAGGGGATGCCGATGATCGTGATGCACAGCAGGACGCCCGCGAGCAGGTAGCCGAGGAACATCCAGAAGCCGCACAGGACCAGCCAGATGACGTTCAGGATTGTCTTCACGGGCGGTGACCTGCCATCTTTTCGAGTCGGGCGATGCGCTCCGCCATCGGCGGGTGGGTCGAGAACAGTTTGGACATGCCCTGGCCCGGCCGGAACGGGTTGGCGATCATCATGTGGCTCGCGGTCTCGATCCGGGGCTCGGGGGGCAGCGGAAGCTGTTTGGTGCCCGCCTCCAGCTTTCTCAGGGCACCGGCGAGGGCCAGTGGGTCGCCGGTCAGCTGGGCGCCCGAGGCGTCCGCCTCGTACTCGCGGGAGCGGCTGACGGCCAGCTGGATCACGGTGGCGGCCAGCGGGCCCAGGATCATGATCAGCAGCATGCCGAGGATGCCGGGGCCCTCGTCGTCGTTGGAGCGGCCGACCGGGATCAGCCAGGCGAAGTTGACGAGGAACATGACGACGGAGGCGAGCGCTCCGGCGACGGAGGAGATCAGGATGTCGCGGTTGTAGACATGGCTCAGCTCGTGTCCCAGGACGCCGCGCAGTTCCCGTTCGTCCAGGATCTGGAGGATGCCCTCGGTGCAGCAGACCGCGGCGTTGCGCGGGTTGCGGCCGGTCGCGAAGGCGTTGGGGGCCTGGGTCGGGGAGATGTACAGCCGGGGCATGGGCTGGCGCGCGGCCGTGGAGAGCTCGCGGACGATGCGGTACAGCTGGGGGGCCTCGAACTCGCTCACCGGGCGGGCGCGCATGGCCCGCAGGGCCAGCTTGTCGCTGTTCCAGTAGGCGTAGGCGTTGGTGCCGACGGCTACGAGGAGCGCGACGATCAGACCCGTACGCCCGAAGAAGCTTCCGATGACGATGATGAGTGTGGACAGGCCCCCGAGGAGTACGGCGGTTCTCAGCCCGTTGTGCCGGCGGTGCACGGTACGCCCTCCAAGTGGTGCGGCAGGGGAACCCTTGCTCGGTGGTGCTCCACTCCCCAGTGGAGCCTCCCGAACTGGTCAACGCCAGGCGGGAGGAGCTAGTTCCCTTGTGCTCGCGGCCCGCCGCGGCCACGGGGCCCGCGACCGGGCGGGTGCGCGTCCGGGGGCGGGCCGTAGGCCGTACGGGTGGGGCGTACCGCCGGTCAGCGCGGAGCGGGGAGCTTGGCGAGCTCCAGGGCCTCGGGGTCGGGCTCGACCTCGCTGGTGCAGTGGGCGCAGCGGGAGGCGATGGCGGGGATGGCGGTGTAGCAGCGGGGGCAGTCGCGCAGGGCGGCCTTGATGTCGACCTTCTCCTGCTCCTTCTTGGTGAAGCGGTCCTGGACCTTGGCCATGGGCACGACGACGCAGAAGTAGAGCACGGCGGCGGTGATGAGGAAGGCGATCGCGGCGCTGACGAAGAGGCCGTAGGGGAAGTCCACTCCGTCCAGCCTGAAGTGGGCCTTGCTGAAGTCGCCGGTGCCGCGGGTGATGATGCCGATCACGGGGACGATGAACGCGTTGCTGAACCCGGTGACGACCGCGGTGAACGCGGCTCCGACGGCGAGACCGATCGCCATGGAGACGACGTTTCCGCGCAGGATGAAGTCTTTGAACCCGTTCAGCACTGCTCTGGCTCCTCTGTGTCCGTGTGGTGCGCGCCGTGCGCGGGCATGACCCTGCCTTGTGTAGGCCGTTCGGGGCAAACCCGGTGCTGAGCGGGTTAGAACAGATGAACGGACGCGAACCTGAGAACGGTCTGCGGGGCACCGGAGAGAACGATTCCGGCGACGGCGGTGAGGGCGATCGCGGCGGTGAGCGAGGCCGGGGTGCGCGGTCCCCGCGCAGGTCGCGGCCCGTCGGCGGGCGCGGGGGCGGTGTCCGTCGCGGGTTCGGCGGCCGTCGCCTCCGCCGGGGCGCGGAAGAGGGCCGCGGTCCAGCGCAGGTAGTAGTACAAGGCGATCACCACGTTGACGGCCATGACCACGGCGAGCCAGCCCAGTCCGGCGTCCACGGCCGCGGAGAAGACCGTGACCTTGGCGAAGAGGCCGATGATGCCCGGCGGCAGCCCGGCCAGGCAGAGCAGGAAGAAGGCCAGGGCGAGGGCGGCGAGCGGCCGGGTGGCGTACAGGCCCCGGTAGTCGTCGAGCCGGTTGCCGGGGTGGCTGCGAGCGACGAGGGCGGCCACCGCGAACGCGCCGAGGTTCACGACGGCGTACATGAGGGCGTACGCGACGGTGGAGCCGATCTGGCGCTCCCCCGCGTATCCGGCGGCGGCGATCGGCACCAGGAGGTAGCCGGCCTGGGCGACGGAGGACCAGGCGAGCAGCCGTACGGCGCTGCGGGCGCGGTCGGTGCGCTGGCGGAGCGCCGCGGCGTTGCCGACGGTCATCGTGAGGGCGGCGAGGACCGCGAGGGCGGGGCCCCACACGTCGGCGTACGCCGGGAAGGCGATCACGGTGACGAGGATCAGACCGGAGAAGCCGACCGCCTTGCCGACGACCGAGAGATAGGCGGCGATCGGCAGGGGGGCGCCGATGTAGGTGTCGGGCACCCAGAAGTGGAACGGCGCGGCGGCGGTCTTGAAGGCGAAGCCGACCAGGGTGAGGACGACTCCGGTCTCGGCGAGGGTGCCGAGCTGTCCCGGGACGTCGTCGAGGCGGGCGGCGATCTCCGTGAGGTGGAGGGTGCCGGTGGCCGCGTACACGAAGCTGACGCCGAGGAGCGTGACGGCGGTCGCGACGACGGAGGACAGGAAGAACTTCAGCGCGGCCTCGGAGGAGCGGCGGTCGCCGCGCTTGATGCCGACGAGGGCGAAGGCGGGCAGCGAGGCGACTTCGAGGGCCACGACGAGCGTGGCGAGGTCGCGGGCGGCGGGCAGCAGGGCCGCGCCGGCGGCGGAGGAGAGCAGCAGGAACCAGAACTCCCCGGCCGGGAGCCTGCGGGTGTCCCCGAGCGAGAGCAGCGCGGTGAGCAGGGCGCCGCCGAGCACGAGGGCCTGGATGACCAGGGCGAAGTGGTCGGCGGTGTAGCTGCACGCCTGGCCCGCGCCCGGGGCCGTGGCGGTGAGGCAGAAGGTGGAGCGGTCGCCGTCGCGCAGGGGTACGAGCAGGGCGAGGGCGGCGACGAGTCCGGCCACGGCCCCGTACCCGAGGTACCGCTTGCGGTCGTCGGGCAGGAAGAGGTCGGCGACGAGGACGGCCAGGGCGACGGCCGCGACGGTCACCGGGGGCGCGATCGCGAGCCAGTCGACGGACTGGACGAGGCTGCCGGTGCTGCCGGCCGCGGACTGGACGGCGGGTGCCGCGCCGGGGGCGCTTGCGGCTGCCACAATCACGACTTGCCTCCTGCGAGGAGCTTCTGCACGGCCGGGTCGGTGAGGCCGAGGAGGACGGCGGGCCAGAGGCCGGCGAGGACGGTGAGCGCCGCGAGGGGGGTCCAGGCGGCGAACTCGTAGCGCTGCACGTCGGCGAGGGGGCGCGGGTCCTCGTCGCGTGCGCCCATGCAGACGCGGCGGACCACGACGAGGAGGTACGCGGCGGTGAGCAGGGTGCCGAACGCGGCGACGGACATGAAGGTGAGGAACGCCGGGCGGCTGAGTCCGGCGGCCGGGTCGAAGGCGCCGAACAGGGCGAGCATCTCGCCCCAGAACCCGGCGAGGCCGGGCAGGCCGAGGGAGGCGACCGCGGCGAAGGCGAGGAGGGCGCCGAGGCGGGGGGCGCGGCCGTAGAGGGCGGCGCCGGTGGCCCCGGCGAGGGTGTCGAGGTCGGCGGTGCCGTACCGGTCCTTGACCGCTCCGACCAGGAAGAACAGCAGGCCGGTGATGAGTCCGTGGGCGATGTTGGCGAAGAGCGCGCCGTTGACGCCGGTGGGGGTCATGCTCGCGATGCCGAGGAGGACGAAGCCCATGTGGCCGACGGAGGAGTACGCGATCAGCCGTTTGAGGTCGCCCTTGGCGCCGGGCCGGGCGAGGGCCAGGCAGGCGAGCGATCCGTAGATGATCCCGGCGACCGCGAAGGCGGCGAGATAGGGCGCGAAGGTCCGCATGCCGTCGGGGGCGACCGGGAGCAGGATGCGGACGAATCCGTACGTGCCCATCTTCAGCAGGACGCCGGCGAGGAGGACGGAGCCGACGGTCGGGGCGGCGGTGTGGGCGTCCGGCAGCCAGCTGTGCAGCGGCCACATCGGGGTCTTCACCGCGAGCCCGATCCCGATCGCGAGAACGGCGGTGACCTGCACGGACGAGGTGAGGCCCCGGCCGTTGTCAGTGGCGAGTGCCACCATGTCGAAGGTGCCGCTCTTCAGCCCGACGAGGAGCAGGCCCAGCAGCATGACGACGGAGCCGAGCAGGGTGTAGAGGATGAACGTCCAGGCGGCCGCCTGCCTCCTGGCACCGCCCCAGCGGGCGATGAGGAAGTACATCGGGATGAGCACCATCTCGAAGGCCAGGAAGAAGAGGATCAGGTCGAGGACGGCGAAGGTGGCGAGGGTGCCGGACTCCAGGACGAGGATCAGGGCGACGAAGGCCTTCGGGGAGGGGCCGTCGGGCAGCTTGAAGTAGCTGTACAGCGCGCAGAGGAAGGTCAGCAGCGCGGTCAGTACCAGAAGGGGGAGCGAGATGCCGTCGATGCCGAGGTGGATGCGGACGTCGAGCGCCGGGATCCAGCTGATGTCGGTGGTGGCCTGCATCGTCGACGGGTGGTCGTGGTCGAAGCCCGCGGCGAGCACGAGGGTGGCGAGCAGGATCGCGCCGGTCACGGTCACACCGTGGCGGAGCACGGCCTGGTCGGGGGTGCGGCCCTTCAGTCCGGGGGGTGCGGGGAGCAGGGCGGCGACGGCACCGATGAGCGGGCCGACGACGACCAACGCCAGAAGGAACTGCATCACGGACGCACTGATATCGATCACGGCTCACGACCCGGCGTTGACGTTGGCGAGGACGACGGCGGCGACCGCCAGGACCAGCGAGCCGGCGAGCAGCGCGCTGAGGTAGGTCTGCACGTTGCCGGTCTGGGCGCGGCGGACGGCGGTGCCGAGCCAGCGTGCGCCGGTGGCGGAGCCGCGCACGTAGGTCTCGACGACCTCGCGGTCCAGGAAGCGGACGAGGCGCGCGGCGGCCTGGACGGGGCGGACGAACAGGGCCGTGTAGAGGGCGTCCAGGTGGAAGCCGGTGGCGGCGTGGCGGTGGACGGGGCCCAGGAGCAGCCGGCCGGGGTCGGCCGGGTCGGGGGCGGCCGCGGTGCCTCCGTAGGCGGCGGTCCGGCCCTCCATGGCCTCGACCTCGACGAGGGCGGGTTCGGCGTCGGGGTGGGCGGCGACGGCTCCGATGGGGGTGCGGGCGGCGAGTGCCGTGGTGTGGCGCCAGGCGCCGTAGGTGACGAGGCCGCCGACGAGGCCGACGCCGGTGGAGAGCACGGCGGTGGTCAGGGTCGGGGTGAGGCTGTGGCCGTCGAACCAGTCGGTGATCACGCCGACGGTCAGTCCGAAGGCCATGGTGGGGACGGCCAGTACCCAGAGGACCGCGGTCATGGGGACGGGCTGGGCGCCGTGGTCGGGGGCCTCGGTGCCCCGGCCGCGGAAGGCGAGGAGCCAGAGGCGGGTGGCGTACGCGGCGGTGAGGACGGCGGCCAGCAGGCCGGCGACGAGGACGGTCCAGCCGGCGGCGGCCGGGGCGACGTGGCGGTCGCCGAGGGCGGTGTGCTCGGCGGCGACGAGGACGGCTTCCTTGGAGAAGAAGCCGGCGAACGGCGGGATGGCGGCGAGCGCGAGGAGGGCGACGGTCATCGTCCAGTAGGCGTCGGGGACGCGCTTGGTCAGGCCGCCCATGCGGGACATGGCGGCCAGGGAGTTGGTGCCGGCGGCGTGGATGACGACGCCGGCGGCCAGGAAGAGGACGGCCTTGAACGCACCGTGCGAGATGAGGTGGAAGACGGCGGCGCCGCGGTCGCCGACGGCCAGGGCGCCGGACATGTAGCCGAGCTGGCCGATCGTGGAGTACGCGAGGACGCGCTTGATGTCGTCCTGGGCGAGGGCGGCGAGTCCGGAGCCGATCATCGTGACGGCGGCCATGACCGCGAGGACGACGAGGGCGGCGCCGGATTCCGCGAAGACGGGGAGGAGCCGGGCCACGAAGTAGATGCCGGCGGCGACCATCGTCGCCGCGTGGATCAGCGCGGAGACGGGGGTGGGGCCGGCCATGGCGTCGGGCAGCCAGGTGTGCAGGGGGAACTGCGCGGACTTGCCGGCGACGCCGGCGAGCAGGAGCAGCGCGATGACGGTGGGGTGGTCCAGGCCGCCGTGGGCGACGGAGCCCAGGATGCCGGTGATCCGGAAGGTTCCGGTGTCGGCGGCGAGGGCGAACAGACCGATGAGGAAGGGGACGTCGCCGAGTTTGGTGACCAGGAAGGCCTTGAGGGAGGCGGCGCGTGCCTCGGGCGTCTCCCAGTAGTGGCCGACGAGGAAGTACGAGCAGATGCCCATGATCTCCCAGCCGACCAGGAGCACCATCAGGTCGCCGGAGTAGACGACGAGCAGCATCGCGGAGGTGAAGAGGGAGACGAGGGCCGCGTACGAGGGGTAGCGCGGGTCGTCGCGCAGATACGCGGTGGAGTAGATCTGCACGCAGCTCGCGACCAGGGCGACCAGGACGGCGACGAGGACGGCGAAGCCGTCGAGGTGCAGCGCGAGGTCGATGGGCACGGAGCCGGTGGGGGTGAGCTGGGTCGCGGCGTCGATGGCGCGGCCGCCGCCCTGGCGTGCCGCGACGACGGCGGCGAGGACGAGGGAGGCGAGCGAGGGCAGGACGGCGAGGGGCCGGACGTAGCCGGGGGCGGTGCGGCCGAGCAGGAGACCGGCCGCGGCCCCCAGGAACGGGAGGAGCGGGACGAGGACGGCGAGGGTCGTGGTGGTCACGCGGTGGCCTCCGCCTTCTGTGCCGTGCCCGCGGCGGTGGCCGCGTCGTCCGTGGGGGCGGCGTCGGTGCCGGCGGTGTCGTCCGCGTCGTCGGGGAGCGCTTCGGCGGCGTCGGTCTCGGCGGTGTCGCGGAGGCGGTCGACGTCGGAGCTGCCCCGGTTGCGGTACACGGCGAGGACGACGGCCAGGCCGATGCCGATCTCCGCCGCCGCGACGGCGATGGTGAACAGGGTGAGGGCCTGCCCGGCGTGGAGCGTGTCGCGGAGCCAGACGTCGAAGGCGACGAGGTTGAGGTTGACGGCGTTGAGCATCAGCTCGACGGACATCAGGACCAGGATCGCGTTGCGCCGGGCGAGGACGCCGTAGAGCCCGGTGCAGAAGAGGAGGGCGGCCAGGACGGCGGGATAGGCGAGGTGCATCAGCTGTTCTCCTCTCGGCTCCGGACGCCGGCCTTCGGGGCGTGGTCCTTCCGGGCCTGGTCCTTCCGGGCCTGGTCCTTCCCGGCGTCGCGGCTCTTGCGGGAGAGGACGACCGCTCCGACGAGGGCGGCGAGCAGGAGGACGGAGAGGGCCTCGAAGGGCAGGACCCAGTGGCGGAAGAGGAAGGAGCCGGTGACCTCGGTGGAGCCCTGGGCGGGCCCGTCCAGGTCGATCCAGGTGGTGCGGAAGGCGTCCACGACGACCCAGACGAGGGTGCCGGCCGAGGCAACGGCGACCGCGAGGGCGGCCCAGCGGTTCTCCGAGTCGGCGTCCGGGGAGCGGCCGATGGGGGCGCGGGTGAGCATCAGTCCGAAGAGGAGGAGGACGACGACGGAACCCACGTAGATCAGCACCTGCACCCAGGCGATGAACTCGGCGGTGAGCAGCAGGTACTCGACGGCGAGGCCGCCGAGCGCCACGATCAGCCAGAGCGCGGCGTGGACGAGCTGCCGGGTCGTGACGGTCACGAGGGCGGCGCCGAGGGTGGCGATGCCGACGAGGACGAAGACGATCTCGACCCCGCTCGGGGAGAGGAAGCCGGGGTGGCCGGCCGCGGTGATCACTCCTGTCCCTCCTGACCGGGTTCGGGAACAGAGGTGTCGGCAGCGGCCTCGGCGGTACGGGCAGCGGCCTCGGCGGCTTCCTGTTCGCGCTGGGCGCGGAGTTTGTCGGCCGTCTTGCGGGCGGCGGCGATCTCCTTCGGTTCCTCGGCACCGGCGTCGAGGGCCGGGGGCTCGGGGACCGTCCACATCCAGTCGCGCAGTTTGTCGCGCTCGTGGGTGAGTTCGAGGATGTCGGTCTCGGCGTACTCGAACTCCGGCGACCAGAACAGCGCGTCGAACGGGCAGACCTCAATGCAGATGCCGCAGTACATGCAGAGCGAGAAGTCGATGGCGAAGCGGTCGAGGACGTTGCGGCTGCGTTCGCGTCCGCCGGGGACCGCGGCGGGCACGGTCTCCTTGTGGGAGTCGATGTAGATGCACCAGTCGGGGCACTCGCGGGCGCAGAGCATGCAGACGGTGCAGTTCTCCTCGAACAGCGCGATGACGCCGCGGGAGCGGGGCGGGAGTTCGGGCTGCACGTCGGGGTACTGGGCGGTGACGGTCTTCCTCGTCATCGTCCGCAGGGTGACGGCGAGGCCCTTGGCCAGACCCGAGCCGGGGATGCGGGGCCGGGAGGGCGGGGGCGGTACGGCCACTAGTTGATCGCCACCTTCACGATGCCGGTGAGCGCGATCTGCGCGAGGGCGAGGGGGATGAGGACGGTCCAGGCGAGCTTCTGCAGCTGGTCCTCGCGCAGGCGCGGGTAGGTCACGCGCAGCCAGATGACGACGAAGGCGAGGATGCCGGTCTTCAGCAGGGTCCAGACCCAGCCGAGTCCGTCGGCGCCGAGCGGTCCGTGCCAGCCGCCGAGGAAGAGGACGGTGGTCAGTCCGCAGAGCACGACGATTCCGGCGTACTCGGCGAGCAGGAAGAGCGCGAAGCGCAGCCCGGTGTACTCGGTGTACGCGCCGAAGATGATCTCGGAGTCGGCGACGGGCATGTCGAACGGCGGGCGCTGGAGTTCGGCGAGGCCGGCCACGAAGAAGACCAGTGCTCCGGTGATCTGCCAGGGCAGCCACCACCACTCGAAGGCGTCGAGGATGCCGGGCAGCGAGACCGTTCCGGCCGCCATCGCGACGGAGGCGGCGGCGAGGAGCATCGGCAGTTCGTACGCGAGCAGCTGTGCGGCGGTACGGAGGCCGCCGAGCAGGGAGAACTTGTTGGCGGAGGCCCAGCCGGCCATGAGGGAGCCGAGCACGCCGATCCCCATCACGGCGAGCACGAAGAAGATGCCCGCGTCGAGGACCTGGCCGACCGCGCCCTCGCCGGGGCCGATCGGGACGGCGACGAGGACGAGGAGGTACGGGAGCAGCGCGACGGCGGGCGCGAGCTGGAAGACCCGCCGGTCGGCCTCGGCCGGGACGATGTCCTCCTTCTGCGCGAACTTCACGCCGTCGGCGACGAGCTGGGCCCAGCCGTGGAAGCCGCCGGCGTACATGGGGCCGAGGCGGCCCTGCATGTGCGCCATGACCTTGTGTTCGGTCTGCCCCACGACGAGCGGCAGGACCATGAACACCGCGAACACGATGACGAGGCGGAGGGCGACGTCCAGTACGTCGTTCACTCGGGGTCGCCTCCGGAGTCGGGGGGTCGGGGGGTCGGGGGGGTGTCCGTGTCCGGGGTGTCCGTGTCCGGGGTGTCCGTGTCCGGGGTGTCCGTGTCCGGGGTGCCCGTGTCCGGTGCGGATTCGGGGGCCGGGGTGGCGTCCGTGTCCGGTGCGGATTCGGGGGCGGCCGGGGCCTCGGAGGACGGTGCGGATCCGGGGGGCGGGGTGGCCTCGGAGGGTGGTGCGGCGGGCGTGTCCGGGGTGTCGCTGCGCTCGGCTTCTCCCCTGCCCGCCCCTTCCCGAACCGGAGGCTCCGCCCCCGGACCCCCGCTCCTCGAACGCCGGAGGGGCTGAGAAGGTCCGGACGGCTCGTCGAACGCGGGGCGGGCATCGTGCCACGGCGCGTCCGAGCCGGGCGAAACGGGCCGGGCGGGGCGCGGAGCGGCGTCCGCCGGCGTCCCGGACCCGGGGCCCGCGTCCTTCGGCGCGTCGTTCTCCGTAACCGCTTCGCTCTTCGGCACGCCGTCCCCAGCGCGCGCGTCCGTCGGCTTCCCGGACCCCGGGGCCGCGTCCGCCGGCTTCCCGGCCTCCGGGGCCGCGCCCGTCGGCGCGCCGGCGCCCGGGACCGCGCCCGGCGACACCGCGTCCCCCGCACCCGCACCCGCACCCGCACCCGCACCCGACGTGGTCTCCCCCGTCGGCGGTTGCTGGCTCGCGGACCCCTGTGAGGCGCTGCGGTTGCGGCGCGGGCGGGGGGCCGGTGCTTCGGCGGGGGCGGTGTCGGGGGCGGCAGGGGTGGCGTCGGCGGTGGTGCGGGTGCGGCGGGGCGGGCGCTCGGCGGTGGCGGGGCGCGCGGCGCGGGCGGGGCGGGCCGGGGCGGGCGGGAGCTGGCCCTTCAGGGGGCCCCATTCGTTCGGGTCGGGCACGCCGGGGGGCAGCATCGTGCGGCGCTTGGGTCCGCCGTGCTCGGACTCGCCGGGCTCCTTGGCGCCCGGCCAGGCCTTGGCCACGCGGGCGGCCAGGACGAAGTCCTTGCGCAGGGGGTGGCCCTCGAAGCCCTCGGGGAGGAGCAGCGGGACGAGGTGCGGGTGGCCCTCGAAGGCGACGCCGAACATCTCGTGGGTCTCGCGTTCGTGCCAGGCGGCGCCCGCGTACACGCCGGTCGCGGTCGGCAGCACGGCGGCCTCGTGCGGAACGGTCGTGCGCAGCAGCAGCCGGCGGACGCCGGTGCCCTCGCCCGGAAGCGCCGCGACATGGGCGCAGACGCGGAAGCCGGTGCCCGGTTCGTCCACGGCGCTCAGCCAGTCGAAGTAGGTGCAGCCGAGGGCGTCGCGGGCGGTCTCCAGGGCGGCGGTCCAGGAGGCGGGCGGGACGTCGACGGTCAGCAGCTCGTAGGCCCGCTCGGCCGTCGCTCCCTCGCCGAAGATCTCCCCGGCCGCGTCGGGCAGCCTTCCGTACACCTCGGCCGGGGCGGCGGGCGTCGTCACGGGGTCTCCTCGTCGGCCGGGGCGGGCGGCGGTGTGACCAGGCCGCTGCGGAGGGACGCGGTGGACGGGCCCGCGTCGGCGTCGCCGTAGCGTTCGCCCAGGGATTCGCGGGCGATCTTCTCCTGGAGCTTGAGGATGCCCTGGAGCAGCGCCTCGGGGCGGGGCGGGCAGCCGGGGACGTAGACGTCGACGGGGATGATCTGGTCGACGCCCTTGGTCACGGAGTACGAGTCCCAGTACGGGCCGCCGCAGTTGGAGCAGGCGCCGAAGGAGACGACGTACTTGGGCTCGGGCATCTGCTCGTAGAGCCGCTTCACGGCCGGGGCCATCTTGTCCGTCACCGTGCCGGAGACGATCATGAGGTCGGCCTGGCGGGGGCCGGGCGCGAAGGGGATCACGCCGAGGCGGATGAAGTCGTGGCGCGCCATGGAGGCGGCGATGAACTCGATGGCGCAGCAGGCGAGTCCGAAGTTGAAGACCCAGAGGCTGTAGCGGCGGCCCCAGTTGAGGACGACCTTCATCGGTTCGGGGGCGAGCCGGGACAGGACGCCCAGGCGCTTGGGTTCCGGCA
Source organism: Streptomyces sp. NPDC024555 (assembly GCF_055559335.1). NCBI lineage: Bacteria > Bacillati > Actinomycetota > Actinomycetes > Kitasatosporales > Streptomycetaceae > Streptomyces > Streptomyces sp. NPDC024555. The sequence continues at coordinate 66,932 of NZ_JBVHKV010000012.1, forward strand.
GGAACGTGGGTACGGCGGCGGGTTCGTCCCCCGCCCCGGCGGACGACGGGCTCGTCACGTCCATTCGAGGACGCCCTTCTTCCATGCGTAGAGCAGTCCCACGGCCAGGAAACCGAGGAAGATGAACATTTCGACGAGCGTCGTCGCGCCGTATCCGGCCGCGGCGAAGACGGTCGCCCAGGGGAACAGGAAGATCGAGTCGACCGCGAAGACCACGTACAGGAAGGCGTAGACGTAGTACCGGACCTGGGTGTGCGCCCAGCCGTCCCCCACGGGGTCCACGCCGCATTCGTACGTCAGGAACTTCTCGCGCGTCGGCACCACGGGCCGCAGCAGCCGGCCGGCCGCGAAGGCGACGGCGACGAAGAGCACGCCGATCACCGCGAGCAGTCCGACCACGGAGTAGCCGCGGAAGTAGTCCGAAGCGAGAACGGCCTGCCCCGGCAGGCCCGTCACGTCGGCGAGAGCGGCCGGTGCCGGAAGGTGCGCCGTGTCCGACGCGAGAACGGCCGATCCCGGCAGGCCCGTCACGTCCGTCACGTCCGCCCCCTCGTTCCCTCAAACCTGTTCGACGATCTGTACGCACGGGAGTCTAGGCCCTGTAAAGGGACGGTAAGCAGTTGCGTCGGGCAACTGGTGGGGTTATCCCCACTTCGCCCCCACCCACGAACCCCATGGCGCCGCGGGGTCCGGCCCGGCAGGCTGGACGCATGACCATGAGCCCCCAGCCGCCCGTCCACGACGGGCCGCCGCCCGCCCGCTTCGCGTTCGACCGGTGGACGTGGAAGGAGATCGCTCATCTCCTGTCCAATCTGCCGCTGGCGATCGCGGGTTTCGTCTACACGATGCTGATGATCAGCATCGGTGCCGGGCTCGCGGTCACGGTGGTCGGTCTGCCGCTGCTGGCGCTCGGGCTCCAGGGGGCCAGGCTGCTGGGGCGGGCGGAGCGCGCGCGGGCGCGGGCGCTGCTCGGGGTGCGGGTCGAGGAACCGAGCGCGCTCTCCCGGGCCCGGCACGACCAGGGCTTCTTCGCCTGGCTGTGGTCGAGCCTGATGGACCCGGTGGGCTGGCGCGCGGCGCTGTACTCGTTCATACGGCTGCCGTGGGGTGTGGTGACGTTCGCGGTGACGCTGGTGGGGCTGTTCGTCCTGTGGCCGGTGCTCCCCTTCGTCGCGCGGTTCCTCGCCAACGCCGACCGGGCGATGGTGCGGGGGCTGCTCTCGCCCTCGGACGATCTGGAGCGCCGGATCGCGGAGCTGGAGTCGGACCGCGGGGTCGTCGTCGACACGGCAGCCGCCGATCTGCGCCGCATCGAGCGCGATCTGCACGACGGAGCCCAGGCCCGCCTGGTCGCCCTCGCCATGGACCTCGGCCTCGCCAAGGAGAAGCTCACCAACGACCCCGAGGCCGCCGCACGCATGGTCGACGAGGCCCACGGCGAGGTGAAGGTCGCCCTCCAGGAACTCCGCGACCTCGCCCGGGGCATCCACCCCGCCGTCCTCACCGACCGCGGACTCGACGCCGCGCTCTCGGCCATCGCCTCCCGCTGCACGGTCCCCGTCACGGTGAGCGTCGATCTGCCCGGCCGGCCCGCGGCCGCCATCGAGGGCATCGCGTACTTCACGGTCTCCGAGCTGCTCCAGAACGTCTCCAAGCACTCCCGCGCCACCCGCGCCACCGTCGAGGTCTGGCGCACCAAGGACCGGCTGCTCCTCCAGGTCACCGACGACGGGCGCGGCGGTGCCTCGCTGGAGGGCGGTACGGGGATGGCGGGCCTCGCGGAGCGGCTGGACGCGGTGGACGGGCTCTTCGTCCTCGAATCGCCGGCCGGCGGGCCGACCACGGTCACCGCCGAGCTGCCCTGGCGCGGCCGGGAGAGCGAGCGGGACGCGGCCGGCAGCCGTTCCGGACGCGTCTGAGCGACCCCCTCCTCCGTCGAACGGCGGGGGGTGGGGAAAACCCCCGGGTGGAGAGGGATACGGCCCTCATGGTGGGCGCGCCCCTCCCCCGGCACCCTTGGAACAAGGACGGAAAAGGCCGCCCCGGCGGACTCGGCAGAAACGGACGGAACCCATGGCCACGGCATACGGACCGGACACACGGGCCCCTCAGCGGCCGGACACCGGGTACGGCCGGGACCCCCACGAGCGGCGGCACGTCCTGCCGCCGTTCCTGCGGGCGCCCGTCGAGGGCCGGACCTGGCGGGAGTTCGGCTATCTGCTGCTGAGCCTGCCGATCAGCATCGTGATGTTCACCTTCGCCGTCGCGATGGTCTCCCTGAGCGCCGGGCTGATCATCACCTTCATCGGGATCCCGCTGCTGGCGGCCGGTCTGGCCATGTGCCGGGGGTTCGGCGCGGTGGAGCGGGCGCGGGCGCGCGGGCTGCTGCGGCTGGACGTGGCCGATCCCGCGCCGGTGCGCGGCCGGACCGGCGGTCTGATGTCCTGGGTGGGCGCCGTCCTGAAGAGCGGGGTGTCCTGGCGCCATCTGCTCTACACGCTGCTCCACCTGCCCTGGGCGGTCTTCGGCTTCGGCGTCTCGGTGGCCCTGTGGACGCAGGGCTGGGGCGCCCTCACCTATCCGCTGTGGCACTGGGTCTTCCCGGCGTACGCGGGGACGGACGGCATCCAGCTGTACGGGGACAGCACGCACCACGTCTATCTGGACTCGCCCTTCGAGCTGGCCGTGACCAGCGCCGCCGGTCTGCTGCTGGTGCTGATCACGCCGTGGGTGATCCGGGGGCTGGTCTCGGTGGACCGGCTGATGGTGAGCGGGCTGCTCGGCCCGTCCCGGCTGGCCTCGCGCGTCTCGGAGCTGGAGTCGGACCGCGGGGTCGTGGTCGACACGGCGGCCGCCGATCTGCGCCGCATCGAGCGCGATCTGCACGACGGAGCCCAGGCCCGCCTGGTCGCCCTCGCCATGGACCTCGGCCTCGCCAAGGAGAAGCTCACCAACGACCCCGAGGCCGCCGCACGCATGGTCGACGAGGCCCACGGCGAGGTGAAGGTCGCCCTCCAGGAACTCCGCGACCTCGCCCGGGGCATCCACCCCGCCGTCCTCACCGACCGCGGACTCGACGCCGCGCTCTCGGCCATCGCCTCCCGCTGCACGGTCCCGGTCACGGTCGACGTGGACCTGTCGTCCCGTCCGGCGCAGGCCATCGAGGGCATCGCGTACTTCACGGTCTCCGAACTGCTCCAGAACGTCTCCAAGCACTCCCGCGCCACCCAGGCCACCGTCGAGGTCTGGCGCAGCGAGGACCGGCTGCTCCTCCAGGTCGGTGACAACGGGCGCGGCGGGGCCGACACGGCCTCGGGCAGCGGGCTCGCGGGGCTGGCCGAGCGGCTGGACGCGGTGGACGGGGTCCTGGTCGTCGACTCCCCCGCCGGCGGGCCCACCCGGATCACCGCCGAACTGCCGTGGCGCGGCTGACCGCGCCCGTCTCCCGGCCCGGCCGTGCCACGGCCGGGCCGTCCCGCGTCTGGGATGCTGGGGCGGAGACGGCACAGGGGTGCAACAGCGAGCAGTGGGGGATTCAGCGTCGTGGTGGAGGACAGGGTGCGCGTGGTCATCGCCGAGGATTCGGTACTGCTCCGGGAAGGGCTCACCCGGCTGCTGACCGATCTGGGGCACGAGGTGGTCGCGGGGGTCGGTGACGCCGAGGCGCTGATCAGGACGATCGGTGAGCTGGCCGGGCAGGACGCGCTGCCCGACGTGGTGGTCGCCGACGTCCGGATGCCGCCCACGCACACGGACGAGGGCGTCCGCGCCGCCGTACTGCTCCGTAAGGAGTATCCGGGGATCGGGGTGCTGGTTCTTTCGCAGTACGTGGAGGAGCAGTACGCCACCGAGCTGCTGGCCGGGTCGAGCCGGGGCGTCGGCTATCTGCTGAAGGACCGGGTGGCCGAGGTTCGCGAGTTCGTGGACGCGGTGGTGCGGGTGGCGCAGGGCGGTACGGCCCTGGACCCGGAGGTGGTGGCGCAGTTGCTGGGCCGCAGCCGGAAGCAGGACGTGCTGGCCGGGCTGACGCCGCGCGAGCGCGAGGTGCTGGGGCTGATGGCGGAGGGGCGGACCAACTCCGCCGTGGCCAGGCAGCTGGTGGTCAGCGACGGTGCGGTGGAGAAGCACGTCAGCAACATCTTCCTGAAGCTGGGGCTGTCGCCGAGCGAGGGCGACCACCGCCGGGTGCTGGCCGTGCTGACGTATCTGAACTCCTGACGCGCCCGGCCGGCCGGGCGCGCCCGGCGTTCCCGGGCACCCGGTCCGGCCGAACCCCGGACGCCCGCCGCCACCATCTGACACTCTGTCAGATAGTAGGCCGACAGGCCCTGCTTCCGGGTGTCTCTTTCGAGGCTCCGGCGGGAAACAGGGTGGGGGGTGAATCATGGCGGAACAGCGCCGAGAATCGTCTCAAAATGCCGTCCACCATGTGATCGGCCAGAGGAAGGCGACCCTTACAGACGTAGGGTGGTGCTCGGGACTTCCGGTCGGCCGGACGGTCCCGAGCCGCCGCGCCGAGGGAGGTCCAGTAAGTGACCAGCCAGGTCAGTAGCCCAGCCGAACAGGCCGACGAGGCCAGTGAGGCGCTCGTAGGGGGACAGCGTGCCCCCCAGTCCGCAGCCGCGGGGACGGGCGGGAAGGAAGTCCGCCGCCTGGACCGGGTGATCATCCGCTTCGCCGGTGACTCCGGGGACGGCATGCAGCTCACCGGTGACCGGTTCACCTCGGAGACCGCCTCCTTCGGGAACGACCTCTCCACGCTGCCGAACTTCCCCGCCGAGATCCGCGCCCCCGCAGGCACCCTGCCGGGTGTCTCCTCGTTCCAGCTGCACTTCGCCGACCACGACATCCTGACCCCGGGCGACGCGCCGAACGTGCTGGTCGCGATGAACCCTGCGGCGCTGAAGGCCAATATCGCCGATGTGCCGCGCGGCGCCGAAATCATCGTCAACACCGATGAGTTCACCAAACGGCCGATGGCGAAGGTGGGCTACGAGACCAGCCCGCTGGAGGACGGCTCGCTGGACGCGTACAACGTCCACCCGGTGCCGCTGACGACGCTCACGATCGAGGCGCTGAAGGAGTTCGGGCTCTCCCGCAAGGAGGCCGAGCGCTCCAAGAACATGTTCGCGCTCGGGCTGCTGTCGTGGATGTACCACCGGCCGACGGAGGGCACCGAGTCCTTCCTGCGGGCCAAGTTCGCCAAGAAGCCGCAGATCGCCGAGGCGAACGTGGCGGCCTTCCGGGCCGGCTGGAACTTCGGCGAGACCACCGAGGACTTCGCGGTCAGCTACGAGGTCGCCCCGGCCTCGCAGGCCTTCCCCACCGGGACGTACCGCAACATCTCCGGGAACCTCGCCCTGTCCTACGGGCTGATCGCCGCGGGCCGCCAGGCGGACCTGCCGCTCTACCTCGGCTCGTACCCGATCACCCCGGCCTCGGACATCCTGCACGAGCTGAGCCGGCACAAGAACTTCGGCGTACGGACCTTCCAGGCCGAGGACGAGATCGCGGGCATCGGCGCCGCGCTGGGCGCCGCCTTCGGCGGGGCGCTCGCGGTGACGACGACCTCCGGGCCCGGGGTGGCCCTGAAATCGGAGACCATCGGTCTCGCGGTCTCCCTGGAACTGCCGCTGCTCATCGTCGACATCCAGCGCGGCGGCCCGTCCACCGGACTGCCCACCAAGACCGAGCAGGCCGACCTGCTCCAGGCGATGTACGGGCGCAACGGCGAGGCCCCGGTGCCGGTCGTGGCGCCGAGGACCCCCGCCGACTGCTTCGACGCGGCGCTCGACGCCGCCCGTATCGCGCTGACCTACCGCACCCCGGTCTTCCTGCTCTCCGACGGCTATCTGGCCAACGGCTCGGAGCCGTGGCGCATCCCGGAGACCGACCAGCTGCCGGACCTGCGCGTCCAGTTCGCGGGCGGCCCCAACCACGAGCTGGCCGACGGCACCGAGGTCTTCTGGCCTTACAAGCGCGACCCGCAGACCCTGGCCCGCCCCTGGGCCGTCCCCGGCACCCCCGGTCTCGAACACCGCATCGGCGGCATCGAGAAGCAGGACGGCACCGGCAACATCTCGTACGACCCGGCCAACCACGACTTCATGGTCCGCACCCGCCAGGCCAAGGTGGACGGCATCGAGGTCCCGGACGTGGAGGTCGACGACCCCTCGGGCGCGACGACCCTCGTGCTCGGCTGGGGCTCGACGTACGGCCCGATCACGGCGGCCGTGCGCCGGCTGCGCGCCGCCGGACGCCCCATCGCGCAGGCCCATCTGCGCCACCTCAACCCGTTCCCGAGGAATCTGGGCGAGGTGCTGAAGCGTTACGACAAGGTGGTCGTCCCCGAGATGAACCTCGGGCAGCTGGCCACGCTCATCCGGGCCAAGTATCTGGTGGACGCGCACAGTTACAACCAGGTCAACGGCATGCCGTTCAAGGCCGAGCAGCTTGCGACGGCCCTCCAGGAGGCCATCGATGGCTGAGACCAACGAACTGCTCCAGCTGGTGCCCAAGGCCGAGGCCAAGCAGTCGATGAAGGACTTCAAGTCCGACCAGGAAGTCCGCTGGTGCCCCGGCTGCGGCGACTACGCGGTGCTCGCCGCCGTCCAGGGCTTCATGCCCGATCTGGGACTGGCGAAGGAGAACATCGTCTTCGTCTCCGGCATCGGCTGCTCCTCCCGTTTCCCGTACTACATGAACACCTACGGGATGCACTCGATCCACGGCCGCGCCCCGGCCATCGCCACCGGGCTCGCCTCCTCGCGGCGGGACCTGAGCGTCTGGGTGGTCACCGGCGACGGCGACGCGCTGTCCATCGGCGGCAACCACCTGATCCACGCGCTGCGCCGCAATGTGAACCTGAAGATCCTGCTGTTCAACAACCGGATCTACGGGCTCACCAAGGGGCAGTACTCCCCGACCTCCGAGGTCGGCAAGATCACCAAGTCGACGCCCATGGGCTCGCTCGACGCCCCCTTCAACCCGGTGTCCCTGGCCATCGGCGCGGAGGCCTCGTTCGTGGCCCGCACGGTCGACTCCGACCGCAAGCACCTCACGAGCGTGCTCCGGGCGGCCGCCGACCACCCCGGCACGGCGCTGGTGGAGATCTACCAGAACTGCAACATCTTCAACGACGGCGCCTTCGAGGCCCTGAAGGACAAGGAGCGGGCCCAGGAGGCGGTGATCCGGCTGGAGCACGGGCAGCCGATCGTCTTCGGCACGGACGGGTCGAAGGGCGTCGTCCGGGACTCGCTGACGGGTGATCTGCAGGTGGTCGCGGTCACCGAGGAGAACAAGTCCCGGATCCTCGTCCACGACGCGCACGCCCCGAGCCCGACCACGGCGTTCGCCCTGTCCCGGCTCGCCGACCCGGACACGCTGCACCACACCCCGATCGGGGTGCTGCGCGACGTGGAACGGCCGGTGTACGACACGCTGATGGCCGACCAGCTGGACGCGGCCGTCGAGCAGAAGGGCAAGGGCGACCTCGCCGCCCTGCTCGCGGGCAACGACACCTGGACGGTCGTGGGCTAGGCCGTCCGCACGGCGTACGAAGCGCCGGCCGCACCCGTGCACCACGGGTGCGGCCGGCGCTTTCGCGTACCCCTCGGTCGGTACGGCCCTCGTACGCGGCGCGTACCCCTCAGTCCGTACGGCCGTCGTACGCGGCGCGCGCCTCGCCGACCGCACCGAGGCTCCGCTCCGACCAGAGCGCCAGGGCCGACACCTGCTCGGCGGCCTCGCGGCCCAGCGGGGTGAGCGCGTAGTCGACGCGGGGCGGGATCACCGGCTTGGCGTCCCGGTGCACGATGCCGTCGCGCTCCAGGGTGCGGAGCGTCTGGGTCAGCATCTTCTCGCTGACGCCGCCGACCTCGCGGCGCAGTTCGCTGAACCGGTACGACCGCTCCAGCAGGGCGATGAGGATGAGCACGCCCCAGCGGCTGGTGACGTGTTCGAGGACGATCCGGGCCGGGCACAGCGGCTCACGGACATCGGGCCGGCGCTCCGGGCTGCTTACGCTCATGCCAGTACCTTACTTCAAAGTGGGTACTTTCGAATGGTTAGTGTGACCCGTAGGGTGAGTGACGGAACGCCCGAAAAGGACATACGCAAGGAGCCCCCCATGAGCATCGTCGTCACCGGAGCCACCGGAGCGCTCGGCCGCCTGGTCGTCGAGCAGCTGCTGACCACCGTCCCGGCGGAGGAGATCGCCGCCGTGGTCCGCGACAAGGAGAAGGCGGCGGGCCTGGCGGCGCGCGGGGTGGAGCTGCGGATCGCGGACTACAGCGACCCGGCGACGCTGGCCGGGGCCTTCCGCGCCGGTGACCGGGTGCTGCTCATCTCCGGCAGCGAGGTCGGCAGCCGCGTCCCGCAGCACACGGCGGTGATCGAGGCGGCGAAGGCGGCGGGCGTGGCGCAGCTGGCGTACACCGGCATCCTGGGCGGCCCCGACGCGGACTTCGTGCTGGCCGACGAGCACAAGGCGACCGAGGAGCTGATCCTGGCGTCCGGTCTGCCGTACACCTTCCTGCGCAACGGCTGGTACACGGAGAACTACACGGCGAACCTGGCGCCCGTCCTGGCGCACGGCGCGGTGGTGGGCAACGCGGGCGAGGGCAGGATCGCGTCCGCGACCCGCGGCGACTACGCGGCCGCCGCCGCGGCGGTGCTGACCGGTGAGGGCCACCTCGGCCAGGCGTACGAGCTGAGCGGCGACACCGCCTGGTCGCTCGCGGACTACGCGGCCGAGGTCGCCCGCGCTTCCGGCAAGGAAATCGTCCACAAGGACGTGCCGGGCGCGGTGCACCAGGAGATCCTGACCGGCGCCGGGGTCCCCGAGGGCTTCGCGGCGATCCTGGTCGACGTGGACGAGGCGATCCGGCGCGGCCGGCTGGCCGGGACGAACGGCGACCTGGCCCGGCTGATCGGCCGCCCGACGACGCCGATGGCCGAGACGGTCGCCGCCGCGGTCGCCGCGCTGTAGGGCCTGTCCGCCCCTTCCCGTCGCCCGCGGCGGAGGCTCCCGGTCCGGTGTCATGACCGTCTGGCGATACGGCTATGACACCGGGCCCCGGCGGCGCTACCGTCGTCAGGTCGGCGGCGGAGCCGGCGGTCATCGCCAGGAGGGGCCCGTGAAGGGGACGAACGACCAGCGGGCCGGACTGCTGTCCGGATTCGCCGCGTACGGCATGTGGGGCGTCGTCCCGCTGTTCTGGCCGCTGCTGAAGCCGGCCGGCGCGGTGGAGATCCTGGCCCATCGGATGGTGTGGTCGCTGGCGGTCGTCGCGGTCGCCCTGCTCGCGCTGCGCCGCTGGGCGTGGATCGGCGCGCTGCTCCGGCAGCCCCGGAAGCTGGGCCTGCTCACGGTCGCCGCGGCGACGATCACGGTCAACTGGGGCCTGTACATCTGGTCGGTGAACAACGGCCATGTCGTCGAGGCCTCGCTCGGTTACTTCATCAACCCGCTGGTCACCATCGCGATGGGGGTGCTGCTGCTCGGCGAGCGGCTGCGCCCGGTGCAGTGGGTGGCGGTCGGCACGGGCGCGGCGGCCGTGCTCGTGCTGGCGATCGGCTACGGCCGGCCGCCGTGGATCTCGCTGGCGCTGGCGTTCTCGTTCGCCACGTACGGGCTGATCAAGAAGAAGGTCGACATGGGCGGCCTGGAGTCGCTCACCGCCGAGACCGCGGTGCTGTTCGTGCCGGCGCTCGGCTATCTGCTGTGGCTGGGCGCCGCGGGCGAGTCCTCCTTCGCCTCCGAGGGCGTCGGCCATGCGGCGCTGCTCGCCGCGACGGGGCTGGTGACGGCGATCCCGCTGATCCTGTTCGGGGCGGCGGCGATCCGCGTACCGCTCTCCACGCTGGGGCTGCTCCAGTATCTGGCGCCGGTCTTCCAGTTCGGTCTGGGGATCCTGTACTTCCACGAGGCGATGCCGCCGGAGCGCTGGGCCGGGTTCGGGCTGGTGTGGGTGGCGCTGGCCCTGCTGACCTGGGACGCGCTGCGGACCTCGCGGCGCACGCGGGCACGGGCCGAGGCGGCGCGGGCGGAGGCGGCGAGGCAGGCGGGGGTGGCGGACGCCGCCGCGACGCCGCGTACGGCCGCCGCGGAACAGCCCCACTAAAAAGGTTACCCGGTTGCTTTTTTAACTCGGTTGCGGTGTGATGGCGTCCCACGCACCCTCGACCGAGGAGCACGCATGCCTCCGCGCACGACGACGCCCGTCCTGATCGTCGGTTCGGGACCGACCGGACTGACCCTGGCCATCGATCTCGCCCGTCACGGGATCGCCCCGCTGATCATCGACAGGAGCCCCGCGCACCCGCGCAGTTCCCGGGCCAAGGGCCCCAATCCGCGCTCCCTGGAGGTGCTGGAGGATCTCGGGGTCGTCGGCGCGGTGCTGGCGGCGGGCGCGGAACCGCTGCCGATGCGGAAGTACCGGAACGGCGTCCCGATCGCCGACGCGGACCCCTTCGCCGAGGTGCGGGCGACCCCGGACTCGCCGTACAACCGGCCCCGGATGCTCGCCCAGTGGCAGTTGGAGGAGATCCTCCGCGACCGCCTCGCGGAGTTCGGCGTACGGGTCCGGCTCGGCGCCGAGGTCGTCGGGCTGGAGCAGGGCGAGGACTCCGTCACGGCCTCACTGGCGGACGGCGGCACGCTCGCGGCGCGGTACGTGGTGGGCTGCGACGGCGGGCACAGCACGGTGCGCAAGCTGCTGGGCGTCCCGTTCGAGGGGAAGACCGACGAGACGCAGCGGATGGTCTCCGGTGACGTCGAGGTGGAGGACCTGGACCGGGGCTTCTGGCACCAGTGGTTCGACGAGGACGGGGCGGTGATGCTCTGCCCGATCCCCGGCACCCGTGCGGGCTGGTGGTTCCAGGCCGGTCCGGAGACCGATGCCTCGGGCGCGCCCCTCCCCCCGTCGGCCGAGGGCTTCCGCCGGCTCTTCGCCAGGCACACGCGGCTGCCCGGCGAGCGGCTGACCCGGGCCGCGCTCCTCTCGTCCTACCGGGTCAACGAACGCCTGGCCCGGCACTACCGGGTGGGCCGGGTGTTCCTGGCCGGGGACGCCGCGCACGTCCACTCGATCGCGGGCGGGCTCGGCATGAACACCGGCATCCAGGACGCGTACAACCTGGGCTGGAAGCTCGCCCGGGTCGTCTCCGGACAGGCCGGTCCGGCCCTGCTCGACACCTACGAGGAGGAGCGGCTGCCCGTCGCCGCCGATGTGCTCGACATCAGCGCGGAGCGGCTGGAGGCCACGCTGGAGGCCATCCGGAAACCGGGCGGCGGCCTGGACAGCGCGATCGGCCCGCGGACCAGCGGACTGGGCCACGGCTACCGGTGGAGCCGCCTGGCCGGTCCCGGCGCGACCGCCCTGCTCCGCCCCGGCGACCGCGCCCCGGACGCCCCCTGCCACGACGCCCGCACCGGCGCCCCCTTCCGCCTCTTCGAGGCCTTCACCGGCCCCCGCTTCACCCTCCTCGGCTTCGGACCGGGCACGGCCGGGGCGCTGCGGGAGGCCGAGTCGGCGCATCCGGAGGACCTGCGGGCGTACGGGGTGGACGCGGGCGCGCCACGGGATCTGACCGACGACGGGGGGCACGCCCGCGCGGCGTACGGCGTGGGGCCCGGTACGGAGGCGCTGATCCTGGTCCGCCCGGACAACCATGTGGCGCTCGTCGCGCCGGGCGGGGACCACGCGGCGGTCGCGGCGTATCTGAGCGGCATCGGAGCACCCCGACCCGCCTGAAGGCACCGGACGGGGCGGCGAGGGCGGGCGGTACGGCATTGGAGCGAGGCCAGGGCGTGTCACGCTGTGTCATGACACCTTAACGCTCGGCTTATCCTTTTCTCATACGTATGACCCGATCTCTGCGTGCCTCCGGGACGTCCACGGCGCTCCTGCGCACCGCGACCGCCACCGCCGCCCTGTCCGTCCTGTCCGTCCTCGCCTGCGCGAGCGCCCCGGCGGCGGGGGCGGACGACACGGTGCGGACCGTCAACCCGTCGGGCCTCGGTCCGGCCGGCCCCTGGTTCCGGATCCAGGAGACCAGCCCCGACCGCGACCCGGGCGTCCAGGAAGTCTCCCCGAAGCCCGACCCGGTCCACCTCAACGGCAGCCTCCACCTGTCGATCGGCGCCGGCCAGCAGGCCCAGGCCGCCCACTACTTCAACGCGACCTGGACCCCCGAGCCGATGCGCCCGCTGCTCGACGCGGGCCTGTCCTACTGGGCGTACACCGCGACCGAGGGCTCCACGAACCCGAGCACCGGCGCCAACTTCCAGCTCCCGGCCTCCTGCGGCGGCTTCACCACGCTGTCCTTCGAACCGGGCGCCAACACGGATGTGCGCGGGCAGGCGCTGAAGCCGGACACCTGGCAGCACTACCGGCTCACCGGCGACTCGGTGATGCGGACCTCGCGCGCGGTGGCCGGGATTCCGGCCGGCGGGGACGCCCCGCTGTCGCAGTTCGTCGAGGCGTGCGAGGGCGCGTACGGCGTCATCGCCAACATCGGCCGCCTCGGCGACCCGAACGGCACGCTGAACACGTACGTCGACGACATCACCGCCCAGGGCACCGTCTGGGACTTCGCCGTCACCGGCCGCGCCACCGCCGCCCTCTCCCTCCCCGAGGCGATCGGGGCGGGCGACGGACCGCGCCCGGCCGACGCCTCCTACGCCGACCCGGCCGACGGACCGCAGTACCCCGGCATCGGCACCCGGCTGACGCTCAAGGGGCCCGACGGTCTGCGCGCGGACCAGCTGACCGTCGTCTCCGAGGGCGCCGGGGTCCCGCTGACCCGGCAGCCCGACGGCACGCTCACCGGTGAGCTGCGGACCAGCCTCCGGGCCGGCGGCACGCTGGAGCCGGGCGGCAGGGCGGGCGCGGCGTTCACCCTCGCGGCGGCCGAGGACGCTCCGGCCGGTCCGCTGGAGGTGACGACCGAACTGACCGTCACCCTCGCCGGGGCGGAAGGGCCGCTGCGCACCGGGGTGAGCGCGACCGAACGCACCCGGATCACCGCCGCCGCGCCCAGCCCCTCGCCGTCGCCCAGCCATCCGCATCCCCGCCCGACCCCGTCCCACGGCCACGGAGGCGGCGGGCACGGGGGCGGCCACGGCGGCGGGCACGGGGGCCACGGCCCGATGCCCGAGGGCCCGGTCGACGCCGGTGACGGTTCCACCGCCCTGACGTCCACGGGACCGATGGGCCTGTCCGGTACGGGCCCGGCGGCCGGGCTGCTGGCGGTGGCGGTGGCGGCCGCCGCGTTCGGCGGGTTCCGCGCGATCCGGCGCCGGCGCGGTTGAGCACCGGCGTCCGGCGGGGGCGGCGGTCACGCGGACCGCTGCCCCGCGCGCGCGTGGCGGCCGGGCCGACTTACGGAGGGGGCCAGATGTCCTTGATGCCGCTGCCCCGCGCCCGCGTGGCGGCCGGGCTGGTCCCGGCCGCCGCGGCGGCGCTCGTCCTGCTGACGGTCTCCCCGCTGGCGGACCCCTCGGCCGGCGGCGCGGTCACCGCGTCGGCCCCGCGTCCGGGCACCGTGCGCACCGGACCCCCCGTGCTGCCCGCGTCCCGCCCGGTCCGCATCGTGATCCCCGGCCTCGGCGTCAGCGCCCCGTTCACCGGTCTGACGCTCGGCGCCGGGGGCCGGCTCGGCGTGCCCGACCCGGCGGACCGCAACCTGGTGGGCTGGTACCGCGACGGGGTGACCCCGGGCTCCCCCGGCAACGCGATCGTGGTCGCCCACGTCGACACGCCCGCCGGACCGGCGGCCTTCGCCGGACTGGACACCCTGCGGCCGGGCGCGGAGGTGGAGGTGCGCCGGGCGGACGGGCGGGTCGCGGTCTTCCGCCTCTACGCCGTGGAGGAGTTCGCCAAGAGCGCGTTCCCGAGCACCCGTGTCTACGGCCCCACCCGGGGCGCCGAACTGCGACTGCTCACCTGCGGCGGTCCGTACGACCCCGGCGCGGGCGGCTACCGGTCCAACGTGGTGGCCTTCGCCCGTCTCTCCTCGGTCCGCACCCCGGAATCACCCATTCCGGGACAGAATGACGATCATGACTCTTGACTGGAAAGTCGTCGTCGACTCCGCCGACCCGCACGCCCAGGCCGGTTTCTGGGCCGCGGCCCTGGGCTACGCGATCGAGGACAACAGCCCCCTGATCGAGCAGCTGCTGAGCGCGGACGCCGTGCCCGAGGCGCTCACGACGACCGCGCACGGCCGCCGCGCCTGGCGCGATCTGGCGGCCGTACGGCACCCGGACGACCCGTACGACGAACACAGCGGCACCGGCCACGGCCGCCGGCTCCTCTTCCAACGCGTCCCCGAGGCCAAAACCGTGAAGAACCGCCTGCACCTGGACCTCCACGCGGGCCCGGACCGCCGCGCGGAGGAGGTCGACCGGCTGAAGGCGCTCGGCGCCACGGTGCTCGACGACGTGGAGCAGCCGGGCGGCCGGTGGACGACCCTGGCCGATCCGGAGGGCAACGAGTTCTGCGTGCAGTAGGGGCGGGGGGGGTCAGGGCGTCCGTGAGGCGGCGGCCCGCCGGCTCAGGCTCCGGGCCCCCACCGCGCCCATCAGGAGCAGCGCCCCGGCCGTGCACGAGGCCAGGAGCGGGAAGCCGGCCCGGGGAGCGGACGACGAGGGGGCCACCAGGTCGCCGGGATCGCGCAGGACCTCGAAGCGGTCGCCGGGGCGGGTGTCCCGGTCGCATTTCGCGTCGCCCTTGAGGGGGAACGTACGCCCCTCGGCCTCGACCGTGCAGCGGTAGTCGTCATTGACGTTCCAGGACTCGCCCTCCTTCCACGCCTCGGTGACCGTGACCGTCACCCGGTCGCCACGCCAGTCCAGGACCGCCCCGCGGAAGCCGTACGGGACCGCGACGGCCAGAAAGCACCAGAGCAGGCCGAGCGCCAGGAGGCGTCCGGCCGAGGGCACGCCGATCTTCACCAGGCAGGCCAGCGTGGCGAGGAGCACCACCGCGTAACCGATCCCGTAGGTGTATCCGGGCAGGCGGTACAGGAGATCGCCCAGCACGCCGAGCCCGACGACCACCGCCCCGGCTGCCGAGGCGAGGAGCGCCCCCGCCGTCCGGGGCCTGCGCGGGACCCAGGTGTCCGCCGCGCGCCACGCCTTCCGTAAGGTCCCGACCCTCGCCGCCACCGCCGCACCGCCCCCGTCACCGTGACCCGACCGTCGACACGCCTACCCGGAAAGGCTGTTCGCAGTCCGGCGGCGCGGTCCCGGCCGGCCACGGGGCGGCCGTCCCCGGCCGTTACGGCTCGGGGGCGGTGAGGTACCGCTGGATCGTGGGCCCGACCCAGTCCACGATCTCCTCGGGGCTGAGCGCGACGCTCGCCGGGAAGCGGAGGACGTAGCGCGTCAGCGCGATTCCCAGGACGGCCGAGGCGCAGAGCGCCGCGCGGGCCGGTGCCTGGTCCGGGTCGGGGCCGACCCGGCGGGCCAGCGGGATCAGCTGGTCGCGGAGCACGGTCTGGGTGCGCTCGGCGGCGGCCGGGTCGGTGGCGCCGACCCGCAGCAGGGCGGTGAGTTCGCCGTTCTCCTCCCACAGGGAGAGGAAGTGGCGCACCAGTGTGCGGCCGGTCTCCTCCCGCGACTCGACGTCCAGGTCCGGCAGCCCGGGGTCGATGGCGACGGCCTCCGCGAACAGTCCCGCCTTGTTGCCGTAGTAGCGCATCACCATCGACGGGTCGATCCGCGCGTCGCGCGCGATGGCCCGGATGGTCGCCTTCTCGTAGCCGTCCGCCGCGAACCGCTGGCGGGCCGCGGCGAGGATCGCGGCGCGGGTGGCGTCGGAACGCCGTGCGGCCTGCTGGTTCTCCGTGGTGCCGGTCATGCCGACCAACGTAGGCCAACGCGTGTTGACAGTCCAGGCTCCCGGCCCTACGTTTGCCAACGAGCGTTGGCCTACAGGCGTTGGCACACGCTTGTTGGCACACCTGTGGGCATCCGCCGACCGGTGACCACCCGACGGAGAGGAAGCACCGCCATGGCCGAGCTGAGGAACCTTGACCCGGGAACGCCGTTGTTCGCGCAGTTCCGGCAGGAGACCGGGCCCGTCGTCCTGACCAACACCTTCGTCGTCCCGGAGGAGCGGACCGAGGAGTTCCTCACGCTCTTCCGGCGGCAGGCGGCGTTCATGAAGGCGCAGCCGGGGTTCGTCTCGCTGCGGATGCACCGGGGCACGGCGGGCAGCCGGCTGCTGATGAACGTCGCGGTCTGGGAGTCGAGCGGGGCGCTGGCGGCGGCGTTCGGCCGGCCGGAGTTCCAGCGGCTGGCGGCCGAGTCACCGGCCGACGTCGTCTCGTACCCGCACCTCTACGAGGAGATCGAGCTGTGACGGCGACCCGGACGCCCCCGCGTCACGACTCCACGACCGCCACCGGACCCCGAAGGAGCGGCACCGTGTCGCCGAGGAACGTCAACACCGCCCTGACCGCCGTCTGCGTCCTGTTCGTCCTCTGGCTCGGGCTGTCCTTCATCCTGTCCCCCGAGGCGTCCACCCACGGGGTCGGACTGCCGACCTGGTCGGACGGCAACGGCGACGGCTTCCTCGTCATGAAGGGCACCCGCGAGTTCGCGATGGGCCTGGTCCTCGGCGTCCTGCTCCTGACCGGCCACCGCCGGGCGCTGGGCTGGGTGCTGCTGATGGAGGCCGTCGCCCCGTTCGGCGACATGATCAACGTCCTGGCCCACCACGGGCCCGCCTCCGCCGCGTTCGGCATCCACGGCCTGACGGCGGCGGTGATCGCGGTCACCGGTCTGCTGGTCCTCCGCGAGACGGGCGGGAGCCGTCCGGCCGCCGCCGCGCCCCGGGGCTGACACCGCGTGGAACGCCCGGCCTCCGGCCGTACGGGAACGGGCCGGGGGCCGGGCGGGTCGCGCGGGCGGGACTTTCGCGGAACGCCCTAGTTCATGAACGTCACGTCCCAGTGGTTGCCCTCGTCCGCGTAGATGTTCCCGGACGGGGCGGTGTAGAGGGCGGCCCCGTCGCTGCGGGTGCCGGTGCGGGGGAAGGTGCCCGTGATGTGGCTGGTCAGGCAGCTGACCCGCTGGAAGTCGAGCTTGTAGCCGTTGCCGTGGCTGTACGTGCCGGAGGCGTGGCCGGTCTCGGTGCCGCCGGTGATGGTGAGCGAGCAGCCGCCGATCGACTGCTTGAGCGCGACGGCGCCGTTGGCGGAGGCGGCGCGCAGGCCGTCGAACGAGGTGCAGGTGCTGTTGGCACGGTTGGAGCAGTTGCCCGAGGAGACCCAGCCGATGCCGGCCGCGTTGAACTGGGCGGCGGCCTGGGCGTGGGTCAGGGTGCCGCTGCCGCCGGAGCCCGAGCCGGAACCGGAACCGGAACCGGTCAGCAGGGCCTCCCAGGTGGCCGGTCCGGCGACACCGTCCACGGACAGCCCCTTGGACTGCTGGAAGGAACGCACCTTGGCCTCGGTGCCGGGACCGAAGTCCCCGTCCACCGCGAGCCCGCCGTTGTACTTGTTGAGCTGGACCTGAAGGGCCTTGACGGCGGAGCCGGTGTTTCCGTTGCGGACGGTCACGACGAGCTTGGGCCAGGTGGCCGGCCCGACGGCGCCGTCGGCCGACAGCCCGTTGGCGCTCTGGAAGTTCCGGACGCTGCCGGTGGTGCCGGGGCCGTAGTCCCCGTCCGCGTCCGTGCTGTAGCCGCGCGCGGTCAGCAGGTGCTGGACGGTCGTGACGTCGGCGCCCCGGCTGCCGCTCTGGAGGACGGGCCAGCCGGCTGCCTGGGCCGCGGGGACGACCAGCAGGGTGGTGAGGAGTGCGGCGAATACGGCGGTGAGGACGGACGCGGCGCGTCTCATGAACGGTCTCCTGGACTCGGTACGGAGGCCCCGGTCGGGCCAACGCCGATGAACCTAGGGAGCGTTGCCGCCGTCCCTCCACCGTCCACCGTCCCGGGATCCCCGCCCCCGTCCGGGACACCCCCTCCGGGACGCCCCTGGGACACCTCCCCCGGCCGCCCGCCCCCTCAGCCCCCGATCAGGCGTCCCACCGTCTCGATCACCCTCCCCGCCCCGTCCTCCGCCGCCAGGTGCCGGGCCGCGTCGGCGGCGGCGAGGCTGAAGGACTGCCGGGTGACGGCCGTTCCGAGCGCGGCGGCGAGGCGTTCGGCGTCGAGGGAGCGGAAGGGGATCGGGTCGGTGGCGGCGCCGAGCGCGGCGAGCCGGGACGCCCAGAAGGGCTGGTCGGCGGTGACGGGTACGGGCACCGAGGGCACCCCGGCCCGCAGGGCGGCGGCGGTGGTTCCGGCGCCCGCGTGGTGGACGACGGCGGCCAGGCGCGGGAGGAGCAGGGCGTGCGGGAGGTCTCCGACGGTGAGGACGGTGCCGTCGCCGTGGGCGGTGAGCCCGGCGCTGCCGGACTGGAGGATGCCGCGCAGTCCGGCGCGGCGCAGGGCCCGGGCGGCGAGCGCGCCGAGCCGTTCGCCCTCGCCCGACGCCATGCTGCCGAAGCCGACGAGGACGGGCCGGGGTCCGGCGGCGAGGAAGTCCTCGACCTCGGCGGGCAGCTTCGCGTCCGGGTCGTGGTGCGGCCACCAGGGACCCACGACCTCCAGACCGGGCCGCCAGTCGGCGGGCCGGGGCACCAGCGCCGTACTGAATCCGTAGAGCACGGGCCAGTCCGCCGCCTCCTGCCGCCGCCGCGCCGCGGAGGCGGAGAGCGGGGGCAGACGGAGGCGGTGGCGCAGTCCGGTGACCGCGTCCGCGTAGAGGCGGTCGGTCATGCGGAGGGCGAAGCGCCCGGCCGCGCGGTTGCCGAGGCGGCCCATCGAGCGGGCGGCCGTGACCACCGGCGGGAAGTCGCCGGTCGGCGCGGTGGGCTGGAGGTACACCCCGAGGCTCGGTATCCCCATCGCCTCGGCGAGGTGCCAGCCGAGCGGGGCGGTGGTCGTCGACAGCAGGAGGAGGTCGGCCCCTTCGGCCGCCGCCTCGGCGAACCCGCCGCCCAGTTCGGTGATGAACGCCGCCGCCGTACGCATGAGTTCGCGGCTCCCCCGGACCCCGCCCCCGGTTCGCGCGTCGGCGGGCAGGGCGCGGAACTCCAGTCCCGCCTCGCGTACGAGCGGCGCGAAGGCCTCCGTCGTGGCGAGGGCCACCTCGTACCCGGCCCCGCGCAGTGCGGCGCCCAGGCCCGTGTAGGGCGCCACGTCACCGCGCGATCCGGCCGCCGCGATCAGGATTCTCATCATTCCTCCGGAGGTTCGGTACGGCTGCCGCCGTCGTGGCGGGCCGCGTTGGCGTGGACCGCCTTGCCCAGGTAGGCGGCCAGGCCGGGGCGTTGCTGCGAGGGAGGGACGACCAGGGCGAAGGCACGGGGGTCGGCGACGAAGTCGTCCGCGATGCGCCGGTGCATGTCCGGCGGGCAGGAGGTGAACCAGCGCGAGATGTGCAGCCGGTGCTCCTCGGCCAGGTCCACGGCCCGTTCGCCGTCGCTCGGCTCCCCCTCGTCGAAGGCCGCGAGCAGTTCCCCCCGCCAGGCGGTGGCCTCCCCCATCAGCCGCCGCCAGTCCTCCTTGGTGTGCGCCGCCGCCCGCGCCATCGAGGTGCGCTGCCCCTCGGAGTCCGCCCACTTCAGGGCGGCCTCCGTGGCATAGCTGAGGTCGAAGGCGATCTCCCCGAAGACCTCGAACCGCTCCTGCGGAGTCAGGGCCACCCCGGTCTGCTGGACCTCGATGGCCCGTTCCGCCACCTCCGTCAGCCGCTGGAGCCGCGCGATCTCCTCGCCCAGCCGCCGCTGCCGGTCCCGCAGCTGCTCCAGCGCGTTCGCCTGCGGGTCCTTGAGGATCACGGCGATCTCGTCCAGCGAGAAGCCCAGCTCCCGGTAGAAGAGGATCTGCTGGAGCCGGGCGAGGTCCGCCTCGCCGTAGAGCCGGTAACCGGCGTGGCTGCGCCCGCTGGGCGAGAGCAGCCCCGCCTTGTCGTAGTGATGCAGCGTCCGCACCGTCACCCCGGCGAACGCCGAGACCTGCCCCACGGAATAGCTCATCCGCCTGCCCTTTCGTCGGCTCCAGCCTCAAGCCTGACGCAGGGGGAGGGTCAAACGGTGACGGGAATGACGTGTGTGGCGGCGGTCGTCGCGGAGCTGGAAGGGCCTGACCGGACCGCCATGGCTCGCGGTGGGGCCGCCTGCCCCCGGACTCCTCTTCAGGACGCGCCCGGCCTGCCGGACGCGTCCGTGCTCACCTCGCCGGCCGGTCCGGGCGATGACTGGGGAGAGAGGCCTGCGGGGCGGAGGCGCAAGCGGCCTCCTGGGCCGCCATCACCTCGTCACCGTGCGCGAAGGCCCATGCGCCGACGGCGTCGATGGGCGCCAGCAGGGTCCGGCCGAGAGCCGTGAGACGGTACTCGACCCCCGAGGCCGCGCCGGGGCACGGCTGCCGGTCGACCAGTCCGTTGAACTGCAGCCGCCGCAGGGTCTCGGTGAGGACCTTGGAACTGATGCCGCCGATCCGCTCCCGCAGCTCGACCGGGCGCCTGGGGCCCTCGCGCAGCGACCAGAGCACCACGGCGTTCCAGGTGTTGGAGAGGAGGTCGAAGGCGAGCCGAGCCCGGCAGTCGGCGAGGAAGGTGTCGGTCGTCACGTACCACATGGTGCCCGAACGCCTCTCTAGCGTCGGGAGAACCGTCGAAGCAGCAGGTACGGAAAGGGAACGCGTGATGAGAATCGGCGTACTGGGAACGGGCAATATGGCCGACGCACTCGCCACCCACTGGGTGCGGGCCGGCCACCGGGTGACCATCGGAGGACGGCACGCGCACAGGGCGGAGCGCCTCGCGCGGCGGGTCGGAGGCGGCGCGAGATCCTCGGATCTGCGTGGCGCGGCCGAGTCCGGTCAGGTGGTGCTGGCCGCGCTCCCCTTCGGAGCGGGCGCGGGCGTGGCGCGGGACCTGCGCACGGCGCTTGAGGGCAAGGTGCTGATCGACTGCTCCAATCCGGTCGGGCCGGGCTTCCGGCTGCTGACGGAAGGAGGCCCCTCGGCCGCACGGCACCTGGCCGACGCGGCACCGCGAACCCACGTGGTCAAGGCGTTCAACCTCTGCCACGAGGACGTGTGGCGCATGCGGCCGCCCGTCTTCGACGGACGGCCCTTGGCCGTGCCGGTCTGCGGGGACGACGCGTCGGCCGTCGCGCGCGTCCGCGAACTGGTGCGGGACGTGGGCTGCGACCCCGTGGCCGGCGGCGGTCTCGACCGGGCGGGCCTCCTGGAAGCGACTGCCGCGCTGTTCATCTCCCTGTGGGTCGGCGAGGGGGCGGACGCGCAGGCGATCGCACCTCCGCTGGCCTACGCGGCGGGGCCGGGCCACCGGGAAACGGGCGGTGGCACCGGGGCCGACTCCTAGGGCGTGTCTGCCGGTGCGGCGAGAGTGCGTGCATGGCGTCGCCCGGCAGACGGGAATGGTCAGGCAGGCCCTAAGCCTTCCGGGACCCGGTCGCAGCCCCTGCCGTGTCCCGGGGCTGTTTCCGGTCCTGCGTGCGGCTCGGCTTCCGGCCCGGCTTCCGGTCCCGCTTCCGGTCGGGCTTCCGGTCCTGCTTCCAGCCCTCGTCGCCGACCCGCCGCTTCATGGCCAGCGCGCCCGACACGGACGCCAGGAGGAGGAGCGTGCCGGTGACCGGTACGAGGACCGCGAACCCGATCGGCGGGTCCTCCGTCGACCCCGGCACCAGGCCGTCCGGATCGCGCAGGATCTCGTAACGGTCGCCGGGACGGCTGTTACGGCCGCACCGGCCACCGCCCTGGACCCAGTCGGTACGCCCCTCGGCGTCCAGGACCTTGCAGCTGTACGAGGGCGTGGTCCGCGGATTCTCCTGCCGCTTCACCTCGATGACCGTGGCCTGTACGTGCTCACCGCGCCATTCGAGCACCGCGCTGCCGACGCCGGCGTTGCTCAGGACGAGCAGAGCCATTCCGCTGATTCCCAGCACCAGCATGTGCTTCTCGTACGGCGCCCCCAGGCTGAGCAGGCCGAGCATGCCGACGCCGAACGGGACGACGAGGAAGACCTTGGTGTAGTCCGGGGCGTCGTGCAGAAGCGGAGCCATGGCCGCGCTTCCCGCCATCAGGAGCCCACCGGCGAGGCCCAGCAGCGCCCCCGCCGTCCGGGGCCGCCCCCGCACCCACCCTTTGACTCTGCTCCACGCCCTCCGCAGGCCCTGCCCCCGTACCATCTGCCAGCCGCCTCCCCCGCCGCACCCGCGTGTCCCAACTCGCGTACCCCGTAAGGCCGGTCCTACGCGAAAGGATCGGCATCCGCCCCGCGTAAGGGGGCGCTAATGCCCTACGCCGGCTCCGCCCCGTGCGCGGTCTCCGCATGCCGTCGCCGGAGCACCCGGAAGTCGGTCTCCCGGCTCCCGTCGCCCGCACGTTGCGCGGCCTCCTCGGCGGCGGTGAACGCGTCGCACGTCCCGCACCCACCCGACGACGGGACGGCGTCGGCGTCCGCCCCGGCGCCCTCGCGCCCGTCGCCCCTCATACGACCTCACCCCGACTCCGGGCGTTCTCCCGCGCGTTCCGCGCCCACAGCCGCTCCCGGGACGTCGCCTCCCGCGTGTGCTCGGGCAGCACCTCCCACTCGGCACCACCCCGGGCCGGCCGGAGCATCCAGTAAGGGCCGGCGACCCCACGGAACTCCCCGATCCGGGGCAGATGCGCACGGGTCACATCGACCACGAGGGTCCCGGGGACCGGGGCGAATTCGGACGGTTGTACCTGCATAGACACTGCCGTACCTCTCCGTAGTCATTCCACTACCAAGGCGGCTCAGCGTGCCCTAGGGTCGAGAACCATTCAACGTGTCACTCACGAACGAAAGGTCGGTGACACCCCTTGAACATCAAGGAGTTAGAGCCTGACAGCAGCCCCCAGGCGGCCTACGGCGCACGGGTCCGCAGCCTGCGAGAAGCCCGGGGCTGGAAGCAGGAGGACCTGGCCGAACGGACGGGCTATTCCAGTACGCACATCTCGGCCGTGGAAACTGGTCGTAAGATGCCAACCCTTCGCTTTTCGCGCAGCGTGGACCTGGCCTTCGGCACCGGGGAAACCGCTGACACGTTCGAGCGCCAGTACCGGGAGATCCGGCACGGATCGCTGCTGGAGGGCTTCCCGCAGTACGTCGGCTACGAGGGTCGGGCGGTCGAACTCCGGCTGTACGAGATCGGGATCATCCCGGGACTGCTCCAGACTCCGGAATACGCACGGGTATTGGCGTACAGCGCCGTACATCGCGGCGCGATCCTGCCCGAACAGGCCGACGAACGCGTCTCGTTCCTGGCCGAGCGGCAGGCGGCCCTCGTCCGCCCCAAGCCGCCCATGCTCTTCGTCACCATGGACGAGAGCTGCATCCGGCGCCCGGTAGGCGGGCCGGCGGTCATGAACGCCCAGCTGGACCGGCTGATCGAGTTCGCCGAGATGCCGAACACGCTGCTCCAGATCGCCCCGTACGAGATGGCCGAGCGCCGCACGTTCGACCTGCCCGTCAATCTGCTGACGCTCCCGGACCGAACCGTGATCTGCTACGCGGAGTCCCAGACCCAAGGCCACTTGGACCGTGAAAGCCCGTCGGTACTTCCCATGTTGACGGCCTACCATCAGCTACAGGCCGAAGCGCTGTCGCAGGCAGCATCCGTGGCCATGATCAAGCAGATGCGAAAGGGCACATCGTGACGACCGAATCCCCGCGTTGGTACACCTCCTCGTACAGCAACAACGGCGGCAACTGCGTCCAGGTCGCCACCAACCTCGCCCCCACCGGCACCGTCCCGGTCCGCGACTCCAAGAACCCGGCCGGGCCCGTCCTCGCCCTCACCCCCGCCGCGTTCGGTGCGTTCGTCGCCGGCCTCAAGCGGGGTGGGGGCGACGCGGTCTGACACTGCCTCAGGCGGGGTTCCGGGGCCGGCCGCTCAGTGCCAGGGCCGGTGGCCCGGTCCGGTCGGGTGCGTGCCGGTGACGCCCATGACCACCGAGTAGAGGCTGGTCTCCGCAGTGATGAAGAGGCGGTTTCGTTTTGCGCCGCCCCAGGAGATGTTGGACACCGCCTCGGGGACGTCGAGGCGCCCGATCAGCGTGCCGTCGGGGTCGTAGCAGTGCACGCCGTCGCCCATCGCGGCGGCCCAGAGCCGGCCCTCGTCGTCGAAGCGGAGATTGTCGAAGCGGGCGTTCTCGCGGGCCCCCGCTTCGGCGAAGACCTCGCCGTCGGACAGCGTGCCGTCCTCGCGCACATCGAAGACCCGGATGAAGCCTGCCCGCGTGTCGGAGACGAACAGGTGCCGCTCGTCGTGCGAGAAGACCAGTCCGTTCGGCGCACCGAAACAGTCGGCGACCAGCCGCACTTCGCCGGTGGCCGGGTCGATGCGGTAGACGTTGTTGGAGCCGATCTCGCTCTGCGCGCGATAACCCTCGTAGTCGCTGGTGATGCCGAAGTCCGGGTCGGAGAACCAGATCGAACCGTCGGACTTGACGGCCGCGTCGTTCGGACTGTTCAGGCGCTTCCCGTTCCACCGGTCCGCCAGCACGGTGAGGGTGCCGTCGTGTTCGGTCCGGGTCACCCGGCGGTTTCCCTGCTCGCAGGTGATCAGCCGGCCCTGACGGTCGAGGGTGTTGCCGTTCGTGTGCCCGGCGGAGCGGCGGAAGACGCCGACCTCCCCGGTCTCCTCGTCCCAGCGCAGCATCCGGTCGTTGGGGATGTCGCTCCAGACCACGTGCCGCCAGGCAGGCACGTAGATCGGCCCCTCGGCCCAGCGGCAGCTGGTGTACAGGACCTCCAACGCCGCGTCGCCGTTCATACACCGCCCGGTACGGAACCGGTCGTCGAGCATCTCGTACAGCCCGGGGCGCTCGCTGGTCATGAGGCCTTCCTCTCCCATAGCCGTCACTCGCAGAACCATGTTTGGCTCAGGCTCAAGGTTGCAGGATGAGATACGGTCAGCACAAGCATCGTCCGAACGGGAAGTCATGGATCAGATCGATCACGCCCTGCTGACGCAGCTCCAGCAGGACGCCACCCAGTCCTACGCGGCCCTGGGACAGGCCGTCGGCCTCTCGGCGGGCGCCGCCCACGAACGCGTGCGCAAGCTGCGGGAGCGCGGCATCATCCGGCGCACCACCGTCGAGACGGACCCGGCCGCGCTGGGCGGCGCCGTGCTGGCCTACGTCATGGTCGACTCGACGTCCTGGATGGGTGACACGGCACCGGACTTCGCCGCACTCCCCGAGATCCTGGAGGCGCACATCATCGCCGGCAGCGCCTCGGTGCTGGTGAAGGTCAGGACCGCGTCCACCGAGCAACTGCAGGACGTCCTGCGCCGCATCTACGCCATCGACGGCGTCAGCGGAACGCAGGCCACGGTGGTCCTGGAGACCTTCTTCGAACGGCCGCTCTCCCCGCCGGCTCCCGGACAGACGTGACCCGGCTCATGGCTCCGGTGTCGCGCCGGCCGGGGACTGGATCCGCTGGAGCATCCGTTCCATGACGGAGGTGGGCAACGCGGCCTGCCGGGCCGCGGCTTGTGCGGTCTCGGGGTCTCTCAGCAGACGGACCAGCGTCCTCGCGGGCAGCCCGGGGTGCCGACAGGCCGCATGGCGGACGTGTTCGTGCGGGTCGTCGAGCAGCCGCACGGCCGACGCGGGCGCCAGCCGGGGGTCGGACGCGGCCCGGTGCCGGACTTCACCGTCACGGTCCCGGCTGAGGCGCTCGACCAGGTCGTCTGTCGACTCCGGGTCGTCCAGGGCCAGTTGGCGCATGCGCGGGTTCGGGTCGTCGGCGTGGCGGAGCAGGTCGCGGCGGGGGAAGTTCGGGTGGCCGTGGGGGCGGTCGGGGGTGCTGAGGCTTCCGGTCCACCACTGCCACACCCTCAGCAGCATGTCCGCGGGCGCGTCGTCGCAGGATTCCGCGAGGAAGAGCTGGACGACACGGTCCTCGTCGCGGGCGAGGCGTGCGACGACATCCGGCGGGAGGTGCCTGGCGCGGGCGACGCTCCTGCGCACGAGGGGATGGGCGGAGGCGGCCAGGCGGCGCATGGCTCCGGGATCCCCGTGGAGTGCCGTGACCCAGTCGAGCGGGCGGTGGTGGCCGCGCGGATCGAAGTCGATGGGGATGCCCGCCCGTTGTTCCTCGGCGAGGTCAGCGCGGATGGCCACCACGGAGCGGACGCTCTCGTCGGGATCCCGGGCCAGCAGGCCGACCAGGTCCGGGTCCAGGTGCGGGTTGCCCGCGAGGGAGCAGCGCTGGGCCGGGGTGCCGTGACGGGCCAGGTGCGCGGCGAGGTCGCGTTCCAGACGGCAGGCGCCCACCGCGCGGTCCGTGAGTTCGGCGGTTTCGAGGACCGTCCGGGGCATCGGGTGCTCCTGGTGGTGCTGGAACAGCGCCTCGACCCGGACCTTGCCGGAGGGGTCGTCCAGAAGCGCGCGCCGGGCCGGGGCGTCCAGATGGGGCCAGGCACCCGGGCAGGCCGAGGCCCGTACGGACGCGTCGGGGTCGGCGGCCAGAGCGGTGAGCATCCGTGGGGGCAGGCCGGTGAGGCGGGCGGCCTCTTCGCGGACCCGCGCGGACGGGTCCTCGGCGAGCCGCTCGTAGGCGGCGGCGGTGAGCTCGGCACGCCGGTCCGCCGCGAGCATGGCGAGGATCCACCGGTCCCTGGTCTCGCGTTCGCCCAGGATCAGGCGGGCCCACTGCTCAGCGGTGAGGTTCGGCTGGACCTCGGCCAGCAGCAGCCTCACCTTCCGCTCCGGATGGGCCATGGCCGCCTCGACGACCGCCGCTGACAGGGGACGCCACAGGAGGAAGTGCGAGAGTCCCAGGAGGCGGGCGCGGAGGTCGTCGGGGGTGGCCGGGTTGAGCGCGAGCCCGTGCGCCCACATCTCGCGCAGTCTCTCCGAGGGCCCCGGTCCCTGAAACAGGGTCGCCCAGGCGGCTTCCCGCTCCCGAGGGGTTTCGCGGGCCGCCTCCCGTGCGGCTGCCTCCTGACGTTCCCCGAGGTCGTCCAGCAGGGTGAGCCAGACCTCGTCCTCCTCGGTCGTCACCCCGATCAGAGCACTGCCGTCCGGCGCCAGGGTGAGGAACTCCGGCTGTCCGGGCCGCTCGCCGAGGACTCCCGCAAGGTCCCACTGCTCGGTGAGCCGCACCCGTGTCCAGCGCCGGGGCGCGCATCCGGTCCAGTCGCCGGCGACATCGACGAGGAAGACGCCGTCCTCGTCGATGATCCCGTTGCCGGCCGCGAGCCGGTGCCAGCATGCGTTGATCTCGGCGACCAGGCCGGGGAGGTCCCCCCGTACGGCCACGGTCGGCTCGGCGGCGGCCGAGACGACCGGCCGCCAAGCGGCTCGGGGCGGCAGCACCTCCTCGACC
Source organism: Streptomyces sp. NPDC024555 (assembly GCF_055559335.1). Classification (NCBI taxonomy): domain Bacteria; kingdom Bacillati; phylum Actinomycetota; class Actinomycetes; order Kitasatosporales; family Streptomycetaceae; genus Streptomyces; species Streptomyces sp. NPDC024555. The sequence goes on from NZ_JBVHKV010000012.1 coordinate 94,325, forward strand.
CGCGCTTCCCCCACGACGTGCAGCCCCGCGCGCCGGAGCAGTTCTACGAGTTCGTCTCTCCCACCCCTCATGGAAGCCCATCCTGCCGCCCTCCGCGCATCCGGTGGATGCGGGGGTTGCCCCGCCCCTACCCGATCACCCCGCCCCGCCACAACTCCGCCGGGGCTCCACGGGTGACCGCCTACGCTGGATTCCATGCCCATCCCACCCGCATATGCCCTCGTCGCGACCGACCTGGACGGCACGTTGCTGCGCGGCGACGACAGCGTCAGCGCCCGGTCGCGGGCCGCGCTCGCCCTGGCACGGGAGGCCGGGGCCCGGCACCTCGTCGTCACCGGGAGGCCGGTGCCGGGGGTGCGGGGGCTGCTGGAGGGGCTGGGGTACGAGGGGCTGGCCGTGTGCGGGCAGGGGACGCAGGTGTACGACGCGGGGGCGCGGCGGACGGTCCGGGAGGTCACGCTGGACCGGGAGGCGGCCGATGCCGCGCTCGGGAAGATCGAGGCGCAGGTGGGGCCGGTCTTCGCGGCCGTGGATCAGGACGGGGCGCGGGGGCGGACGCTGGCGGAGCCGGGGTACCGGATGCCGCACGCCACGCTGCCCGCCCAACGGACCCGGCACCGGGCGGAGTTGTGGGCCGAGCCGGTCATCAAGGTGCTCATCCGGCACCCGGAGCTGACTGACGAGGCCCTGGCCGCCGAGGCCCGCGCCGTCGTCGGCGATCTCGCCACCGTGACCCACTCCGGACCGGACACGGTCGAGCTCCAGCCGTACGGGGTCGACAAGGGCGCCGGCATCGCCCTGGCCGCCGAGGAACTGGGCATCGACCCCCGTACCGCCATCGCCTTCGGCGACATGCCCAACGACCTGCCGATGTTCCGCACCTGCGGCTACGGCGTGGCGATGGCGAACGCCCACGCAGACCTGCGCGCGGCGGCCGACGAGGTGACGCTCTCCAACGAGGACGACGGGATAGCGGTCGTCCTGGAGCGGCTGTACGGCTGAGCGCCCGCCGCCCCCGGGAAGGTCGTCACCCCTCCCCCGCCCCCAGCGCCCGCAGCACATGGTCCACCAGGCTCGCCACCTCCGCCTCGTCCTGCATGGGCTTTCGGAGGACGTGGCGGTAGTAGACGGGGCCGTAGAGGAGTTCCACGGCGAGGCGGAGGTCGGCGCCCGGGGGGATGCGGCCGTGCGACTGGGCGGCGCGGAGGTGGTCGACGACCTCGTCGAAGCGGGGTTCGATGAGGTGGGTGCGTACGGTTTCGGCCAGCTCGTCGTCGTGGTGGATCTCGGAGAGGATGCCGGCGTAGGCGGGGCCGTAGGGCGGGACGGAGAGGACGCGGACCGCGCCGGTGACGTGGGCGCGCAGGTCGGCGGCGATGTCGCCGGTGTCGGGGAAGGGGGCTCCGGCGACCAGGGCCTGGGTGAAGGCCTCCAGGAGGACCGCGCTCTTCGCCGGCCACCAGCGGTAGATCGTCTTCTTGCTGACGCCCGCCCGCGCCGCGATCGCCTCGACCGTGACGCGTCCGTACCCCTTCTCCGTACAGAGGTCCAGCGCGGCGCGGAGCGTCGCCCGGCGCGCGCTCTCGCTCCGGTGGGGCGAACCCGGCGATGTGATCATTCGGGGCGATGTGATCATTCGGTGAGCATAGGTCCGTTTGCGCCAATCCTTGTTGACAGTCCGTCGCCAGAAGTCGAACAATGTTCAAGCGGGAAAGGGAACGTACCGTGTCGGTTCGTTCCATGCCTTCGCACCGTTCGTGCCGTTCGTGCCGCGACGAGCCGATCGGGGGACGGCTCGCCGGCCGACGGTACGGCCGACCGACGCCTCCCCCCGCTTCCGTACCGCTCAGGCCGTGATGTCCTTCGCCGTGAACCGCGCCCACGCCGCCGAGCCGAACACCGCCGCGTACAGGCCTTGAAGCCCCAGGTTCTTGATGATCTCGTCGAGGTAGAAGGGGTCGCGCATCAGGTCCGCGAAGGACAGCCAGTAGTGCGGGAAGAGGTAGGGGTGGATGCCGCTGAGCTGCGGGATGGTGTCCAGGATCTGCACGGTGATCAGGACGCCGACCGTCGCCGCCATGGCCGCGATCCCGCTGTTGGTCAGCGTCGAGACGAAGAGGCCGAGGGCCGCGAAGCCGATGAGCGAGGCCGCCACGGCCACCGCGACCAGCCCGGCCCGCACCAGGCCCTCGCCGAAGCCGATCTGCGTACCGGAAATGGTCGTCAGGTCCCCGACCGGGAACAGCAGCGCGCCCACCGCCAGCGCGGAGGCCGCCACCACCACCGTCGCCACCAGGCAGAACGCCAGCGTGGAGGCGTACTTGACGAGGAGCAGCCGGGTCCGGCCGGCCGGGGCGACCAGGAGGTAGCGCAGCGTCCCCCCGTTGGCCTCGCCCGCGATCGCGTCGCCCGCGATCACCCCCACCGCCATCGGCAGGAAGACCGGGAGGGTCGCGGCGAGCGCGGCGAAGACCAGGAAGAGGCCGTTGTTGGTCACCTGGGAGAGGAACGCCGGGCCCGCCCCGCCCTCCGGGCCGCCCCGGCCGCCGTCGGAGGTCTCGATGCGGACCGCGATCCCGATCAGGACGGGCACGGCCGCCAGCACCCCGAGCAGGGCCAGCGTGCGCCAGCGGCGCAGCGTCGTCGTCAGCTCGGAGCGCAGCAGACCGAAGGTCCACAGCGGGTTGCGGCGGACCGGTTCCGCGGGGGCGTGCGCCGGTGCGGCGACGGCCGTGCGTTCAGCCTGCGACATCGAATCCCTCTCCGGTGAGTGCGACGAAGGCGTCCTCCAGGGAGGCCCGCTCGACGCCGAAGGAACGGACCCGGACGCCGCCGTGGACCAGCGCCGCGTTCAGATCGGACAGCTCCACGGAGCCCGGCGGGGCGTCCGCGCGGACCCGGTCGCCGTCCTGGGTGATGCCGGTGATCCCGTGCTCCTTGAGGACGCGGGCGGCGGCGGCCGGGTCCGGGGTGGTGACCGCGAGCCGGCCCCGGGCACCGGCGGCCAGCTCCGCCACCGCGCCCTGGGTGATCAGCCGGCCCCGGGCCATCACCGCCGCGTGGGTGCAGACCTGCTCGATCTCGTCGAGGAGGTGGGAGGAGAGGAACACGGTGGTGTCCTCGGCCGCCAGCTCCCGGACGAGGGCGCGGATCTCCCGCATGCCCTGCGGGTCCAGCCCGTTGGTCGGCTCGTCCAGGACGAGCAGGCGGCGGGGCCGCAGCAGCGCGGCGGCCAGGCCCAGGCGCTGCTTCATGCCCAGGGAGTACGCCCGCGCCTTCTTGCCCGACGCGGCGGCCAGCCCGACCCGCTCCAGCGCCGCGCCGACGCGCGCGGTCCGGGTGCGCGGGTCGGCGGTCGGGTCGGCCCGGTCGTAGCGCAGCAGATTGTCCCGGCCGCTCAGGAACCCGTACAGCGCCGGTCCCTCGATCAGCGCGCCGACCTGCGGCAGCACCGTCCGTGCGGCGTGCGGCATGGGGGCGCCGAGGACGCTCGCGGTGCCGGCCGTCGGGTCGATGAGGCCCATCAGCATCCGGATCGTGGTCGTCTTGCCGGAGCCGTTGGGCCCGAGGAAGCCGAAGACGCTGCCGCCGGGGACCGTGAGGTCCAGTCCGTCCACGGCGAGCTGGCCGCCCCGGTAGCGCTTGGTCAGGCCCCTGGTCTCGATCACGGGCGGACCCTCGTCCGCGGCCCGTGCCCCGGGCGGGGTCGCGGGAAGGGTCCCGGACTCGTTCGTCACGTGTACTCCCATGGGTTCGGAAGGCGGCCGCGCGCGCCACCGCCCCGCCGTACGGAGGCTACGGCGGGGCGGGGCGGTGGTGCGGGTGAACGCGTCGGGTCAACCCGAGCGGTCCACGGTCCGGCTCGCGCCGTCCACGGCTCAGCTCGCGCCGTCGGCGGCCTTCACCAGGGCGTCCTTGTCGACCGCGCCGACGAAGACCCGGCCGTCGTCGGTCATCAGCGCGTTGACCAGGCGGGTCTTGAAGACCGTGCCCGAGCCGAACTTCCCGTGGACCTTGTCGCCGAGCGCGTCGAGGAACTGCTGCGCCTCGGCCGGCATCTCCTTGGCCGAGGGAGCGCCCTTCGACGAGGACGGCAGGCCCGTGCCGCCCGGGGTCTTCAGCTCCGCGACGGCGTTCCAGCCCTCGCCGATGACCTTGACGCCCTCCGCGTCACCGCCGAGGCCGAAGTCACCGCCGAGGCCGCGCAGCTCGCCGGCCGCCTTCTCCGCCTCCGCGCGGTGCTTCGCGGCGTCCTTGCCCGCCTCGTCCGCCTCGGTGACCTCGGCGCCCTTCGGCGGGGTGAACGTGAACGAGGAGGCCTTCGGGGCGCCGAAGTCCACCGCGGTGAACCCGGCGTCCACGACGGCCGCGCCGCCGCCGCTCGGCAGCAGCGTGAACTTCAGCGGCGTCCCGTTCTCCGCGTCGACCGCGATGGTGACCGAGCCGATCGTCGAACCGCTGCCCTTGGGCTTGAGGACCAGGCGGTACGCGTCGCGGCCCGCGACGTGCGCCGTGCCGTCGACCGTGACGGACGTGGTGCCGTCGGCGGCCTTCAGGGCCTGCTCGGCCAGGGCCTCGGGGGTGGCGGGCACACCCTCGGGAACGGCGTGTTCGCGCTTCTCCGTGCCCTTGTCCCCACGGGTCTCCCCCGCCTTCTGGCGGGCGTGGTAGACCTCGTTGGACGCGCTGTCGTACGCCCAGACCTCGTCCCCGTTGTGGATGAGGCTGTACTCGGACGTCTTGTCCAGGATCGACAGCCGCTGCTTGTCGGGGCCGTCGGCGGCCACCCGGAGGGTGTGCGTGCCGGAGGCCAGCTCCGTGAGCTTCGTCTGCGGGTCTGCGCTCGCGCCGCCCCGGCCGCCTTCGCCCGCCCCGCCCGGGACGAACGAGCCGGCCAGCCCGCCGAGGGACGGGATGCCGAGGTCCGTGGTGATCTTCACCGTGCCGGAGAGCCGCTGGGTGTCCGACGCGGCGATCTTCTCGATGAGTTCCCGCGCGGTGATCTCCGGCAGATCGGGGTCGCCCGAGCTGGCGAGCGCCGGGACCAGTCCGATCGTGGCGGCCGCCACGCCCGCCACCGCGACCGGGACGATGTAGCGCACCGCCTTCCGGCGGCCCGCGGCGGACCGGCCCGTACCGCTCGTGGTCGTGGCCGTGGTGCCGGCCGCTGCGCTGTCGTTCGGTGCCATGTGTGCCCTACCTCCGTGGTCGGCGGCTTCCGTCGGGATGCACTCGTCCACTCCGTGCCGCCATTCTCACCCGTTTTGGTCAGGAGTGGTTGTGTCTCCATCAGACCAAATCGGACGGCTCGAATCGTCAGCCCGCGGGAGCAACTCCCCGTACCTCTACGGGATGACGCCGACGGCCCGATGCTCCGCCGTCCAGTAGGGGTCGGGCAGCGGGGCGTACGGGGCGGCGGCTCAGCCGGCCCGGTGCACCACCGCGTCGCACATCTCCTCCAGTGCGAGCTTGGCGTAGCAGTCCGGCAGGGGCTTCAGCGTGGCCCGCGCCTCCTGCGCGTACCGCACGGTGTCCTGGCGGGCCTGGGCGAGGGCCGGGTGGGCGCGCAGCCGGCGCAGCGCCTCGGAGAGCACGGCGGGGTCGCTCAGATCGCCGTCCAGCAGTTCGACGAGCTCCAGGTCGTCCGGCTTGCCGTCGGCGGCGGCCTGCGCCCTGAGGTGGAGGACGGGGAGCGTCGGGATGCCTTCGAGGAGGTCGGTGCCGGGGGTCTTGCCGGACTCGTGGGAGTCGGAGGCGATGTCCAGGACGTCGTCGGCGAGCTGGAAGGCCACGCCGAGCCGCTCACCGTACTGGGTGAGGATGTCGGTCGTGGACTCGTCCGCGCCGGCCATCATCGCGCCGAAGCGGCAGGCGACCGCGATCAGCGAGCCGGTCTTGCCGCGCATGACCTCCAGATAGTGGTCGACCGGGTCGCGGCCGTCGCGCGGGCCCGCGGTCTCCAGGATCTGCCCGGTCACCAGGCGCTCGAACGCCTCGGCCTGGATCCGCACGGCCTCCGGGCCGAGGTCGGCCAGGATGTGCGAGGCGCGGGCGAAGAGGAAGTCGCCGGTCAGCACGGCCACGGAATTGCCCCAGCGGGCGTTGGCACTGGCCACGCCCCGGCGGACGTCGGCCTCGTCCATCACGTCGTCGTGGTACAGCGTCGCCAGGTGCGTCAGCTCCACGACCACGGCGGCCGGGACCACGCCCGGGGCGTCGGCGTCACCGAACTGGGCGGCCAGCATGGCCAGCAGCGGCCGGAACCGCTTGCCGCCCGCCCGCACCAGGTGCTGGGCGGCCTCCGTGATGAAGGGCACCTCGCTCTTGGTGGCATCGAGCAGCCCGGACTCGACAGCGGCCAAACCGGCCTGGACACCGGCCTCAAGCGCCTGGTCCCGCACGCTCAGCCCGAACGGCCCGACGACGGTCACGAGGGGATCTCCTGTCTGCTGACGATCACACGGAATGTCGATGTGTCGTTGTCAACCACTGAAGTCAGCGTATCCGGTCCCCTTTGGATCACCGTGGGCGCCTTCCCGCCACCGCCGGTATGTTCGAGATCAGCTCATACGGTCAGGAGTCACCCCTTTGTCCAGCGCCGCCACAGACACCGAACCGGCCCAGCCGCCGCCGGGCGACGACCACGCCTTCTTCGGCCAGCCACGGGGCCTGATGACCCTGTCCGGCCTGGAGGTCTGGGAGCGGTTCTCGTTCCTCGGCATGCAGGCGATCCTGGTCCTCTACTTCGCCGACACCGTCTCCAACGGCGGCATGGGCATGGAGGCCGGCACCGCCGCCTCCGTCTCCGCCGCCTACGGCACCCTCGTCTACCTGGTCTCCGTGGCCGGCGGCTGGCTGGCCGACCGGATCCTCGGCTCGTACCGGGCCGTCCTGTACGGGGGCATCCTCATCGCCTGCGGGCACTACGCCATGGCGGTGCCCACCGATGCCATGACCTGGGTCGGACTGGGGCTGATCAGTGCCGGAACGGGGCTGCTCAAGCCCAATGTGGCCACGATGGTCGGCAAGCTCTACCGCACCGACGACGAGCGCCGCGACGCCGGCTTCGCCCTCTACTACATGGGCATCAACATCGGCGCCTTCCTCGGCCCGCTGGTCACCGGCTGGCTCGGCGACCACGCCGGCTGGCACTGGGGCTTCTCGGCCGCCGCCTTCGGGATGACGCTCGGCCTGATCCAGTACGTCATGGGCCGCCGTCACCTGGCCGGGCGCAAGCACCAGGCCGAATTCGCGCTGGCCCCCGGGCCGATGCGCCGGGCCGTCCGGCTCATCGTGCTCGGGGCCGTGGTCGTCGCCGCCCTGGCCACCGCGCTCGCCCTGGCGGGCTGGCTGACCATGGACCGCTTCGTCGACGTGCTGACGCTGATCTCGGTGATCGCCCCGGTGGTCTACTTCGCGGTGATGTTCCGCAGCCCCCGGGTCACCGCGGAGGAGCGCGGCCGGCTCCGCCCGTACGTGGTGCTGTTCCTGGCCTCGGTGGTCTTCAACTTCATCCTCTTCCAGGCGTACTCGACGATGATGCTGCTGGCCTCGACCAACGCCCGGACCGAGATCTTCGGCTTCCACTTCCCGGCGAGCTGGTACGCCTCCGCGCTCGGCGCCTTCGAGGTGGCGCTCGCCCCGGTGGTCGCGGCCGTCTGGGCGAAAATGGGCCCCCGCCAGCCGCACGCCTCCAACAAGATCGCGATCGGGGTGATCCTCGGCGGTCTGTCGTTCCTGCTGATGGTCCTGCCGACCTCGGGCCACGCGGACGACACGTACAAGATGGCCGCCTGGTGGATCGTCGGCTCCTATCTGCTGCTCGGGCTCGGCGACATCCTGCTGGAGACCTCCGGCATGTCCGCGACCACCAAGCTGGCCCCCAAGGCGTTCGCCAGCCAGACGATGGCCCTCTGGTTCCTCTCCCTGGCCCTCGCCAACGGCATCCAGGCCCAGATCGTGAAGCTCTACGGCGAGGTCTCCAACCCCGCGTACTTCGGGGTCAACGGCGCCATCGCGGTGGTGGCCGGTCTGGCCGTCGTCGCCGCCGCCCCCTGGCTCCGGCGCACCATGCACCCCGTCCGCTGACACCCCCGCCCGCCCACGGATGCCCCGTCCCCGTCCATGTACCTGAGGTAGCCCCCATGCACATCCAGACCTCGTTCCCGTACGAGACGACCCGCGAGGACCTCTACATCCCGCTCGCGGACGGCACCCAGCTGTACGCCCGGATCTGGCGGCCGGTCACGGACGAACCCGTCCCGGCGCTCCTGGAGTACCTGCCCTACCGGCTGAGCGACTGGACCGCGCCGCGCGACTGGCAGCGCCACCCCTGGTACGCGGGCCACGGCTACGCCTCGGTCCGGGTCGACGTGCGCGGCCACGGCAACAGCGAGGGCATGCCGGGCGACGAGTACGACGCGACGGAGCTGGCGGACGGCGTCGCCGTCATCCACTGGCTGGCCCAGCAGGAGTGGTGCTCGGGCCGGGTCGGCATGTTCGGGATCTCCTGGGGCGGCTTCAACTCGCTCCAGATCGCCGCGCTCGCGCCCGAGCCGCTGAAGGCGATCGTCACCGTGTGCTCCACGGACGACCGCTACGACAACGACGTCCACTACATGGGCGGCTCCGTCCTCGCCGTGGACATGCACGCCTGGGCGGCGACCATGCTCGCCTTCGTCTGCCGTCCGCCGGACCCGGCGGACGTGGGCGACGACTGGCGGCAGATGTGGCTCGACCGGCTGGAGGCCGTGGACCCCTTCATCCACACCTGGCTCGCCCACCAGACCCGGGACGACTACTGGAAGCACGGCAGCGTCTGCGAGGACTACGGGGCGGTCAAGGCCGCCGTCCTCGCGGTCGGCGGCTGGCACGACCCGTACCGCGACACGGTCCTGCGGCTGGTGGAGCACCTGGACCCGGCGAAGGTGCGGGGGCTGATCGGGCCCTGGTCGCACCAGTACCCCGACCGGGGGCTGCCGCCGGGGCCGGGCATCGGCTTCCTCCAGGAGACGCTGCGCTGGTGGGACCAGCATCTGAAGGAGAAGGACACCGGGGTGATGAAGGAGCCGCTGCTGCGCTCCTGGATCAGCGAGTCGCACCGGCCCGCGACCGTCTACGAGACGCTGCCGGGGCGCTGGGTCGGGGAGACCCGCTGGCCGTCGGAGAACGTCCGGCCGGTCGCGTACGCCCTCCAGGGCGGACCGCAGACCGTCGACTCACCGCAGCAGACCGGGGTGGACGCCGGACGGTTCTTCCCGTTCGGCAACGACGCCGACCTGCCGCCCGACCAGCGCGACGAGGACGCCAAGTCGCTCTGCTTCGAGTTCCCCGTCGAGGACGCCCCGATCGAGATCCTGGGCCGCCCCCGGGTCAAACTGCGGATCCGGATGGACGTCCCGCGCGGCCAGGCGGTGGCCCGGCTCTGCGACGTGGCACCGGACGGCGCCTCCACGCTCGTCACCCGGGGCGTCCTCAACCTCGCCGCCCGCGAGGGCCGCGACCGCACCGTGGACTGGCCCGAGGGGGCGACCGAGGACGTCGCCTTCGAGCTGAACGGCATCGGCCACACCTTCCCGCCCGGCCACCGCATCCGCCTCGCCGTCTCCTCCTCGTACTGGCCCTGGATCTGGCCGCAGGCCGGCTCGGCGGGCTTCACCCTGGACGCCGACGGCAGCTTCGTCGAACTCCCGGTCCGCGCGCACACCGAGGACCCCGCGATCCGCTTCGAGGAGCCCGAGCAGTCCGAACCCCTCGGCGTCGTCTACCCGGTCACGCTCGACGAGCAGCGGCCCGAACGGCTGGTGGTCCGGGACGTCGCCAAGGGCGAGTGGCGGATGGAGGTCGACCCGCGTTACGGCGGCACCCGGGTCTACCCCGACGGCCTGGAGTTCACCGAGGACGCGCTGGAGACCTACACGATCCAGGAGGGCGACCCGCTCTCGGCCCGCACCCGCTCCGACTGGACGGTCCGGCTGCACCGGCCGGAGATGGCCTGGGACGTGCTCGTGGAGACCCGTTCGGAGATCTCCTGCGACGCCCACGACTTCCTCACCTCCAACGAGGTGGTCTGCAAGGAGGGCGGCGAGGTCGTCTTCCACCGGACCTGGGAGAAGCGCATCCCGCGCACGGCCGGGTGAGCGGGGGGACACGTAACGTGTCCCCCACACCGACCCGGAAAGCGAGGCAGCGACCCATGCCGGAGCAGAGCAGTCCGCTCGATGTGGCCGAGGGCGACCCCTTCGGCCCGCACAACCTTCCGTACGGCGTCTTCTCCACCCCCGAGCGGCCCGCGGAACACCGCGTCGGCGTCCGCGTCGGCCGCCATGTGCTGGACGCCGGAGCCGCCGCGCACGCGCTGGGTTCGCCGTACGCGCGGCTGCTCGCGCAGCCCGATCTGATGCCCCTGCTGGCGGCCGGGCGCACCGCCTGGAGCGATGTGCGCCGGGCGCTGACGGCCTGGGTGACGGTGCCGGCCCACCGGGAGACCGTCGAACCGCTGCTGCACCCCCTCGACTCCGTGACGCTGCACCTGCCCTACCGGGTCGCGGACTACGTGGACTTCTACGCCAGCGAGCACCACGCCTCCAACGTCGGCCGGATCTTCCGCCCGGACGGGGAGCCCCTCACTCCCAACTGGAAGCACCTGCCGATCGGTTACCACGGCCGGGCGGGCACCGTCGTGGTCTCCGGCACGGACGTCGTGCGCCCCTCGGGCCAGCGCCGCACCCCCGCCGACCCGGCCCCCGTCTTCGGCCCCTCGGTGAAGCTGGACATCGAGGCCGAGGTCGGCTTCGTCGTCGGTGTCGGCTCGCGGCAGGGCCGCGCCGTGCCCCTCGCCGGCTTCCGGGACCACGTCTTCGGTCTGTCCCTGCTCAACGACTGGTCGGCGCGCGACATCCAGGCCTGGGAGTACGTCCCGCTCGGCCCCTTCCTCGGCAAGTCCTTCGCCACCTCCGTCTCGGCGTGGGTGACCCCGCTGGAGGCCCTGGACGCCGCACGCACCGCCCCGCCCTCCCGGGACGTCCCGCTGCTGCCCTACCTCGACGACGCGGCCGAGGACGAGCCCGGCGGCTACGACCTGCGGATCTCCGTCGCCGTCAACGGCCGGGTGGTCGCCGAACCCCCGTTCTCCACCATGTACTGGACCGCCGCACAGCAGCTCGCCCAGATGACGGTCAACGGCGCCTCCCTGCGCACCGGCGACCTCTACGCCTCCGGCACCGTCAGCGGCCCCGACCCCTCCCAGCGCGGCTCCCTCCTCGAACTCACCTGGAACGGCCGCGACCCCCTCCCCCTCCCGGACGGACCCCGCACCTTCCTGGAGGACGGCGACACCGTCACGATCACCGCCTGGGCCCCGGGCCCGGACGGCGTGCGCGTGGGGCTGGGGGAGGTGACGGGGCGGGTGGTGGCGGGCTGAGGGGTCCGCATCCCTCCCTGGGGCCGGGGGCGGTCAAGAGCGCGTGCGTCGTTCACACGTTCAGGGGCACCTCTCGCCGTACCCGGCGGATACGCTGGACGTTCCCGCGAGACTCCGTCCATGGGAGCACTGATGAGCGTCGAACCCGAGGCCCCCGAGCCGCGGTGGGCGGTTCCGCCCGAGGGCGGCTGGACCGCCGATGACCTGGACACACTCCCGAATCTGCCTCCGCATACGGAGCTGATCGACGGGAGCCTTGTTTTCGTGAGTCCGCAGAGCCTTTTCCACTCACGGGCGGTCAGCTTCTTGGAGTGGCAGTTGCAGTCGCTGGCACCGCCCGATCGGGAAGTCGTACGTGAATTCACCATCGACATCGACCGCTACAACCGACCCGAGCCCGACATCGTCGTCGTCGACGGCACGATCGTCGACGACCTGGATCAGACCCGCTTCCCCGCCGAATCCGTTCAGCTGGCCATCGAGGTCGTGTCACCGGAGTCCCGGTCGCGTGACCGGGAGACCAAGCCCGTGAAGTACGCACGGGCGAAGATCCCGTATTACTGGCGGGTGGAGAACCACGACGGGCGTGCCGTCGTGTACGTCTTCGAACTGGAGCCCGCGACCGGCGCCTACACCTCGACCGGGATCTTCCACGACCGGATGAAGGTGTCCGTCCCCTTCCCGGTCGACCTCGACCTCACGGCCATCACGCCGCGCCGCCGCGGGGCGGACCCGCAGTAGGTCCGCCCCGCCCGCCGCATCTCACTCGTACTCCGGCGGCTCCTCGTCCCAGCCGAACTCGTCGTCGGAGGCCGGGGCCTGGGCGGTGGGCCGGGGGGCCGGGGCCGGGGCTTCGGAGGGGGCGGGGGTCGGTGTGGGGCTCTCCGTGTCCGGGGCGGGCGGGAGGCCTGCCAGGACCTCCAGGACGCCCTCGCCGTACGTCGCGAGCTTCTTCTCGCCGAGGCCGCTGATGCCGCCCAGCTCGGCGAGGGACGACGGGCGCAGGGTCGCGATCTCGCGGAGGGTCGCGTCGTGGAAGATCACGTACGCGGGGAGGCCCAGCTCCTTGGCCTGGGCGCCGCGCCAGGCGCGGAGGGCCTCGAAGACGGGGACGGCGGTCTCGGGGAGGTCGGCCGGGGCGGCCTTGGCCTTGCGGTCGCCGCGGGCGGAGGAGGAACGGGAGGCGGCGGGCTTCTTGGGCTCCTTGCGGAGGGCGACCTCGCGCTGCCGGGAGAGGACGGCGGCGCTGCCCTCGGTGAGGACCAGCGTGCCGTACTCGCCCTCGACGGCGATGAGGCCCTGGGCGAGCAGCTGGCGGACGACGCCGCGCCACTCGGCCTCGGCCAGCTCCTCGCCGATGCCGAAGACCGAGAGCTGGTCGTGGTCGAACTGGATGACCTTCGCGGTGCGGCGGCCGAGCAGGATGTCGATGATCTGGCCCGCGCCGAACTTCTGGCCGCGCTCGCGCTTCAGCCGGACGACGGTGGAGAGCAGCTTCTGGGCGGCCACCGTGCCGTCCCAGGTCTCGGGCGGGGTCAGACAGGTGTCGCAGTTGCCGCAGGAGGCCTCGGTGGGCTCCTGGCCGAAGTACCGCAGGAGCTGGGCGCGGCGGCAGTGGGCCGTCTCGCAGAGGGCGAGCATCGCGTCGAGGTGGGAGGCGGCGCGACGGCGGAAGGCCTCGTCGCCCTCGCCGCCCTGGATGAGCTTGCGCTGCTGGACGACGTCCTGGAGGCCGTACGCCATCCAGGCCGTGGACGGGGCCCCGTCGCGGCCCGCGCGGCCGGTCTCCTGGTAGTAGCCCTCCACGGACTTCGGGAGGTCGAGGTGGGCGACGAAGCGGACGTCCGGCTTGTCGATGCCCATGCCGAAGGCGATGGTCGCGACGACGACCAGGCCCTCCTCACGCAGGAAGCGGGACTGGTGGGCGGCGCGCGTGCCGGCGTCCAGGCCCGCGTGGTACGGAACGGCCTCGATGCCGTTGCGGCAGAGGTACTCGGCGGTCTTCTCGGTGGAGGCGCGGGAGAGGCAGTAGACGATGCCGGCGTCCCCGGCGTGCTCCTCCTTGAGGAAGGTGAGGAGCTGCTTCTTCGGGTCGGACTTGCCGACGATCCGGTACTGGATGTTGGGGCGGTCGAAGCTGGCCACGAAGTGCTTGGCGTCGGGCATGCCGAGGCGCTGGGTGATCTCGCCGTGCGTGGCCTCGGTGGCCGTGGCCGTCAGGGCGATCCGCGGGACGTCGGGCCAGCGCTCGCCCAGCACCGACAGGGCCAGGTAGTCGGGGCGGAAGTCGTGGCCCCACTGGGCGACGCAGTGCGCCTCGTCGATCGCGAAGACGGAGACCTCGCCCCGGGCCAGGAGCGCGAGCGTGGAGTCCAGCCGCAGCCGCTCGGGGGCCAGATAGAGCAGGTCCAGCTCGCCCGCCAGGAACTGGGACTCCATCGAGCGGCGCTCGTCGAAGTCCTGCGTCGAGTTGATGAATCCGGCTCGCACGCCGAGCGCCCGGAGCGCGTCGACCTGGTCCTGCATCAGGGCGATCAGCGGCGAGATCACGATGCCCGTGCCTCGTCTGACCAGGGACGGGATCTGGTAGCAGAGGGACTTTCCGCCGCCGGTCGGCATGAGCACGACGGCGTCCCCGCCGGCCACCACATGGTCGACGATCGCTTCCTGCTCGCCCCGGAACGCCTCGTACCCGAAGACGCGGTGCAGCGTGCGCCGCGCCTCGCTCTCGGTCCCGGCCCCGATGGGGTCCGTGGTCCTGTCCGTCACGCCTGTCCCGCCCGTCATGTTCATCGCGCTGTTCCCCCGACGGCTGTCCGTTCCCGTCCCTGTGCTCTCCCCTGCCACGATAGGCGCCGCCTACGACAACGCCGGACGGGCTTGACTTCCCGAGGGAGGCCGAGCCCGTCCGGCGCCGTGATGCGGCGGTGTCCGGCTACCGCGCGAACACCCCCGCCTGGCCCGCCAGGTCCAGGAAGTACTGCGGGGCCAGGCCCAGCACCAGGGTGACGGCGACGCCGAGCCCGATCGTGGTCATCGTCAGCGGGGACGGGACGGCGACCGTGGGGCCGTCCGCCTTCGGCTCGCTGAAGAACATCAGGACGATGACCCGGATGTAGAAGAACGCGGCGATCGCCGAGGAGATCACACCGACGACGACCAGACCGGTCGCTCCGCCGTCCGCCGCGGCCTTGAACACCGCGAACTTGCCGGAGAAGCCCGAGGTGAGCGGGATCCCGGCGAAGGCCAGCAGGAAGACCGCGAAGACCGCGGCGACCAGCGGGGAGCGCCGGCCGAGCCCGGCCCACTTCGACAGGTGCGTCGCCTCGCCGCCGGCGTCGCGCACCAGGGTGACGACGGCGAAGGCGCCGACGGTCACGAAGGAGTACGTGCCGAGGTAGAAGAGCACCGAGGAGATGCCCTCCGGCGTGGCCGCGATGACACCGGCCAGGATGAACCCGGCGTGCGCGATCGAGGAGTACGCCAGGAGCCGCTTGATGTCGGTCTGGGTGATGGCGACGACCGCGCCGCCCACCATCGTGACGATGGCGACGCCCCACATGACCGGGCGCAGGTCCCAGGTGAGCCCCGGCAGCACCACGTACAGCAGGCGCAGCAGCGCGCCGAACGCGGCGACCTTCGTGGCCGCGGCCATGAAGCCGGTGACCGGGGTGGGGGCGCCCTGGTAGACGTCCGGGGTCCACATGTGGAACGGGACGGCGCCGACCTTGAAGAGCAGGCCGGTCAGGATCATCGCGCCGCCGATGAGCAGCAGCGCGTCGTTGCCCATGGTGTCGGCGAGCGCCGGGTCGATCTTCTGGATGGAGCCGTCGACGACGGTCGCGATCTTCGCGTACGAGACGGAGCCCGCGTAGCCGTAGAGGAGGGCGATCCCGAAGAGCAGGAAGGCCGAGGAGAACGCGCCGAGCAGGAAGTACTTCACGGCGGCCTCCTGCGACATCAGCCGCTTGCGGCGGGCGACGGCGCACAGGAGGTACAGCGGGAGGGAGAAGACCTCCAGGGCCACGAAGAGCGTCAGCAGATCGTTGGCCGCGGGGAAGACCAGCATCCCGGCCACCGAGAAGAGGACCAGCGGGAAAACCTCGGTGGTGGTGAACCCGGCCCGGACGGCGGCCTTCTCGCTGTCGCTGCCGGGCACCGAGGCGGCCTGGGCCGCGAAGGAGTCCACCCGGTTGCCGTGCGAGGCCGGGTCCAGCCGGCGCTCGGCGAAGGTGAAGACGGCCACCAGGGACGTCAGCAGGATGGTGCCCTGGAGGAACAGGGCGGGTCCGTCGACGGCGACGGCGCCCATCGCGGCGATGTGCGCGTCCGTCGTGCCGTATCCGGCGGCGGCCAGGCCGATCACCGCGGCGAAGGCGGCGACCAGCGCGGCGACGGTCAGCAGGACCTGGGTGTGGTAGCGGGCCCGGCGCGGCACGAAGGCCTCGACGAGGACGCCCAGGACGGCGACTCCGATCACGATCAGGACCGGGGACAGCTGGGTGTACTCGATGACCGGCGCCGTGAACTTCTCCTCGGGCGCGGCCGTCGTCACCCCGCCCGCCACGGTCCACAGGCTGTGGACAGCTGTTGCGCTCACTTGGCGGCCTCCACCTCGGGCTGGGGGTCCTTCTTCTGTACGTCCGACATGGTGTGCTGCACCGCCGGGTTGACGATCTCGGTGAGCGGCTTCGGATAGACGCCCAGGAAGATCAGCAGCGCGATCAGCGGGACGACCACCGTCAGCTCACGGACCTTGAGGTCCGCCATGCCCTGGACCTCGGCCTTGACCGGGCCCGTCATCGTCCGCTGGTAGAGGACGAGGACGTAGATCGCGGCGAGCACGATCCCGGTGGTGGCGATGATGCCGACCGCCGGATAGGCGGAGAACGCGCCGACCAGGACCAGGAACTCACTGACGAACGGGGCGAGCCCCGGCAGCGACAGCGTGGCGAGTCCGCCGATCAGGAAGGTGCCGGCCAGCACCGGGGCGACCTTCTGCACCCCGCCGTAGTCCGCGATGAGCCGCGAGCCGCGCCGGGTGATCAGGAAGCCGGCCACCAGCATCAGCGCGGCGGTCGAGATGCCGTGGTTGACCATGTAGAGCGTGGCGCCCGACTGGCCCTGGCTGGTCATCGCGAAGATGCCCAGGATGATGAAGCCGAAGTGCGAGATCGACGCGTAGGCGATCAGGCGCTTGATGTCGCGCTGGCCGACCGCGAGCAGCGCCCCGTAGACGATGCTGATCAGGGCCAGGACCAGGATCACCGGGGTGGCCCACTTGCTGGCCTCCGGGAAGAGCTGGAGGCAGAAGCGGAGCATCGCGAAGGTGCCGACCTTGTCGACCACGGCGGTGATCAGCACGGCGACCGGGGTGGTCGCCTCGCCCATCGCGTTGGGCAGCCAGGTGTGCAGCGGCCAGAGCGGGGCCTTCACCGCGAAGGCGAAGAAGAACCCGAGGAAGAGCCACCGCTCTGTGCCGGTCGCCATGGTGAGCGAGCCGTCGGCGCGGGCGTCGGCGATCTCGGAGAGCGAGAACGTCCCCGTGACCACGTGGAGCCCGATGACGGCGGCGAGCATGATGAGCCCGCCGACCAGGTTGTAGAGGAGGAACTTCACGGCCGCGTAGGAGCGCTGGGCCGAGGCGTTCTCGTCGGTGCCGGTGTGCGCCCGGTCCCCGAAGCCGCCGATGAGGAAGTACATCGGGATGAGCATGGCTTCGAAGAGGATGTAGAAGAGGAAGACGTCGGTGGCCTCGAAGGAGAGGATCACCATCGCTTCGACCATCAGGATCAGGGCGAAGAAGCCCTGGGTGGGGCGCCAGCGCGAGGAGCTCGTCTCCAGGGGGTCGGCGTCGTGCCAGCCGGCCAGGATCACGAACGGGATCAGCAGGGCCGTGAGCGCCATGAGCGCCAGGCCGATGCCGTCCACGCCCAGTTCGTACCGGACGCCGAAGTCCGCGATCCAGGCGTGGGACTCGGTGAGCTGGTAGCGCGCGCCGTTGGGCGTGAACCGGGCGAGCGCGATGCCCGCCAGGACCAGGGTGCCCAGCGAGAAGGCGAGCGCGACCCATTTGGCCGTGGTGCGCCGGGCGGCCGGGACGGCGGCGGTGGCCACCGCGCCGATCGCCGGGAGCGCCGCCGTCGCTGTCAGGAGGGGAAAGGACATGGGATCAGACCGCCCTCATCAGCAGGGTCGCGGCGATGAGAACCGCCGTACCGCCGAACATCGAGACCGCGTAGGAGCGGGCGTAGCCGTTCTGCAGTTTGCGCAGCCGGCCGGAGAGCCCGCCCATGGACGCGGCCGTGCCGTTGACGACGCCGTCGACCAGGGTGTGATCGACGTAGACCAGGGAGCGGGTGAGGTGCTCGCCACCGCGGACCAGGACCACGTGGTTGAAGTCGTCCTGGAGGAGATCGCGGCGGGCCGCCCGGGTGAGCAGCGAGCCGCGCGGGGCGACCGCGGGCACCGGCCTGCGCCCGTACATCGCCCAGGCGAGGGCGACACCGAGGACGAGCACCACCATGGTGGCGGCGGTGACGGTGGTCGCGCTGACCGGGGCGTCCCCGTGGCTGTGGCCGGTGACCGGCTCCAGCCAGTGCAGGAAGCGGTCGCCGATGGAGAAGAAGCCGCCGGCGAAGACCGAGCCGACCGCCAGGACGATCATGGGGATCGTCATGGAGCGCGGGGACTCGTGCGGGTGCGGCTCGTGGCCGTCCGCGTCCGGGACCCAGCGCTTCTCGCCGAAGAAGGTCATCAGCATCACGCGCGTCATGTAGAACGCGGTGATCGCGGCGCCCAGCAGGGTGACCGCGCCGAGGATCCAGCCCTCGGTGCCGCCCTTGGCGAAGGCCGCCTCGATGATCTTGTCCTTGGAGAAGAAGCCGGAGAGGCCGGGGAAGCCGATGATCGCCAGATAGCCGAGGCCGAAGGTGACGAAGGTGACCGGCATGTACGTCCGCAGGCCGCCGAACTTCCTCATGTCGACCTCGTCGTTCATGCCGTGCATGACCGAACCGGCGCCGAGGAAGAGCCCGGCCTTGAAGAAGCCGTGCGTCACCAGGTGCATGATCGCGAAGACGTAGCCGATCGGGCCGAGCCCGGCGGCCAGGATCATGTAGCCGATCTGCGACATCGTGGAACCGGCGAGGGCCTTCTTGATGTCGTCCTTGGCGCAACCGACGATCGCACCGAAGAGCAGCGTGACCGCGCCGACGACCACGACGACCAGCTGGGCGTCGGGGGCGCCGTTGAAGATCGCGCCGGAGCGGACGATCAGATAGACACCGGCGGTGACCATGGTCGCGGCGTGGATGAGGGCGGAGACCGGGGTCGGGCCCTCCATCGCGTCACCGAGCCAGGACTGCAGCGGCACCTGGGCGGACTTGCCGCAGGCGGCCAGCAGCAGCATCAGGCCGATCGCCGTCAGCTTGCCCTCGCTGGTCTCGCCGGTGGCCTCCAGGACCGGGCCGAAGGCGAAGGTGCCGAAGGTGGTGAACATCAGCATGATCGCGATCGACAGGCCCATGTCGCCGACCCGGTTGACCAGGAAGGCCTTCTTGGCGGCGGTGGCCGCGCTGGGCTTGTGCTGCCAGAAGCCGATGAGCAGGTACGACGCCAGACCGACGCCCTCCCACCCGACGTACAGCAGCAGGTAGTTGTCGGCGATGACCAGGATCAGCATCGCCGCGACGAACAGGTTGAGGTAGCCGAAGAAGCGGCGCCGGCGCTCGTCGTGCTCCATGTAGCCGATCGAGTAGATGTGGATCAGGGTGCCCACACTGGTGATCAGCAGTACGAAGGTCATCGACAACTGGTCGAGCTGGAAGGCCACATCGGCCTGGAAGCCCTCGACGGGGATCCAGCTGAACAGCTTCTGGTGCAGCGCGCGGTCCTCGGCGCCCTTGCCGAGCATGTCGGTGAAGAGCACCACGGCGACGACGAAGGAGACGGCGGCGAGCGCGGTGCCCAGCCAGTGGCCGGCGCGGTCGAGGCGCCGGCCTCCGCAGAGCAGCACCACCGCTCCGAGCAGGGGCGCCGCGACGAGCAGCGCAATCAGGTTGTTCACGGTCAAGCGCCCCTTACAGCTTCATCAGGCTGGCGTCGTCGACCGAGGCCGAGTGACGGGAACGGAACAGCGACACGATGATCGCGAGCCCGACCACGACCTCCGCGGCGGCGACGACCATCGTGAAGAAGGCGATGATCTGGCCGTCGAGGTTGCCGTGCATCCGGGAGAAGGTGACGAACGCGAGGTTGCAGGCGTTGAGCATCAGCTCCACGCACATGAACACCACGATCGCGTTCCGCCTGATCAGGACCCCGGCGGCGCCGATGGTGAACAGCAGAGCGGCGAGATAGAGGTAGTTGACCGGGTTCACTTGGCGACCTCCTCTTCTTCTGCGGTGTCCCGGCCCAGCCGCTCACCGGAGCGCTGCTCCAGTGCCTTGAGGCCGGCCAGCGACTCGTGGGACACGTCGCGCATCTGGCCGCGCTTGCGCAGCGTCTGCATGACGGTGAGTTCGGACGGGGTGCCGTCGGGGAGCAGACCGGCGATGTCCACGGCGTTGTGTCGGGCGTAGACGCCGGGGGCGGGCAGCGGCGGGAGGTGCGTGCCGCGCACGCGCTCCTCGGACAGCTCCCGCTGGGTCTTGGCCCGCTCGGTGCGCTCGCGGTGGGTCAGCACCATCGCGCCGACCGTCGCGGTGATCAGCAGCGCGCCGGTGATCTCGAAGGCGAAGACGTACTTGGTGAAGATGAGGCTGGCGAGCCCCTCCACGTTTCCGCCGTGCTCCGTGTTGGCGACACCCAGGCCGTTGAAGCTGTTCAGCGAGGCGTTGCCGATGCCGGCGATCAGCAGGACGCCGAAGCCGAGGCCGCAGCCGGCGGCGAGCCAGCGCTGGCCCTTGATGGTCTCCTTCAGGGAGTCCGCAGCCGTGACGCCGACGAGCATGACGACGAAGAGGAACAGCATCATGATCGCGCCCGTGTAGACGACGATCTGGACGATGCCGAGGAAGTAGGCACCGTTGGCGAGGTAGAACACCGCCAGGATGATCATGGTCCCGGCGAGGCTCAGCGCGCTGTGCACCGCCTTCTTCATGAGCACCGTGGACAGGGCGCCGAGCACGGCGACCGTGCCCAGCACCCAGAACTGGAAGGCCTCGCCGGTCGAGGTCTGGGAGGCCGCGGCGGCCAGGCCGGTCATGCGTCCACCTCCTGCGCGGAGCCGTTGCCCTCGCTGTGCGCGTCCTCGGGCTTCTCGCCCTTGGAGACGGCGGTCTGACGCTCCGTACCGGGGGCGGCCTCGGTCACCAGGCCCCGGTAGTAGTCCTGTTCGTCCATGCCCGGGAAGATCGCGTGCGGGCTGTCGACCATGCCTTCCTCCAGGCCCGCGAGCAGCTCGTCCTTGGTGTAGATGAGGCTCTCGCGGGTGGTGTTGGCGAGCTCGAACTCGTTGGTCATCGTGAGCGCCCGGGTCGGGCACGCCTCGATGCACAGACCGCAGAGAATGCAGCGCGCGTAGTTGATCTGGTAGACGCGGCCGTAGCGCTCCCCCGGGGAGTAGCGCTCCTCGTCCGTGTTGTCCGCGCCCTCGACGTAGATCGCGTCCGCCGGACAGGCCCAGGCGCACAGCTCGCAGCCGACGCACTTCTCCAGGCCGTCCGGGTGGCGGTTGAGCTGGTGCCGCCCGTGGAAGCGCGGCGCCGTCACCTTCGGCGTCTCGGGATACTGCTCGGTGAGCCGCTTCTTGAACATGGCCTTGAAGGTCACGCCGAAGCCGGCCACCGGATTGAGGAACTTCTCCTCCGAGGACGGGGAGGATCCCGACGCCCCGGAGCCGCCCGAGGGCGCGACCGCCCCCTTCGGCCCGGTGCGCTTCGCCGGCTTCCCGGACCCCGGGGACCCAGACAGTTCAGACACCGCCGGCCTCCTTTCCGTCACTCGGATTTCCGTCACTCTGAGTATCCACTCCGCCACTGACAACGAGCTCCCGCTCGCGGCGCGGAGTGCGCCGCGGTACCGGCGGCAGGGTCTGTCCGGGCAGCGGTGGCACCGGGAATCCGCCCGCCATCGGGTCGAACGCCGGTTCCGGCTCGGCCCGTCCGGCGGCGGCCTTGTCCTGCTTGTCGCGGAAGATGTCGACGACGAAGGAGATCAGCAGGACCGCGATCACGGCTCCGGCCACGTAGAGCAGGATCCTTGTGAAGTCGTAGCCCTCGTTGCGCAGCGCCCGCACGGTCGCGACCAGCATCAGCCAGACCACGGAGACCGGGATCAGGACCTTCCAGCCGAGCTTCATCAGCTGGTCGTAGCGGACGCGGGGCAGCGTGCCGCGCAGCCAGATGAAGAAGAACAGCAGCAGCTGGACCTTGACGACGAACCAGAGCATCGGCCACCAGCCCTGGTTCGCGCCCTCCCAGAAGGTGCTGATCGGCCACGGGGCCCGCCAGCCGCCCAGGAACAGGGTGGTGGAGACCGCCGAGACGGTGACCATGTTGACGTACTCGGCGAGCATGAACATCGCGAACTTGATCGACGAGTACTCGGTGTTGAAGCCGCCGACCAGGTCGCCCTCGGACTCCGGCATGTCGAACGGGGCGCGGTTGGTCTCGCCGACCATCGTGACGATGTAGATGATGAAGGAGACCGGCAGCAGGATGATGAACCAGCGGTCCTCCTGCGCCTCCACGATCTTCGAGGTCGACATCGACCCGGAGTAGAGGAAGACCGAGGCGAACGCGGCGCCCATCGCGATCTCGTACGAGATCATCTGCGCGCAGGAGCGCAGACCGCCCAGGAGCGGGTACGTCGATCCGGACGACCAGCCGGCCAGCACGATGCCGTAGATGCCGACCGAGGCGACCGCGAGGATGTAGAGCATCGCGATCGGCAGGTCGGTGAGCTGCATCGCCGTACGGTGGCCGAAGATCGAGACCTGGTTGTCGGACGGGCCGAAGGGGATCACGGCGATGGCCATGAACGCCGGGATGGCCGCGACGATCGGGGCGAGGACGTAGACGACCTTGTCCGCCCGCTTGACGATCACGTCCTCCTTCAGCATCAGCTTGATGCCGTCGGCGAGCGACTGGAGCATGCCCCAGGGACCGTGCCGGTTGGGGCCGATGCGCAGCTGCATCCAGGCGACGACCTTGCGCTCCCACACGATGGAGAAGAGCACCGTCACCATCAGGAACGCGAAGCAGAAGACCGCCTTGACGACGACGAGCCACCACGGGTCGTTGCCGAACATCGACAGGTCCTCGGCGGCGAGCACGGAGCCGTGCGGGGCCGCGGCGAGTTGAGCGAAGGCACTCACGCCCCCACCTCCGGTGCGTCGTCGGGAGTGCCGGCGGCGGGGCCGATGCGGACCAGACCACCGGGCTGTACGCCGGTGTCGCCCGGGACACCGCGCCCGGCGGAGTTCAGCGGCACCCAGACCACCCGGTCCGGCATGTCGGTGACCCGGAGCGGCAGTTCGACGGTGCCCGCCGGGCCGGAGACGGCGAGCAGGTCGCCGTCCTTGACGCCGGTCTCGGCGGCCGTGGCCGCGGAGAGCCGGGCGAGAGCGGCGTGCCGGGTCCCGGCCAGCGCGGTGTCGCCCTCCTGGAGCCGTCCCAGGTCGAGCAGCATCCGGTGGCCCGCGAGGATCGCCTCGCCGTCGCCGGGCCGGGGCAGCGGCTGCGCGGGGACGCGCGGCTCGTCGGCGTGGTCGCCCTGCCAGTGGCCGAGCCGGTCCAGCTCGCGGCGCACGGACTTGAGGTCCGGCAGCGCGAAGTGGACGTCGAGCGCGTCGGCCAGCATGTGCAGCACCCGGGCGTCGCCGGGGGCGAGCGTCCGCGTCATCTGCTCGGGCTTCAGCGCGGCCTCGAACATCCGGACCCTGCCCTCCCAGTCGAGGAAGGTCCCGGACTTCTCGGCGACCGCGGCCACCGGGAACACCACGTCGGCGCGGTCGGTGACCTCGCTGGGCCGCAGTTCCAGGGAGACCAGGAAGCCGACCGCGTCCAGCGCCTCCAGGGCACGGGCCGGGTCCGGCAGGTCCTCGGTGTTCACCCCGGCGACGAGCAGCGCGCCCAGCTCACCGGTGGCCGCGGCCTCGATGATCTGGCCGGTGTCGCGGCCGAAGCGGGAAGGGAGTTCGGCGACGCCCCAGACGGCCGCCACCTCGTCCCGGGCCCGCGGGTCGGTGGCCGGGCGGCCGCCGGGCAGCAGCGACGGGAGCGCGCCCGCCTCCACCGCGCCGCGCTCGCCGGCCCGGCGCGGGATCCACACCAGCCGGGCCCCGGTCGCGGTCGCCGTCCGCACCGCGGCGGTCAGCCCGCCGGGCACCCCGGCGAGCCGTTCGCCCACCACGATCACGGCGTCCTCGGCGCGCAGCGCCTCGGCGGCCGCGGCCCCGTCGCCCTCCAGTCCGACCCCGCCCGCGATGGCGTCCAGCCATTCGGTCTCGGTGCCGGGGGCGGCGGGAAGGAGCGTGCCGCCGGCCTTGCCGAGGCCCCGGGTGGCGTGCGTGGCGACGGAGAAGGTGCGCTGGCCGTGCTTGCGGTGGGCCTTGCGCAGCCTGAGGAAGACGCCCGGGGCCTCCTCCTCGGACTCGAAGCCGACCAGCAGCACGGTCGGGGCCTTCTCCAGCGCGGTGTACGTGACGCCCGAGCCGTCCAGGTCCGTGCCGCGTCCGGCGACGCGCGAGGCCAGGAAGTCGGCCTCCTCGCCGCTGTGCACCCGGGCCCGGAAGTCCACGTCGTTGGTGTCCAGGGCGATCCGGGCGAACTTCGCGTACGCGTACGCGTCCTCGACGGTCAGCCGGCCGCCGGTGAGGACACCGGTCCGGCCGCGGGCCGCGGAGAGTCCGGCGGCCGCCGCCTCCAGCGCCTCGGGCCAGCTCGCCGGCTCCAGCTCACCGGACTCGCCCCGCACCAGCGGGGTGGTGAGCCGGTCGCGCTGCTGCGCGTAGCGGAAGCCGAAGCGGCCCTTGTCGCAGAGCCATTCCTCGTTGACCTCGGGGTCGTTGGCGGCCATGCGGCGCATGACCTTGCCGCGCCGGTGGTCGGTGCGGGTGGCGCAGCCGCCCGCGCAGTGCTCGCAGACCGAGGGCGTCGACACCAGGTCGAAGGGGCGGGAGCGGAACCGGTACGCCGCCGAGGTGAGCGCTCCGACCGGGCAGATCTGGATGGTGTTGCCGGAGAAGTACGACTCGAAGGGGTCGCCCTCGCCGATGCCGACCTGCTGGAGCGCGCCGCGCTCGATCAGCTCGATCATCGGGTCGCCGGCCACCTGGTTGGAGAACCGGGTGCAGCGGGCGCAGAGCACACAGCGCTCGCGGTCCAGCAGCACCTGGGTGGAGATCGGCACGGGCTTCTCGTACGTCCGCTTCTTCCCCTCGAAGCGGGAGGTCGCGTCGCCGTGGGACATGGCCTGGTTCTGGAGCGGGCACTCGCCGCCCTTGTCGCAGACCGGACAGTCCAGCGGGTGGTTGATGAGCAGCAGCTCCATCACACCGCGCTGCGCCTTGTCGGCGACGGGCGAGGTGAGCTGCGATTTGACCACCATGCCGTCGGTGCAGGTGATGGTGCAGGACGCCATCGGCTTGCGCTGGCCCTCGACCTCGACGATGCACTGGCGGCAGGCGCCGGCCGGGTCGAGGAGCGGGTGGTCGCAGAAGCGCGGGATCTCGATGCCGAGGAGTTCGGCGGCCCGGATGACCAGGGTGCCCTTGGGCACGCTGATCTCGATGCCGTCGATGGTCAGCGTGACCAGGTCCTCGGGCGGGATCGCCGCTTCGCCGCCCCCGGAGGGCGCACTCGTGGTGACTGTCATGCGTTCACCCCCTGGGATGCGTTCTTGTCGTCGGCCCAGAGGGTCGATTTGGCGGGGTCGAAGGGGCAGCCCTTGCCCGTGATGTGCTGCTCGTACTCCTCGCGGAAGTACTTCAGCGAGGAGAAGATCGGCGAGGCGGCGCCGTCGCCCAGCGCGCAGAACGACTTGCCGTTGATGTTGTCGGCGATGTCGTTCAGCTTGTCCAGGTCGGACATCTGTCCCTTGCCGGCCTCGATGTCGCGGAGCAACTGGACGAGCCAGTAGGTGCCTTCGCGGCAGGGCGTGCACTTGCCGCAGGACTCGTGCGCGTAGAACTCGGTCCAGCGGGTGACGGCCCGCACCACGCAGGTCGTCTCGTCGAAGCACTGGAGCGCCTTGGTGCCGAGCATGGATCCGGCGGCGCCGACGCCCTCGTAGTCGAGGGGCACGTCGAGGTGCTCCTCGGTGAACATCGGGGTGGAGGAGCCGCCCGGGGTCCAGAACTTCAGCCGGTGGCCGGGGCGCATCCCGCCGCTCATGTCGAGGAGCTGGCGCAGGGTGATGCCGAGCGGGGCCTCGTACTGGCCGGGTCCGGCGACATGGCCGCTGAGCGAGTAGAGCGTGAAGCCCGGGGACTTCTCGCTGCCCATCGACTTGAACCAGTCCTTGCCCCGGTTCAGGATCGCGGGAACCGAGGCGATGGACTCGACGTTGTTCACCACGGTGGGGCAGGCGTAGAGACCGGCGACCGCGGGGAAGGGCGGGCGCAGCCGGGGCTGGCCGCGGCGTCCTTCGAGCGAGTCGAGCAGCGCGGTCTCCTCACCGCAGATGTACGCGCCGGCGCCCGCGTGCACGGTGAGTTCCAGATCGAGACCGGAGCCCAGGATGTCCTTGCCGAGGTAGCCCGCCTCGTACGCCTCGCGGACGGCTTCGTGGAGCCGTCGCAGGACGGGGACGACCTCGCCGCGCAGATAGATGAAGGCGTGCGAGGAGCGGATCGCGTAGCAGGCGATCACGATGCCCTCGATGAGGCTGTGCGGGTTGGCGAAGAGGAGCGGGATGTCCTTGCATGTGCCGGGCTCCGACTCGTCGGCGTTGACGACGAGGTAGTGCGGTTTGCCGTCGCCCTGCGGGATGAACTGCCACTTCATCCCGGTGGGGAAGCCGGCGCCGCCGCGGCCGCGCAGTCCGGAGTCCTTGACGTACGCGATGAGGTCGTCCGGGGACATGGCGAGGGCCTTGCGCAGGCCCTCGTAGCCCTCGTGGCGCCGGTAGGTGTCCAGGGTCCAGGACTCGGGCTGGTCCCAGAAGGCGGAGAGGACGGGGGCGAGCAGTTTCTCGGGGCTGTTCCCGTTGCCGCTGCCGTTGTCGTTGAGTTCGGTCGCCAACGTCATCACTCCCCTCCCTGTGGCTGCGGGCGTTCCCCTCGGGGCCCCACCACGCGGGCCTGCGGAGCGGTTTCGCCCTTGGCGAGCTTCAGGCCGATGAGCGAGGCCGGGCCGGCACCGCCGGAGGCGGCGACGGCGCCGGGGCGCTCGTCGGGGAAGCCGGCCAGGATCCTGGCGGTCTCCTTGTACGTGCAGAGGGGGGCGCCGCGGGTGGGCTCGACGGGACGTCCGGCGATGAGGTCGTCGACCAGCTGGGTCGCGCTCTCGGGCGTCTGGTTGTCGAAGAACTCCCAGTTGACCATCACGACGGGCGCGAAGTCGCAGGCGGCGTTGCACTCGATGTGTTCGAGCGTCACCTTGCCGTCGGCGGTCGTCTCGTCGTTGCCGACGTCGAGGTGTTCCTTGAGCCGGTCGAAGATCGCGTCGCCGCCCATCACCGCGCAGAGCGTGTTGGTGCAGACGCCGACCTGGTAGTCGCCGCTCGGCTTGCGCCGGTACATCGTGTAGAAGGTCGCGACCGCGGTGACCTCGGCGGTGGTGAGGCCGAGCATCTCGGCGCAGAAGGCCATGCCCGTACGCGAGACGTACCCCTCCTCGGACTGCACCAGGTGCAGCAGCGGGAGCAGCGCGGAGCGGCTGCCGGGGTAGCGGTCGATCACCTCCTTCGCATCCGCTTCGAGCCTGGCGCGCACCTCGGCCGGGTAGGCGGGGGCGGGGAGCTGCGGCATCCCCAGACTGACTTCCTGACGTGCTTCGGTCACCGGTCGACGCCTCCCATCACGGGGTCGATGGATGCGACGGCGACGATGACGTCGGCGACCTGGCCGCCCTCGCACATCGCCGCCATGGCCTGGAGGTTGGTGAAGGACGGGTCGCGGAAGTGGACCCGGTAGGGGCGGGTTCCGCCGTCCGAGACGACGTGCACGCCGAGCTCGCCCTTGGGCGATTCGACGGCGGCGTACGCCTGTCCGGCGGGGACCCGGAAGCCCTCGGTCACCAGCTTGAAGTGGTGGATCAGGGCCTCCATGGAGGTGCCCATGATCTTCTTGATGTGGTCCAGCGAGTTGCCGAGGCCGTCCGGGCCGAGCGCGAGCTGCGCGGGCCAGGCGATCTTCTTGTCGGCGACCATGACCGGTCCGGGTGCGAGCCGGTCGATGCACTGCTCGATGATCCGCAGCGACTGGCGCATCTCCTCCAGCCGGATGAGGAAGCGGCCGTAGGAGTCGCAGCTGTCCGCGGTGGGGACGTCGAACTCGTAGTTCTCGTATCCGCAGTACGGGTCGGTCTTGCGCAGGTCGTGCGGGAGTCCGGCGGAGCGCAGG
Source organism: Streptomyces sp. NPDC024555 (assembly GCF_055559335.1). Classification (NCBI taxonomy): domain Bacteria; kingdom Bacillati; phylum Actinomycetota; class Actinomycetes; order Kitasatosporales; family Streptomycetaceae; genus Streptomyces; species Streptomyces sp. NPDC024555. Next base: position 122,257 of record NZ_JBVHKV010000012.1, read on the forward strand.
ATCGGGCCGGTGGCGCCGAGCGCCATGCAGCCGGTCAGGTCCAGATAGCCGACGTCCTGCATGCGGGCCTTGAAGATGGGGTTGCCGGTGGCGAGCTTGTCGTACTCCGGCAGGTTCTTCTTCATGGTCTTCACGAACTCGCGCAGCTGGTCGACCGCGCCCGGGGGCAGGTCCTGGGCGAGTCCGCCGGGGCGGACGAACGCGTGGTTCATCCGGAGTCCGGTGATCAGCTCGAAGAGGTCGAGAACGAGTTCACGATCGCGGAAGCCGTAGATCATGATCGTGGTGGCGCCCAGCTCCATGCCGCCGGTGGCGATGCACACCAGGTGCGAGGAGAGCCGGTTGAGCTCCATGAGGAGCACGCGCAGGACGCTGGCGCGGTCGGGGATCTGGTCCTCGATGCCGAGGAGCTTCTCCACGCCGAGGCAGTACGCCGTCTCGTTGAAGAACGGCGTCAGGTAGTCCATGCGCGTGACGAACGTGGTGCCCTGCGTCCAGCTGCGGTATTCGAGGTTCTTCTCGATGCCGGTGTGGAGGTAGCCGATGCCGCAGCGGGCCTCGGTGACGGTCTCGCCGTCGATCTCCAGGATGAGCCGGAGCACGCCGTGGGTGGACGGGTGCTGGGGGCCCATGTTGACGATGATGCGCTCGTCGTCGGAGGCGGTGGCGTTCTCGACGATCTCGTCCCAGTCGCCGCCGGTGACTGTATATACAGTCCCCTCCGTCGTCGCCCTGGGTGTCGCGTGGGGAGTGGTCATCAGGAGTACGACCTCCGCTGGTCCGGAGCCGGGATCTGGGCGCCCTTGTACTCGACGGCGATGCCGCCGAGCGGGTAGTCCTTGCGCTGCGGGAAGCCCTGCCAGTCGTCCGGCATCATGATCCGGGTGAGGGCGGGGTGCCCGTCGAAGATCAGTCCGAAGAAGTCGTAGGCCTCGCGCTCGTGCCAGTCGTTGGTCGGGTAGACCGGCACGAGGGACGGCAGGTGCCGGTCGGTGTCCGGGGTGGACACCTCCAGGCGGATCAGCCGTCCGTGGGTGAGCGAGCGCAGGTGGTAGACGGCGTGCAGCTCCCGTCCCTTGTCGCCGGGGAAGTGGACGCCGCTCACCCCCGTGCAGAGCTCGAAGCGCAGCGCCGGGTCGTCGCGCAGGGTCCGGGCGACGGTGAGCAGGTGCTCGCGGGCGATGTGGAAGGTGAGTTCACCGCGGTCCACGACGGTCTTCTCGATGGCGTTCTCGGGGAGCAGGTCCTGCTCCTCCAGCGCGCCCTCCAGCTCGTCGGCGACCTCGTCGAACCAGCCGCCGTAGGGCCGGGAGGACGCGCCGGGCAGGGCGACGGTGCGGACCAGGCCGCCGTAGCCGGTGGTGTCGCCGCCGTTGTCGGCACCGAACATGCCCTTGCGTACGCCGATGACCTCGCCGCGGTCGTCGCGCGGGGCGGGGACGCCGTTGGTGGTGTTCTGTTCGTCGCTCACCGCAGGAGCCCCTTCATGTCGATCAGGGGCAGGGCCTTGAGCGCCGCTTCCTCGGCCTCGCGGGCGGCCTCCTCGGCGTTGACCCCGAGCTTGGAGCCCTGGATCTTCTGGTGGAGCTTGAGGATGGCGTCCATCAGCATCTCGGGCCGCGGCGGGCAGCCCGGCAAATAGATATCAACCGGGACAATATGATCAACACCCTGAACAATGGCGTAATTATTGAACATTCCACCGGATGACGCGCAAACGCCCATGGAGATGACCCACTTGGGGTTGGGCATCTGGTCGTAGACCTGGCGAAGGACGGGCGCCATCTTCTGGCTCACCCGTCCCGCCACGATCATCAGGTCCGCCTGCCGCGGCGAACCGCGGAAGACCTCCATGCCGAACCGGGCCAGGTCGTAGCGCCCGGCTCCGGTCGTCATCATCTCGATGGCGCAGCAGGCGAGGCCGAAGGTGGCGGGGAAGACGGAGGACTTCCGCACCCAGCCGGCGGCCTGCTCGACAGTGGTCAGTACGAAGCCGCTGGGCAGCTTCTCTTCGAGTCCCATGGTGTGCCCCTCAGCCCCTCAGTCCCATTCCAGACCGCCGCGTCGCCACACGTACGCGTAGGCGACGAAGACGGTGAGCACGAAGAGCAGCATCTCCACGAGCCCGAAGATCCCCAGGGCGTCGAAGGTGACCGCCCAGGGATAGAGGAAGACGATCTCGATGTCGAAGACGATGAAGAGCATCGCCGTCAGGTAGTACTTGATGGGGAAGCGGCCGCCTCCGGCCGGAGTCGGGGTGGGTTCGATACCGCACTCGTACGCTTCGAGCTTCGCCCGGTTGTAGCGCTTGGGACCGATAAGCGTGGCCATGACCACGGAGAAGATCGCAAACCCTGCCCCGAGGGCGCCGAGCACGAGGATGGGCGCGTAGGCATTCACGCTCCTCGCTCCTTCCAGTCGTCCTTGACCGTTGGACCGCATCGGGCGAACCGGTTCCCCGCCTCACCAAGATCGTGTACATGTGAGGCAGTTCACAAGCCCGACTGCCCCGCATCCTATGCCCGCCGTCCTGTGATCTGCGACACGGGGTACGACAACGCCTTTGTGATCTCCACCACCTGACGAACGATCATGAAGTCGGATGAGCGGTGATCTTCGTACACGAAGCGGCCGAGTGATCACGAGACGTGACATCCACTGCCGTACATGCTGGTCAAACGGGTGTCGCCCTATCAAGCGGAGGCACCATCCGCCAAATTGGCCATGGACGCGAGGGGGTGATAAAGGAATCCTCCGCCGCTTCACAAGCGTTCCTTCACCCGCGCGAGGGCCCCGCATGGAACGAAGTGGACGGAAAGCCGCAACCGCCCCCTAGGGGGCGAATACCCCCTCGCGCGCCGCCCGTTCCGCGCCCCGGCCCCCGGGCCGCACACCTTCCGGCCGCGCACACCCTCCGGTGAGACCATCCTGTGACCTGCGTCACCCGTAGGGGAACGGCGGAAAACCGGGCTTGGCCAACCGTGTGAACGGATGGTAAGTGACGGGCAATTCGGGCGTATTGCTGAAAACCCGTGTTCACGGCCGTGATGACGACTGCCCGTTATGCCCGTTACGGCGTCAATAAAGGTCCTCAGAAAGCGGATTCACAGATTCCGGACGTAACTGTGTCGCAACACACGTTTCTTGATGGGACCCCTACGGCCCTGATAGCGCTAGTACCCATGTCCCACTCCGCTCTCATACCCAGCCACCGGAAGCCCCGCCGAAACGCCTCCAAGACGGCGCTGCGGGCCGGAGTTGCCGGTGGCGTCCTCAGCACGATCGCGGTCGCGGGTGCCGCCGGTCCGGCCCAGGCCGAGCCGGTGACCCAGACCATCGAGATGCCGACCCTCACGGACGGTCTCTCGACCACCGTCGCGGCGTCCGCCGAGGCCACGCAGCAGGTCGCCCTGGACCTGGAGACGCAGGCCCACGAGGACGCGGCCGCCACCAGCGCCGCCAAGGCCGCCAAGAAGGCCAAGGCCGAGGCCGTCCGCAAGGCCGAGGCCAAGAAGAAGGCCGAGGCCGCCGCCAAGGCCAAGGCGGAGGCCGCCGAGCGCGCCTCCCGCACGGCCGCCCGCACGACGCTCAGCACCACCTCGGGCTCCTCGTCCTCCTCGTCGTCGTCCGCCTCCACGGCCACGGCCTCGTACTCCTCCAGCGCCACCGGCTCCGCCGCCTCCGTCGTCGCCTTCGCGCAGGCCCAGGTCGGCGACGCCTACGTGGCCGGCGGCACCGGCCCCAACTCCTGGGACTGCTCCGGCCTCGTCCAGGCCGCGTTCCGCACGGTCGGCGTCGACCTGCCGCGCGTCTCGCAGAGCCAGTCGACCGCCGGCACCCAGGTCTCGCTGAGCAACCTCCAGCCCGGCGACATCCTGTACTGGGGCAGCGCGGGCAGCGCGTACCACGTCGGGATCTACGTGGGCAACGGCCAGTTCGTCGGCGCGCAGAACTCCTCCACCGGAGTCGTGCAGCGCCCGCTGTCCTACGACATGCCCACGGGCGCCGTCCGCGTGCTCTGAGTTCACGGATTCACAAGCGTTCCGGAACCCTTGTTCCGAAACGCTTCGAAGGGCCACCGCTCCCCGCTCGGGGCGGTGGCCCTTCGGCGTCTCCGTTGACGTCGCGAACCTGCCGGACATCATCCGCGTGTGCTTGTGAACTGGAGGGAACAGCCCCCGTTCCACCGAGCACAGGACGGCCCTCCATGCACCGCACGGCCACCACGCCCCCGCCCGTCTCCGGCCGTCCCACCGGCACCCCGTTACGCGGCCGGTCCTCGGTGGGCGCGTTGACCCTGGCCCTCTTCGCCATCGTCACCACCGAGATCCTGCCGATCGGTCTGCTGACCCCGATCGGCGCCGACTTCGGCGTCGCGGACGGTACTGCGGGCCTGATGATGACCATGCCCGGCCTCCTGGCCGCCGTCGCCGCCCCGGCGGTGACCCTCACGACGGCCCGCGTCAACCGCAGGGTGATGCTCTGCGCCCTGATCCTGCTGCTCGCGGTGGCCAACTTCCTCACCGCCGCGGCGACGGCCTACTGGCTCGTACTCGTCGCCCGGGTGCTCGTCGGCGTCACCATCGGCGGCTTCTGGTCGATCGGCGCCGGACTCGCCGGCCGACTGGTCCGCCCCGAGTCGGCCGGGCGCGCGACGGCGGTCATCTTCGCGGCCGTCCCCCTCGGTTCCGTCCTCGGCGTCCCCGCCGGCACGCTCGTCGGTGATCTGGCGGGCTGGCGCACCGCGTTCGCGGTGATGGGACTGCTGAGCACCGGCGCGCTCGCCCTGCTGCTGACGCTCCCCACCCTGCCCCCGGAGGGGGGCGGCACCCGCACCTCGGTGCTCCGCTCCCTGCTGCGCGGCACGGACACCCGGTACGCCCTGCTGATGACGTTCCTCGTCGTCATGGCGCATTTCGCCACGTACACCTACGTAACGCCCCTCCTCCAGCAGATCACCGGGGCCGGTCCGGCACGGATCACCGGGTACCTGCTGATCTACGGCACCGCCGGCGTGGCCGGCAACTTCATCGGGGGCGCACTGGTCACGCGAGCGCCCCGCCTCGCGTTCGGGGCGGCCGCCGCGACGATCGCCGCCGCGACCGCGCTGGCGCCCGTCCTCGGCCGCACCGACGCGGGCGCGCTCACCGTGCTCGTCGTCTGGGGACTCGGCTACGGCGCGGTGCCGGTCTGCTCCCAGACCTGGTTCGTCCGCGCGGCCCCGCGCGCGCCCGAGGCCGCCACGGTCCTGTTCACCGCGTCCTTCCAGGCGACGCTCGCCGCCGGCGCCCTCACCGGGGGCGCGGTCGTCGACCACACCTCGCTCCGCGCCGTCATGTGGTGCGGGGCGGGGGCGGCGGGCCTGGCGGTGCTCGTCGCGTCGCGGACGAGGACCGCCCGGCCCGGCCGCCGCCTCCGCCGGAACACCGAACCGGCCGGGGACGGTCGCTCCCCCGCTCGGAAGTGACGGCTCCCCCGTCCGTGGACGGGCGGCGGGCTTTCGGCGTCACCTGGGCGGAGCGGGCGGAGCGGGCGGAACACGAGGGGCGACACCGCGGGGGTACTCAGCGGGGCCCGAGTCCGGTCCGGCCGTCGAGGAGTTCACGGACGATGTCCAGATGGCCGGCGTGCCGTGCCGTCTCTTCCACGAGGTGCAGGACGATCCCGCGCAGGTCGGCGACCTCGTCGCCCATGGATTCCGGGAGGCGGCCCTTCGGGAGCGCCGACAACGGGGTGCGGGCGATCACCGCGTCGGAACGCCGGCACTGCTCCTCGTAGAACGCGAGAACCGCCTCCGGCGTCCGCGGTGTCGTCAGCGGCGCGTGGTCGTCGCTCCACGGCAGCGGCTCGGCCGTGCCGGTGACGATCTCCTGGAACCAGTACCTCTCCGCGTGCCCCAGATGTTCTATCAGCCCCAGCGGCGTCCAGCCCGACGGCAGGACCGGCGTGGTCAGCGACCGCGCGTCGAGCCCCTCGACAATGGCCAGCACACTGGCCCGCTGCGCCGCGAGGAACGCCGACAAGGTCGCCTTCTCCTTGCTCTCTGTGTCCATGGGCGCATGGTGCCAGGAGGCACTGACAAGGGGGGCGGGGCGGCCCTGACCGCACCTCGGGTGAGCCTTGAGGATCGCCGCGCGCCCCCGTCTCGGAGACGCCCGATCGAGGAGGTCTCCCCGGCCGAGTGGTCAGCGGGCGCCGACCGTCACCGTCGGCGCGGGCTTCGGCTGCGCGGTCTTCGTCACCGTCACCGTCGGGGCCGGCTTCGGCTTCGCGGTCTTCGTGATGACCACCGTCACCGTCGGCGCGGGCTTGGCCTTGAGGCCGGCCACGGTCTGGGCGTTGGCCAGGGCGGTCGGCACCAGCACGGCGAGAGTCGGCAGCACGATCATGCCGGTGACCGCGAGCGCCACACGCCTCCTGCTGACAAGCTTCATGGTGTCCTCCGGGAACCGGCCCTCGTGGATGGCCTGATGGCTTCGGGGCCATCCCAGCAGAACCGGCCGCTCCGCAAGTCCGTGCCCGGGGAAGTCCGCACCGCTTTCACTCCAGGGGGGTACCGGTCGAAACGGGAATCGACCCGGGGCGGAGTTCCCCGGGCCGATCCGTGCTCGCTCCGGCCGTCGAACCGGTGTCAGGCGTTCGGAGCGACCTTCGCCAGGCCGTTGATGATGCGGTCCATCGCGTCGCCGCCCGTGGGGTCGGTGAGGTTGGCGAGCATCTTGAGGGTGAACTTCATGAGCACCGGGTGGGTGAGGCCGCGCTGGGTGGCGACCTTCATGACCTTCGGGTTGCCGATCAGCTTCACGAAGGCGCGGCCCATCGTGTAGTAGCCGCCGTAGGTCTCCTTGAGGACCTTCGGGTAGTTGTTCAGGGCCAGTTCGCGCTGGGCGGGGGTGGCGCGGGCGTGGGCCTGGACGATGACGTCGGCGGCGATGCGGCCGGACTCCATGGCGTACGCGATGCCCTCGCCGTTGAACGGGTTGACCATGCCGCCGGCGTCACCGACGAGCAGCAGGCCCTTGGTGTAGTGCGGCTGGCGGTTGAAGGCCATGGGGAGGGCGGCGCCGCGGATGGGCGTCGTCATGTTGTCCGGGGTGTAGCCCCAGTCCTCGGGCATGGAGGCGCACCACGCCTTCAGGACCTCGCGCCAGTCCAGTTCCTTGAAGGCGGAGGAGGAGTTGAGGATGCCGAGGCCGACGTTGGAGGTGCCGTCGCCCATGCCGAAGATCCAGCCGTAGCCGGGCAGCAGCCGGTCCTGGGGGCCGCGCCGGTCCCACAGCTCCAGCCAGGACTCCAGGTAGTCGTCGTCGTGGCGGGGCGAGGTGAAGTACGTGCGCACGGCGACGCCCATGGGGCGGTCCTCGCGGCGGTGGAGGCCCATCGCCAGGGAGAGCCGCGTGGAGTTGCCGTCGGCGGCGACGACGAGCGGGGCGTGGAAGGTGACCGGGGTCTTCTCCTCGCCGAGCTTGGCGTGCACCCCGGTGATGCGGCCGGTGCGCTCGTCCACGATCGGGGCGCCGACGTTGCACCGCTCGTACAGCCGGGCGCCGCCCTTCTGCGCCTGCCGGGCCAGCTGCTCGTCGAAGTCGTCGCGCTTGCGGACCAGTCCGTAGTCCGGGAAGGAGGCGAGGTCCGGCCAGTCGAGCTGGAGGCGGACGCCGCCGCCGATGATGCGCAGGCCCTTGTTGCGCAGCCAGCCCGCCTCTTCGGAGATGTCGATCCCCATGGCGACGAGCTGCTTGGTGGCGCGCGGGGTGAGGCCGTCGCCGCAGACCTTCTCGCGCGGGAACGCCGTCTTCTCCAGCAGGAGGACGTCGAGTCCGGCCTTGGCGAGGTAGTAGGCGGTCGTGGAGCCGGCCGGGCCCGCCCCGACGACGATCACGTCCGCGCTGTGTTCGGACAGGGGCTCGGTCACGATCGGCTCTCCCGGAGACTCGCATTCGCGTGCCGCGCGGCACTTGTCCCCCGCAGTCTATGGGGGACGCGGGCGCGTCCTCGGAAGGGCTCCCCCATGTCCGCGCCCGCCGCCGCGCCGCCCGCCGTCAGGCGCGTACGCCCCGGTGCAGGGCGACGATGCCCCCGCTCAGGTTGCGCCAGGCGACCTTCGACCAGCCGGCCCGCTGGAGCAGCGCGGCGAGGCCCGGCTGGTCGGGCCAGGCGCGGATGGACTCCGCGAGGTACACGTACGCGTCGGGGTTGGACGACACCGCCCGCGCGACCGGGGGCAGCGCCCGCATCAGGTACTCCGTGTACACCGTGCGGAACGGTGCCCAGACCGGCTGGGAGAACTCGCAGATGACGACCCGGCCGCCGGGCTTCGTCACCCGGTACAGCTCGCGCAGCGCCGCGTCCGTGTCCTGGACGTTGCGCAGCCCGAAGGAGATCGTCACCGCGTCGAAGGTCTCGTCGCGGAACGGCAGCCTCGTCGCGTCGCCCGCCGTGAACGGCAGCCAGGAGTGGCGCTTCTTGCCCTCGCTCAGCATGCCGATGGAGAAGTCGCAGGGCACGACGTACGCCCCGGTCGCGGCGAACGGCAGCGAGGACGTCGCCGTCCCGGCCGCCAGGTCGAGGACCTTCTCCGCGGGCCGCGCGTGCACCGCCGCGGCGACCTCCTTGCGCCACAGCCGGGCCTGGCCGAGCGAGAGCACGTCGTTGGTCAGGTCGTAGTTGGCCGCCACGCCGTCGAACATGGAGGCGACTTCGTGCGGCTGCTTGTCCAGGGAGGCTCGGGTCACCCGTCCATTCAAGCAGCCCGGCCGTACGGGGACGGGGCGGGTCACCGGCGCAGGGCCTCGGCCGGTTCGACGCGGGCGGCACGCCAGGCCGGGTAGAGACCGGCCACCACCCCGGTGATCAGGCCGATGACGGGGGCGGCGGCCACCGTCCCGGGGTGGACGACCGGGGTCCAGTCCCGGAGCACCGCCACACCGACGACGGTCACGGTGCCGAGCGAGGTGCCCACCAGGCCGCCCAGCGCGCCCAGCGCCCCGGACTCGGCCAGGAACTGGGCGGTGATGTGCCGACCCCGGGCGCCGAGCGCGCGCCGCAGGCCGATCTCCCCGGTCCGTTCGAGCACCGCGACCAGGGTGGTGTTGGCGATGCCGACGGCCCCGATGACCAGACAGATCCCGGCGAGCAGCAGGAACAGCTGGTCGAGGTCGGAGGTGACGTGGGAGCGCAGCGCCCTGGGGTCGGGCGGCGGTTCGGCCTTCAGATAGTCCGGGTGGTCGGGGCGCAGCGCCGTCGGTGCCTCCCGGGCCGCCTGACGGGCGGCGCCGGTCTCCGTGGCGACCAGCATCTGCGCCTCCTGGGGGTCCGGGGCGCCCCAGATCCGCTCGGCGGCGGTCCGGGGCACGACGACGGAGAGCAGCAGATCGGCCTTGCGCGCGACGTTCTCGACGATGCCGACGACGGTGAAGGGCTCCTCCCCGATGAAGACCGCCGGGTGGGTCTCCAGGGTGGTGATGCCGAGCCGGGCGGCGACGCCGGAGCCGATGACCGCGACGGGTTCGCCGGATTCGGAGAGGTAGTCGTCGTAGACCCGGCCCTGGGCGAGGGTGGGCCCTGCCGCGGCGAAGACTCCGGGGGAGGCGGCGACGACGTCGATGTCCTGTCCGCCGCCCGGTCCGTCGGCGCCGATCGGTGCGGACCGTACGGTGACGGAGTCACGGAGGCGGACCGTCCAGTACACCCCGGCCGCCTTCACCCCGTTCACCCGGTCCATGCGGTCGTCGGCGTCCTCGGGGAAGACCGGGCCGGACTGCGCGGCGCCCTCGGCCCCGGTCTCCTCGACGGTCACCTCGGTGGCGGTCAGGGCGTTGAACCGGGAGTCGATCTGGGAGGACGTGGTGGCGGTCAGTCCCAGGACCGCCACGAAGGTCCCGACGCCCAGCACCGTGCCGAGCGCGGTCAGCGCCGAACGGGCGGGCCGCTGGAGGATGCCCGCCGTGGCCTCGGACAGCAGGTCCCGGGGCCGGAACCCGGACGGCTCCACGGCCGGCCGCGCCGCCGCGTCCGCCGCACGTCCCCGCCGCCGGAGGAACCGGGGCCCCCGCGCGTTCACACCGCCGCCCGCTGTTCGGCGAGGACCCCGTCGCGGATGGTGACGGTGCGCTCGCCGCGTTCGGCGATGCCGGGGTCGTGCGTGATCATCAGTACGGTCATGCCCTCGGCGTGGAGTTCGGTGAGCAGGGCGAGCACGGTCGCGGCGTTCGCGGTGTCCAGGTTGCCGGTCGGCTCGTCGCACAGCAGCAGGGACGGTCCGGCCGCCAGGGCACGCGCGATGGCGACGCGCTGGCGCTCGCCGCCGGAGAGCCGGGTGGGCAGGCTGTCCGTCCGGTGGCCGAGGCCCACCCGGTCCAGCGCCTCGCGGGCGCGGGGGCGGCGTTCGGCGCGCGGCGTGCCGTTGTAGACCATCGCCAGGGTGACGTTCTCCAGCGCGGAGCGGTGCGGCAGCAGGTGGAAGGACTGGAAGACGAAGCCGATCCGGCGGCCGCGCAGCGCGGTGCGGTCCGCGTCCCTGAGCGCGCCCGTGTCGTACCCGTCGAGGAGGTACGTGCCGTGGGTCGGGGCGTCGAGCAGTCCGGCGATGTTCAGGAAGGTGGACTTGCCGGAGCCGGAGGGGCCGACGACCGTCACGAACTCCCCCGCGTCCACGCGCAGATCGCACGGCCGGAACGCGGCGACCGGCGGCGGCCCCGGATAGGTGAGGCCGACCCGGCGGAACTCGATGACGGGCGGTGCGGCGGTCCGGGTCGTGCCACCGGGCCCGGTCACTGTCCCGCCCCCGTGCCCGTGGTCTTCCGCACGCCGGTGACGACCTTGTCGCCGGGGTGGAGTGCGCCGGAGCCGACGGGGGTGACGGCGACGAAGCCGTCGCCGACGGTGCCGGGTTCGACGGCCACCTGCCGGCGGGCGCCGCTCCCGGTGAGCACGGTGACGGTCGTCCGACCGTCGGCCCCGGCGGTGATCGCGGTGACGGGGACGACCAGGGCCTTGCCGTCGGTGGTCGCCGCCTCGATGGTCAGCCGGACGTCCTGCCCCGCAAGTCTGGGGTCGAGGGGGCGGTCGGGACGGACCTCCAGCAGATATCCGGACTCTCCGGCGGGCGCGTCGCCGCCCCCCTGGCCGTTCCCCTGCTGGTCCCCGCCGCCCGGGGCATCCGCTCCGGCGTCCTGCCCAGCGGTGGAGAGCGTGCCGGAGAGCGAGGTGACACGGGCCCCGGCGCGGATGCCGGTCAGCTCGGAGAAGACCTGGGCCCTGAGTCCCTTCCTGACGAGACCCGTCTGGTGTTCCTGGAGGTACGCGTGGACGACCAGCCGCCCCGCGGAGACGGTCATGACCGTGCCCGAGACCCGCGCCCCCACCGTGCCGGGCACCGAGTCGACCCGTGCCGGGAAGCCCTGGAGGAAGACGACCTCACCCGCCGGCAGCCTCGGCCCGTCGGCGGCACGCGCGGCGGCCAGGGCGGTACGGGCGGCGGCCAGATCCTCCCGGGCACGGGCGAGCTGCCGGCCGGGGGCGGGGGCGCCGGTGCTCTTGGCTGTGGGATCGGTGCTCTTGCCGGTGGGGTCGGTGCTCTTGCCGGTGGGGTCGGTGCTCGTACTGGTGGTGGTGCCGGTGCTCTTGGCGGCGGGGGTGGTGCTCTTGGCGTCCGTGGTACCCGCGTCCCCGGAGGTCTTCCCGTTCGCGGTCCCGTTCGCGGTCCCGTCCGGGGATCCGTCCGTGGTCCCGTTCGTGCTCCCCTCAGAAGGCCCGTCCGCCGGCGTGCTCGCGTCCTCGATGTCCTGGACGGCCCGTTCGGCGGCGGTGACCGCGTCGCGCGCGGCCTTGAGACCGGCGCCGTGGTCGTCGAGCGCGGGCAGCGGGTCGTAGCCGATCGACGCGTAGAAGGCGGTGAGCGCGGCCTTGGTCCCCTCGCCGAAGGTGCCGCGCGGGTCCGAGCCGGTGCCGTGACCGAGTCCGCTCAGCGCCTTCTGGAGCTGGGCGACGTCGTCGCCGGTGGCGCCGGGCTTGAGGTCGCGGTAGACGGGGAGCGTGCCGGGCAGGGCGAAGACCGGCCGCCCGGAGATCTCCAGGAGCACCTTCCCGGCGGTGACCTTCCCGCCGGCCGGCACCCCGATCTTGGTGACCACCGGACTCCCGGAGCCTTCCCCGCCGGAGATCTGCGGGGCGATCCGCACCGACTGCCCGGCGATCACCTGCCCCCGTGTGATCACGGTCGACGCCAGGACCCGGTACTCGACCTCGGCGGTGAGCACACTCGGCGCGGGCGGCTCCGCGTCGGCGGCGGCCTGCGCGGGCGACTTCACGAACGCGGCGGCGGCGACCCCCGCCACCGCCAGGGCCACGGCTCCGGCGGCGAGCACGGCGACCCAGCGCCTGCGCCGGGAGAGCCCGGAGGCCGCGTCCTCGGGCCCCTCTCCGTCGGAGGGGCGCCCGGGGGCGCGCCCGGTGCGGCGGGAGGTGGTCGGAGCCGTCATGTCAACTTTCCTTCGTAGGGCGGCACATCGGCCGGTACGCGGTCGTGGTGGCCGGTCCGGGTTCAGCCGCCGACCGTCGCCCCACCGCTCCCACCCGCCTCACCGCCACCGGAGTTCGCATGTGCGACGGGTCGCAGCGGCTCCGGGGCACCGTCCGTCGCGCCGCTCCCGCAGCCGCCCGGCGGCGCCGACGCGAGGAGCACGACCAGGGCCGCACCTCGGGCGGTGCGGGCGGGGCGCTGCATCGGGACTCCTGGAGCGGGCGGGCCGGACAGGGACGGGCGCGGCGGAACGGGCTGCCGGCCGGGAGCGATGCGCAAGGCGCCCCGTACCGGCCAACCACCTTGGGAACACGAGGCGTTGACCTGGGCTTGTGCGGTTGTCCCGCGGTCGACGCTAGGGGGCGGCCCAGCCCGTGTCCACTGTCCCCGAGGCCAGTAGACGGCCCCTCGGGCGCTGCGCTTTGCTGAGTCCGCTTGCTCCGACATCAGCCGCGGGGACGGCTCGCCACGCCGGGCGGTCGCCGCTGGACCGAAGGAATGACTCAGTGTTCAAGAACAACCTGGCGCGCCGCGCCGCCACCCTCACGCTGGCCGCGGCCGCGCTGACCGGTGCCGGTGTGTTCACTGCCGGCAACGCCTTCGCCGTGTACGCGCCGAAGGACGGATACCTCGACGCGGAGGAGTTCGGCCTGTACTACAGCCCGAACCAGCAGGGCTGTGTCTTCGACCTGTACTCCTACGACTCGGACTTCTCGGACGACTACTTCAAGCCGTTCGTCGGCAGCTGCAACGGGCAGGGCCAGAGCGTGAACGACAACACGGCGTCGTACTACAACCGCGACACCCTGACCTGGTGGGTGTACACCGACGCCAACGCCGGGGGCGGCGAGGGCTCACTGCCCCCCGGCCACATCGGCAACGCGTCGACGTCCTTCCGGAACAAGATCAGCTCGGCCTTCCACTACCACCCCCAGCGGTAGGGACGAGCCGTAGGACCCGAGCCTCACCCCTCCGCAACGCCGTCCCGCCCGTTGGAGCCGGGCGGGACGGCGCCGCGAGCACCCTACAACCCGTCGTCGCCCCCTCCGAGTGCAAGGACCGCCCCATGCCCGCTGTCCCCGGCCGCCTCCGTGCCGTATGCCTGGCCGCAGCCGTCGCGGCCGTCCTGACCGGCTGTTCCTCCTCCGGCGACGGCTCCGGTTCTGGCAGTGGTGAGCCCCCGGTGGCGAAGACCCCGAGGATGACGCTCACCGCGGGAGCGGAGTTCCCGCTCGACGCGTACGAGCGGTCCGAGGACGATGTGTACGCGCTGGCGAAGGCGCAGAACGTCCTCACCGAACAGTGCATGCAGCGCTACAGCTTCGCGTACCGCGCCCCGGACCCCGCGCCGCCGAGCCACAGCCGGCCGAACGCCCGGGTCTTCGGTCTCGTCGACGCGGCGGAGGCCGCCCGCCACGGCTACGGATCGGTGGCCCGGACCGGCGGGGCCCCCGCGAAGCCGAAGACCGCCGCCCTCGGGGAGACCGCCAAGTCGGTGCTGTTCGGGCCGAAGGAGGCCAAGGGCGCCGAGGCGCTCGCCGCAATGCCCATGAGCCAGGCCGCCGCCGAGAAGAAGAGGAGCGGACTCGTCGTGGACGGCCGTCCCGTTCCGGTGGGCGGCTGTCTGCGGGAGTCGTATCTGAAGCTGTACGCCCCCACCTCGTCCAGCGTGGACATCATGTACGTGTTCAACCTCAAGGGCGAGGCGGAGTCCCGCGCCCTGAGCGATTCGCGGGTGAAGAAGGCGACGAAGGCCTGGTCCGCGTGCATGAAGAAGGCCGGATACGTCACGGCCGCCCCCGCATCGGCCGCCCGGGACCTCGGTTTCTCGGGGGCCTCCGCCACCGGTCCCAAGGCGGTGACGGCCGCCGGGGCGGACGTGTCCTGCAAGGCCGAGGTCAACTACGCGGGAATCCGGTTCGCCGTCCAGAGCGCGTACGAGAAGCGGTCCGCGGAGAAGAACGCCGAGACGCTCGGCCTCCTGCGGAAGCAGGCGCAGGACCGGCTCCGGCTCGCCTCGGAGCTGACCTCCTGACGACATTCCGGATCCTGATATCCCCCCGGGGAATCCGCCGGCCCCGTGCTAGTTTCGCGGCGTTGTGCCGGCTTCCCGGGGGGGAACATGATGGACCGATGTGTGGTTTGCGCTGCCCACGGCATGGTCAGCGCGTGCAGGTGCTTACCGGAGCCGCCGCTGGTGACGGTGCCGGTCGCCCATCTGACGCCGACGGAACTCCGTATCTTCGAGGGGCTGCACAGCGCCCCCGCCCATGAGGACATCGCCGCGTCGCTGTTCATCACCACGCGCACGGTCAAATTCCATCTGGCCAATCTCCGCCAGAAGTCGGGTGGTCTCTCCCACCTTCAGCTCTGTCTGCTCTCCGCGCTGCACCACCGGGGTATCCCGGCCCTCTGCGAACCGTGCGCGTCGGAATTCACGGACGGCCCCTTCGTGGCGCGGTCCGCCTGAGCCCTCCGGAGCCCTCGCGCGGACACCGAAGCCCGTGGACCCGCCCGGCCGGCGGGCCCCCGGGTTTCCCCGGTCCGCGGACCCGGCACCGGAAATCTCTTCGCGTCCGTTCTCAACCTTTCCGGCGTGAGGGCGCTCTGAACTGGGTGGAAGCCGACCGTGGAGGACCAGCGGCTCCTGAAGCCGACGCGCTACGCAGACGAACACCCCGTGCTCAAGGACAGTGGAATCACCGGATGAACAGCGAACGACACGACCGAGGCATATCCGGGAGCCGGCCGGCCCCCTCGCGGCGCGCCCGCGGGCGGCGACCGGGGCGCGGGCGGCGGGTGCTGCTCGCCGTCTCCGTCCTCGCCGCAGTGGTCCTCGCGGCGTATCTCGTCACCACGCCGCCGTGGGAGCCGGCGGAGCCCGCCGCGGCCGCCGACCGCGCGACGGCGGGCCCCTCGCCCGACTCCCCGGTCTCCCCCTCCCCCCGCGAGGCGTCCCCCAGGACCTCCCCCGTCACCTCCCCCTCCCCGTCCCCGTCCCCCCGGAAGACCCGGACGGCCCCGCCCGTCGTCCCGGCCTCCGGGCCCGGCACCTTCACGGTGGCGCGGGCGGGCGCATCGGCCGGGGGCGGGAACGCGTACCGGGTGGAGGTGGAGGACGGGTCCGGGGTCGACCCGGACGAGGCGGCGGACCGGATCGCGGACATCCTGGCGTCGCCGCGCGGCTGGACGCACGGTGGGGCGCGCTCGTTCCGGCAGGTCGCCGAGGGGCCGGCCGGGATGGTGGTGAAGATCGCGACGGCGGCGACGACCGACCGGATCTGCGGCTCGGGCGGCATGAACACGCGCGGCGAGGTCAACTGCCGGCTGGGCGAGACGGTGGTGGTCAACCTCAAGCGCTGGCAGACCGGTTCACCGGAGTTCGACGGCCCGCTGGACGAGTACCGGGCGCTGATCATCAACCACGAGGTCGGGCACTGGCTCGGCCACGGCCACGAGACCTGCCCCGGGAAGGGCCGCCCGGCCCCCGCGATGATGCAGCAGATCTACGGCCTCAAGGGCTGCGTCGCCAACGCCTGGCCGTACGACGGCCACGGGTCCTACCTCGGCGGGCCCTCCGTGCCCTGAGTCACGGTGCGCGTGGCCCTTAGTCACGGTACGCGTGTGGACTGAACCCATTGCCCCCGACACCGGTCATACCAACGGGGAGCGGAAACACACGCGGGACCGGGGAGGGTACGGATGTCCACGAGTACGGGGCGCCGGAAACGGATGCATACGGGCGGAGGGCGGCGTCGGCTGGTGCTGACGGCCGCCGTCCCCCTGGTGCTGGTCGCGGCCGGTGTCGTGGGGCTGCGGTGGAACGCCGGGCACGGCGGGGACACGTTCGAGGTGGCCCACGCGGGCGTCTCGAAGGGCACGACGGGCCATGCCTACCGGGTCGAGGTGGAGAAGGACTCCGGGCTCGACCCGGACGAGGCCGCCGCCGAGGTGGCCTCGGTCCTCGCCGCGCCGCGCGGCTGGGCGCACGGCGGCGAGCAGTCCTTCCGCCAGGTCGACGACGCCTCGGCGGGGCTCGTCGTCCGCATCGCGACACCGGGCACCACCGACCGCATCTGCGCCAAGAGCGGTCTGAACACCCACGGCGAGGTGAACTGCCGGGTCGGGACCGATGTCATGGTCAACCTGAAGCGCTGGACGAAGGGTTCACCCGAGTTCCACGGCCCGCTCGCCGAGTACCGGGCGCTGATCATCAACCACGAGGTCGGGCACTGGCTCGGCCACGGCCACGAGACCTGCCCCGGGAAGGGCCGCCCGGCGCCCGCCATGATGCAGCAGATCGACGGGCTGAAGGGCTGCGTCGCCAACGCCTGGCCGTACGACGCGCACGGGCGCTACCTCGGCGGACCCCCCGTTCCGTGATGCCGCGCGCGCTGTGAGCCGCGTCTCACCCGTCGCGTACTGGCCCGAGGGACAGTGGTCGAGAACCGGTGGAGGTTGCTTCAATTCTCAACGGCCCTGAACACCGATCAAGGCCGAACCGACCACCGAGACCCCCGGAAGGGGAGCGATCATGCGCACCGGAACCCGTTCAGCGGCCCTGGTCCCCGCGGCCCTCGCCGCCACCGCCGCCGTGCTCTGTCTCGTCACGGCCGGCACGGCCTCGGCCGCGGAGAAGGACGGCTGGCTGACCGCCGGGGAGATGGGCCTGTACTGCACGCCGAACCAAGGCAGTTCCGTCTTCGACCTCGGCGCGTACAGCTCCGACGACAACCTCGCCGACGACTTCTTCAAGGGGTCGCTGAGCTGCGCCGGACAGCGGGTGGACAACAACACCGCCTCGTACTGGAACCGCAGCGCGGGCAGCC
Organism: Streptomyces sp. NPDC024555; assembly: GCF_055559335.1. NCBI lineage: Bacteria > Bacillati > Actinomycetota > Actinomycetes > Kitasatosporales > Streptomycetaceae > Streptomyces > Streptomyces sp. NPDC024555. The sequence continues at coordinate 139,609 of NZ_JBVHKV010000012.1, forward strand.
GGATGGTCGTATACACGGGCGCGGGCTTCAGCGGCTCCTACGGAAGTCTTCCGCCGGGTTACGTCGGCAACGCGTCGAGCACCTTCCGGAACACGATCTCGTCGGTGAGCGCGGCCTGGGCCGAGTAGCCGCGTACCGGCCACCACCAAGCACTCCGGAACACTCGCCTCCAGGGCGCGGGCCCGACCACCCCGTTGTCCGTGCGAGGTTCCGGGATCTGAACTGGCTCCCGGGGGGGAATCATGAGGATTCGCTGTCTCGTATGTGCGGACGGCGCGAGCGCCGGCCACCCGCAGGTCAAGCAGCGGACCCCGCTGACGCGCGTCCCGCTCGATCATCTGACCCCGATGGAACGGCAGGTGTTCGCCGCGCTGTACAGCGGACCGTCCAACGAGGAGCTCGCGGCGCGGCTCCACATCACCCCGCGCACCGTGAAGTTCCACATCGTCAATCTCCGCACCAAGCTGGGCGGTCTGACCCGGCTGCGGCTCCATCTGCTGGCGGCCCTGGAGCGGCTGGAGCTGCCGGCGGTCTGCCCGGCCTGCGCCCGGGTCCTGGCGGAGCCGGCCGGTCTGGCCCAGTGCGCGTAGGCGGCCGGTGCACCGGCGGACTCAGCGCCGCCGGTGCACCAGCCGTCCGCCCAGCACCGTGCCGACGCAGCTGCCGGCCCCCTCCGCGAGGAGGGCCGGTTCGTCCGGGGCGTCGAAGGCGGCGAAGTCGGCGCGGGCGCCCTCGGTGAGCGGCCCGTGGGCGGCGGCGGCCAGGTCGCGTCCGTGTGCGAACGGATCAAGACACGGGGCGCCCCCGGTCGTCCGGGCCGGCGGGAGGACGGTGAGGCCCGAGCGGACGACGGGCCCGCGCAGGGTCCCGTCGTCGAAGCGGCCCGCGAGATGGGTCGTGCCGAGGCCGAGCATCCGGTGGAGACCGCGCCGGACGCTGCCGGGACGCCAGACGGAGTCCGGGCCGAGGGCGTCGAGGGCGGCTCCGGTGAGGGGTTCGGTGCCCAGGGCCCCGGCCTCGCGCGGGTCGGGGAAGTACCACTCGGTCAGCAGCCGGACGGCGTCGTACTGGACGAGGCCGGGGGCCAGCAGTCCGGGCCAGCGCCGCACCCGGGCCTCCGGATGGGCGGCGGCCAGCTCCTCGTACGGTCCGAGGGCCGCGACCACCGTGTCCCGCACGGCCACCGCCCCGCCGGGCACGGGCGGACGGCCGCCGCCCGGCAGCAGCAGGGCGGCGGTGTGGATCGTCAGCAAGGCGCGGTCAGCGGGCGTCGAGGAGCTTCAGCTCCGGATGCGCGGTGCCGCCCTCGATCGCGGTGGACGAGATGTGCGAGACGACGCGCTCGTCGACCGGGTCGTTCGCCGGGTCGTCGTGGACGACCAGGTGCTCGTACGTGGTGGAGCGCTGGGCCGGCACCCGGTCCGCCTTGCGGATCAGGTCGATGATCTCCAGACGGTTGGAGCGGTGCTTGGCCCCGGCGGAGGAGACGACGTTCTCCTCCAGCATGATCGAGCCCAGGTCGTCGGCGCCGTAGTGCAGCGACAGCTGGCCGACCTCCTTGCCCGTGGTGAGCCAGGAGCCCTGGATGTGGGCGACGTTGTCCAGGAAGATCCGGGCGATGGCGATCATCCGCAGGTACTCGAAGAGCGTGGCCTGCGTACGGCCCTTCAGCTTGTTGTTCTCCGGCTGGTAGGTGTACGGGATGAACGCGCGGAAGCCGCCGGTGCGGTCCTGGACGTCCCGGATCATCCGCAGGTGCTCGATGCGCTCGGCGTTCGTCTCGCCGGTGCCCATGAGCATCGTCGACGTGGACTCGACGCCCAGACCGTGGGCGATCTCCATGATCTCCAGCCAGCGCTCGCCGGACTCCTTGAGCGGGGCGATGGCCGTACGCGGCCGGGCCGGCAGCAGCTCCGCGCCGGCGCCCGCGAAGGAGTCGAGGCCCGCCGCGTGGATCCGGGCGATGGCCTCCTCGGCGGAGACCTGGGAGATCCGGGCCATGTGCTCGATCTCGGAGGCCCCGAGCGAGTGGATGACCAGCTGCGGGAACTCCTTCTTGATCGCCGAGAAGTGCTTCTCGTAGTACTCGACGCCGTAGTCCGGGTGGTGCCCGCCCTGGAACATGATCTGGGTGCCGCCCAGCTCGACGGTCTCCGCGCAGCGGCGCAGGATGTCGTCCAGGTCCCGGGACCAGCCCTTGTCGGTGTCCTTGGGCGCGGCGTAGAACGCGCAGAACTTGCACGCCGTGACGCACACGTTGGTGTAGTTGATGTTCCGCTCGATGATGTACGTCGCGATGTGCTCCGTACCCGCGTAACGCCTCCGGCGCACGGCGTCGGCCGCCGCGCCCAGGGCGTGCAGGGGCGCGGACCGGTAGAGGTCGAGGGCCTCCTCCGGAGTGATCCGGCCGCCCGCGGCGGCGCGGTCGAGGATGGGCTGGAGGTCGGCCTTCTCGGTCACCGGGCTGTCACCTTTCGGCGGTTTTTCAACGGATCCATGGACCGGCTCAGCGTACGCCAGCCCCGCCGGACCTCAGCGGCCGGACCTGGTCAGCGTGCCGTACGGAAGCCCGGCGGCCCGCTCCTCGGACCGGAAGCGCAGGGTGCCGTCGGCGGCGCGCGTGTAGTGGAGGACGGCCGGGTCGGTGGTGCAGAGGCCGGGGGTGCCGGCGCGGTCCGGGTCGGCCCGTTCCCGCAGGGTGAGCGCCTGGTCGGTGGCGGAGGTGAGGGAGGCGACGCTGTAGCAGCGCACCTCCACGCCGAGGCTTTCGATCGTCGTCGTCATACGGACCACGTCGGCGCCCTCGCGGCCCTTGCCGATCACCGCGGTGAGCGTGCCGTGCGGGGCGCCGGTCGTCTTCTCGGTGAGCGGACCGCGCCAGGTGCCGAGGAAGGCGGCCGGGACCTCGGCGGACCGGCCCGGGGTGGCGGTGCCCGAGCCGGACGGGGTCTCCGGCTCGGAGGTGGCGGAGTCGCCCGGGGTGCCTGGCGAGGTCTCGGCGCCGGTGGTCGGCCGGGATCCGGCGTTCTCGGTGCCGCCCCCGCCCGGCATCAGGTCGTAGAGGAACGCGGCTCCGACGGTCACCCCCGCCAGCGCCCCGGCCACCGCGAGCGCGACGGTGCAGCTGAGCCGGCGCCCGCGCCGCCCGTCCGGCCGGGAGCCCGCGTCCATGGTGAGGGCGAACCGGGGGTCGGCGGTGCGCGGGCCGGGCACTCCGCCGGTCCCGGCCCCGGCCCCGTACGGCCCCGGCTGCGGAGCGGACCCGGTCCGCGGTTCGACCGGCGGCCCGAAGACCCCGAGCACCCCGCCGCCCGCCGCACCCGCCCCCTCGGTGCCGCCCGCGCCGCCCGCGCCTCCGGCGCCGAACGAGGCGCTGCTGAACGGCACCGGGCCCGACTGGACCGGCGCGTCCTGCGGTTCCAGGTCCAGCAGGGCGACCGCCGAGCGGCTGACCTCGCGTTCCAGGAAGGCGGGGAGCCAGCCCGCCGCCACCGCGGCCGCCGCGCCGCCGGGCATCAGCCGGCGGGCCAGCTCGGCCGGGGTCGGGCGGTGCGCCGGGTCCTTGGCGAGGCAGGCGGCGATCACCTCGCGCAGCTCGCCCTCCAGCTCGCCCAGCTCGGGCTCCTCGTGCACCACCTTGTAGAGGAGGACCGCCGAGGAGTCGCCGAGGAAGGGGGCCGAGCCCGTCGCCGCGTACGCCAGCACCGCGCCCAGCGAGAAGAGGTCGGCCTCGCCGGAGATCTCCTGGCCCCGGATCTGCTCGGGCGACATGTAGCCGGGCGAGCCGACGGAGACCCCGGTGGAGGTGAGGGAGACGGTCGCGTCGATGGCGCGGGCGATGCCGAAGTCGATCAGCCGGGGGCCGTCGAGGGCGAGCAGCACATTGGACGGCTTCACATCGCGGTGGATGAGCCCCTGCCCGTGGACGGCGGCCAGCGCCTCGGCGAGCCCGGCGCCCAGGGTGCGGACCGCCTGCTCGGGCAGCGGCCCGTGGTCGGTCACCGCGGACGAGAGCGGCGGCCCGGCCACGTAGCCGTGGGCGACCCAGGGCACGGGGGCGTCCGGGTCGGCGTCCAGGACGGGCGCGGTCCACTGGCCGCCGATGCGCCGCGCCGCGTCCACCTCGCGGCGGAAGCGGGCGCGGAACTGCTCGTCGAGCGCGAAGTGCGGATGGACGACCTTGACCGCGACCGTGCGGCCGCCCGCGCTGCGTCCGAGATAGACGCGGCCCATGCCGCCGGCCCCGAGTCTGCCGAGCAGCCGGTAGGCACCGATGCTCAGCGGGTCGCCGGCTTCGAGCGGCTGCATATGCGGACTCCCCCTGTGGACCGGCCTGACCTCGGACCGAAGCCTAGGCTCTGAAGGTCATCGGCTCACAGAGGAAACCATCCGACGATTTCGCCCCGGAGGGAACGAACGACATCATTCGCCACAACAAAAGGCGTGAATGTGTCGTTCCGCCGGTCGGTTATCGAAGAGATCCGGTCGATTGATCGAGACCTCCGGTCGATTGATCGAACGGCGCCGCCGATTGCGGAATTCAGCCGCCGAGCAGTTCGACCCGCACATCCGACGGGAAGCCGGTCGTCGGACCGGTGCGGCGGGCGAACTCCTCGACCCCGGCGAGCTGCGCCGGACCGAATCGGAAATCGAGGGTGGTGAAGTAGCGCTCCAGCACCTCCGCGTCGAAGGCCTCCCAGCGCGCGGCCTGCTCCGCGACCTTGGTGACCTCTTCCAGGGAGAGGTCCCGCGAGGCGAGGAACGCCTCGTGCACCTGGCGCACGGCGGTCGGCTCGGCGGCCAGATAGTCCTTGCGCGCGGCCCAGACGGCGAAGACGAAGGGCAGCCCCGTCCACTCCTTCCACATCGCGCCCAGATCGTGGACCTGGAGCCCGAGCCGGGGCGCGTCGTGCAGATTGGCGCGGAGCGCGGCGTCGCCGATGAGGACGGCGGCGTCGGCCTCCTGCATCATCAGGCCGAGGTCCGGCGGGCAGGTGTAGTAGTCGGGGGTGACCCCGTACCGCTCGGCGAGCAGCAACTGCGCCAGGCGTACGGAGGTGCGGGAGGTGGAGCCGAGCGCGACCCGGGCCCGGTCCAGGTCCTCCAGGGGACGCTGCGACACGATGACGCACGACATGACGGGGCCGTCGCAGCCGACGGCGATGTCGGGGAAGGCGACCAGGTCGTCGGCGTTGCGGAGGTACTCCACGAGGGTGACCGGACCCATGTCCAGCTCGCCTCGGATCAGCTGCTCGCTGAGCTTCTCCGGGGTGTCCTTCGACAGCTCCAGATCGAGCAGGGTTCCGGTCCGTGCGAGGCCCCAGTAGAGGGGAAGGCAGTTCAGGAACTGGATGTGGCCGACGCGCGGCCGGCTGCGACGGTCGTCGCCTGCGACGGTTGAGACGGTTGAATTGTCCACATCGCGAGGCTAGACCCGTACCCCTCGGCGCGCCCCACCGGGGGCGCGCGGTGTCGCGCACCACTTCTTCACGAAGACCGCGCATTGGCTCTGCGAGCGGCCCTCCGGAAGGCCTCGCGAGTCACCCGGAAGACGCTCTCGGGACGGTCATCCGCACGGCAATCAAACATCCGGGTGAAGTGATCTTTCCCTCTACCCCTCGGCACACGCTGCGTGCTAGGCTCGTCGCCAAGTTGCAGTTTGGTTTCCCTTGCAGTACAGAGCCTGCGGAGCATGTAACCCCGCAGGCTTTTGTAGTTTTCAGACTTCTTTGCAGGTTCTGGAGCAGGGCAACCCTTTGGCCCAAGGAGGGCTTATGGCTACCGGAACCGTCAAGTGGTTCAACGCTGAAAAGGGCTTCGGCTTCATCGCCCAGGACGGCGGCGGCCCGGATGTCTTCGTCCACTACTCCGCGATCAACGCGTCCGGGTTCCGCTCCCTCGAGGAGAACCAGGTCGTGAACTTCGACGTCACTCAGGGCCCGAAGGGCCCGCAGGCTGAGAACGTCACCCCGGCCTAGTTGCCAGGTCGGCCGATCGCGGCCGCATAGAGCAGTACCCAAGGAGCCCCGCTCCTCCGTTCCGGCGGAGAAGCGGGGCTCCTGCCCGTGTACGGCCCCGGGCGGATGCGGCGGAATCGCGGTCATTCCGCCGGCACCCGTCATCCGGGTGTGCGATTACTTCCCGGGGGTCTCGTCGCGGCTGTTCACGACACCCCGGTCGAGTACCGCCTGCATTTCGGTGACGGTGCCCTTCTTGCCCAGTTCGGTGTTCCGGACGAGATAGGAACGCAGTCCCAGATAGTCGTAACTGTTGGCGTCGAACACCAGCTCCTTGCGTTCGTGCGTCCGCTCGTCGGTGCGGGCGAGTGCGACACCGGGCCGGCCGTCGCCGTCCTGGGCCTTCTTCACCATGACGACGCCGGGGATCCCGGCGGCGGCGCGGTAGAGCGCGGCACCGGTCTCGGGCGGCAGGATCGACTCACCGATCAGACCGCCGACGTAGTCGAAGAGGTCCTGGTCGGAGGAGCCGGTGTACGCGGCGTCCGCGCGGAGCTTCCGCAGCAGGGCGCCCTTCTCGGTGGGCAGCTTCTCCAGCGCGGCGTAGGTGTGGTTCCGGTTGTACTGGCGCAGTCCCTCCTCGTCGGGCTCGGACCAGACGAGGTCGTCGCCGGGCTGCTTGAGCCGGCTCTGCACCTCGTCGGGGTTCTGGGAGGTCCAGGACTCGCGGTAGAACGTCTTCAGCCGGAAGGGCCCGTCGTCCTCCGCCTGCATCTGGGAGTAGTGCGAGCGCACGTACACGAACTGGTCCGCGCGGACGCGGGAGGCCGGGCCCTGTTCGGCGTGGCGGGCGACGTTCTCCATGAGCGCGCCCACGCCGTCGGCCGAGGCGACCTCGACCTGGACGACCGGGGCGGCGCTGAGGTGGTAGCCGGTGTCCCCGCCGCCCTGGCCGGGACCGGCCAGGAAGGTGAAGGCCAGCGCCCCGGCGGCGACCATGCCGACCGGCACGGCGTACCAGCCGCGCAGCCGGCGCGGGCGGGCGCTGCCCGCCGTCGCCGTCTTCTCCCCGGCCCCGGCCTGGTGGATCTCGTTCATCACGTACTCCTTGAGCAGCCGTTGGCGGTCGCTCGGCAGGACCGGTCCGTGCGGCTCGGGCAGCCGCGCCCGGAGCTCCCGGGCGACCTTCTCGGCGTCGGCACTCATCGGTTCCCCTCCCTTTCGTTCGACCGGACCGCGGTGGCGCGGTCACTCAGGTACTGTCCGGCTGATCCCGGTAGTTCCATGTTTCTTGCGGTTTTCTCAATTTTCTTGATCTCGTCCTCGGTGAGGTCGCGCAGCCGCTTCCTGGCCCGGGAGAGCCGGGAGCGGACGGTGCCGACGGGGACGCCGAGCGCGCGGGCGGCCTGCCGGTAGTCCAGTCCGTCCCAGACGCAGAGCAGGAAGACCTCCCGCTCCTTGGGGCGCAGCCGGGCGAGCGCGGCGCGCGCCGCCGTGAGCTGCTCCGCGTCGTGGATGCGGCCCACGAGTTCGTCGGCGAAGTCGGGCACGGCGGGCCGGACCGGGACGCGGGTCAGGGCCGCGTCGTGGCGGCGGGCGGCGCGCCGGGTGTTGCGCAGGACGTTGGTGGCGATGCCGAGCAGCCAGGGCTTCAGCTCCTCGTCGGAGTCGCGCAGGGTGGTGCGCAGCCGCCACGCCTCCAGGAAGGTCAGCGAGACGATGTCCTCCGCCCCGGCCGCGTCGCCCGTCGACCGCGCCGCGTAACGGAAGACCGTGCGGGCGTGGTCGTCGAAGAGGGTGCCGAAGGCGTCCGGGTCGCCTGCCCGTATCCGGGCTCTCAGGGAATGCTCCACGTCAGGTCCTGTCCGCGGCGGGCGCCGGGTTCCGGTGACCTGGGTCACAGCCCTCGGGGCGACGGGGGATGCTTGACCCTGACACCGTGTGAGGCCGTGCACTGGGAGACATCATGTTCACCATCGGAGACTTCGCCCGGTACGGGCGGGTGTCGGTCCGCATGCTGCGTCATTACGACGCGGTCGGACTGCTGCATCCCGACCGTACCGACCCCGCCAACGGCTACCGCCACTACGGTGCCGCCCAGCTCGCCCGGCTCAACCGGATCATCGCCCTCAAGGACCTCGGCTTCACGCTCCAGCAGGTGCGGGCCGTCCTGGACGAGGAGGTGGACCCGGAGGAGCTGCGGGGCATGCTGCGGCTGCGCCGGGCGGAGCTGGAGGAGGCGATGGCGCGGGCCGCGGCGCGGCTCGTCCAGGTCGAGGCGAGGCTCCGGTCGATCGAGAGCGAGGGACACATGTCCACGGACGATGTCGTGATCAAGACCATCCCGGCGGTGCGGGTCGCGGAGCTGACGGGGATCGCCGCGAGCTATGAGCCGGAGGACATCACTCCGGTGATCGCGCCGCTGTACGAGCGGCTCTTCCCGCTGCTGGAGGGGGCCGGGGTCCGGCCGTCGGGCCCGGGGATCGCCCGGTACGAGGACGCCCCGGAGGGCGGCGGCGCGATCGTCGTGCACGCCGGGGTGACGGTGTCGGCCCCGGTGGGGCCGGTGGGTGACACGGGCGTCACGGTGGTGGAGTTGGAGCCGGTGGAGGCGGCGACCGTCGTGCACCGGGGTCCGATGGCCACGGTGCTGCCGACGGCGCAGACGCTGGCCCGGTGGATCGACGCGAGCGGACGCGGTTCGGCGGGGTACGCGCGCGAGGTCAGCCTGGAGTGCCCCGAGGACGAGTCGCAGTGGGTGACGGAGCTTCAGGAGCCGCTGACCGCGGGCTGATCGGGGCGGGGCGGGGGCCCGGCCGAGTACTGCCCGGCCGGGGCCGGGCCCCCCTCCCTCGAAGGGCCCCTGTCCGAGGCCCTTGCGGGGCCCTGGTTCAGGCCCCTGTACCGGGCCCCGCCCATAGTCCTTCGGCGGTCAGACCCAGCAGGTCGATGGCGTTGCCCCGCACGATGCGGTCCACCACGTGGGCGTCCAGGTGGCCCATCTGCGCCTCGCCGACCTCGCGCGACTTGGGCCAGGTCGAGTCGGAGTGCGGGTAGTCCGTCTCGTACAGTACGTTCCCCACCCCGATCGCGTCGAGGTTCTTGAGCCCGAAAGCATCGTCGAAGAAGCAGCCGAAGACGTGATCGGCGAAGAGCTCCGACGGCGGGCGGTGGACCTTGTCGGCGACGCCGCCCCAGGCGCGGTTCTCCTCCCAGACCACGTCGGCGCGCTCCAGGATGTAGGGGATCCAGCCGATCTGGCCCTCCGCGTACATGATCCGCAGGTTCGGGAAGCGTTCGAACTTGCCGCTCATCAGCCAGTCCACCATCGAGAAGCAGCAGTTGGCGAAGGTGATGGTGGAGCCGACGGCCGGCGGGGCGTCGGCGGAGGTGGACGGCATCTTCGAGGACGAGCCGATGTGCATGGCGATCACCGTCCCCGTCTCGTCGCAGGCCCGCAGGAAGGGGTCCCAGTCGTCCGTGTGGATGGACGGCAGCCCCAGATGCGGGGGTATCTCGGAGAAGGCGACGGCGCGCACCCCGCGGGCGGCGTTGCGGCGGACCTCGGCGGCGGCCAGTTCCGCGTCCCAGAGCGGGATGAGGGTGAGCGGGATGAGGCGGCCGTGCGCGTCGGGGCCGCACCACTCCTCGACCATCCAGTCGTTGTACGCGCGCACCGCGAGCAGTCCCAGCTCCCGGTCCTTGGCCTCGGTGAAGGTCTGGCCGCAGAAGCGGGGGAAGGTCGGGAAGCAGAGGGCGGACTGGACGTGGTTGACGTCCATGTCGGCGAGGCGCTCGGGCACGGAGAACGAACCGGGGCGCATCTGCTCGTATGTGATGACTTCGAGCCTGATCTCGTCCCTGTCGTAGCCGACGGCGGTGTCCAGCCGGGTGAGCGGGCGGTGCAGGTCCTCGTACACCCACCAGTCGCCGATCGGCCCGTCGTCGCCCCTGGCGCCCATCACGGGGGCGAACTTGCCGCCCATGAAGGTCATTTCCTTGAGCGGGGCGCGGACGATGCGCGGTCCGGAGTCGGCGTACCGGGACGGGAGCCGGTCCCGCCAGACATGAGCGGGCTCCACCGTGTGGTCGTCCACCGAGATGATCTTCGGGAAGGTCTCCATGCGTTCCACGGTAGCGCTGATCTGACGAACCGTCAGCTATCTGTGCGGGGGCCCGTTCCACAATCGTTGTCGAGGGCTTGTGCAGAGAGTCACCCGTGGCTGACGATTCGCCCCTTCACAAGGCAGACTGTTGACGGCGATACCAACGGTATGGAGCAATCCGGATGGCCCCGGAGGGATCGGGACATCTGCGGATCGTGCCGGGCAGCGCACAAGGTGGGACAGGAGGCAGCAATGGGCCGTGATGTCGGGCCGCGGATACGTGTTCCGGAGCAGCGCGCCCCGGAGCGGGAGGCCGTACAGGACACGGGGCTGCACTTCTCCGTGCTCGGTCCGGTACGGGCCCGGCGCGGGGAGGAGACGCTGCCGTCCGGATCACCCCAGCAGCGCGCCCTGCTCACCGCGCTGCTGCTGCGGAGCGGCCGGACGGCCACCGCCGCCGAACTCATCGACGCCATCTGGGGCGAGGACCCGCCCTCCCAGGCGCTGGCCGCCGTACGCACCTACGCCTCCCGGCTCCGCAAGACCCTGGGCCCGCTGACCCTGGCCAGCGACTCCGGCGGCTACGCGATGCGGGTCGCCCCGGACGCGCTCGATCTGACGCGCGCCCAGGAGCGGGCCGCCGAGGCGGAGAAGGCCCGCGCCTTGGGCGACCGCTGCCGGGCGCGGGTGCTGCTGAACGAGGCGCTGGCGCTGTGGGACGGCGAGGCGCTGGCCTCCGTGCCCGGCCCCTACGCCGACAACCAGCGCACCCGGCTGGAGGAGTGGCGGCTCCAGCTCACCGAGACCCGGCTCGATCTGGACCTGGAGGTCGGCTGCCACGCGGAGGCGGTCTCCGAACTGACCGCGCTCACCGCCGCCCACCCGCTGCGCGAGCGGCTGCGCGAGCTGCTGATGGTGGCGCTGTACCGCAGCGGCCGGCAGGCCGAGGCGCTGGCCGTCTACGCGGACACCCGCCGGCTGCTCGCCGAGGAGCTGGGCGTCGACCCGCGCCCCGAGCTGGCCCAGCTCCAGCAGCGCATCCTGCGCGCCGACGAGGAACTGGCCCGCCCGGCGGACGAACCGGCCCCGCCGCCCGCGCCGGTCCGCCCGGCCCAGCTCCCGGCGACGGTCCCGGACTTCACCGGCCGCGCCTCCTTCGTCCGCGAACTCGGCGACCGCCTCGCCACCGCCGAGGGCTCCGTGATGGCCGTCTCCGCCCTGGCCGGCATCGGGGGCGTCGGCAAGACGACGCTCGCCGTGCACGTCGCCCACCAGGCCCGCCGGCACTTCCCCGACGGACAGCTCTACGTCGACCTCCAGGGCGCCGGCTCCCGGGCCGCCGAGCCGGAGACGGTGCTCGGCGCGTTCCTGCGGGCGCTGGGCACGGCGGACTCCGCGATCCCCGACTCGCTGGACGAGCGCGCCGCGCTCTACCGCTCCGCGCTGGACGGCCGCCGGGTCCTGGTCCTCCTGGACAACGCCCACGACGCGGCCCAGATCCGCCCGCTGCTGCCCGGCACCGAGGGCTGCGCCGCGCTGGTCACCAGCCGGGTCCGGATGGTCGACCTGGCGGGCGCGCACCTCGTCGACCTCGATGTGATGTCCCCCGAGGAGGCGCTCCAGCTCTTCACCCGCATCGTGGGCGAGGAGCGCATCAACTCCGAGCGCGAGGCCGCCCTCGACGTGGTCGCCGCCTGCGGCTTCCTCCCCCTCGCCATCCGCATCGCCGCCTCCCGGCTGGCCTCCCGCCGCACCTGGACGGTCTCCGTCCTCGCCGCCAAGCTCGCCGACGAGCGGCGCCGCCTGGACGAGCTCCAGGCCGGCGACCTCGCGGTCAAGGCCACCTTCGAACTCGGCTACGGCCAGCTCGAACCCGCCCAGGCCCGCGCCTTCCGCCTCCTGGGCCTCGCCGACGGCCCCGACATCTCCCTGGCCGCCGCGGCCGCCCTCCTCGACCTCGACGTCCACGCGGCCGAGGACCTCCTCGAAGCCCTCGTCGACACCAGCCTCCTCGAATCCGCCGCCCCGGGCCGCTACCGCTACCACGACCTGGTCCGCCTCTACGCCCGCTCCTGCGCCGACCGCGACGAACAGCCCCCGGAGGAGAAGGACCGGGCGCTGTCGCGGCTGCTGGACTTCTATCTGGCGACGGCGGCGGGGGTGTACGCGCTGGAGAAGCCGGGCGACACCCTGGTCGACCACCTCATGCCCACGGCGCACCAGGGGCTCGGCTTCCCCGGCCGGCGCGAAGCGCAGGACTGGCTGTACGCCGAGGCGGGAACTCTGCTGGCCTGCGCCAGGCAGTCCGCCTCGGGCCGGGCCCTTCCGCACGCGGTGGACCTGCTGTGGATCGCCATCGACCTCGCGGAGTCGGGCGCCATCTCCAAGGAGTACGAGACGACCGTCACCGCAGCCGCGGAGGCCGCGCGCCTGGCGGGTGACGCCCGGTCGGAGGGCCGGGCGCTGCTGACCCTGGCCAATGTGCACCACGTCTCCGGCCGCTTCGACCTGATCAAGCAGGAGTGCGACCGAGTCCTCCAGACGTCGGGCGTCGCCGGTGACCCGCTCCCCGCCTGCTGGGCGAGCAACCTGCTCGGCATCATCGCCCTTTACGAGAACCGGCACACGGACGGCGAGAGGCATCTCACCCGTGCCATAGCGCGGTTCCGCGATCTGGGCGACCGTCCGGGCCAGGCGTCCGCCCTGTGCAATCTGTCGCGCGTCCATCTGGCCATGGGCCGGACGCCGACCGCCGTCTCGGTCGCGCGCCAGGGGACGGCAATGTACGACGAGATGAACCACGCGCTGAAGGGTGCGAACGGCCGGTACGCGCTGGGGCTGGCCCTCACGCAGAGCGGGCAACTGGAGGCCGCGGCCGAGACCCTCCAGCAGGCGTACCAGGTCTTCAAGGACAGCCGGCAGCGGCTCTGGGAGGGCATGGCGCTCTTCCGCCTCGCCGAGGTCGACATCGCGGCCGAACGCCCCGCGCAGGCGGCGGCCAGCGCGGAGGTGGCCCTCACCGTTCTGCGGGGTATTGGTGGTGAGTGGCGGCGCGCCAACGTGCTGACAGTGCTGGGCCGTTCGCTGGCCGGAATCGGTCAGACGGGCCGGGCCCAGGTCTGCTGGCACGAGGCCCTGGGCATCTTCGAGACGCTCGGTTCCCCCGAAGCGGAAGAGGTTCGTACGCTCTTGCGCTCCAGCGCGGTGGTCTGACCGGCTCCCGTCAGGCCGTTCATCGTTCGTTTATCGCGACGCGACAGTCTCTGACCAGTCGAACCGTCGCGTCGGGGGGCAGACGGTACGACCGAAGGCCGTGGCACTAATGTGAGCGGCCCCGACAGGCCCGTCCGGCAGTCCACGGGGGAACAGCCGGACGGGCCTTGCCGACCCAGCACGCCGAACCACCAACGGGAGCAGACGATCATGGCCGACGCACAGAGCAACGACCCGATCATCAAGCCGCTGAACACCCACGCGACCAGCGAACCGCTGAACCTGGGCACGGACGGCGGGATCAAGCCGCTGAACACCCACGCCACCAGCGAACCGCTGAACCTGGGCACGGACGGCGGGATCAAGCCGCTGAACACCCACGCCACCAGCGAACCCGCCGGTGGGACCGAGGAGTCCACGGACAACACGCACGCCACGTCGGAGCCGGCCAACTGACGACTTCTCTCGACGGGGGAACGGCCGCGGTGGCGCGGAGGGGGAGCCACCGCGGCCGTTGCATGCCCGGTGGCGGTCGGTGCGATCGCGTCAACGTTCTGCTGTTTCCCGCCAGAGGGATACCGGCATCGCCCCCCCTGTCACTAGCGTCTCCTTACGTCCGGAAGCTCGCTCCCATCACAGGAGTTGGAATGACCCGCACAAAGAAGATGCTCACCGCCACCGCGTTCGCCGTCGCCCTCGGTATCGGTGCCGCGTCGCCGGCTCTGGCCGATGCACACGCCTCATCCATCGAGGCACTCAAGCCGGCCGACAGCCACATGACGGGCGAGTCGGAGATCGCGCCGCTGGACAGCCACATGACCGGCGAGCCGATCGTGGTCAAGCCCACCGACAGCCACATGACGGGCGAGCCCGAAATCACACCGCTGGACAGCCACATGACCGACGCCGATCCGCGCTGAGCCACCCGAGGCGTACGCGGGGACACCGGAACAGCCGCGGCGGCGCGGAAGGCAACGTTGCTCGTCCGGGACCGGTCGGTTCGACCGTCGACGGAGCTCGCAGGTCGGCTGATAACGCAGAGGGGCCCGAGCCACCCGGCTCGGGCCCCTCTGCGTTACCCCTACACGCCCCGCACCAGCACCCCCGCCCCGCACAGCTTCCCCATGTCGTCCTCGTCCGAGGTGAACACGACCACGCGCCCGCGCTGACGTCCGGCGATCACCGCAAGGGCCGCGTCGATCGCGTACTTGTGGCCGTGGAGGCCGGTGGCGCGGAGGAGGCGGACGGCCTCGTCGGCGACGTCCTTGGTGACGGGTTCGACCACGACGCGCGACATCGCCCAGTCCCAGACGGGCTGCCGGATCCTGCTGTGGTACGCCTCGATGAGGGTCATCGAGCTCGTCACGACGCGGATGCCGGACCGGTGGGCATCCTTCAGGAGAGCCACCGTCGCGGGATTGCCGAGCGCGGCCCGGGACAGTCCTTCGCTGTCCAGGACATAGGTGAGTTCGGGCATCACGCCGCCTGCCGCCGGGACGCCGGTCCGGACTCCCGGTCCTCGAACCACTGCTCGATCTCACGGCGCTCGGCCTCGGCGGCGGCCAGATCCGCATCGGCCACCGGACCGAACTCCGCCTCCAGCCGCTCCACCAGCTCCCCCAGCCGGTCGTGCTCGCGCTGCCGCTCTATGGCCCGGGTGACATACGCGCTGAAGGCCCCGGGACCGACCTCCTTGCGGATCTCCTCCGCGAGCTCCTCGGGCAGCGTGACGGTGTACTTCTTGGTTGCCATACCTTGCACCATACTCCGGACCCGTTCGACCGAATAGGCCGGTTCATCACATAGAGTGACCGGTTCACCCTGCGGAGTGATCGCCCCGCCCCCGCAACTCCCCCTTCAGCACCTTCCCGCTCGCGTTGCGCGGCAGCTCGGGTACGAACTCCACCGCGCGGGGGACCTTGTAGTTGGCCATCTCGCGCCGGGACCAGGCGATGAGGTCGTCCGCCGTCAGGGTCGCCCCCGGCCGGCGGACCGCGTAGGCCTTGCCGACCTCGCCGAGGCGGGGGTCGGGGACGCCGATGACCGCCACGTCGGCCACGTCCGGGTGGAGGCCGAGGAGCTGTTCGATCTCGGCGGGGTAGGCGTTGAAGCCGCCGACGATGAACATGTCCTTGATGCGGTCGGTGATGCGGAGGTTGCCCGACGCGTCGAGGACGCCGACGTCGCCGGTGTGCAGCCAGCCGTCGGGGGTGACCGTGGCGGCCGTGGTCTCGGGGTCCTCGAAGTAGCCGCGCATGACGTGGAAGCCGCGGACGAGGATCTCGCCGGGTTCGCCGGGGGCGGCCAGGACGCGGAGTTCGGTGCCGGGGATGGCGCGGCCGGAGGTGGAGGCGATGACCTCGGCGGGGTCGCCGCGGCGGCACATGGTGACGATGCCGCTCGCCTCGGAGAGGCCGTAGGCGGTGAGGACCGTGGCGATGTTCAGTTCCGTGCGGAGCCGTTCGACCAGCCGGAGGGGGACCACGGCGGCGCCGGTCACGACGAGGCGGAGGGCCGAGAGGTCGTGGGAGGAGCGGGCGGGGTGGTCCAGGAGTGACTGGTGGAGCGTGGGCGGGCCGGGGAGGACCGAGACGCGTTCGGCGGCGATGTTGGCGAGGACCGTGTCCACGTTGAAGACCGGCTGCGGGATCATCGTCGCCCCGCGCATCAGGCAGGCGATGACGCCGGCCTTGTAGCCGAAGGTGTGGAAGAACGGGTTCACGATCAGATAGCGGTCGCCCTCGCGCAGCCCGGCCAGTTCGCTCCAGATCGCGTAGCAGCGCAGGGTCTGGGCGTGGGTGATGACGGCGCCCTTGGGGCGGCCGGTGGTGCCCGAGGTGTAGATGATGTCGGAGGGGGCCGAGGCGGGGACGGCGTCGGCCCGTTCCCACACCCGCCCGGCGGATATCCCCTCCCCCGTCGCCAGGAAGTCCTTCCAGGTGAGGTAGTCCTCCGCCTCCGGCGCGGTGTCGGCGAGGACCACCACCTTCTCCAGATGCGGCAGGTCCGCCTCGGCCCGGCGCAGGGACGCCACGTACGAGGTGCCGAGGAAGGTGCCCGTGACGAACAGGAGCTTGGCGCGGCTGCGTTCCAGGACGTACGCCGCCTCCGTCCCCTTGAAGCGGGTGTTCAGCGGGACGAGGACCGCGCCCGCGGTCACCGCGCCGAGCGCGGAGACGATCCAGTCCAGGGTGTTCGGCGCCCAGATCGCGACCCGGTCCCCCGGCTCCACGCCCGAGGCCATGCACGCGGCGGCGGCGCGCTCCACGCGCTCGCCCAGTTCCGCGTACGTGACGCGGGTCCGGCCCTCCACCACCGCCTCGCGGTCGCGGTGGCGGCGCGCCGCCGCGCGCACCAGGTCGGGGACGGTGGACCATTCCTCGTCGCCGCGCATCTCGTGCCCTCCCGCCGAACGGAATCCCCACCGGACAACCGCTGGAGCCCTCGTAGCTGACTATCCGTCAGATTAGCTGTAGCCTCTGCCGCTGTCAGCAGTCGTGACGGCCTCGGAGGTGGCGGTGGGGACGCTCAAGGACAAGGCGGCGATAGCCGGGATCGGGCAGACGGCGTTCGCGAAACACCTGCCCGAGTCGGAGAAGACCCTGGCGTGCCGGGCGATCCTCGCCGCGCTCGACGACGCGGGCATCGCCCCGTCGGAGGTGGACGCGTTCGCCTCGTACACCATGGAGGAGACGGACGAGGTCGAGATCGCCAAGGCGATCGGCGCCGGGGACGTCACCTTCTTCAGCAAGGTCGGCTACGGCGGCGGCGGTTCCTGCGCGACGCTCGCGCATCTGGCCGCCGCCGTCGCCACCGGGCAGGCGAGCGTCGGCGTCGCCTGGCGCTCGCGCAAACGCGGTTCGGGCCCGCGCCCCTGGAAGAACACCGCGGTGCAGCTGCCCACCCCCGCCCAGTGGACCCGGCCCTACGGGCTGCTGCGCCCCGCCGACGAGATCGGCATGCTCGCCCGGCGCTACATGCACGAGTACGGGGCCACCCGCGACCACCTCTTCAACGTGGCCCTCGCCTGCCGCAACCGCGCCAACCAGAACCCGGACGCCGTGATGTACGAACGGCCACTGACCCGCGACATGTATATGACCTCGCGCTGGATCAGCGAGCCGCTCTGCCTCTTCGACAACTGCCTGGAGACCGACGGGGCGCTGGCCTGCGTGATCGTCTCCGCCGAACGGGCCCGCGACTGCCGGCAGCGGCCCGTCTACCTCCACTCGGTCGCCCAGGGCCTGCCCGCCCAGCACCACGGGATGGTCAACTACTGGAACGACGACCCGCTCACCGGCCCCGCCTGGGCCGCCGCCCGGCAGCTCTGGAAACAGGCCGACTTCGGGCCCGGGGACGTCGACGTCGCCCAGATCTACGACGCCTTCACCCCGCTCATCCCGCTCTCGCTGGAGGGGTACGGCTTCTGCGGACGCGGCGAGGGCGGCGCGTTCACCGAGGGCGGGGCGCTGGAGAGCGGCGGCCGGCTGCCGATCAACACCGGCGGCGGCGGACTGAGCGAGGGCTACGTCCACGGCTTCAACCTCATCAACGAGGGCGTCAAACAACTGCGCGGCACCTCCACCGCCCAGGTCCCCGACGCCTCGACCTGCCTGGTCACCGCCGGGGAAGGCGTCCCCACCTCCGCCGTACTGCTGAGGAGCTGAACCGCGATGGACGATCTTCTGCTGCCCGTCGTCGACGACGACGGCGCCCCCTTCTGGGAGTACGCGGCCCGCGGCGAACTGCGCGTCCAGGCGTGCGCCGCCCCGGACTGCGGCCGGCTCCGCTTCCCGCCCCGGCCGTGCTGCCCGCACTGCGGCTCGTTCGACAGCGAGTGGCGGGAGACCAGCGGCCGCGGCCGCATCTGGTCGTACGTGCTGCCGCACCCCCCGCTCCTTCCGGCGTACGCCGCCCAGGCCCCGTACAACGCGGTCGTCGTCGAACTCGCCGAGGCCCCGCACATCCGGCTGGTCGGCAATGTGGTCAGCGGCCCGGACGCGCCCCTGGACTCCGTCGACCCGGCGCGGCTGCGGATCGGGGCCCCGGTGCGAGCCGTGTTCTGCCCCGTCGCGCCCGGGACCGTGCTGGTCCGCTGGCTGCTGGAGCGGTGAACGGATGAGCCTGCGCACGGAGACCGACGAGGCGACCGGGGTGGCCCTGCTCACCCTGGACCGGCCCGAGCGGCACAACGCGATCGATCTGGCCACCGCGGCCGAACTCGTCGCCGCCTGGCGGGCGTTCCGGTACGACGACACGGTCAGGGCGGTGGTGCTCACCGGGGCCGGCGGCCGGGCGTTCTGCACGGGGATCGACCGGGACGCCGAGGTCCCGCAGCCCTCCTCGCCGTTCACCATCGACGACCCGCTGCTCACGATCGGGCCGAAGGCGAACGACCTGTGGAAGCCGGTGATCGCCGCCGTGGAGGGGATGGCGTGCGGCGGGGCGTTCTATCTGCTGGGCGAGGCGGAGTTCGTCGTCGCCTCCGAGGACGCCACGTTCTTCGATCCGCACACCACGTACGGCATGGTCAGCGCGTACGAGGCGATCGCCATGGCGCAGCGGATGCCGTTCGGCGAGGTGGCCCGGATGGCGCTGATGGGCACGGCGGAACGGGTCACGGCCCGCAGGGCGTACGAGACCGGGCTGGTCAGCGAGGTGACGGAGGCCGGGGGCGCGGTGGCGGCGGCGCTGCGGGCCGCCGGGGTGATCGCCTCGTACCCCACCGGGGCGGTGCAGGGCACCGTGCGGGCGGTGTGGTCGGCGAAGGAGGCGGCGCGGGCGCAGGCGTTCGCCCACGCCCCGCACCTGATCGCGCTCGGGAATCTGGCGCCCGGGGAGCAGGCCGGGCTGTTCGCGGGGCGGGGCAGGGGCGGTGGGGGGTTCCGCCTGCGGTGAGGGCCGCGGTGGGGGGTGGCCGCGCGGCCCCCGGTCAGTAGAGGAGTTCGGCGGTGGCCGAGCACTTCTTGACGCGGGACACCTTCGAGGGGTGGTCCATGCGCACGGAGACGGTCTTCGTCTCGTTGCCCTCCACCGTCGTGGAGGCGGAGCCGGTGTCGACGGTGTTGCCGATCGCGTCGAGGAACGTCACCTCGACCTCGTAGGTGTGGCTGCCGGTCGCCGTCGCGTTCGGGGTGAGCCGCGCGGTGGAGACGGTGACGGCCTTGCGCTTGCCCTTGCGGGGCGAGGCGCAGCGGAAGACGTACACCTGGGGCGCGTCCGTCGCGGTGGCGGTCGGGGTGGTGCTGACCGAACCGGAGGTGCCACCGCTCGACGAGGAGTAGTCGGTGTCGGAGTCCGTGTCGTGGTAGGTGCCGTTGCTCTTCTTGGAGTTGGAGCACCCGCCCCCGCCCCCGCTGCTGCTGTGCGACTTGCTCTTGCCGCTGCCGCCCCGGCCCTTGCCGCTGGTGGAGAATCCGGTGAGGGCGAGGACCACCGCCACCAGAACCACCGTCAGTTTCACATGCTGCTTCACCATCGCCATGTCCCCCTCGGGTGCCCGCTTCTCGTTCCCTGCGTGCCGTCCGTCGGCGCATTGTCGAACGGGCGCGCGACAACGTAGCGCACAGCATCTCGCCGTGTTCCGGCCACCCCGGTCATGGTCCTGTCACAGTTGCGTCATGGTCCGTCTGGTGGCGGCACCCGGGGGCCCGGCGTAGCGTCGGAGCGAGGGCGATGGCAATCGTCCGCGGGAGGCCGGAGATGATCCGCAACGTCCTGGGTTCCGTCGTCGCTCTCCTAGGAGCGGCGGCCGCCGTGCAGAGCCCCTTCCGTGACTGGTACGACGGCCGCCTCGGACGCTACTACCGCGTCGACGACCTGTTCACCGGCATCACCGGGGCCCGCCCCGCCGTCCTCGGCTCGATCCTGCTGCCCTTCCTCGTGGCCGCCGTCCTGGCGGTCGTGGGCGTCGTGCTGCGCTTCCGGCCGCTGGTGGCGGTCGCGGGCGTGCTGGTGCTCGGCTTCACCGTGCTGTGGATGGTGCGCCAGGGGCAGGCGGAGGGGAGCCTGACGGTCGCGTCCGACGGATCGGGGCTCGACGAGGGCGTGGCGACCGCCGCGGCCGGCGGGGTGCTGCTCCTGCTGGGCGCCGCGCTGATGTCCGGGCGGCCCCGCGAGGTCCGCGCCGAGCCGCCGTACACCCCGCCGGATTCGGCGGATCCCGACACCTGGCCGCCCACCCGCGAGCCGGGCCCGTCGGTCCAGACGAGCCCCTGGCCGGAGCCGGAGGCGGATCCGTACGTGGGGCCGGAGGCCGGTCCGGGCCGGGACGCGGGTCCGGGGACCGGCAGCCGCCCGGCCCCGCCGCCCGGGGAGCGGCGCCCGCCGGAGGACTCCGGCTGAGGGGCCGGGGCCCGGCGGACGGGACGGGCCGGACAGGCCCTACCGCGCCCTGTTCCCCGTGCCCGTGCCCTTGACCGCGTCCAGCGCGTAGACGCAGCGGTCCTTGCTGCAGGCGTAGACGACGCCGCCCTGGGCGACGGGCGAGCCGGTGATCTCGCCGCCGGTGGCGAGCTTCCAGCGGAGCTGACCGCCCGCCGCGTCCAGGGTGTAGAGGACATGGTCGGCGGAGCCGAAGTGGACCCGGCCGTCGGCGACGACCGGGGCGCCCACGACCTCGCCGCCCGCGGCGAACCGCCACTTCGGGGTGCCCGTGACGGCGTCCAGGGTGTAGAGCGCGCTGCCGCTGCCGACGTGCACGTTGCCCGCCTCCACCAGCACCGGTTCGATCGACTGGCGGGACTCCGTGGCGATGCGCCAGCGGTCCTTGCCGGTGGAGGCGTCCAGGGCGTAGACGGTGCCGAGGTAGTCCGCGAGGTAGACCCCGCCGCCGGTCACCGCCGGGCCGGGCGCGAAGGCGGGCGGGGAGAGGAAGACCGCGGGGGCCTCGAAGTGCCAGCGGACGTGGCCGGCGGCGATGTCCACGGCGAGGACGCGGGTCCCGGCCGCGATGTACGCGTAGCCGTCCGCGGCCGGGGTCACCCGGACCGGCACACCGCCGCAGGAGGCGGCGTCGCCGACCGGATAGGACCAGCGCTCGGTGCCGGTGCGGGCGTCGACGGCCCGCAGCCGGGCGTCCTGCCAGAGGTAGACCGTGCCGTCGTGGAGCGCCGGTCCGGCCTCCGCCGTCTCGAAGTCCGTCTGCGCCCCGGCGATCTCCCAGAGCCGTTCGCCGGTGGCCGCCTCCCAGGCCTGGACGCCGCCGCCGCGGGTGGCGGTGACGACGGTGCCGCGCTCGGCGCGCAGCGCGTACACCCAGGCCTCGCACTGCACCCGCCAGCGCTCGGCGCCGCTCGTCGCGTCCAGGGCGTAGAGCGAGGGGCCGTCGGAGGCGTGGATGCTGCCGCCGTCCACGGCCATCGCCCAGGCCACGTCCCGGGTCTTGAACTGGCGCCGCCCGTTGCCGGTGTCCAGCGCGTGCACCTCGAAGGACGTCACGTAGAGCAGATCGCCGACGACGACCGGGGTGCCCCACACATCGTTCGACATGCGGAAACGCCAGGGCCGCCAGCGGTCCGGCGCGGCAGGCCCGGCCTCGGGCGCGGGGGCCGGGGCGGGCACGGGGGCATGTGTGGCGGCGGCGGGGGCGGCGCCGTTCATCCCGGCGGGCGGGCGCACCCAGTCGGTCGCCGGACCGGCCTCGGCCGCACCTGCGGAGGCGCGCACGTCCTGGGCGCGGGGGCCGGGCCCGATCGGCACGGCGGCGCCCTGGAGGCGTACGGGACCGCCGGCGTCGGGCACCGGGGCGGGGGCGGGCGGGACGGCGGGCGGCGGCGGGGGCGGGTTCTCGCCGGGGCGCCAGGCGTTGTCCCAGTCGGCGCTCCGCTGCGGCGGGGCGGCGGGGGCGGGCCGGGCGGCGGGGGCGCGGCCACCGCCCCGGCGCTGCTCGATCATCGCGGTGGCCTCGGCGGGCAGCCAGGCCGACGCGGTGCCGCTGTCGTCGCCGCCGGAGGCGAAGAGGTGCGGGGCGAGCTGGGCCTGGAGCTCGGCCGGGGTGGGGCGCAGCGCGGCGTCCATCTGCATGCAGGAATCGATGAGCGGGCGCAGGTCCTCGGGCAGTCCGGCGAGGTCGGGGCCCTCGCGCAGCAGCATGAAGACGGTCTCGACGGGGTTGGCCCCGTGGAACGGGGCGTGCCCGGTCGCGGCGAAGACCAGGGTCGAGCCGAGCGAGAAGATGTCGCTGGCCCCGGTGACGCTGCGGGAGTCCCGGGCCTGCTCGGGCGACATGTAGGCGGGGGTGCCCACGGCGACGTTCGTCATGGTGAGCCGGGTGTTGGAGACCCCGGAGGCGATGCCGAAGTCGATGACCCGGGGGCCGTCCTCGACGACCAGCACGTTGGAGGGCTTCATGTCGCGGTGGACGAGCTTCGCGCCGTGGATGGACTGGAGGGCCTCGGCGATGCCCGCGGCGAGCCAGCGCACGGCCTGCGTCGGCATCGGCCCGCACTCATTCACTATCTCTTCGAGCGAGGGGGCCGGCACATAGGCGGTGGCGAGCCACGGCACGGCGGCGCGCGGGTCCGCGTCGACCACGGCGGCCGTGTAGAAACCGCTGACCGCGCGGGCCGCCTCGACCTCGCGCGTGAAGCGGACCCGGAACAGCTGGTCCTCGGCCAGTTCCGTACGGACCGTCTTGATCGCCACCCGCCGGCCGGACGCCGAGCGGGCGAGATAGACCAGCCCCATGCCGCCGGCCCCGAGCCGTCCCAGCACCTCGAACGGGCCGATCCGCCTCGGGTCGTGCTGCGTCAGCTGCTCCACCACTTGCCTGCCACCTCCCCGTACGGACCCCAAAGATCTGAGGTCCGCGAAAAACCCGCCGTGTGCAGCGTCTCATCCGTGGGCACCACCCGGCGGTGCGCACCCCGATTCTTCCTGGCGGAGGCTCCGGTGGCGAACCCGGGGGCGGATCGGGGTGTCCCGTACCACTCCGGCTGTTTTCGGGACACGGGAAGCCTTCGGGACGGCGGGGCCCTCGGACGCGCCCGGGGAGGCGGGGGCGCGTCAGGACGGGGGCGGCTGGAGTACGGCGAAGACGGCGCCCTGGTCGTCCTGGACGACGGCCATCCGCCCGTACGGGATGTCGAAGGGCTCCGCCGAGATCCGGCCGCCGAGCCGCTGGACGGTCTCGGCGGTGGTGTCGCAGTCGGCGACGGCGAAGTAGCTGAGGAAGTAGCTGGGCATCTCGGCGGGGAAGGCGTCGGTGATGACGCTGCGCCCGCCGACGGCGGTGTCGGGGCCCGGTTCGGTGCCCTCCGGGGACCACATGCGGAAGTCGACGCCGGATTCGGCGGTGCCGGGGTCGCCGGGTCCCGACGCGTCGAGGTCCGTGGAGCGGAAGCCGAAGACGGCCTCGTAGAAGGCGTCCACGTGCTCCTTGTCGCGGGTGTAGACCTCGGTCCAGCAGAAGGAGCCGGGCTCGTTCTGCTTCTGGAAGCCCTTGCGTTCGGCGGCCTGCCAGAGGCCGAAGACCGCGCCGCCGGGGTCGGCGGCCTGGGCGAGGACTCCGGACAGCCCGGCCCGGACGGGGGTGGTGATGATCTGGCCGCCGTGCTCGCGGATCAGGGCGACGGTGGCGCCGATGTCGTCGGTGGCGAAGTAGACGCCCCAGGCGGTGGGCATCCGGCCGTCCTGCTTGGCGGCGAGGGCGGCGACGAGCCGGCCCTCGCTGAGCGCGTCGGCGTACGGGCCGTCGCCGGGCCGGAAGGTCCAGCCGAACAGTTCCCCGTAGAAGCGCTTGCCGGCTTCGAGGTCGGGGAGCTGCACATCCACCCAGCACGGGGCGGACCGTGCGAATGCGGCCATGGCCCGGCTCCTTCCGTAGCGGTGACGCTCGTCACACCCAACGTAGCCGCGCGGCCCGCGGCGCGCTCCCCGGCCCACCGAATGCGAACACACATTCGATACACAGCACCCCGCGCACCCGGGTCACCCCGTCCTCACGGAAAGTTATCCACCATAGTTGTCCACAGGCTGTTGATAACACTAATCACTCCGTGGGGAAGGGCCGGGAGAGCCCGGGGCGCACCCCCCGAAATCCTCCCGTTCCCCCCATCACACCTGCCCCGCACCCCATTTGCACTCGGCCGAATCGCGCTCCGATCACCCGTCGGTAAGCTGACGGCATGACAGGACAAGTACGCACCGTCGACGGCCGCGTGGCCGGTCGACGCGGTCAGGCGACGCGGCAGAAGCTGCTCGACTGCCTCAGCGAGATGCTCAGCTCCTCGCCGTACCGGGACGTCAAAGTCATCGACGTCGCCCGGAAGGCGGGGACTTCACCCGCGACCTTCTACCAGTACTTCCCGGACGTCGAGGGCGCCGTTCTCGAAATCGCCGAGGAAATGGCCAAGGAGGGGGCCGGACTGACCGAACTGGTCGCCGGGCGCTCCTGGGTCGGCAAGTCGGGCTGGCACGCGGCCGAAGAACTGGTCGAGGGCTTCCTCGACTTCTGGCGCCGCAACGACGCCATCCTCCGCGTGGTGGACCTCGGCGCGGCCGAGGGCGACAAGCGGTTCTACAAGATCCGCATGAAGATCCTGAACTCGGTCACCAACTCCCTTACGGACTCGGTGAAGGAGCTCCAGGCCAAGGGCAAGGTCGACAAGGACGTCAGCGCCGCGGCGATGGCCGGTTCCCTGGTCGCGATGCTCGCCGCCGTCGCCTCGCACCAGAAGGGCTTCACCACCTGGGGCGTCAAGCAGGCCGAACTGAAGCCGAACCTGGCGCTGTTGGTGCATCTGGGCATCACCGGCAAGAAGCCGCCGAAGTAACGCGCGGCCGGTCTCCCACGGGGCGACGCGCGGCGGCCCCGCGCGCCCCGGGTCCTGTCTCACCGACGGCGGACCACGCCTGTGGTCCGCCGTCGGCGTACCCGGACGGGACACTCCCGCGGCCCCGGCCACTCCCCGCTCAGACCTCCCGGGCCGGAGCGCCCCCGCTCTCCCGCCGCTCCAGCCGGAACAGCCGGATCTCCCGGTCGATCCGGGACTGGTACGCGGCATAGGGCGGCCAGAACCGCAGCGCCAGCGCCCAGACACCGGCGCGCTCCTCGCCCGCCAGCAGCCGGGCCGCCACCGGGATGTCGCGCCCCTTCCAGTTGATGACGGCCGCCTCCGGGTGCGCCAGCAGATTGGCCGTCCACGCCGGATGGCCGGGGCGGCCGAAGTTGCTGCCCACCAGGACCCACCCCTCACCGCCGTCCGCACCGGAGTGCGGCATGCAGGCCAGCGGGGTCGTCCGCGGCTGCCCGCTGCGCGCCCCCGGCACCGTGAGCACCACCCCGGGCAGCATCCGGGCGCTGAGCAGCACTCTGCCCCGGGTGAGCCGGTGGACCGTGCGGTCCATGGCGGGCACGACGTGCGGGGCGATCCGCGCGAAGACCCGGGTCGAGGAGACCTTCTGGACGAGCCGGACGCCGGGCGCCATCAGACCGCCACCCGCCCGGACGCGGCCCCGTGCCCGGCGCCCCCGCACGGCCGCGCGCCGAACATTCCGGCCCGGTGGGCCGCGTGGTCGCGGAGCAGCTGGACGGGGCCGAGGAGGAGTTCGTCCCCGGCGGCCCGTTCGAAGTAGCCCCGGGTCCCGCCTTCCCGGGCGGCCCCCGGGCCGCCGGCCAGATGCGCGGTCTCGGCGGTGGTGGCGCGCAGCACCTCCAGGGCCTGGGCGAGCGCCAGCCCGCCGGATTCCGGTTCCCCGACGGCGTGGTGGGCGGCGGTCCGGGCCGACCGCACCCGGGCGTACAGCTCGGCGAGGCGCAGCCGGGCGGCCGGGAACGCGCCGGCCGCTCCGCTTCCGCCCGCCCGGCTTCCGGCCGCGTCGGCGGCCTCCGCGCGGGCGACGGCCCGTTCCAGCGCGCCCGCCGCGGCGCCCGCGGCCTCGGCGGCGAGGGCGACGGCGGCGGTGCGGCCCGCCTCCGCGAGGGCCTCGGTCACGTCCGCGCCGTCGTCGGCGCCGAGCAGCACCGCCCCGGTGTCGCGCAACTGGACCCGGGCGAGGGGCCGGGTCGGGTCGAGGGAGGGGTGCGGGGTGCGGACGAGTCCGGCGGGCGGGACCGGCCCGTCGGCGGCGACCAGGAAGAGCAGGGTGCGGCTGCGCGGGAAGCCGCCCGCGTGGGCGGCGACCACGAGCAGTCCGGCGCTCGCGCCGTCGGGCACCGGGACGGCCTCGCCGTACAGCCGCCAGCCGCCCTCGCCCCCGGCGGGCCTGGCCTGCACCCCGCCGGCCCGGCCGCCGCCCGCCCAGGCGCCCCCGGTGGGGTCGCCGGTGAGGCCGAGTGCGGTGGGGAGCGAGCCGCCGGGCACGGCCAGGGCGGCGGTGAGGGTGCCGTCGGCGATCCTCGGCAGCAGGGCGGTGCGCTGCTCCTCGGTACCGAGGGCGAGGACCAGGGGCGCGGCCAGCGCGGCGGTGGCGAGCAGCGGGGAGGGGAGCAGGGCGCGGCCGGTCTCCTCCAGGGCGGCGGCGAGCCCGGCGGTCCCGCGGCCGCCCCCTCCGTACGCCTCGGGCAGGGCGATGCCGGGCAGCCCGGGGTCGCGGGCGAGGGCGCGCCACACCTCCGGGTCGTAGCCGTCCGGCGCACCGCTCCCGTCCCCGGGGCCGTCCGGCGCGGCGGTGCCCCCGGGGCCGTCCGGCGCCGGGGAGCGGTGCGCGGCCGGCAGGGCGCGCAGGGTGCGGCGGATCGCTTCCTGGTCCGCGGTGAAGGCGGCGTCCATCATCGGGCTCCTTCCCCTCAGGGGCCGACGGCCTCTGATCTGACGGGCCGTCATGCTAGGGGTGAAGCACGGAGATTCCCAGAGTCGCGCAGGGCGACGGGGGCCACACGGCCACCCCGTTCCGCACGGGTTCCCCTCCCCACTATCTGATGTACCGTCAGATCCATGCCGACCACTCCCACGCACCCCTCCCCCTCCCGCGGGCGCCGCCGGGTCGCCGTCGTCGGGGTCGCCCTGTCCGACTGCGGGCGCGTCGACACGGCCACGCCGTACGCCCTGCACGCCCAGGCGGCCCGCCGCGCGCTGGCCGATTCGGGGCTGGACCGCTCGGTCGTGGACGGGTTCGCCTCGGCCGGGCTGGGCACGCTGGCCCCGGTGGAGGTGGCCGAATACCTGGGGCTGCGGCCGACCTGGGTGGACTCGACCTCGGTGGGCGGTGCCACCTGGGAGGTGATGGCGGCCCACGCGGCGGACGCGATAGCCGAGGGCCGGGCCAACGCCGTGCTCCTGGCGTACGGGTCGACGGCCCGCGCGGACATCAGGGCGGGCCGCCGCACCTCGAACCTGTCGTTCGGCGCGCGGGGCCCCCTCCAGTTCGAGGTGCCGTACGGGCACTCGCTGATCGCCAAGTACGCGATGGCGGCCCGCCGTCACATGCACACGTACGGGACCACGCTGGAACAGCTCGCGGAGGTCGCGGTGCGGGCGCGGGCGAACGCGGCGGCCAATCCGGACGCGATGTTCCGCGACCCGGTCACCGTGGACGACGTGCTGTCCGGCCCGATGATCGCGGACCCGTTCACCAAACTGCACTGCTGCATCCGCAGCGACGGCGGCTGCGCGGTGCTGCTGGCCGCCGAGGAGTACGTCCCCGACACGGCGAGGACCCCCGTCTGGGTCCTCGGCACCGGCGAGCACGTCTCCCACTCCACGATGTCCGAATGGGACGACTTCACCGTCTCCCCCGCCGCCGTCTCCGGCCGCCTCGCCTTCGAACGGGCGGGGGTGCGCCCGGCGGACATCGATCTGGCCGAGATCTACGACGCCTTCACCTATATGACGCTGGTGACCCTGGAGGACCTGGGCTTCTGCGCGAAGGGCGAGGGCGGCCCCTTCGTCGAGAAGGGCCGTACGGGCCTGACCGGCGAGCTCCCCGTCAACACCGACGGCGGCGGCCTCTCCGCCTGCCACCCCGGCATGCGCGGCCTCTTCCTCCTCGTCGAGGCCGTCCGCCAGCTCCGTGGCGAGGCCGGCGCCCGCCAGGTCCGCAAGCCCGGCGACCGCCTCCCGGAACTCGCCGTCGCCTCGGGCACGGGCGGCTGGTTCTGCTCGTCGGGGACCGTGGTGCTGGGGCGGGGGTGAGGGGCGGAAACCCGGAGGACCGGCGCGGGGCACGTCCGGCTCAGAGGGCGACCACGGTGAGCATGTCCTCCAGCCCCTTGAAGTCGTCCGCGTTGCGGGTGAAGAGCGGCAGGTCCCGCGCCGACGCGATGGACGCGATCATCAGATCCATACGCCGGGGGCTCCGGCCGGCCGCGAGGACCAGCGACACCAGGCTTCCGTACCGGGCGGCCGCGTCACCGTCGAAGGGCAGGGGCTCGAAGTCGGCCACGGCGGCCCCCAGCTTCTCCATCCGTGCCGCCCGCTCGGACGGATGGGCGGCCATCGCCACCCCCTGCTGGAGTTCGGCCATCGTCACGGCGGTGAGCACGGGGAAGGACGGCAGGTCCTTCGGACTCAGCTGCCCGAGGTCGATGTACGCGCAGGTATCGAGGACGCCCTGCTCATAGCGCTCAGCCACGCGGGCGCTCCCACGGATCGCCGTCTCCGGCCCGGTCCTCGCCGCCGAACAGCTGGTCCGCCTCACGGCGCATCACTGCGGCGTCCACCCTCGGAAGGCGCCGGTGGCGGGCCACCAGCTCCTCCGCGCTCCGACTTCGCCTGCGCGCGAGGGGTCGCAGCTCGGCAACCTCTATCCCGTTGCGCGTGATGTGGAAGACCTCGCCCTCCTCCACTGCGTTCATGACATCCGCGGACCGGTTACGGAACTCCCGCTGCGTAATGGTCTTCATACAGTCAGCGCAGCTCCACGTGTCTCACGGTGCTACACCGTCTCGCCTCTCCTGCCCCGCCACACCCTGTGGAATGACCCCATGACCACCGACGCATCGCACCGCTTCCCCGCCCTGCTCCACGCCCAGCGCGTCTGGGACGTCGAGCTGCCCGGCTTCGCCCCGGAGGCGGCCCCCGCCGCGCCCCTTCCCCTCTTCCACGCCTGGTTCGCGGACGCCGTCGCGGCCGGGCAGACGGAGCCGCACACGATGAGTCTGGCGACGGTGGACGAGGAGGGGCTGCCGGACGTGCGGACGGTGATGCTGCACGGGGCGGACGGGCGGGGGTGGCACTTCGCGACGCACGCGACGAGCGCGAAGGGGCGGCAGCTGGCGGCCCGTCCGCAGGCGGCGCTCGGCTTCTACTGGCCGGCGCTCGGGCGGCAGGTGCGGGTGCGGGGGCCGGTCGCGGTCTGTTCGCCGGCCGAGAGCGCGGCCGATCTGCACGCCCGCTCGACGGGGGCCCTGGCCTCGGCGCTGGTCGGGCGGCAGAGCGAGGTGCTGGGGTCGGTGGCGGAGCTGGAGCGCGCCTCGGACGCGGCGTGGGAGCGGGCGGGGGCGGAGCCGGACGCGGAGGTGGCGAGCTGGACGCGGTACGTGGTGGAGCCGCGCGAGGCCGAGTTCTTCCAGGGCGACGCCCGCCGCCGGCACGTGCGGCTGCGGTACCGCGCGGAGGGCGCCGCCTGGATCCGTGAACTGCTCTGGCCGTGAGGCCCCGCCCGGCGGGCGGGGCCGGTGGGCGGGGGCGGCGGAGGGCACCGCCCGGATCCGTGAACCCCACCGGCCCCGAGGGCCCGGCCCCGCCGGATCAGCCGAGCGTGATCGCCCGTACGGGACAGGCGCGGGCGGCCTCGCGGACCATGGGGCCGGGCTCGGCGTCGGCGAGCAGTTCGCTGAGCCCGTCCTCGTCCTGGGTGAAGACCCGGGGCGCGGCGAGCGCGCACTGCCCGGCCCCGATGCACACGTCCTTGTCGATGTCGATCCGCAGCTCCACGGCCGCCTCCCCTTCCGCGCTCACCACGTCACCGGCAGTTCCAGGAGCCCCTGGACGGTGTCCCCGGGTTTGAAGGGGATCTCCGCCACGGGCACCGCCGTCCGCAGCCCCGGCAGCCGCTCGAAGAGCGCGGGCAGCGCGATCTCCAGCTCGGCGCGGGCGAGGTTCTGCCCCAGGCACTGGTGGATGCCGAAGCCGAAGGCCACGTGGTTGCGGGCGCCGCGCTCCAGGTCGAGCGCGTCCGGGGCGGGGTACACGGTCGCGTCCCGGTTGCTCACCGCCGTGGAGAGCAGGACCCCGTCCCCGGCGCGCAGCACCACCCCGCCGACCTCGATGTCCTCGACGGCGATCCGGGAGAGCCCGTCGGCGATGGACAGGAACCGCAGCAGCTCCTCCACGGCCGTCCCCACCCCGTCCGGCCCCGCCGCCCGCAGCAGCGCCAGCTGGTCCGGGTGCTGGAGCAGCGTGAGGGTGCCCAGCGAGATCATGTTGGCGGTGGTCTCGTGGCCGGCCACCAGCAGGATCTGGGCCAGCCGCACCAGCGCGTCCAGGTCCAGCTCCCCGGTCTCCAGCCGCTGGGCGATCAGCTCGTCGAGCAGCCCGTCCCCCGGTTCCCGCCGCTTGTGCGCGATCAGCGTCCGGAAGTACCCGGTCAGCGCGTCCCGGGCCGCCTCCACGTCCGAGCCCTCCGGCCCGCGCAGCAGCTTGCGCGACTGCGCCTCGAAGAACGCGTGGTCCTCGTACGGCACGCCGAGCAGGGCGCAGATGACCATGGACGGGACGGGCAGCGCGAAGGACGTGACCAGTTCGGCGGGCGGTCCCTGCGCGACCATCGCGTCCAGGAGCCCGTCCACGATCTCCCGGATGCGCGGCCGCAGCGCGGCGGTCCTGCGGAGCGTGAAGCTCGGGATGAGCATCCGGCGCTGGGTGTGGTGCTCCGGATCGTCGACGCCGAGCAGTTCCACCCGGCGCTGGGTGGTGTCGGCCAGCCGCCGGGCGAAGACCGGGAACTCCGGGTGCTCCCGGTCGGAGGACAGCCTCGGGTCCACGAGCAGCGCCCGCGCCTCGGCGTGTCCGGTCACCAGCCAGACCGTACGGCCGTCGAAGAGCCGGACCCGGGAGACGGGCCCGTCGCCCCTGCTCGGGCGGGGGTAGCCGGACGGCGGGTGGTAGGGGCAGCTGCGGTTCTGCGGGAAGACGACGCCAGGGGTCTCGGTGGGTGTCTCTGTCACGGCGGACCTCGCAGGGAGAGGGGGGTGTCGTACCGATCACTCCCCACTAGATGCCTGAGGCACCTAAACAACCAGGTGCTGTTCGGCCAAACCGCCCGAACGGAGTGCGCACGTCCACTTTCGGCCGCCGAGGAGCACCATGGAAGACAGGCGAGGACTGGAGGTCACCCATGACCCGAACCCGGAGCCGTTACGCCTCCGACCGGGGGCTGACGACGCGCATGGTCACCACCATGTTCCTGATCGGCCTGCTGTACGTGGTGCTGGTCGGCGTGCTGCTGGCCGTCCTGCGGGGCGCCTGGCCGATCATCCTGATCATCACCGGCGGCATGTTCGTCGCCCAGTTCTGGTTCAGCGACCGCATCGCCGCGTTCAGCATGGGCGCCCGCGAGGTCACCCCCGAACAGGCCCCGGAACTGCACGGCGCGATCGACCGGATCTGCGCCCTTGCCGATATGGCCAAACCACGGGTGGCGATCGCGGAGAGCGACGTCCCGAACGCCTTCGCGACGGGCCGCAACGAGAAGACCGCCCTCGTCTGCGCCACCACCGGTCTGCTCCGCAGACTGGAGCCGGAGGAGCTGGAGGGCGTCCTCGCCCACGAGATGTCCCACGTCGCGCACCGGGATGTCGCCGTCATGACGATCGCCTCGTTCCTCGGCGTCCTCGCCGGGATCATGACCCGCGTCGCCCTCTGGGGCGGCTTCGCCCGGGGCGGCCGCAGCAACGACCCCTCCGGCATCGTCCTCATGCTCATCCCGCTGGTCAGCGCGGTCGTCTACGCCCTCAGCTTCCTGCTCACCCGGCTGCTCTCCCGCTACCGCGAACTCTCCGCCGACCGCGCCGCGGCCCTCCTCACCGGCCGCCCCTCCGCCCTGGCCTCCGCCCTCACCAAGGTGAGCGGCCAGATGGCCCGCATCCCCACGGAGGACCTGCGGAAGGCGGAGCCGTACAACGCCTTCTACTTCGTCCCGGCGTTCTCCTCCAAGGAGAGCCTGAGCCAGCTGCTCTCCTCGCACCCGACCCTCGAACAGCGCCTGGACCAGCTGGCCCGCATCTCCGCCGACCTGTCCCGCCCGTAGAACCGTCCCCGCCCCCCAGGGAGTCCCCGTGGGCCTGCTCGACACCATCCTCGGCCGCAGCAAACCGGTCCGCCCCGACCTCGACCAGCTCTTCGCCGTCCCCTCCGCCGCCCTCACCCTCCAGGCCGCCACCGGCTTCACCCCCACCGGCCTGGGCTCGGTCTGCTTCGCGGGCGTGGAGGGCGCCACCTTCGCCCGCCTCCAGCAGGACGTACGCGACCTCCTCGACGCCGACACCGCGCGCGGCGGCATCCCCGTCGAGTTCAGCCGCGACTCCTACGGCTACACCTGGCTCCTCGCCCGCCAGTCCCCCGACGACACCGCCGCCCTCGTCAACGACCTCCACGCCGTCAACACCCTCCTCCAGGACGGCGGCTTCGGCCCACAGCTCCTCTGCTCCCTCATCGCCTTCCACGACGACCAGGGCCGCTCCCTGGCCCTCGTCTACCTCTACAAGCGCGGCACCTTCTACCCCTTCGCCCCGCTCCCCGGCGGTACCGAGAAACGCGACAACCCCCTGGAACTCTCCGTCCGCGCCGCCCTCGGCGACGACCTCCGGGTGGAGAAGGACCTGGCGCGGTGGTTCCCGGTGTGGGGGGCGCCGGGGCTGTGAGGGGGGCCGCCCGGCTCGTCAGAGCGCGAGCACGTGCCGGAGTGCTGTGGACACCTGCATCATCGTCTGGTTCGAGAGCGCGCCGAGATCGGCCTTGATCTCGTCCCTGTACAGCGGCCCGAGGTCGTCACAGAGCACCCGCCCGACAAGCGGGTCATGGGCGCCCAGCTCGACAATGCTCGCCAGCGCAGGCTTGGGCGACGTCGTGATGCGTACGACAAGGACGTCGTTGAGTGCACGATTGCGCGCATTGTTCGAGACGACGAGCCAGGGCTTGAGGCCCGAACCGAGGTCGGCGCGGTAGACCCGCCCTCGGACGGGGACTACGTCACTCATTCACCAGCCCCGACCCGGCTACGACGCCGGGCTCCGCGAGCCCGCATGGCCGCCTCGTGCTCCCGGTCCTCCTCGTCCTGAGCAGCCGCGAGGGCGGCGTAGCCGTTCTCCATGACCTTCTCCTGAACCGCGAGCCGCCCCGCGTTCAGCAGCGCGCGCAGCGCTTCGGCCTCGGACGTGTCATCGTCCACGCGTATGCCGGTCACCTGGCACAGAGCTTCGTTCTCAGGCGTGTCGTGGCGCCGGATGCGCCGGAGCATGTCTTCGACGTGCGCGTCTATGGGGATGCTCTTACGAATCACCGATGCCATGCATCACATCATGCAGCACTATATGCAGCACGCAAAGGAATCGGCCCTACAAACGCGTGGAGGCTTACGGGGCCCGGCCCCGGCCTCGCCGTGAGAAGCAACTCCCACGGCTACCGCGTCGCATACCCGGGCAAGGGACTCATCGACTGCGTGGACCTCCGGCAGTGGCTGGAGCAGCACGAAAGCCGACTGGCGCAGGAGCCGCCCTCCTTCTCGTAGCGGCCCCCGGTGCCCACGCCACGCGTACCTCCGTGTCAGCCGTTGACGGCGTGCTTCAGGAACGGAGTGGTCACCGCACAGCTCGTGCCCGAGGAGCAGGGGCGTCCGTATCATCGCGTCCATGACTGGCGCATCCGACCACTCACCCGACCGTTCGCCCGGCAGCATGCGGGCCTCCGACGCCGACCGCGAGGCGGTCGTGGAACAGCTGCGGGAGGCGGCGGCCGAGGGGCGGATCGATCTCGACGAGCTGGACGAACGGGTCGGTGCCGCGCTGACGGCGAAGACGTACGGCGAACTCGCCCCGCTCACCGGCGATCTGGGGCCCGTGGTCATCGACTCCGGCGAACCGCTCACCCTCCGGGGCGGCATGCACAGCGTGTCCCGCAAGGGCCGCTGGAAGGTGCCGCCGCGCATCGTCGCGTACGGCGGCATGGGCGGCGTCCTGCTCGACTTCACGCAGACGGAGTGCCGGCTGCGGGAGATCGAGGTCGAGGTGGACGCACAGATGGCGGGTGTGGTGTTCGTCGTTCCCGAGGGCTGGGGTTCGGACACCGACGCGCTCGATCCCGGCATGGGCGGCTTCAAGGACAAGACCTCCGGCGGGCGGCTGCCCGGAACCCCGCTGCTCAGGCTCTCGGGCACGTGCGGCATGGGCGGCGTCGTGATCCGCCACTCCAGCGGCCGGGAACGCCGCAAGCAGCGCAAGGAGCTTCCGCGCTGACCCGGATCAGTGGTGCGGGACGGGCGCGCGGCGGCCGGCGCTGCGGTGGATGCTGAGGCCGAGGGCGAGCATCCAGTAGCTGAAGACCGCGCCCATCAGGGCGGTGGTGCCCCAGCCGTTCGCCGCGTAGAAGTGCGCGGGGGTGTTGCCGAAGAAGAGCGAGGGCACGAAGGCCAGGTTGATCCCCGCCAGGACGTACGCGGAGCGGGCGGTCCAGCGCGGCAGCAGGTCCGTACGCGCGATGGCGTGGCCCACGGCGGTCAGGAACAGCGCGAGCAGGAGCCGGCCGATCGTCCCGTACAGGATGTAGGTGCCGCTGACGGTGATCGTCGGGTCGATCGGACGGTCGGCGGCGATGACCGCACCGGCCTCCAGTCCGCTGGAGACCAGAGTGACCGTCGTGTAGACCAGTCCGGCGACGAAGGCCAGGTTGCCCGCCCATTCATGGGCGGGGCTCACCGCCTTGACGAGTTCGCGGAAGGCGGTCACGAAGAGGAGCAGGAACGCCAGCGCGAGGATTCCGATCAGCAGGCGGGCCAGGACGTTGGTGTCCGGCGGCGGTCCCGAGTAGATGAAGTACAACGGCACTTCGACGATGAAGGCGGCTGCGGCGGCGATCCCGGCGAAGCCCGTCAGGCGCCGGGCGGTGGTCTCGTTCATGGCTGTCCCCCTGCTGATCCGCGTGGTGGGTTCCGCGTAGCTGCGGTGCCATGAATTCTTCCGGCGCACACCGGGCCGGTCACTGGGCCTGGACACCGGACGGCGGGGGTGGTTTCGCCACCCACGGCGAGGTGGGGCCAGGCCCCCGGCCGGACTCCGCCGGTCTCACAGCCTGAGGCCGGAGACCCCCCGCCCGCCGTTCATCACCATCACGGACCCGTACTTCTTCGCGTCGTTGAGCGGGCGCACCGTGGTGTGGAACTCCACGTCCGGGACCTGGATCGCGTACAGGATCGCGTCGGCGATCAGGCGCAGGTCCTCCAGGCCGGACCGGGTGACGACCAGGCGGGAGCCTCCGGCAGTCTCCACCACGAGGACGGGCTTCGATGTGCCGATGCCCAGGACGACGACGACCAGGGCGGCCACGGCGACGAGGGCCAGGACGTTGCCGTTCTCCCCGACGTCGACCCCGTTGCCGTTGGCCGAGCTGATGACGGCGACGAGTACGACCGCGCCGAGCAGCCATTTCAGGACGCGCATCACCGTCTCGCCCCAGTCGGGGCCGAACCGGAACGCGTCGACCATGGTGATGGCGGTCAGCGGTATCGCGGCCGACCCGACCCGCAGGGCCCGGCGGTCGATCCAGAGGTCGAGCACCCGGCCCTTGCGCGTGGCCGCCGGGAGGGGCGGCGGCGGGAGCGGGACGGGGCCCGGGGGCGGCATCGGAGGCGGGGCCTGGGGCGGAACAGGGGGCACGGGCGGGGGCGGTTCGTCCGGCGGCGGCGTCCCGGCGTTACCGTTGTCGGCCATGGCTCCCCCAGCTCTCGTCACGGGATGACCATTAAGCGGCACCGGCCCGCCCTACGGCAGACGAGAAGTGGCCAACCCGGTTCCGCTGGCCGGATGTTCCCCTTGCAGCGGCCGGACCGTGAGGATCTGCTCCGCCCGGCCGACCGGGCCGTGGACGTCGTGCAGGAGTGTGCTGGGTCGAGCGGGTGGAGACCCAGGCGGCCAGACAAGGCCGGAAAGCAACGGCCGGGCCCGACATCACCATGCCGATAATCAGCCCCATGGAACCCACCGAGTTAACAACATGGATCGCGGCCCTGTTGTCCCAGGCATCGAGTGGCGCGGCGGGTGCCATCGGCGGCGCGGCCGGCGCCGAGGCCTCTCGTCTGGTGCGGGAGCGGCTGGGATCCTCCCCCGAAGGGCGTGCCGCTCTCGACCCGGCGGACGGCGACCCGGACGAGGCCGCGCGGCTCCTGACCGTCGTGCTCACGGAGGACCCCGCGTTCGCCCGCCGGCTGGAGCAGTTGCACGAGGCGGCGCAGCAGCGGCCCTCGGCGGCACCGTCCGCCGGGCGCGATGTGTACCAGGCCACGATCGGCGACCGGTCCAGGCACAACACCATCGCGTTCGGTCCGCTGACCCTGCGCAAGGACCGGGCGCCGGTCACCGTCACGGCGCTGCTCCTGGTCGTGGCACTGGTCCTCGGCTTCGCCGTCTACGGGATCGTCCAGGCCCTGGGCGGTGACGACGGCGAGGTGCCGCTGTCGGTCACCGGCGGGGCGAGCGGAGCCATGGACGGTGACGGTTCGGGCGTCGATGCGGAGCAGCGCGAGAACGGGACGGGCCGGGGCGGGAAGACCGCGCCCGTGACGGACCTGGAGCTCGCGAAGGGCATCCTCCCGGACCTTCGGAGCATGCCGTCGGGATGGTCGGTGTCCGAGGCGGCCGAGACGGAGGGAAAGCCGGACCTCTGCTCGGACGACTGCGGCGGACTGCTCAGCAAGGGCCAGGTGACGTACGAGCCCTCCGGGACGTCCGACCTGGCGTCGATCCTGGTCGAGACCTACGAGTCGGCCGACGCGGCGGCCACGGGCTACGAGACGCGCGTCGGCGACATCGGCACGGGGGACGGCATCGCCTCGATGTCCCTGGACCCACTCGGGGACGTGAGCGCCGCGTTCTCCCGGAAGGAGTACACCGGCTCGGCGTACAAGTACTCCATGGCCTCGGTCGTCCGGGCCGGGACCGTGGTGATCCGGGTCGCGTACGGCGGTGGTTACGACGAGCTCAACTCGTCGGTCCTGACAGGCATCGCGGGCATGGTGACCGAACGCGCGCGCCAGGCCCAGAACGGCGAGCAGCCGTCCGCCGCGTTCGCCGAGGCGCCCTGACCACTCCTCGCCGGAGCGCCCTTCCCACGCTCTGTCGGGGCGCCCTGAGCGGTCGGGGCCAGGCGGCAAGCGTGCGTGCCG
Organism: Streptomyces sp. NPDC024555; assembly: GCF_055559335.1. Lineage (NCBI taxonomy): Bacteria > Bacillati > Actinomycetota > Actinomycetes > Kitasatosporales > Streptomycetaceae > Streptomyces > Streptomyces sp. NPDC024555. The sequence continues at coordinate 177,140 of NZ_JBVHKV010000012.1, forward strand.
GGCCTCGGCCCGCAGGCGGGAACTCGCTACGGCCCTACAGCGGCCGCACCGTGAGGATCTGCTCCGCCCGGCCGACCGGGCCGTGGACGTCGTGCAGGACCGTGCTGGTGAGTCCCTGGCCGGCCGGACCGAAGACGACCGTGGTGTCCAGGCCGGTCCAGCCGCCCTCGGGGAGGCGGTGCAGGTGCACGGTCAGGTCGACGTTCGGGAACATCCACGCCGTGGGCTGCTCGCGGACGGCGATGCCGTTGGCCGTGTCGACCAGGGCGATGAACGAGGCGAGCGGGCCCGCCTTCTCGCCCGCGACGAGGTCGAGCGGGGTGGAGATCCAGGCGGTCGCACGGCCGGGGCGCGGGGTGCCGACCGGGCGGACGTCCACGGAGGCGATGTAGCCGCCGGGCCAGAGGTCGGCCATCGCCCAGGACGCGAGGGTGTCGGGGTGGGCGAGCCGGTCGTCCCCGCCGCCCTCGACGGCGGTGGTGTCCACGGCGGCCAGGCACCAGGCGCGGGCCCGCACGACGGGGCGGCCCGCGATGGTCGCGACGGCCTCGACCAGTTCGATCGTGCGGCCGGGGCGGACCGTCTCGACCCGGATCTCCACCTCGTCCAGCGCGATCCGGCCGAGGATGTCGAAGCTGATCCGGGACAGCAGCAGCCCCTCGCCCGGCCGGTCCGCCAGATGCCGTTCGATCGCGTGCGTGACCAGGCCGCCGAACGGGCTGAAGTGCACCTCGTCCGTGCTCCAGGCACCGCTCGCGTGGGCGGTGGGCTTGTAGCGGTGGTCGTCGATGCGCTCGTAGTAGCTGGCGGTGCCCATGGCGTCGTTCCCTCGCGGCCGTACGGTTCAGGAGCCCCCAGCGTGACATCGCTCGGTCACCGGCCGGTCGGCGGGTCCGGTGTATGGGGCACGCATGCCCGCCGCGCCGCGCCGCAGCCGCCCCGCCGGACCGTTACGGCAGCTCCGGGGCCCAGGCGACACCGTTGATGTGCGCCCCGCCGTCGACGAAGAGCGTGTTGCCGGTGACGTACCGCGCGCCCTCGCTCGCCAGGAACAGCGCGGCCGGGGCGATGTCGTCCGCCGGGTCGCCGATGCGGCCCATGGGGTTCGCCGCGTTCGCCTGCGCCTCCAACTCCGGGTGCTCGCCCATCATCCGGACGTACGCGGCACTCTTCGCCCCCGGGCAGATCGCGTTCACCACCACGCCCGTCGGCGCCCACTCGCGGGCCGCCGTCCGGGTCAGGGTGCGCAGGGCCTCCTTGGCCGCGTTGTACTCCAGGGTGCCGACGTGGGCGTTGACGCCGTTGAGGCTGCACATGTTCACCACCCGGCCCCAGCCGCGCTCCCTCATGTGCGGAAACGCCGCCTTCATCGCCCAGAACGGGCCGTAGAACCCGACCCCGAAGCCCCGCTCCAGCATCTCGTCCGTCTTGTTCTCCACCCGGCCCACATCGCCCGCGCCCCAGGCGTTGTTCACCAGGATGTCGACCCGGCCCCACTCCCGTACCGCCGCGTCGACCATCGCGCCCACCTGCGCCCTGTCCCCGACATCGGTCCGGACGAACAGCCCGCCCGTCTCCCCGGCCACCGCCCGGCCGCTCTCCTCGTTCAGCTCGGCGACCAGGACGTGCGCGCCCTCGGCCGCGTACGCACGGGCCACGGCAGCCCCGATCCCGTCCCCTGCGCCGGTGACGATCGCGACGCGTCCGGTGAGTGACATGCGCTCTCCTTGCACGGGAGGGGTGGCGACGGAGGTCCGTCCTGGACCTCATCCAAACCACCGCGCGCGGGCCGTGCGGGGCGCTGTCCCGGCCACCGGGACGGGGGCGCCGTGGGGTGGGCCCGTGCGCCTGTGTCCGGTGGGTGGGGGCGGGGTCCCTCCGGGGTGACTCCTCAGAAATGGCGTGTTCACCCGGGTACGTAAGGGACCCGGGTCGTACGCCATTTCCTGCGGGGACACCCCTGCACGCCCCCACCCGGGCCGGTTCGGCGTCTGCATGCCGGTGGGACCCGCTGCCACGGACAGACCCCCGCCCGGCCTTCGCGTCTCTCTCCCCGCCGGTGAATCACGCTGTCGCAGACGCACGACGGCCGGGGCCGGGGGCGTGCAGGGGAGTCCCCGCAGAACGACGAACACAGACCCGGACGCCCTTACGTCGGGCCCGCACGTTCGTCGTTCGAGGAGTCTCCCCGGAGGGACCCCGGACCCCCACCCACCGAACATCAGGCGCCCTGCGGGGAACCCGCACAAACAAGCCCGTCCGGCGATTGAGGACGGAACCCCGAGCCCCGGGACCCCGCACCACGTCAGGGCCGGAACACCGCCACCGCCTCCCGCCCCTCCTCCCGCTCGAACGTCACCCTCAGCTCCATCCCGATCGCGAGCGCGGACTCCTCGCACTCCACGATCCGCGTCATCATCCGGGGCCCCTCCGCCAGGTCCACGACGGCGGCGACATACGGAACGCGGCCACCGAAGGGCGGCAGGTCGTTGCGGTGGACGACGGACCAGGTGTACAGCGTGGCGCGCCCGCTCGCCCGCTCCCAGGCCACGTCCTCGCTCCAGCAGTACGGGCAGAACTCGCGCGGGTAGTGGTGCGCCCGCCCGCACCCCCGGCACCGGCGCACGAGCAGCAACCCCTCGGCGGCGGCGTCCCAGTAGGGCTGGGTGAACGCGTCGGGTTCGGGGAGGTCGTAGCGGGGGCCGGGGGCCGGGGGCGACACGGGGGCAACGGACGCCGGGTCCGGGCTCGCGGCGGTCACAGGAACAGTCCGATCGCGTGGTCGAGGGACCAGGTCTGCCAGGCCATGGCGAACAGGGCGACGAGCGAGATGAGCGCCATCATCGCGTTCTGCCCCTGCTCGGCCCAGTCGTGGATCATCAGGACCAGGTAGAGGAGGTTCAGCAGGAGCCCCGCGACGAGGGCGACCGGGGTGAGGAAGCCGGCGACCAGGCCGAGGCCCAGGGCGAGTTCCGCGTACACGACGACGTAGGCCATGAGCCGGGGGCGCGGGGCGACGACCTTCGTGAAGCCTGTGCGGACGACCGCCCAGCGGTGCTTGCCCGCGACGCCGGCCGCCCAGGCGATGCCGGTGCCCCGCTCGAACCAGCCCTTCTTGTCCTTGTGGCGCCAGCTCTCCAGCCACCACAGGCCGAGGCCGATTCGGAGCACGGCGAGCCACTGGGCCCCGTCGAGCCAGACCGTCCGCATGAGGTCCTCCGTTCACCGGATCTGACGGTACGTCAGTTCACCGGATGGCGGCGGACTCCGCAAGGGGCGCGCACCCGTGATCAATTCGCAATCGATTCCGGGCTTGACCGAGACCCATCAACAAATCACGCCATTACGCTCCGAACCATGTCCGACAGCACACCCCCCTCCGGCACCACTCCCCTCCCGGCCCCCACCGACCTCACCGAGGACCGCCCCGTCTACGTCATCGGCGGCGGACCCGGCGGTCTGGCCGCCGCTGCCGCGCTGCGCGAGCAGGGCGTACGGGCGGTGGTCCTGGAGAAGGCGGCGGACGTCGGCGCCTCCTGGCGCGGCCACTACGACCGGCTGCACCTGCACACCACACGGCGCTGGTCGGCCCTGCCGGGGCTGGCGATGCCCCGCAGGTTCGGCCGCTGGGTCTCCCGGGACGACGTGGTGCGCTACCTGGAGAAGTACGTCGAGCACCACGGCCTGGAGGTCGTGACGGGGGTCGAGGTCTCCCGCGTCGACCGGGCGGACGACGGCTCCGGGTGGCGGCTGACCGCGACCGGCGGACGGGAACTGACCGGCCGCGCGGTCGTCGTGGCCACCGGCTTCAACCACACCCCGCGCATCCCGGACTGGCCCGGACGCTCCGGCTTCACCGGCGAACTGGTCCACGCCTCCGCCTACCGCAACCCCGCCCCGTACGCCGGCAAGGACGTCCTCGTCGTGGGCGTCGGCAACACGGGGGCCGAGATCGCCGTCGACCTCGTGGAGGGCGGCGCAGGGCGCGTACGGCTCGCGGTACGCACCGCCCCGCACATCGTGCGCCGGTCCACGGCGGGCTGGCCCGCCCAGGCGACCGGCATCCTGGTGCGCCGGCTGCCCGTCCCCCTCGTCGACCGGGCGGGCGGGCTGATGGCCAGGGTCGCGGTGCCCGATCTCGCCGAGCACGGGCTGCCCCGGCCGGACACGGGCCTCTACTCCCGGGTCAAGGAGGGCGCGATCCCGGTCCAGGACGTCGGGCTCATCGACGCGGTCAAGGGCGGCCTGGTCCAGCCGGTGGCCGCCGTCGCCTCCTTCGACGGGGACGCGGTGGTCCTGGCCGACGGGACCCGGGTCACCCCGGACGCGGTGATCGCCGCGACCGGCTACCTCCGGGCGCTGGAGCCGCTGGTCGGCCATCTGGGAGTCCTGGACGACCGGGGCCGCCCGGTCGTCCACGGCGCCCGCACCCCGAAGCAGGCCCCCGGGCTCTACTTCACCGGGTTCACCAACCCCATCAGCGGCATGTTCCGCGAAATGGCCCTGGACGCCCGCAAGATCGCCCGCCGCCTGGCCCGCACGGCCTGACCGGCCACCCGACCACCCGACCACCCGACCACCCGACCACCCGACCACCCAATCAACCGATCAACCGGCCGTCCGGGACCACAGCACGCCACCCAACCTGCCACCCGGCCGCCCGCGACCGCCCCAGGCCGCCCGCCCGGCCAACCGCGACCACCCCAAGCCACCCGACCACCCGCCCGACCCGAATCGCCCCGCCCCACCCCCGTCCCCCACGAGAGCGGCGGCCCGGACCCCTCCGGGCCGCCGCTCTCAGTCTTTGCCTGCACACCCATTCCTGACGGGCCGTCAGTTCAGTAACCTGACAGAGCGTCAGTTATGTGGTCCGGGCACCCCGTGTGCCGAAGCACTGTCGAGCAGGAGTGGGCGGAACGATGCTTGGATCGACTCACGGCACCCTCACCACCGACTTCCGCGCCCGGGTGGTCGCCTGCGGCGAGGAACCGCACGCCGCCGTCCACAGCATGGCGGCCGCCGCCGCGGAGGGCGACCTCGACGTCAGCGGCCGGCCGCTGCACGCCCCCGTACCGGACCTGGACCGCTTCTTCCGGCCCCGGTCGGTCGCCGTCGTCGGCGCCTCCGACACCGAGGGACGGCCCAACACCGGCATCACCCGCCAGCTCATCGCCTGGGCCGAACGCGTCGGCGCCCGCCTCCACCCCGTCCACCCCACCCGCACCACCGTCTTCGGCCGGGACTGCTTCCCGTCCGTCGCGGAGCTGCCCGAGGAGGTCGATCTGGCGGTCCTGCTGGTCGGTGACCCCCTTCCGGTCATCGAGGAACTCGCCCAGGCCAAGGTGCGGTTCGCCGTCGCCTTCGCCTCCGGCTTCGCCGAGACCGGGGCCGAGGGCGCGGCCGCCCAGGCCCGGCTGTCCGCCGCCGTCGAACGCTCGGGGCTGCGCCTGCTCGGCCCCAACACCAACCTGAACGCCTTCGAGGAGTTCCGCGAGGACCTGGACGGCCCGGCGATCGCCCTGATCACCCAGTCCGGCCACCAGGGGCGCCCCGTCTACACCCTCCAGGAGCTGGGCGTGCGGCTCTCGCACTGGGCGCCCACCGGCAACGAGGCGGATCTGGAGACCGCCGACTTCATCGCGTACTTCTCGCAGCAGCCCGAGGTCGGGGCCATCGCCTGCTACGTCGAGGGGCTCAAGGACGGGCGCTCCTTCCTGCTCGCGGCGGACCGGGCGGCGCGGGCCGGGGTTCCGGTGGTGGCGGTGAAGGTGGGGCGGACGGAGGCGGGAGCCCGGATGGCTGCCTCACACACGGGGAAGCTGACCGGGGCCGACCAGGTCGTCGACGCGGCGATGCGGCAGTTCGGCGTGATCCGGGTGGACGGGCTCGACGAACTCCAGGACACCGCCGCCCTGCTGGCCCGCGCCCGCACACCGCGGGCCGAGGGCGTCGTCGTCTATTCGATCTCGGGCGGCACGGGTGCGCACTTCTCGGACCTGGCGACGGACGCCGGGCTCTCGCTCCCGGTGCTGTCCGAGGCCAAGCAGGCCGAACTGCACACCTGGATCCCCGACTACCTGAACGTGGCCAACCCCGTCGACAACGGCGGCCACCCGGTCGGCGACTGGCGCGGCCGGAAGATCATCGACGCGATCCTCGCGGACCCGGAGGTGGGGGTGCTGATCTGTCCGATCACCGGCCCCTTCCCGCCGATGAGCGACAAGCTGGCCCAGGATCTCGTGGACGCGGCGGAGACCACGGACAAGCTGGTGTGCGTGGTGTGGGGGTCGCCCGTGGGCACCGAGGAGGCGTACCGCACGACGCTGCTCGGCTCCTCCCGGGTCGCCACCTTCCGCACCTTCGGCAACTGCATCACCGCCGTGAAGGCCTATCTGGACCACCACCGCTTCGCGGCCTCCTACCGCTCGCCCTTCGACGAGGCCCCGCGCACCCCGTCCCCGTCCTTCCGCAAGGCGCAGGCCCTGATGCGGCCGGGGCACCAGCTGAGCGAGCACGCGGCGAAGCAGCTGCTGCGCGCGTACGGGATCCGGGTGCCCCGCGAGCAGTTGGTGACGAGCGCCGCGGCGGCCGTCCGGGCGGCCGGGCTCGTCGGCTACCCCGTCGTCATGAAGGCGTCCGGGGCGCGGCTGGCCCACAAGACGGAGCTGGGCCTGGTCAAGGTCGGGCTCACCTCGGCCAGCCAGGTGCGCGACGCCTATCGCGAGCTGACGGACATCGCCCGCTACGAGGGCATCGATCTGGACGGCATCCTGGTCTGCCAGATGGTGGAGCGGGGCGTCGAGATGATGGTCGGGGTCACGCACGACCCGCTGTTCGGCCCGACGGTGACGGTGGGGCTCGGGGGTGTGCTCGTCGAGGTGCTGCACGACGCGGCGGTGCGGGTGCCGCCCTTCGGTGAGGACCAGGCGCGGGCGATGCTCGGCGAACTGCGCGGCCGGGCCCTGCTGGAAGGCGTGCGCGGCGGGGCCCCCGTGGACGTGGACGCGCTCGTCGAAGTCGTCCTGCGCGTCCAGCGGATGGCGCTCGAACTCGGCGACGACCTCAGCGAACTCGACATCAATCCGCTGATGGTGCTGGGGCGCGGGCAGGGCGCGGTCGCCCTGGACGCACTGGCCGTCTGCCGCTGAGGGGGCGGAGCGGCGGTCCGCCGACGGCCCGCCGCCGCCCCGCGCACCGGCGCGCCACCCCACCGTCCGCCGCCACCGCGCACGCCCGCCCTCGCGGCCACGCGTCCGCGTCCGCCACCTGTCCAGGAGCTGCCTCATGCCGTCCTCCCCCGAAGACACCACGACCCCCCGCGACGCGAACGGTCACGCCGGCGGGTCCGATCCGTCCGGATCGCCTGAATCATTGATACTCCACGCCACTGACAACGGGGTCTCGTGGATCACCCTCAACCGGCCCGAGGCGATGAACGCCGTCACCTGGGACCAGCGCGAACGCATCATCGCGCTGCTGGCCGAGGCCTCCGCCGACCCCGCCGTCCGGGCCGTCGTCCTCACCGCCACCGGGCGCGGCTTCTGCGCCGGGGCGGACCTGCGCGGAGCCCCCTCCACCGGAGCCTCCGCCGGCGGCGACCGGGTCCCCGGCGACGTGGCCCGTACGATCCGGCTGGGCGCGCAGCGGCTGATCGCCGCCGTCCAGGACTGCGAGAAGCCGGTGATCGCCGCGGTCAACGGCACCGCGGCCGGCATCGGCGCCCATCTCGCCCTGGCCTGCGATCTGGTGCTGGCCGCCGAATCGGCACGGTTCATCGAGGTGTTCGTCCGCCGCGGCCTCGTACCGGACGGCGGCGGCGCCTATCTGCTGCCGCGCCTGATCGGTCCGCAGCGCGCCAAGGAGCTGATGTTCTTCGGCGACGCCCTCCCGGCGGCCGACGCCGAACGCCTCGGCCTCGTCAACCGGACCGTCCCCGACGCCGACCTGCACGCCACGGCCCGCGCCTGGGCCCAGCGCCTCGCCGACGGCCCGACCCGCTCCCTCGCCCTCACCAAACAGCTGGTCAACGCCTCCCTCGACACCGACCGCGCCACCGCCTTCGCCGCCGAGGCGATGGCCCAGGAGATCAACATGACCACCCAGGACGCCAACGAGGGCGTGGCGAGCTTCGTGGAGCGGCGGACGCCGAAGTACCGGGGGATGTAGGGCGAAGTACCGGGGGATGCAGCGCGCGGTCAGAGGGGCGTCGGCCCGCCGGTGTCCAGGTCGGGGCCGAAGGGCGCGGGCAACCGCAGAACCGTACCGAAGGGGTGCGGTCCGTCCGCCCTCTCCTCGTCGCCCCCACCCCCGACTTTCGGCAGTGCCGCCACCGCCCGGCGGTGCGTACGGTCGGAGGGTGGACGGAGCGAGGAGCGGTGGGGCGGCGCGGCGGGCGGTCGTGCGGGGGCAGGTGCTGACGGGCGCGGCGGCGGTCTGTGTGGCGCTGAGCGCGGTGAGCGCGTGGTGGGCGGTGCCCGCGGCGGTGCTGGCGTTCCTGGCGGGGCGGGAGCCGGGGCGGACGGGGCCGACGCTGCTGGTGCTGGTCGCGGTGGTGGCGGGCGGGGTGGTGGCGGTGGCGCTGGTGCCGTCGTGGCTGCTGATGGCGGGGCGGTTCGTCGCGGTGGTGGCGGTGGCGGCGATGCTGCCGTGGTGCGCGGGCCGCTTCTGGCGGCAGTACCAGGAGCTGGTGCGGGCGGGCTGGGAGCGGGCGGCGCGGCTGGAGCGCGAGCAGCGGCTCGTCGCCGAGCAGGCGCGGTCGCGCGAACGGGCCCGCATCGCCCAGGACATGCACGATCTGCTGGGGCACGACCTCAGCCTGATCGCCCTGTCGGCGGGCGCCCTCAAGCTCGCCCCGGGGCTGGACGCGTCCCACCGCGAGGCGGCCGGCGAGATCCGTGCCAGGGCGGCGGCCTCGGTGGAACGGCTCGGCGAGGTGATCGGGCTGCTGCGCGAGGAGACCGGCGACGACGCCGAGGACGGTCCGCCCGGCGCGGGCGTCCCCCGCCTGGTCGCGGACGCCTCGGCCGCCGGTCTCCCGGTCGCCCTGCACATCGAGGGCGACCCCGCCGCGCTGCCCGGTCCGGCCGCGCGGGCCGCCCACCGGGTCGTGCAGGAGGCCCTGACGAACGCGGCCAAGCACGCGCCCGGCGCCCCGGTCTCCGTCCGGCTGGCGCACACACCGGGGGCGACGACGGTCCGCGTCGAGAACGGTCCCCCGGCCGCGCACCCGGACCGCGCGGGCGATCCGTACGACGGTCGGCGCGACGCCCCCTTCGACCTCCCCGGCACTGGGCGCGGGCTGATCGGACTGGACGAGCGCGTACGGCTGGCGGGCGGCACGTTCACCCACGGCCCGTACGACGGCGGCTTCGCGGTCACCGCCCGTCTTCCGCACACCACCCCCGCCCGTCCGCCGGCCGCGGCCCCCTCCCCCGGCCGGGACGCCCTGCCGCCGGAGCACCGGCACGCCCGCGGCCGGGTCCGCCGGGCGCTGGCGCTGGCCGTCGTGCTGCCCCTGGCCGTGTGGGCGCTGCTCAGCGCGGCGCTCCTGGGCTGGGACGTCCACTCCGCCCGGCAGTCCGTTCTGGAGCCGGGCGACTACGCGCGGCTGCGGGTGGGTCAGGAGCGCTCCGCCGTCGAACGCCTGCTGCCCGTCCGCGAGACCAGACAGCGGCGGGTGGCCGGTGAGCCGGCGGGGGCGGGTGTGTCGTGCGCGTACTACGCGATGACGGCGGACCGTTTCGACGACCGCTCCGGCGACACGTACCGCCTCTGCTTCCGGGACGGGCGGCTGATGTCCAAGGAGGCGCTGGCCCCGTGATCCCCCGCAGAAGCTCCGAGCGGGCACCGGCCCCCGTGATCCCTGAGGGCGGCTCCGAGGAGCCGTGTCCGCCCGGGATCCCTCATGCCGGCTCCGAGGAAAGGTGTCCGCATGCCGGCTCCGAGGAAAGGTGTCCGCCCGTGATCCGGGTGCTCGTCGCCGACGACGAACCGATGATCCGTGCCGGGGTGCGCTCCGTGCTGTCCACCGATCCGGGGATCGAGGTCGTCGCGGAGGCGGGCGACGGGCGCGAGGCGGTGGACCTCGTGCAGCGGCACCGCCCGGACGTGGCCGTCCTCGACATCCGGATGCCCGGGACGAACGGCATCGAGGCGGCCGCCGAGATCCACCGCACGGTGCCGGGGACGGGGGTCGTGATGCTGACGACGTTCGGCGAGGACGACTACATCCTGCGGGCGCTGTCCGGCGGGGCCGCCGCCTTCCTCATCAAGTCGGGCGAACCCGAGGAGCTGATCGCGGGGGTCCGGGCGGTGGCCGGGGGCGCCGCCTATCTGTCACCGAAGGTCGCGGCCCGGGTCGTCGCCCATCTCTCGGCGACGGGTGCGGGCGCCCTGGCCGGCCGGCGCACCGCCGCCCGCGAACGGGTCCGCGCCCTCACGGCCCGGGAACGCGATGTGCTGGCCCTCCTCGGCGGCGGCCTGTCCAACGGGCAGATCGCCCGCCGCCTCCACCTCGTCGAAGGAACGGTCAAGGCGCACGTCAGCTCGATCCTGGCCCGGCTGGGCGTGGACAACCGGGTCGCGGCGGCCGTCGTCGCCCACGAGGCCGGCGTCGCCGTCCCCGCGCAGCCGCCCGGCGAGCGCTGACACCGCGGACTCGGCACGGGGCAGGAGCGCCAGCAGGGCGGCCGCGGCCACCGCACCGCCGAGCGCCGCTCCGGCCAGCACGTCGTGCGGGTAGTGCGCCCCGGCCACGACCCGCAGCGCGGCGGCGACGACGGCCAGCGGCAGGGTGAGGGCCGCCAGGCGGGGGCGCGTCAGGGCGAGTCCGACGGCCAGTCCGGCGGCGAGGGTGGCGTGGTTGCTCGGGAAGGACCAGTCGCCGGGCGGCGGGCACTCGGCCACCGCCGCCGCCCCGCGCGGCAGGACCCGGCAGGGGCGCTCCTCGTCCACGACGAGCTTCAGGGCCTCGCTGACCGCGTAGGCCAGAACGGTGCCGATACCGGTGAGCACGGCCCCGGCGACGAAGCGGGCGGCGGTACGCCGGGAGGAGCCGGTGGGCGGGACGGTATCGGAGCCGGTACGCCGGGAGGCGCCGGAGCCGGTGGGCGGGGAGGCGACGGTGCGCCGGACGACCTCGGAGCCCGTACGCCGGGAGGCACCGGAACCGGTGCGCGCGTCCCGCCCGTCCGCCGGGGACACGACGCCCATGCCCCGGCGTACGCCCCGTACCCCCAGCCCCCGCACTCCCAGCCCCCGTACCCCCAACCCCCTCACCGCGCTCCAGCACACCCACGCCCACACCAGCCCCAGCATCACCAGCGTCCCGTCGCAGGCCGCCTCCAGCAGGGGGCCGGTCCAGGAGGGGGAGTGGGCGACCGCCTCCGTCACCGAGCGGTACGCGGACGCCGAGGCGCCGTCGGTCACGCGTACCGCGTGTTCCGTGCCCAGGCCGCCGGGGGCGAGGGCCAGGACGGCGGCGGCTCCGGCGCCCAGGACGGCACAGGCGAGCAGGGGCCGGGCGGGCCGGGTGCGGCGTGCGTTCTCTCGTCTCATGGGCGCCGAACCTAGGCGCGCCGGGGACGCGTTCCCCGGGTCGAAGGGCAGGGCCGACCCCTGACGAAGGTCGGGGGCCGGGCGGGGAACCGTGCCCGGCCGGCCGCTCCCCGGGGTTCCGCCGGGCGGGTCCGCCGCCGCCCTTCCCATCTGACGCTCCGTCAGCTCTAATCGAAGCATGATGGGACACGCAGGAATGGCCGCGACCGCCGTCCGCTACCTCCGCTCCGTCGGCGCCCCGACGGCCGCCGGGACCGGGCCGGTGGACGCGATGCCGCGTCCGTCGCTGCGGGCCGTCGGCGAGGACGAGCGGCTGCCGCTCGATCCGGCCGAGTTCCGCCGGGTGCTGGGGCATTTCGCCAGCGGTGTCACCGTCGTCACGGCGTACGACCCGGCCGACCCGGAGGGGCCCGCGGGCTTCGCCTGCCAGTCGTTCGCCTCGCTGTCGCTCGATCCGCCGCTGGTGGCGTTCATGGTCGCCCGTACGTCGACGACCTGGCCGCGCATCGCCCGTGCCGGGGTCTTCTGCGTCAACATCCTGGGCGAGGACCAGGGCGCGCTCTGCCGGGGCTTCGCGGTGAGCGGGGCCGACAAGTTCGCCGGGGTGGCCCACTCGCCCGCCCCCGCGACCGGTTCACCCCGGCTCGACTCCGTACCCGCCTGGATCGACTGCCGCGTCCAGGCCGTCCACACCGGCGGCGACCACCTCATCGTGGTGGGCCGGGTGGAGGCGCTGGGCGCGGCGGACGGGGCGGACGGGACGGGGCCGCTGCTGTTCCACCGGGGGGCGTTCGGCCGCTTCAGCGCGTGAGGCCGTCGGCGGCCGGGACCGGCTCCCCGCTTCCGCCGCGGCGGATCAGCAGCGCCATCAGCGCGGCCGACGCGCACAGCGCGCCGGCGGTGTACCAGACGACGTCGTACGAGCCGAAGTGGTCGCGCGCCACCCCGCCGAGGAAGGCGACGAGCGCCGCGCCGACCTGGTGGGAGGCGAGGACCCAGCCGAAGACGATGGCGCTGTCGTCGCCGTACTGCTCGCGGCACAGGGCGATCGTCGGGGGCACGGTGGCCACCCAGTCCAGGCCGTAGAAGACGATGAAGAAGACCATCGGCGGCTCCACGGACGGCTGGAGCAGCATCGGCAGGAAGAGCAGCGAGATCCCGCGCAGGGAGTAGTAGACCGCCAGCAGCCGGCGGGCGTCGAAGCGGTCGGTGAGCCAGCCGGAGAAGATCGTGCCGATGATGTCGAAGATCCCGATCACGGCGAGGAGCGAGGCGGCGGCGGTGACGGGCATGTGGTGGTCGTGCGCCGAGGGCACGAAGTGGGTGCGGATGAGGCCGTTGGTGGAGGCCCCGCAGATCGCGAACGATCCGGCCAGCAGCCAGAACGGTCCGGTGCGGGCCGCGTCGAACAGCACCCGGAGGGTCCGGCGCGCGGCGCCGCGTTCGGGTGCGGGCTTCTCGGCGTACACGCCGCCGTACGGGGCGAGGCCCACGTCGGCCGGGTGGTCGCGCAGCAGCAGCCAGACGAACGGGACGACGACCAGGGCGGCCATCGCGACGGTCACGGACGCGGGCTGCCAGCCGTGCCGGTCGACGATCCAGGCGCAGAGCGGCAGGAAGACCAGCTGCCCCGACGCACCGGCCGCCGTGAGGATGCCGGTCACCAGGCCGCGCCGGGCGACGAACCAGCGGTTGGTGACCGTCGCCGAGAACGACATGGCCATCGCGCCGGTTCCGAGGCCGACGAGCAGCCCCCAATAGACCATCAGCTGCCAGGCGGCCGTCATCCACACGCTCGCCAGCGCACCGGCGGCGACCGCCGTCAGCGCGGCGACCACGACGCGGCGGATGCCGAAACGGTCCATCAGCGCGGCGGCGAACGGCGCGCTGAGCCCGTACAGCGCCATGTCGATGGAGACGGCCAGGCCGATCTGGCCGCGCGACCAGTGGAACTCCTCGTGGAGCGGGTCGATGAGCAGCCCCGGCAGGGCGTTGAACGCGGCGCCGCCGATGATCGTCAGGAACGCGACGGCGGCGACGAGCCAGGCGCGGTGCACACGGAACCGGGCGGGACGCGGCGCACGCGCCCCGGGCGCCTCGGTGCCCTCGTCACGGGTGGCGGGTTCGATTGTCTGGGTCACGGCACACAGCATCCGGGGCCCACCATCTTCCCCACGAGTGGCCCGAGGGACACGGTTCGCAAGATTCGGGCCAGGGGCCCGGCTCCGGCGGCTTGGCTACGCTGCGCAGATGCACGCGGTGGAGAAGAGCGACCTGACCGGACGGGCACGGCTGCGCGAGGCGGCGCTCGAACTGTTCGCCGAGCGGGGCTTCGAGGCGACGTCGACGCGCGCGGTCGCGGCCGCCGCCGGGCTGTCGCCGGCGCTGGTGACCCGTCACTTCGGGTCGAAGGAGGGGCTGCGCGCGGCCGTCGACGAGCACGTGCTGCTGCGGATCTCCGAGCAGTTGGCCGGGGTGGATCGGGACGCCGACGTGATGGAGTCGCTGGGCCGGGTGTCGGCCGGGCTCTTCGGCGCGGATCCGGTCCTGCGCGGCTATCTGCGGCACGCCCTGACGGAGGGCGGCGAGGCGGGGGCCGCACTGTTCGAACGGCTGCTGAGCGGGGCCCGTACCGAGCTGGCGCGGTTGTCGGCGGCCCACGGCGGGAGGGGCGGCGGGGTGGACGAGGAGTGGGCCCCGTTCCAGATGCTGTGCCTGATCCTCGGCCCGCTCCTGCTGGAGCGGGTGATGCAGCCCGGCCTGGACGAGCCGATGTTCGCGCCGGAGCCGCTGGCGCGGCGCAGCGCGGCCAATCAACACCTGCTCCTGCACGGCTTCTTCGGCTCCGTCACGGGCCCGGCGGCCGCTGCGCCCTCCGGCTGCCCCCAGGGTGGCGACGGGGGGTAGCACCAGTGCGGTGTGTACACCTGTTGAGGATTCTCTTCATATGCACACACTCACATCGGGACCCACCGCCCCCGGCACACGCCCCGCCCTCCGCCTCGCCTGGCTCGACAACCTCCGCATCGCGCTCACCGTGCTGGTCGTCCTGCACCACGCGGCGCAGCCGTACGGCCCCTCGGACTGGTGGTACGTGGAGGGCGGCGGCTCCCGTTCCCCGGCGCTCGCGACGCTCTCGGCCGTCGACGGGGCGTTCTTCATGAGCCTGTTCTTCTTCGTCTCGGCGGTCCTGGTCCCCGCCTCGTACGAACGGCGGGGTGCCCGGCGCTTCGTGACGGGGCGACTCCTCCGGCTCGGCGTCCCGGTGGTGGCGGGCGCGCTGACGATCGTGCCGGGGCTGATGTACGCGTACTACGTCCACTACCGCGACCTCCCGCCGATCACGTTCGGGCGCTACTTCACCGAGGTGTACCTCGGGCTGGGCGACGAACCGGCGGGCTGGACGGGCCCCTCGTGGCCGGACCTCCAGTTCGGGCATCTGTGGTTCATCCAGAACCTGCTGGCCTACAGCCTGTTGTACGCGGTCTGCCGCGCGGTGGCCGTGCGCGTGGGACGCCGCCGCGCCGGTACGCGGACACCGGCGCCCGCCCCCGCCGCGCCGCCCGGCCATCGCGCCCTGCTCGCTCTCACCGCCGCACTCGCGCTGGCCGCCTTCCTGGTCCGTCTGCGGTACCCGCTGGACACCTGGATCCCGTTCCTCGACTTCCTCCAGGTCGAACCCGCCCGGTTCCCGCAGTACGCGGCCTTCTTCGTGCTGGGCGTCCTCGCCCACCGCCACGACTGGCTGAGCCGCTTCGACGCCCGCACCGGATGGCTGTGGCTGACGGGCGGGCTCCTCGCGGTGGCCGTGCTCGCGGCGGTCGGCACCGACGCGCCGGCCTTCGGCGCGGGCGGGGCGAACGGCCCGTCGGCCCTGTGGGCGGCCTACGAGAGCTTCCTCTGCGTGGCGCTGTGCGTGGGGCTGACGACCCTGTTCCGCGAGGCCGCCACCGCGAGCGGCCCCTTCCTGGGGGAACTGGCCCGGGACGGATACGCCGTCTACATCGTCCACGTCCCCCTGGTCGTCGCGGTCCAGTACGCGCTCGTCGGCCGGGGACTCCCCTCGGCGGCCGCCTGGGCCGTCGCCTCCCTCACCGCGCTCCCGGCCGCCTTCCTCCTCGCGGCGGCCCTGCGCCGGCTCCCCCTGCTGCGACGGGTCCTGTGACGGCGGGAACCGGGCGTCCCGGGACCCGCCCGCCGCCAACCGGCGGTCACAGAACCCGCCCGCCGTCAGCCGATCCGCTCCAGGCGCCGGATCGGCCTCGCCGCCAGCAGGACGCCGACCGCCAGCATGTTGATGACGGCACCGGCCAGCAGGACCTCCGAGGTGCCGAGCTGTTCGGCGACGGGGCCGGCGAGCGCGCGGCCGGCGGCGACCATGAGGAGGGAGCCGGCGACGTCGTAGGCGTGGAGGCGGTTGAGGGCCTCCGGCGGGACGTGGGTCTGGACGGTGGTGGACCACATGACGAGCCAGAACGCGAAGGCGGCGCCGGCCACGAGCTGCCCGGCCCCGAGGGCGGCCACCGGGAGGCCGAGCCCCAGCACGACCAGGTTGAGGCAGACGCCGGTGAGGGCGAAGGCGCCGGCCGTCAGGGGGCGGCGCGGGCGCAGCCGGAGCGCGAGGAGGCCGCCGACGACGCTGCCCGCGCCGTTGACGGCCATCAGCACGCCGTAGGTCCCCGAGCCGTGTGCCTCGGTGACCTCGACCGCGGTCAGCGGGAGCATCGGGCCGAGCACGGTGAAGCCGTACACCGTCCAGATCGCGATCACGCCCCACAGCCAGCTGCGGGCCCGGAACTCGCGCCAGCCGTCGACGAGTTCCGCGGTGAACGTGCCGCGCGGCGCCTCGTCCGAGGGAGCGGGCGCCAGGCGCAGCAGAAAGAGGCAGACGCCGGAGACGAGGAAGGTCGCCGCGTTGGCCACGTAGACCGCGCCGGCGCTCGCCAGCCCGACCAGCAGACCGGCGAGGGCCGGGCCCGCCATCGTCATCAGGGCCTCGGAGACCCGCAGCACCGCGTTGCCGCGCTGGACGTCCGACGCCACCCGGGGGGTGGTCGACGCGACGCCCGGCTGGAAGAGCGCCGCGCCCACACCGGCGACCGCGCTGAGCGCGTACACCGCCCACAGGGGCGGGTTGCCGGTGAGGAAGAGGACCGCGAGGACCGAGGCCCCGACGAGCCGCAGCACATCGGCGATGATCATCATCCGGCGCGGGGTGAAACGATCCGCCAGCACACCGCCGAAGAGGACGAACAGCGCCAGCGGGCCCATCCAGGCCGCCAGGGCGTACCCCACGGAGGAGCCGGGCCGTCCGGCGCCCAGCAGCCCGGCGGAGAGGGCCACCGGGATCATGCCGTCCCCGAGCAGCGCCACCGTGCGGGCGATGAAGAACAGCCGGAAGTTGCGGTTCCAGAGACGGTCCGGCTCCACCGGCAGGGGTGGCAGGTCCCCGGACGGGGAGCGGGGCGGGGAGGACGGGGACGGGGACGAGGGGGGCGTCGACGGGGACGGGGCCCGCACCGCGCTCGCGTGGTCCGCGGCGGGAATGTGCGCGGGCTCTGCTGACTTTTCCTTCACACCGATGACATGTATCAGCTTATGGTCTATACCAGCTAGAAGTGAAGGGAGTCCGCTGTGCCGCACCGCGTCGTCGTACTCGCCCTGGACGGGCTTCTCCCCTTCGAACTGGGCATTCCCCAAAGGATCTTCGGCCGTTCGCTCGGCTCGGAGCCCCTGAACCGGGGCCGCAAACTCTATGAAGTCGTGACCTGTTCCGTCCGCCCGCCCGGCCCGGTCCGCACCGACGCCGATTTCTCGATCACCGTCGAGAACGGGCCGGAGGCCCTGGCCACCGCCGACACGGTGGTCATCCCGGCCAGCTACGAGCTGGGCCCGGTCTACACCGAGGGCCGGCTCACCGACGAGCTGGCCGCCGCCTTCGCGTACATCAGACCGGGCACCCGCATGGTGTCCATCTGCACCGGCAGCTATGTGCTGGCCGCGGCCGGGTACCTCGACGGCCGCCCGGCCACCACGCACTGGTCCTCCGCCGACCACTTCCAGTCGCTCTTCCCCCGCGTCCGGGTCGATCCGGACGTCCTGTTCATCGACGACGGGGACGTCCTGACCTCCGCCGGGGTCGCCGCCGGCATCGACCTCTGCCTGCACATGGTCCGCCGCGACCACGGCACCGCCGTCGCCAACGACGTCGCCCGGCGCACGGTCGTACCGCCGCACCGCGACGGCGGCCAGGCGCAGTACATCCAGCGCCCGGTCCCCGATCCGGACCTGGCCACCACGACCTCCGCCCGCGCCTGGGCGCTCGGCCGGCTGGAGCGGCCGATCCTGCTGCGCGACATGGCGCAGCAGGAGTCGATGAGCGTACGGACGTTCACCCGCCGGTTCCGCGAAGAGGTCGGCGTCAGCCCCGTCCAGTGGCTGACCCAGCAGCGCGTGGAGCTGGCCCGGCGGCTGCTGGAGTCCAGCGATCTGTCGATCGACCGGATCGCCCGGGACGCCGGCTTCGGCACGGCCACCTCGCTCCGCCAGCACCTCCAGGCCGCCCTGGGGGTGTCCCCGACCGTCTACCGGCGCACGTTCCGGGCCACGGACCGGCCGACGGTGCGGGGATAGGAACGGTGCGGGCAGCGGGGGCGGGAGCGGTGCGGGCGGCGAAGGTCCGCGCGGGTCAGAACACCAGGACGCCCCGCGCCACCCTCCCGTGGTGCGCGTCGTCCGCCGCCTTGGCGAAGTCCTCCACCGGGTAGGTCTCGGTGACGAGTTCGTCCAGCAGCAGCCGGCCGTCCCGGTAGAGGTCCGCGTAGAGGGCGATGTCGCGCTGCGGGCGCGAGGAGCCGTAGCGGCAGCCCAGGATCGACTTGTCCAGGTACATCGAGGAGACGAGGAAGGACGCCTCGGCGGTGGCCGCCGGGACGCCCAGCAGGACCGCCTGGCCGTGCCGGTCGAGCAGGTCGATCGCGGTGCGGATCAGCTCGGTGCGGCCCACGCACTCGAAGGCGTGGTCCGCGCCGTGCGGCAGGATCTCGCGGACCCCGTCGGCGGAGGTCAGGAAGTGCGTGGCGCCGAACTGCCGGGCCACCGCCTCCTTGTCCGGGTTGGAGTCGACGGCCACGATCGTCAGGGCCCCGGCCAGCCGGGCGCCCTGGATCACGTTGAGCCCGATGCCGCCGGTGCCGATCACGACGACGCTGTCGCCGCGGTCGACCCGGGCCCGGTTGAGTACGGCCCCGACCCCGGTGAGCACCCCGCAGCCGATCAGCGCGGCCGAGGTCAGCGGCAGGTCGTCGGGGATCTTCACGGCCTGGACTGCCTTCACGAGAGTGCGCTCCGCGAAGGCCGAGTTGGACGCGAACTGGTAGAGCGGTGTGCCGCGCCGCGAGAACGGCTGGGCCGGCATGCCGATCGCCTTGCGGCACATCGTCGGCCGCCCCCGGTCGCACTGCGCGCAGGCGCCGCAGCTGGCCAGCGTGGACAGGGACACGTGGTCCCCCGGGGCGACATGGCGTACGCCCGCGCCGACCGCCTCCACGACGCCCGCGCCCTCGTGCCCGAGCACCGCCGGCACGGGGAAGGGGATCGTTCCGTCGATCACCGACAGATCGCTGTGGCACAGACCGGCCGCGGCGATCGCCACCAGCACCTCGCCGGGTCCCGGATCCCGTATCTCCAGATCGTCGACGACCTCGGTCCTTCTGCCGTCGAAGACGACGCCTCTCATTCTCGGCTCCCTCGATAGGCCGAGCCCGCGCCCGGCGATGGGGTGTTCCTCAGGACTCGCGTGCGTCCGTGCCCGCGCATGCGTACGTGCCTACGTGCACGCCGTACGCGTACGGGCACGGCCCACGCGCACGAGCACGCCCTACGCGTTCGGCCGGGCCGCCGCCTTCGCGGCCGCCGCCATCTCCTCCAGCCGCGCCAGCATCGGCATCGGGTCCTGGCCCACCGTCCCGGGCAGGAAGTCCGCGATGCGCTCGGGGGTCCACGCCTCCCCCTCCGCGTAGCCCGCGCGCAGTTCCCTCGGCTGGGCCCAGACCGCGATCTTCGGACCGGCGATGGTGTACACCTGGCCGGTGATCTTCTCGGCGCGCGCCCGGTCGCTGAGGAGGTAGACGACCAGCGCGGCCACGTCCTCCGGCTCGCCGATCTCCTTCAGCTCCATGGGCACGTTGGCGGACATCCGGGTGCGGGCGACGGGCGCGACCGCGTTCGCGGTGACGCCGTACTTGTGCAGGCCGAGCGCGGCGCTGCGGACCAGCGAGATGATGCCGCCCTTGGCCGCGCTGTAGTTGGCCTGGGCGACGCTGCCCTGGTGGTTGCCGCTGGTGAAGCCGATGAGCGTGCCGGCGCCCTCCTGTTTGCGCATGACCGCCGACGCGGCCCGGAAAACGGTGAAGGTGCCCTTGAGGTGGGTGGCGACCACCGGGTCCCACTCCTCCTCGGACATGTTGAACAGCATCCGTTCGCGCAGGATCCCGGCGACGCAGACGACGCCGTCGATGCGGCCGAAGTGCGTCAGCGCGGTGTCCACGACGCGCTGCCCGCCGGCCATCGTGGAGATGTCGTCGGCGACGGCGACCGCCTCGCCGCCGGCCGCCTCGATCTCCTTCACGACGGACTCGGCGATCTCGCTGGTGGGTTCGCCGCCCTCGACGGAGACGCCGTAGTCGTTGACGACGACTTTCGCCCCCTCCGCCGCCGCGGCCAGCGCCACGGCCCGGCCGATGCCGCGCCCGGCCCCGGTCACGGCGACGACCTTGCCTGCCAAGAAGTTCCCCATGCCCGGCCCCTTCCCGCGGTTTCTGACGGACCGTTAGATTTTATGGGTCATCAGGTCCACCGGCACAAGCCCCAGGAGGCGCCATGTCTTTGCCGGCCGAGTTCCACGACCTCGCCAAGCGCGTGAACAACTGGGGCCGTTGGGGGGCCGACGACGAGATCGGCACCCTGAACCTCATCACCGACGAGGTCGTCCGCGAGGCCGCCGCCACCATCCGCTCCGGACTGCGGATCCCCCTCGCCCTGCCGCTCCAGCAGGACGGCGTGCAGAACGGCCTGATCCCGGGACGCGTCAACCCGCTGCACACCATGGTCCAGATCAACCAGGAGCTGTTCGGCCCCGGCACGGTCGCCACCAGCGACGACACCGCCGTCCTGAGCCTCCAGACCGCCACCCACTGGGACGCGCTCACGCACGCCTCGTACGCGGGGAGGATCTACAACGGCCGGCCCGCCGCCACCATCACCGCGCACGGCGGCGCGCAGTTCAGCGGGATCGACAAGGCGCCGCACATCGTCTCGCGCGGCGTCCTGCTCGACGTCGCCCGCGCCCACGGCGTGGACCGGCTGCCGGGGAGCCACGCGGTCACCCCCGAGGACCTGGAGGCCGCCGAGGAACTGGCCGGGGTGCGGGTGCGCTCCGGGGACATCGTGCTCGTACGCACGGGGCAGGTGCAGGTCTATCTGTCGGGGGACAAGAACGCGTACGGCTACCCCTCACCGGGGCTGTCGATCCGGACGCCCGAGTGGTTCCGGGCGCGGGACGCGGCCGCGGTCGCCAACGACACGCTGACCTTCGAGATCTTCCCGCCGGAGATCGACGACCTGTGGCTGGGCGTGCACGCGCTCGACCTGGTGGACATGGGCATGCTCCAGGGCCAGAACTGGAACCTGGAGGGCCTGTCCACCGCCTGCGCGGAGGAGGGGCGCTACGCCTTCCTGCTCTCCGCCATGCCGGAGCCGTTCGTCGGCGCCACGGGCACCCCGGTCGCCCCGGTCGCGATCCTCTGATCGGCGGTGGCCTGCGGGCCCACGACGGGGGTGCCCGCGCCCTGCGTCGCCACCGCGTGCGGGCCGGGCCGCATCTGGACCTGGATCAGCGGGGCCGAGCGGTCGACCTCGCACCAGATGCGCTTGCCCGCACCCTCCGGCTGCCAGCCCCAGCGGTCGGCCAGCCCGTCGACGAGCTCCAGGCCCCGGCCGTTGGTGTCGTCGCCCTCGGCATGGCGCTGGAGCGGCGGGCGGCAGCTGGCGTCGGCCACCTCGACCCGGACGGTCCCGGGGCTGCCCGCGCCCCCCGGTGAACCGAACAGCATGCGCAGCACGGCCGGACAGCCGGTGTGCACGACCGCGTTGGTGACCAGCTCCGAGATCAGCAGGATGAGCGTCTCGGCCAGTGGCTCGTCAGCTCCTATCCCGGACCCGACGAGCCTCGAACGCGCCCATCTGCGAGCCCGTCCGACCTCCGCCGGATCGGGCCCGACCTCCAACTGAACCTGAAGCACCTGCACCGCTCACACCATCCGAACCGGCGGACACATCGCCTCGCGCCTCCTGAGGATCACGGAACGTGATTCCCTTACGAGACAGCATGGTTGACGTACAGTCACCGCAACAAGCGCTTCGGGCATATTCCAGCGCGAAGGAGTACGCGTAGTGCATACTGTGCGACGCGTGTCACGGGGATTCGAACATAGGCGCGCAGCCGCCCCGGGAATCGTTTCCCCGGCTGGCCCGACGCCTCCCTGCGGATCACGAGCAGGGCACCTCTCGCGGACCGGAGTCGCCGTACAGGCCACAACCGGATCGACAGGTTCCAGAACCACTCGCATCCAACGGAGCGTACCCGAGCCGACGGCGACTGCGGCCCGTGACGAATCACGCAAAGGACACAAGCCGGTATCGGCGCTCACCGACTGCACTGAGTCACTGCGCAGAGTGAACCTCATGGGTCCATCGCGTCACATACGTTCACCAGCCACCCACCCGTAACGATTCAGGCCAGATCGGCCGCCAGCAGCTCCTCCGCCTCGGCCGCCGCGAGCCACTCCCCGGACCGCAGCCAGGCCCGTTTGAGCCGCAGATGGACATCGGACTCCCAGGTGAAGCCCATGCCGCCGTGCACCTGGAGACAGTCGCGGGCATTGCCCACCGCCGCCTCGTCGGCCAGCAGCTTGGCCCCGGCCGCCTCCACCGGATCGCCGGTCACGGCCGCCGCGTAGACCGCCGTCCTGGCCGGTCCGGAACGCAGCAGCTGCCCGGCGCAGAGGTGTTTCACCGCCTGGAACGATCCGATGGGCGCGCCGAACTGCTCACGGTCCCGGGCGTGCCGGACCGCCTCCTCCAGGCTCCGCTCCGCGTTGCCGAGCTGTTCGGCCGCCGCCAGCAGCGCGCCCTCGTACCGCAGCCGCTCCCCGCCCTCCAGCACCTCGCCCGCCGCCCCGGACAGCTCCTGCACCCGCCACAGCGGTGTCCCCGGATCGAGTGAACGCACGGGGCGCGCCTCGTCCACCACCCGCCGCAGCCCGGAGCCGGTCACCAGCCGGGTCCGTTCCCCGTCCAGCACGAGCAGGGCGTCGGCCCCCGCCAGATGCGCCACCGGCCGCCCCGGCTCGGCGAGCGCCACCACGGCCTCCCCCTCGGCCGCGCCCTTCACCGCCCCGGCGGCGAGCTGGGTCGCGGCGAGCGGTCCGGGCAGCAGTGCCCGCCCGATCTCTTCGAACAGAAGTACGGATTCGGCGAGGCCCAGTCCGACCCCGCCCGCCGCCTCCGGCAGCCGCAGCGCGAAGAACCCCGCCCCGCCCAGCTCCCGCCACAGCGCCCGGTCCACACCCCCCGCGCCGCCGTCGTGCGCCGCCCGCATCCGGTCGCGGCCGAACCGCCCGGCGAGCAGGTCCCGTATCCCCGCCCGCAGGGCCCGCTGGTCCTCCGAGAGCTGGAAGTCCACCGTCCGCTCACCGCCCCTTCGGCAGGCCGAGGATCCGCTCGGCGACGATGTTCCGCTGGATCTGCGAGGTGCCCGCCGCGATCGTGTACGAGAGCGAGGAGAGCCGGTCCAGCACCCATTCCCGGTCCAGATCGAGGGCGTCGCCCGCGCCGAGCACCTCGGCCGCCGCCTCGTACAGCTCCTGGCGGGCGTGCGAATAGCGCAGCTTGAAGACCGAACCGCCGGTCCCGGGCACCCCGCCGCTCGCCTGCGCCTCGCTGACGTTCCACTGGGTGAGCCGCCACAGCGCCCGGAACTCGGCGTTGAGCCTGCCCAGCCGGCGGCGCAGCACCGCGTCGTCCCAGCGGCCGGTGCGCCGCGCCTCGGCGGCCAGGGTGTCCAGGGTGCGGCGGCAGGCGACGACCTCTCCGACGAACGCGGTGCCGCGTTCGAAGGAGAGCGTGACCATGGTGACCCGCCAGCCGTCGTTCTCCGCGCCGACCCGGTGTGCGACGGGCACCCGCACCTCGTCGAGGAACATCTCCGCGAACTCGGTCGACCCGGCGAGGGTGCGCAGCGGCCGGACGGTGATCCCGGGGCTGTCCATGCGCATGGCCAGCCAGCTGATGCCCCGGTGGCGGGGGGCGCCGGGGTCGGTGCGCACCAGCAGTTCGCACCAGTCGGCGACCTCGGCGTGCGAGGTCCAGATCTTGCTGCCGCTGACCACGTAGTCGTCGCCGTCGCGGACCGCCCGGGTCCGCAGCGAGGCCAGGTCCGAGCCCGCGTCCGGCTCGCTGAAGCCCTGGCACCACATCTCGTCGCCGCGCAGCACCGGCGGCAGCCAGCGGGCGCGCTGCTCCGGGGTGCCCTCGGCGGCGACGGTCGGCCCGGCGTGCAGCAGCCCGACGAAGTTCGCGCCGACGTAGGGCGCCCCGGCGCGTTCGGTCTCCTCCAGGAAGATCAGGTGCTGGGTGGGGGTGGCGCCCCGGCCGCCGGCGTCCTCGGGCCAGTGCAGACCCGCGTAACCGGCGTCGTACAGCAGCCGCTGCCAGCCGGCGTCGTACGCCCGGCGCCCCGGCCAGTCGCCGGGGTCCGGTCGCGGCGGCAGTCCGGGGAGCACCGAGCCCAGCCACTCCCTCAGCCGCACCCGGAACGCTTCCTCCTCCTCCGTGTACGAGAGGTCCATCGCCGCCTACTTGTCGAGGTCCAGGCCGAGCATCCGGATCGCGTTCCCGCGCATCAGTTTGTAGACGGTCTCGTCGTCCAGTCCCTTGACGTGGTCCAGCGCGACCTCCTTGGTGTGCGGGAAGGTCGAGTCCACGTGCGGGTAGTCGGTCTCGAAGGTGGCGTTGTCGCGCCCGACGACGTCGAGCGAGGCGACGCCGTGCTTGTCGCGGAAGAAGCAGCAGAACATCTGCCGGTAGTAGTACGTGGACGGCGGCTCGGGGATCAGATCGCGCACCCCGCCCCAGGCCCGGTGCTCCTCCCAGACGTCGTCCGCGCGCTCCAGGGCGTACGGGATCCAGCCCATCTGGCCCTCGCTGTAGGCGAGCTTGAGCTGCGGGAACTTCACCAGGACGCCGCTGAAGAGGAAGTCCATCATCGAGGCCATCGCGTTGTTGAAGGAGAGCGAGGCCTGGACGGCGGGCGGGGCGTCCGGGGAGGCGGCCGGCATCTGGGAGCTGGAGCCGATGTGCATGTTGACGACCGTGCCGGTCTCCTGGCAGACGGCGAAGAACGGGTCCCAGTAGCCGGAGTGGATCGACGGCAGGCCGAGATAGGTGGGGATCTCCGAGAACGTCACCGCCCGCACCCCGCGCGCCGCGTTCCGCCGGATCTCGGCGACGGCCAGGCCGATGTCCCAGAGCGGGATGATGCAGAGCGGGATCAGCCGTCCGCCGCTGTCCCCGCACCACTCCTCGACCATCCAGTCGTTGTAGGCGCGCACACAGGCGAGTGCGACCTCCTTGTCGTGCGCCTCGGCGAAGGTCTGCCCGCAGAACCGGGGGAAGGTCGGGAAGCAGAGGCTCGCCTCGACATGGTTGAGGTCCATGTCCTTCAGCCGCTCCACGGGGTCCCAGCAGCCGCGCCGCATCTCGGCCCGGGTGATCCCCTCCAGCGTCATGTCGTCCCGGTCGAAGCCGACCGCCGCGATGTTGCGCTTGTACGGGAACTTGAGGTCCTCGTAGATCCACCAGTCGGTCGGCGGACCGTCCGGGTCCATCGTGATGACGTACTTGCCGCCGGTGTACTCCAGCTCGCCGATGCCCGCCGTCAGGGGCTGCGGGCCGCGCTCGCGGTACTTGGCGGGCAGCCAGGTGGAGAAGAGGTGCGGCGGCTCGATCACATGGTCGTCGACGCTGACGATCCGAGGCAGTTCCGTCATGGTGTCCCCTCCGGCGCACATTTCTGATGACCCGTCAGATTGACGTCGCACTCAGGCTAGCCCCGCACCCCTGGACCGACAAGGCGCATCGCTCTACGCTCTCCGCACGATCTGACTACCCGTCAGCTGTGAGGGGTTCGCCGTGAACGAGACCGCACACGCCCTGGGTGCATCGGGCACCTTCTGGGAACTGATCGAACGCCGGGCCGCCCTGACGCCGGACCGGGCCTTCCTGATCCAGGACGACCGCACGCTCACCTTCGGCGGACTGCGCGACCGCGCCGAACGGGTGGCCGCCGGACTGTACGCCCTGGGCGTGCGCCCCGGCACGGTCGTCGCCTGGCAGCTGCCGACCCGGCTGGAGACGGCCCTGCTGTCCTTCGCGCTGGCCCGGATCGGGGCGGTGCAGACGCCCGTCATCCCCTTCTACCGCGACCGCGAGGTCGGCTTCGCGCTCCGCGAGTCGAAGGCGGAGTTCTTCGCCGTGCCGGGGACCTGGCGCGGCTTCGACCACACGGCGATGGCCGCCCGCGTCACCTCGGGCCTCGACCGGCCGCCGCACGTCTTCGAGGCGTACGACACACTTCCGGACGGCGACCCCGCGATCCTGCCGCCACCTCCCGCCGACGGCACGGCGGTGCGCTGGATCTACTGGACCTCCGGCACGACGTCCGACCCCAAGGGCGTCCTGCACACCGACCGCAGCCTCATCGCCGGAGGCGCCTGCCTGGCCCACGCGCTGCACCTGTCCCCGGACGACGTCGGCTCCATGGCCTTCCCCTTCGCCCACGTCGCCGGGCCCGACTACTCCGTGATGCTCCTCCTGTACGGCTTCCCCGCCGTCCTCTTCGAGCACTTCACGATGGCCGACGCGGTGCCGGAGTACCGGCGCCACGGGGTGACGGTGGCCGGCGGCTCCACGGCCTTCTACTCCATGTTCCTGGCCGAGCAGCGCAAGACCCCGGACGTCCCGCTGATCCCCACCCTCCGGCTGCTGGCGGGCGGCGGGGCGCCGAAGCCGCCGGAGATCTACCACGCGGTGGTCCGCGAGATGGGCGTCCAGCTCACCCACGGCTACGGCATGACCGAGGTCCCCATGATCACGATGGGCGCCCCCGACGACACCCCCGAGCACCTGGCCGAGACCGAGGGCCGTCCGCCCTCCGGCATGGAGGTCCGCATCACCGACGAGGACGGCAAGCAGCTGCCGTACGGCACGGACGGCGAGGTCCGGCTGCGGGGCGAGGCGGTCTGCCAGGGCTATCTGGGAGCGCCCTCCCCCTTCGACGAGGACGGCTTCCTGATCACCGGCGACGTCGGACACGTCCTCCCCAGCGGGCACGTCGTGCTCACCGGACGCCTCAAGGACATCATCATCCGCAAGGGCGAGAACATCTCCGCGAAGGAGATAGAGGACCTGCTGGCCCGCCACCCCGCCGTCGGCGACGCGGCGGTCATCGGCCTCCCCGACGCGTCCCGCGGCGAACGCGTCTGCGCGGTCGTGGAGCAGCGGGAGGGGGCGTCCGCGCTCACCCTTCCCGAACTCACCGCCTACCTCCGCGGCGAGGGGCTGTCCGTCCACAAGCTGCCCGAACAACTGGAGGTCGTGGACGCCCTGCCCCGCAACGAGACGCTCCGCAAGGTCCTGAAGTACCGGTTGCGGGAGCGGTTCGGGGGGTGAGCGTGTGCGGGTTCCCCGCAGGGTGCGCCTGATGTTCGTCGTGTGGGGTTCGGGGTTTCACCGGCGGAAAGACGCAAAACCGGCCGGGTGGGGGCGTGCAGGGGTGTCCCCGCAGGAAATGGCGTACGACCCCGGTCCCATACCCACCCAGCCGCACACGCCATTTCTGAGGAGTCACCCCGGAGGGACCCCGCCCCCACCCACCGGACAGAGGCGCACCCCCACCCCAGGGCGCCCGGCGCCTACTCCGGTGCGATCACCGTGAAGTACGCGGCGAAGGCCGTCACCACGTCCGTCTCGGTGACGCGCCCGTCGGCGTCGGTGTCCAGGGCCCCGGCGGCGAGGGCGGCGGTGTCGGCGGGCGCCCCGAGGACCCGCAGGGCCCGTTCGACGGAGGTCACGGCGGCGGCACCGCTGTTGTCCGGGTCCGCGACGGCCAGCGCCGCGCGGAGGAAGGGCCGGGCGATCTCCGCGAAGCGCTCGGGGTTGTCGCGGAGGCGTTTGACCGCGCCGCCCACGAACTCCTCGCGGGTGACCCGCTGGTCCCCGTCCACGTCGGCGATGCCCGCGAGCCCCTGCCAGAACGCCTCGGCCCCGCTGTAGAGCGCCTGGCCCTTGTCGCAGCGGGCCGTGGTGCCGAATTCGGTGAGCAGCCGCGCCGCGGCGGCGTTGAAGTCCGCGCGATCGATGTATCCGTTGCCGTCCTGGTCGAAGGCGGCGAAGCGGAAGGCGATCTTGCGCTCGTACTCTGCGCTGTCCATGCGGGGAGCGTACGACGCCCGCAGGCGTCACGTGTCACTTACGCGCTTCACCGCGGTGACAACCCGGTACCGGTCCGGGTCCCGCGGGCCACGACCAGGCCGTAATCGGGCCGCGGTCAGGCCGAAAGAGGCTGGGATCCGCCGTCGACGGCGGCCTCGCAGTCGGGGTAGACGTCGAACAGCCGGCGGACGCCGAGCGCCGCGAGCACCCGGTTGACGTGCGAGCCCTCCTCCGCGCCCCGGGCGGGCAGGATGAGGCGGAGCCGGCCGCCGCAGGAGCGCATCAGGCGGCGGGAGGCGATGAGGACGCCGACGCCGCTGGAGTCGCAGAAGAAGACCTCGGAGAGGTCGAGCACGACGTCATGGCGTCCGACGGCGACCGCGTCGTGCACGGACTGCCGGACCATGGGTGAGGTCACCAGGTCGAGTTCGCCGCGCATGCGCAGCACGGTCCACCCGCCCTGCTCGGTCGCGGCCACTTTCAGTGTCACGTGACGGGCCTCTCGTTCCGGGGAATCCCATTGATCCGGAAGTTTCCGTTCCCCCTCGCGGCTGCCCCGGCTCACGCTCCATGAAACACGGGGCGCTCCAAGAAGGCCCAGAACCGTTTCGGGCATAAATGATCACTTCCCGTCTGATTCTGTCACCAGGTGGGCCCCATTCCCTACCATCCAGGGCTCCCGCAGGGACGTACTTGCCGTAAAGGGACGTGCCCGGTCAGCCTTGCCGACTACATTCGACGGGACGAGGGGTACCGGGCCGGAGCGCCCGACGGCAACAGGGCTGGGGGTCGCATGGCCAAAAACGCACCACCCCGCTGGGACCGCACGATGCAGCAGCGTCTGGCCCGCGGCGAGGCGGCGGCGCTCGGCGAGCTGTACGACCGGTTCGCCGCCCTCGTCCACAGCCAGGCCAACCGGATGCTCGACGACGAGGACGCAGCGGACCTCGTCACCCGCGAGGTGTTCGGGTACGTGTGGGAGAACCCCGACGCCTACGACCCCAAGCAGGGCTCGATGCGCGCCTGGGTCGCCCGGATCACGCACCGCCAGTCCGTACGGAGGCTGCGCGACGCCGCGGACGACGACGGCTACGGCTCCGACGGGCCGGTCGACGTGGAGGAGCGGGTGCGCCGGGCCACCGCCGCGGCCCGTGCCGACTACATCGTCGCGTCCATGCCCGCCTCGCTGCGGGCCGCCCTGGAGCTGGCGTACATCCAGCGCCGGGACTACCGGCAGACGGCGGCGGATCTCGGCGTCACCGAGGACGAGGCGCGCCGCCGGCTCCGGCTGGGGCTCCAGCTGCTGTCCACCGCCCGCGCCCGGCCGCTGGAGGGCTCCTCGCCCCCGGGATACGGAAGGGCGCTGTGAGCGACGCGACGGACGGGCACGGCGACGGCGGCCGGGAGGGGGCGGGGCGCGACGACGAGGTGCGGGGCGCCCCGCGCATACCGGGCCCCCGGGCCGCCGCCGACGACCTCGACGCCGGACGGCTCGCACGGCCGGTCGTTCCGCCGGAGCGGAGGGAACCTCCCCGGGCCGGAGACGGCGACGGGGACGGGGACGGGACCGGGGACGACGGGGACGACGGGGACGACGACGAGGAATCGGACGCGGAGGAAGGGGAAGAGGGAACGGGCGTGGACGTGTCGGAGCGGGCTCCGAGGGGCGACGGGTCACCGCCGCCTCCGTCTCGTCTGCCGCACCGTGTGCTGAAGGCGCTGCTCGGCGCCTGGGCGCTGGCCGCCTGCTCGGCCGAGGAGACCGAGGCCGTGGAGGCGCACCTCACCGAGTGCGCGCCCTGTGCGGACGAGGCGCTGCGGCTGCGCGACGCGGTCGGCCTGCTGCACACCGACCGCTCCCTGGACCTCGATCCGTCGCTGCGGACCCGGGTGCTGGAGAACTGCCTGAGCCGCAGGCCCGCCAAGATCCCGGTGCCGGAGTGGGCCGCGCCGTTCGACGCGGAGACGGCCCGGCTCGACGCGCTGCTGCGCGACATCGGGGACTCCGAGTGGCACGCGCCGGTGCGTCTGAAGTGGTTCGAGGGCGAGCGCCGGGTGAACCGCAAGACGACGGTGGCCGGCGTCATCGGCCATCTGACCGCGGTCGACGGGCTGGTCAGCGCGGCGCTGGGGCTGGACGATCCGCTCGCCGCGAGCCTCGCACAGGTCCCGGAGGACGGTGGCGGGCCTCCGCCCTCGCCGACCGGGCGGACCGAGGCGTACTGGTCGTCGGCCCGCCGTCCGTTCACCCGGACCGTGCGCGAGCCGTGGCGGGCGCAGAGCCATACGCTCATCCGCACCGTGTCCTTCGCGGGGCGCGGCGCCTCGGACCTCTCCGTGTCCTACGGCGGCTTCGCGCTGCCGCTCCAGGACGCGATGCTGGACCGGGCCTTCGAGTGCTGGCTGCACGCGGGCGACATCGCGGAGGCGGTGGACTATCCGTACGAGGCGCCGGCCGCCGCGCATCTCCACCGGATGATCGACCTGGCGGCGCGGCTGCTTCCGGCCGCGCTGGCCGTGCGCCGCAGGGCGGGGCTCGCCGCTCCGGCCCGGCGGCTGGTGACGGCCGGGTCGCCGGGGCGTTCGCTGCATCTGGAGGTGGAGGGTTCCGGCGGCGGGAACTGGTACATCCCGCTGGACTCCCCCGCCGCCCTCGGCTCCGCCGAGCACACCGTGGCGCAGGTCGCCCTGGACGGGGTGGAGTTCTGCCGGCTGGTGGCGGGGCACGTACCGCCCGTGGAGGCGGCCGCCGGTCAGAGCGGGGACCGCGAGGCGGTCCGGGACGTGCTCTTCGCGGCGGCCTCGCTCAGCCGGCTGTGAACGCAGCTACGCGAAGACGACCGTACGGCGGCCGTTGAGCAGGATGCGGCGCTCGGCGTGCCACTTGACCGCGCGGGCCAGGGCCTGGCACTCGACGTCGCGGCCGATGGCGACCAGCTGGTCGGGGGTGACGCCGTGGCCGACCCGCTCGACCTCCTGCTCGATGATCGGGCCCTCGTCGAGGTCGGCGGTGACGTAGTGCGCCGTCGCGCCGATCAGCTTCACCCCGCGCGCGTGCGCCTGGTGGTAGGGCTTGGCACCCTTGAAGCTCGGCAGGAACGAGTGGTGGATGTTGATGATCCGGCCGCTGAGCTGCTTGCAGAGGTTGTCGGAGAGGACCTGCATGTAGCGGGCGAGGACGACCAGTTCCACGTTCTCCTCGCGGACCAGCTCCAGCAGCTCCGCCTCGGCCTGCGGCTTGTTCTCCCTGGTCACCGGGATGTGCCGGAAGGGCACGTCGTACGAGGCGACGAGTTCGGCGAAGTCGGTGTGGTTGGAGACGACGGCGGCGATCTCGACCGGCAGGGCGCCGATGCGAGAGCGGAACAGCAGGTCGTTGAGGCAGTGGCCGAACTTGCTGACCATGAGCACGATCCGCATCCGCTCGGCGGACTGGTGGATCTGCCAGTCCATGGCGAAGGAGTCGCCGATGGCGGCGAAGCTCGCCCGCAGCTTGTCCACCGTGACCGGGCTGACCGCCGAGAAGTGGACGCGCATGAAGAAGAGACCCGTGTCGTGGTCCCCGAACTGCTGGCTGTCCTCGATGTTGCAGCCGGTCATGAAGAGGTAGCTCGACACGGCGTGCACGATGCCCTGTTTGTCCGGGCAGGAGAGCGTGAGGACGTACTGCTCGGGGGCGGTCTCAGCGGGCTTCGGGTCGGTCATCCCCGTAGCGTGCCACACCCTCCGGGGATCAGGCAGACCTGGTCATGATGCGGAGGACGTCGAGGGAACGCGGTGGCACGTCCGGGTCCTCGCCGTCGTTCGTGGCCAGGAGGACATGGGCGTCGCGGGCGGCCCGGACGGCCTCCGGCCAGCCGTGGTGCTCCATGTAGGCGGAGACGGGGGCGTCCGCGCCGACCTGGTGCATGATGCGCAGCACCCGGAGCACGGCGGTGTCGACGAGGGCGGCCTCGCCGGTGTCGCGGAAGATCGTGCCGACGTACTTCTCGGCGGACCAGTTGTCGAGCCAGGTGTCCTCGACCAGGCGGTACACGGCGTCGGTGACGTCGCCGTACCCCTCCCGGCCGGCGAGCCAGCACTCGTGGTGGAAGACGGGGTCGGAGAGCATGTGCAGCGCCGAGCGCACGTTGCTGCGCCAGCGCCACCACGGAAGGTCGTTGAGCGGCATGCCGCCCATGGTGGAGGAGCGACGGCCACGACGGGAAGAGTTCTCGGAACCTTGCTGCACGGTTGTCGATCGTACGTTCCCCTCATCACCCGCCGGAGGGCCCCCTGTAATTCACCTGGGCGTCACCCTGCGTTGAACGCGGCACACTCCGGCGTTACCCGGCGGCCGGAAGTGTCTGTGTCCATGACCGGACGGCGACGCCCCCCATTTCCCCGCCCCCTCGGACTGCTCACCGGCGCGGTGGCGGCAGGGGCCCTGCTGCTGACCGGTTGCGGCGTACTCCCTGGGGCATCGGGGGGCTCCAGGGAGCCCGTCACCGTCATGACCTGGGCGCCCGGCGACGCCTCGGGCCCGGACGCCGACACCATGGCCGGCATGACGGCGATGGCGCAGACCTTCGCCCGCTGGATCAACGGCGCGGGCGGCATCGACGGCCACACGCTGCGCGTGGTCACCTGTGACGAACAGGACACCTCCGTCGGCGCGGGCAACTGCGCCCGCCGGGCCGTCAAGGAGAAGGCCGTCGCGGTCGTCGGCTCCTACAGCCGCCACGGCCGCGCCTTCATGGCCCCGCTCGAAGTCGCCGGGATCCCCTACATAGGCGGGTACGGCGCCTCCGACGAGGAGTTCCGCAGCTATATGTCCTACCCGGTGACGGGCGGGCAGTCGGCGCTCATGGCGGGCAACGCCAAACAGCTGGCCCGCACCTGCGACCGGGTCTCCCTGGTCCGGCCGGACACGCTGGGCGGCGACGGTCTGGCCTGGCTGCTGCACACCGGCCTCTCCGAGACCCGCAAGCACGCCCCCGTGGACGTCCGGGCGGCGGAGGACGCGAACTCCTACGACGAACCGGCCAGCCGGGCGCTGAACGGCGCGGGGGCGCGCGGCGGCTGTGTGACGGCGGTGCTCGGGGAGCGCACGGAGACCTTCTTCGACGCGTTCCGCCGGCTGGAGCCGTCGGACGGTTCGGTACGGGTCTCCTCGGTCCTCGGCAGCATCGGCCAGCCGCTCATCGACCGCACCGGCGGCCGGAACAGCCCCTTCGAGGGCGCGTACGTCACCGGCTGGTACCCGGCGCCGGGCGATGCCCGCTGGGACACCATGCGGAAGGTGATCGGCGAGCACGCCTTCGGCGACAACAGCATCGACCCGGAGGACACCGGGGTGCAGACGACCTGGATCGCGTACACCGTGCTGAAGTCGCTCGTCGAGTCGCTGCACACCTCGGAGATCACCGCCGGCAAGGTCACCAAGGCGCTCAACGAGGGCACCCCGGTCGACACCGGCGGTCTCACGCCCGAACTGCGCTGGCGCTACGAGGACATGATCGGCTCGGACTCCTACCCGCGGATCGTCAACAGCAAGGTGACGTTCCAAGTGGTGCGCGACGGGCGGCTCGTCGCGGACACGAAGGGCTTCGTGGACGTGGCGGAGACCCTGTCGGACGCCAGCGCGACCGGCTGAGACCCACCGCGGGTCCCAGCCGGGCCGCGCCCGCTCACAGGGCGGTCGCGGCGCGCTTCGTCAGTCCGTACTTGGTCGCGATCGCGTTCCACAGGACGGCCGCCTGCTGCTTGGCCTTGGTCGCCTCACCGCTCTGCGCGTTCGCCTGGCGGTAGTGCGAGGTCGGCCGGGCCTTGCCGTGCTTGCAGACCTTCTTGCTCTTGGCCTGCGCGGCCCAGCCCGCGTAGTGGTCGTCCGCGGAGGCGGAGGCCTGCCAGGCCTTGGTGAGCGCGGCGTTCAACTGGGCGTGTTGGGGCAGTTTGTCGACCGTCAGGGCCTGGAGCCGGGTGACCAGATCGCGGCGCTGCTGGGCGGCGCCCTTGAGATCGGCGACGGCCTTGTCGAGGTCCGTGCAGTTCTTGGTCTTCTCCACGGCGCCGATGACGGCGGCCCGGCTGTTGTTGCTGTCGGCGAGCAGCTTGTCGAGCGCCTCGGCCTGCGGCTTCGCCGGGTCGGCCGCCGGCTCGGAGGATTCCTTCGCGGCCGGCGAACTCGCCGCGGCGACCGGCTGCTTGGCGTCCTTGTCCTTGTCGTCCCCGCCCCCGCTCATCAGCGCGCCGGCGCCGAGCCCGATGACGGCGCAGCCGACGACGACCGCGGCGATCAGCGGGATGTGCGCGGACCGGCGGCGCGGCGCCTCGTCCATGCCGTCCCGGGCCAGACCGTGCTCGGGACCGGAGTAGGGCGGGTCCTGGTGGTACCCCTGCTGCGGCGGGCCGCCGTGGTACGGCTGCTGCTGCGCCGGGTCGAAGCGGGGGATCTGCTGGGTGGCGCCGGCCGGCTCGTCGTCGCGGAAGAGGTTGTCGAACTCGGCGGGCGGCTGCCGGTCACCGGGCTCGCCCGGCCGGATGCCGTACGGGGCGCCGCCGGGCACCGGGGGTATGTACTGCGTCGCGTCGGCGTCCTGGCCGCCGGGCGGCGCCTGGTGCGCGGCCGGCTGCCGGGGGTTACGCGGCGTGACGCGGCCGAGCATCGTGGTCGACTCCGCCGGGCTCTCCGGCGGCAGCCCGCCCGGTCCGGGACCGGCCGGGATCGGCGCGATGTACTGCGTCGCGTCGGCGTCGCCGCCGGGCCCGGCCTCGGGCGGCAGCGGCTGCGCGTAGGGCTGCGGCTGCTGGTGCTGCGGGGCGGGCGGCGTCGGTCCGTACGGGGACGGCTGCCCCTGCCCGTAGGTGCCGTGCTGCGGGGGCTGCTGCCCGTACGGGGCGGGCGGCGGCTGCTGTCCGTACTGCGGGGGCTGCTGCTGTCCGTACGCACCCTGGGGCG
This sequence comes from Streptomyces sp. NPDC024555, assembly GCF_055559335.1. Lineage (NCBI taxonomy): Bacteria > Bacillati > Actinomycetota > Actinomycetes > Kitasatosporales > Streptomycetaceae > Streptomyces > Streptomyces sp. NPDC024555. The sequence goes on from NZ_JBVHKV010000012.1 coordinate 212,187, forward strand.
CGCCCTGTGCCGGACCGTTCTGCGCCGGAGCGTTCTGGGGCGGTGTCTGCGGTCCCCAGGGCTGTCCCCACGGCTGGCCGCCCGCCGGGGCCGCCCCGTCCGCCGCTCCCCCGGGCGCCCAGGGCTCGCCGCCGCCCGCGGGCAGCACGACGCCCTCGTGCGCGGGTCGTACAGCAGGGAGCTGCTGCTCGTCACCCTGTCCGCTCTGTGTCACCGGGGACTCCTACGTGGTCAACCTATGGAATCGTCGGCTCACGCTATCGGGTGGTCCCCGCCGTTCGCCAAGCGCGTGAGAGGGGTCACCATCCCTTCACAGGCGCTGTAACGCCCGGCGGCCCCGGGACGCAGTTAACGGGGCACCCGGGTCCGGCGGCCCGGGGCGCCCCCCGCGGTCACGCCGCCTGGAGCTCCAGCCGGGCCCCGAACTCCCGCACCGCGGGCTCGTCCCCGTACGGCACCAGCCGCTGCTGGAGATCGTCCAGATACTCCGCGCCCCGGCTGGAGCGCACCGTGCCCAGCAGCTCCATCGCCCGGGTCCCGGTGTGGCAGGCCTGCTCCACCTCGCGCAACTGCACCTGGGCGGCGGCGAGGAGGGCCAGTCCGATGCCCCGGCGGCGGGTCCGGGACTCCGGAAGGCCGCCCAGGGCCTCCTTCGCCCGGCGCGCGGCCGCCTCGGCCTGGCCGAGGTCGCGGTGGCAGTGCGCCAGCTCGTCCGCCAGATAGGCGTGGTCGAAGTGGCCGATCCAGTCCGGGTCGTCGCCGCTCTCCGGATCCGCCTGCTCCAGCGCCGTCAGCGCCCGGTTCGCGACCAGCTGCGTGGTGCGGGCGTCGCCGAGCAGGGCGTGGCCGCGCGCCTCGGCCGCGTAGAACATCGCCTCGGCCCGGGGCGTGACCCGGCCGCGCGCCCCCTCCTGCGCCGCCCTGGCGAGCTGGGCGATCTCCCGGGGGTTGCCGAGCTGCGCGGCGAGATGGCTCATCGAGGCGGCCAGCACATAGCCGCCGTAGGCGCGGTCGCCCGCGGCCTGCGCCAGGCGCAGGGCCTGGATGTAGTAGCGCTGGGCGAGACCCGGCTGACCCGTGTCGATCGCCATGTACCCGGCGAGTTCGGTGAGCCGGGCGACCGCGGCGAACAGCTGCCGCCCGGTCGATTCGCGGTACGCCCCCGAGAGCAGCCCGGAGACCACGCTGTTCAGATAGTGCACGAGGACCGGCCGGACGTGGCCGCTGCCGAAGCGGTGGTCCAGGTCGACCAGCGCGGCCGTGGTGGCCCGCACGGCCTCCACGTCCGACATCCCGACCCGGGAGCCGGCCGCCCGCGCGACCTGCGCGTCGGCTCCGGTGATCAGCCAGTCGCGGCTGGGCTCGACGAGCGCCGAGGAGGCGACGGCGGAGCCGGACAGGAAGTCGCGGCGGCCGACGTCGCTGCGCCACAGCTCGCAGACCTGCTCGATCGCCCCGATCACCGTCGGGGCGAACTGGAGGCCCACGCCGGAGGCGAGGTTCTTGCCGTTGGCCATCCCGATCTCGTCGATCGTGACCGTACGGCCGAGCTTGCGGCCGAGCGCCTCGGCGATGATGCCCGGGGCCCTGCCGCGCGGCTGCTGTCCGCGCAGCCAGCGGGCCACGGAGGTCTTGTCGTAGCGCAGGTCGAGCCCGCGCTCGGCCCCGACCATGTTGACGCGGCGGGCGAGGCCCGCGTTGGAGCATCCGGCTTCCTGAATGAGCGCCTGGAGCCGTTCGTTCGGCTGACGTGCGACGAGAGGCCTGGCTGCCATGTATCTCCCCCTGAGGCCGCAGTGATCGGTGAGCGGATCACTGCCCGACATGTGTCCGAGAAATGCGCCGATTCATCGTGTTGGTCACTTTCATCGCATCTCTTGCGCTTTCTCCCGGCACGCACCCTAAGATGCCGAGCCCACTGTGCCGGATCTCCGGTAGGTGGCTACCCTTCCGCCGCCACCGCCCCTCCCGCGCGCCCCCGCCGGTGCATCGGTGCGCCCCATGTGCCGGTGCGGACCCCCCCAAACCGCTCCGGTACGCCCGTAACCCCGAGCGCTGGCCACAGTTGTACGGTGCGTGGAAGAAGCCATCGGAGTCAGGGAAGCGGCGCCGGTCCCCCAGCAGCGGACCGAGCACCTGCTGGAAGCCGCGGTGCGGTACGCGGAGGAGCGGCACTGGGACGTGTGCCCGGGTGCCTGGCTGGAGCCGTCCGGCCCCACGGAGCGGTGCTCGTGCGGTGAGTCCAAGTGCGCGGCACCGGGCGCCCATCCGACCCGGACCGACTGGGCGGACCGCTCCACGGGCAGCGGCGCGGCGGCCCGCCGGATGTGGAGCCGGCAGCCCCGGTCCTCGATCCTCCTGCCGACCGGACGCTCCTTCGACGCCGTCGACGTGCCGGAGGCGGCCGGCTTCCTGGCCCTGGCCCGGATGGAGCGGATGAGCCTGCCGCTCGGCCCCGTCACCCGCACCCCGGACCGCCGGATGCAGTTCTTCGTCCTGCCGGGCGCCGCCGCCAGGATCGACACCCTGGTCCGCAGGCTCGGCTGGGACGCGGCGGGCATCGGTCTGCGCGGGCGCGGCGAGGGGAGTTACGTCCCGGCGCCGCCGACCCGGGTGGGCGGGGCGGGCACGGTGCAGTGGGCCCGCGGCCCGTCCACCGCCAACCGCTGGCTGCCCGAAGTGGAGGAGCTGATCAGCCCGCTCGCCTACGCCTGCGGCCGCGAAGCCGCCGATGCCCGCGGACGCGTTTCGTAGGGTGTCCCCGGGGGGCCTGTCGCCGCCCGGCGGACGGCGGCCCGACGACAGGCCCCGGACCCGGGCTTCGGAGGGCGAGTGGCATGACGGACAGGACGGACGCGTCGGACGTGGCGGACGGGGCCGCCGTGCCCGCGGTGCGGGTGGCGGGGCTCTGGAAGCGCTTCGGTGAGCACACCGCCGTCGCCGGCATCGATCTGGAGCTGCCCGCGGGCAAGTTCATCGGCCTCGTCGGACCCAACGGCGCGGGGAAGACCACCACGCTCTCCATGGTCACCGGGCTCCTCCGCCCCGATCTGGGACGGATCGAGATCGGCGGGCGCGACGTCTGGCGCGACCCCGTCGAGGTCAAGTCCCGGATCGGGGTGCTGCCCGAGGGACTGCGGCTCTTCGAGCGCCTCTCCGGCCGTGAGCTCCTCGGTTACACCGGCCGCCTGCGCGGACTGCCCGGCGCCGAGGTCGACAGCCGGGCCACCCAGCTGCTGGACGTGCTGGACCTGGCGGGCGCCCAGCACAAGCTGGTCATCGACTACTCGACGGGCATGCGGAAGAAGATCGGGCTCGCCGCCGCGCTGCTCCACAACCCCGAAGTGCTCTTCCTCGACGAGCCGTTCGAGGGCGTCGACCCGGTCTCGGCGCAGACCATCCGCGGGGTGCTGGAGCGCTACACCGGCTCGGGGGCGACCGTCGTCTTCTCCAGCCATGTGATGGAGCTGGTCGAATCGCTCTGCGACTGGGTGGCCGTGATGGCCGCGGGCACCATCCGCGCCCAGGGCACCCTGGAGCAGGTGCGCGGCGAGGCCTCCTCGCTGCAGAACGCGTTCCTGGAACTCGTCGGCGCGGGCGACCGCGACAACGGCGCCGCCCTAGACTGGCTGGGCGGTGCCCGATGAGCGTCCTCGACGCCCCGGCCGGTTCCGGCCCGCGCACCGACCGCGACCGGGCAGCCCCGGACCTGATCCCCGTCCTCGTCCGCCTCAAGCTCTCCCTGCTGCGCAACGGGCTGCGCCAGTCGGCCGGCCGCCGGGCCGTGTACATCCTCTCCTTCGTGGGCGCCGTACTGCTCGCCCTCGGCCAGGTCGCCGGGCTGATCGCGATGCGCGGCGAGGACCACGTCGTCTCCGTCACCGTCCTCGCCGCCGGGGTCCTCGCCGTCGGCTGGGCCGTGATGCCGCTGTTCTTCGCCGCCGGGGACGAGACCCTGGACCCGGGCCGGCTCGTGATGCTCCCGCTGCGCCCGCGCCCGCTGGTGACGGCGCTCCTGGTCTCCTCGCTGGCCGGTATCGGCCCGCTGTTCACCCTGTGCCTGGCGGCCGGTTCGGTGGCCGCGACGGCCCGGGGGGCGGCCGGGGCCGCGTTCGCCGTGGTCGCGGCCCCGCTGACCCTGCTGGTCTGCGTGGCGCTGGCACGGGCCGTCGCCACGGCCAACACCCGGCTGCTGACCTCCCGCAAGGGGCGCGATCTGGCCGTGCTGTCCGGGCTGGTCATCGCGGTCGGCATCCAGGTCGTCAACTTCGGCGCCCAGCGGCTCGGCCGCTCCGGCGGACTGTCCGCGCTCGATCCCGTCGCCGACGTGGTGCGCTGGCTGCCGCCCGCCTCGGCGATCGGCTCGGTGGACTCCGCCTCGCAGGGCGCGTACGGGCGGGCCGCCGTGCAGCTGCTGCTCTCGGCCGCCGCACTGGCCCTGCTGATGGTGGTGTGGCGGCGCAGCCTGGAGCGGCTGATGACGGCCCCGGACGGTTCGACGCTGGCCGCCGCCGATCCGGGCCGCGCCGCGTCGGCCCCGGAGGGCTCGGGCTTCTGGTCTCTGTTCCCCGAGGGGCGTACGGGCACGGTGATGCGCCGCAGTCTGCGCTATGTCGCCCGGGACCCGAAGACGAAGGCCGCGTGGGTGACGGCGCTGGCGATCGGGCTGATCGTGCCGGTGCTGAACGCGGTGCAGGGCACCGGGTCGGTCTACTTCGCGTGCTTCGGCGCGGGGATGCTCGGGATCCAGATGTACAACCAGTTCGGCCAGGACACCTCCGCGTTCTGGATGGTCGCGATGACCATCTCGTCGACCCGCGACGCGTATCTCGAACTGCGGGCGCGGGCACTGGCGCTGCTGCTGATCACCCTTCCGTACACGGTGCTGGTCGCGGTGGTGACGGCGGCGGTGCTCGGGGACTGGGAGGCGCTGCCGGGTGTGGTGGGCCTGTCGCTCGCGCTGCTGGGCGCGATGCTGGCGACCGGGGCGGTGGCCTCGGCGAACTTCCCGTACTCGGTGCCGCAGGACGCGGGCTTCAAGAACGTGGCGCCCGGTCAGGCCGGGCTGGCCTGGATCTCGGTCTTCGGCGGCATGGTCTCGGCGGCCCTGCTCTCCGCGCCGGTGATCGGTCTGACGGTCTGGCTGCACGTCACCGGCGCGGAGGAGCTGCTGTGGGTCGTGGTGCCGGTGGGGGCGGTGTACGGGGCGCTGATCGCCTGGGCGGGGCTGCGGATCGCCGCACCGCGCACGGCGGAGCGGCTGCCGGAGATCCTGGCGGCGGTCAGCAAGGGGTGAGGCGGGGCGGTGGTTCTACGGGGCGACCGGCTCCCGGTCGTCGCCGGCGTCCTCGGTGAGCTGGTCAAGGAAGGGTTCGACGGCGGCGCGCCAGCCCTCGGGCTGGTCGTAGTGGATGAGGTGTCCGGCGTCGGCGACCTCCGCGTACTGCCCCCGGGGCAGCACCCGGACCATCTCCTGGGCCTCCGCCCGCCCCAGTTCGCCGTCGAGTCCGCGCAGCACCAGCGTGGGGCAGCGGACCTGGGCCAGCTCCTCCCAGTGCGCGTCGAAGACCCAGGTGGCACGGGAGCGGAGCATCTGGCTCCGGGAGAAGACCGGCCGCCAGCCGTCGGCACGTTCGGCCATGACCTCGGCGTAGAACTCGCCCCGGGCCGGATTGGGCCGCTCCACCCAGGGATCGTCCTCGCCGAACCACTTCCGTACGTCGGCGAGCGTCGCGAAGGGCACCGGCCAGGAGGCGAACCAGTCCTCCCATTCGCGCTGCGAGGCGGCGCCGAGGGCGGAGGCCCGCATATCGCAGATGACCAGGGCGCGGACGAGGTCGGGGCGCTTGGCGGCGAGCTGCCAGGCGGTGAGCGCGCCCATCGCGTGTCCGACGAGGGTGACGGGGGCGAGACCGAGCTGTTCGACCGCGGCCTCGGCGTCGGCCACGTACGCGTCGCGGGTGTAGGGCCCGTCGGCCGGTTTCTCGCTGCGGCCGTGTCCGCGCTGGTCGAGGCCGACCGCGCGGTGCCGCTCGGCGAGCCAGCGGGTGGTCGCCGCCCAGTGGGACGCCCGGCCCATCAGCCCGTGGAGCAGTAAGACACCTCCGGGGCTCGCGCTGTCCGCGCGCTCCTTGGGCGGGTCCGCGTACTCCCAGGCCGCGAGGCGTACGCCGTCGGTTCCGGTCACTTCGATGCGCCGCACCATCTGTTCTGGCACCCCCTTCTGGTCCCCCGACCACCATCCCGGTCACTGTCCCGATCACGGTCGCGATCACATGGGCTCGCAACGGCCAGACTATCGAACCTTTATTCGAAAACCGGGTTCCGGCACTCAACACCGCTCGTTCGAGTGACCGCCTCCCAGGATTGACGACGGCCCCGCAGGGGAGATCTTCTGCGGGAGGCGGGCCACTCGGGGATGAGGGCCCGCGGGAACCGACCTAGAGAGCTCGGGGCTCCAGGTCGGGACAGGGGGAGACAGGCCCCGGCGCCTTGCGGCGCCGGGGCCATCCGCTGTTCCGGGGGCGTGTGCGCGTACGGGGACGTGGCGGCCCCACCCCGGTGCGCGGACCGGACGCGCTGGTACGACGGGCGCATTCCCCGCTCCCTCCCCGACCGTGCGACCCCCTCGGCCCGCACTCTCAGGCATGCCTCCGCCACAGCCTGGCACGCGATCCGCCGGAGCGCTGCGGTTCCGTACGGAAATGGGGACGGAAAAACGGAAAACGGACGCGAGAGAGCGCCCGGGTGCTGTACACCCGGTCCGCGTCTCCCGCGCCCGTAACCGTGTCCGCGAAGCTTCCGCGTACGTACGCCCGGCGGCGCCGCTTCCTACCGCTTGGCCACGAAGACGTGCGAGGCGACCTCGTCGTCCAGCTCCGCCGCCTCACCGCTGCTGCCCACCAGCACGCCACCGGGCGACTGGTTGACACTGACCACGGAACCGGGCTGGACGCCCGCGCGCCGCAGCGTGTACATCAACTGGGCGTCTGTCTGGATCGGCTCACCGATCCGCCGGACGACCACCGTCTTGCCGTCGGACCCCGGGTCGAGCTCCGACAGGCTCACCATGCCCTCGTCGATGAACGGGTCGGCCTCCGCCTTCTCGCCCAGCTCCTCCAGCCCCGGGATGGGATTGCCGTACGGAGACTCCGTCGGGTGGCGCAGCAGCTCCAGCACCCGCCGCTCCACGGCCTCGCTCATCACGTGCTCCCACCGGCAGGCCTCGGCGTGGACCTGCTCCCACTCCAGGCCGATCACGTCCACGAGCAGGCACTCGGCGAGCCGGTGCTTGCGCATGACACGGGTCGCCAGCCGGCGGCCCTCCTCCGTGAGCTCCAGGTGCCGGTCGCCCGCGACCTGCACCAGACCGTCGCGCTCCATCCGCGCCACCGTCTGGCTGACCGTCGGACCGCTCTGATCGAGCCGTTCCGCGATCCGGGCGCGCATGGGGACCACACCTTCCTCTTCGAGTTCGAGGATGGTGCGGAGATACATCTCCGTGGTGTCGATCAGTCCGGACATTCGTGCCCCTCGATGCAGTCGTGCGCTGGCCCTGTACCAATTCTGACGCATGGCACCGACAACCGTGCCTCACCGGCGGAACCCGGCCCCGATCTCCGGCCGGAACAGCGGCCGGAAGGGACGGTGCGGTATTGACATGTCACTGGTCCAGACCGCACCGTGATCGACGGTATCGACGCCCCCGGGCGCCCCCTCCCGCCGGAAAGGTGCTCCTCGATGAGCGAAAGCAAGCTGGCCGGACAGTTCTTCGACGCAGCGATCGGCCTGCTGGAGCGCGTACGCGACGAGGAGTCCGCGACCATCGCCGAAGCGGGTGCCGCGATCGCGGACACCGTCGTGGCGGGCGGCCGGCTCTTCGCCTTCGGCGCCGGGCACTCCTCACTGGCCGCGCAGGACGTCGTCTACCGCGCCGGCGGGCTCGCCCTGATGAACCTGCTGACCGTCCCCGGCGCCCTCGGCGTCGACGTCATGCCGGCCACGCTCGGCTCCGCCCTGGAACGGGTGGACGGCCTGGCGGGCGCGGTCCTCGACTCCAGCCCCGCGACGGAGGGCGACCTCATCGTCATCATCTCGCTCTCCGGCCGCAACGCGCTGCCCGTGGAGATGGCGATGAACGCGCGGGCGCTCGGCATGAAGGTCATCGGCATCACCTCGGTCGCGTATGCGGAGAACACCCGGTCCCGGCACAGCTCCGGCGGCTTCCTGCGGGACCACTGCGACATCGTCCTCGACAGCAAGATCGCCATCGGTGACGCGGAGCTGGAGGTCGACGGCATCGAGGCACCGTTCGCCCCCGCCTCCACCGTCGTCACCAGCGCGATCATGCAGTCGATGATGGCCGCGGCGGCGGAGCGGCTGCTGGAGCACGGCGTGGAGCCGCCGCTGCTGCGCTCGGGCAACGTGGACGGCGGCCACGAGTGGAACGGGCGCGTGATGACGGAGTACGCGGACCGCATCTTCTACCGGCACTGACGCGGAAGCCGGGCGCCGCGGCTCACCCGCCCAGCGCCCGGTGCAGGTCCACCGAGGCCGCCACCCGGTCCGCCACGCTCTCCGCGTACACCGCGTCCGGGCGTTCGAAGGCGGCCCGGTGCGCGGAGCGCAGGAAGGTCACGACGCCGAGGGTCCGTCCGCGGCTGCGCAGCACGACGCACAGCGCGTGCACGGCGTCGGCGGGCCACCGCCGCTCCGCGGCCCACTCCGCGGCGTCCGCCGCCCCGGCCGAGGCACGGACCGAACCCGTGCGGTCGACCGCCTGGAGGGCGGGGTGCCCCGGCGCGTACCGGAGCGGGATGCCGCCCGCGGCGACGGGCAGACACGGCCCCGGGGCGTCGGACGGGGTCGCCGCCGCCCGCACCAGCCGCTCACCGGCCACCAGGTCGACCAGGGCGTGGTCCGCGAAACCGGCCAGCGCGTAGTCGAGGGACGAGGTGGCCGCCTCCATGGGGTCCTCGCACTCGGCGGCGGACCGCGAGGCCCGGTGCAGCTGCCCGGAGCGGAAGCGGACACGGTCCGCCTCCTGGACCGCCAGCCGCGCCGCCGTCACGTCCTGGAACAGCCAGCCGACGCCCAGCGGCACGGGCTCCTGCGCGAGCGGCGAGGCCAGCCGCAGGAAGCCGCTGCGCCAGCACCGCCGCCGGTCGCCGTCGCCGGTCCGCAGGGTCACCCAGAGGTCGGCGGGCGCGGGCGGGGCGCCCTCGGCCAGCACGTGCTGGAGCGCGCCCTCCAGGTCCTCCACCCCCTGCACGACGATCTCGCCGAGCGGCCGCCCCAGCAGGGTCGTCCGGCCCCCGCCGAGGGCGCGGGCGGCGTGCGCGTTGACGACGGTCGGGCGCAGGTCCACGTCGACGAGGACCACGCCCCAGGAGGCGTCCTCGAACAGGGCCTCACTGAGCGCGATGGCCCGTTCCAGATCGATCTGCGCGTGCACCTCGCTGAACGCGCAGTACACCCCCGCCGGCCGCCCGTCCGCGCCCCGCACCCCCGCCGACTGCGTCCGCACCAGCACCCGCCCGCCGTCCTTGCGCAACAGCGCGAACTCGTGCACCTGCCGGCCGGGCGCCCCCATCGCCCCCATCAGCCGCGCCTGCACCTCCCCCGCGTCCGCCCGCCGCACCGCCCATCCGGCGAACCCGGGCCGCCCGACGGCCTCCCCCGCGGACCAGCCGAGGATCCGCTCGGCCTCCCTGTTCCAGTGCGTGACGGTCCCGTCGGCGTCGAACGCGCACAGCGCCGCGTCCATCCCGTCCAGCAGCGCGGCCAGCAGCTCCGCCCCGGGGATCGGATCGGGACCGAGCGCGTCGGTCGTACCGCTGCTCGTGGAAGCATTCATCCCGGACCCCCTGCACGAACGTGTCCGCCGTCGCCGCACGTCAGACGCGTGCCGGACGTACTCGGCCCATTGAACTCGAACGGGGCGCGGCACAGGGCGACTTCCCCGAAATCATGCCCGGACCGGCACGGAAACCGGACGCCTTAGCACGGCGAGCGGTCCCCCGTGCTCCTTCGTTCCACGACCACACGGTCGTGCGCCGTCCCGCCGGCTGTCCGGCCTGCCCGTCCCCGGGCGACTAGCGTCTCCGACCGACACGTTGAAAGGAGATCACTCGCTCCCGCTCCCCACGACGGGCGAGCCGAGTGAACAGCCCCAGTCATCACGATCACCCATCAGAGGCAGGTGCCCTCGATGACTACGTTTCCCGCAGGTGAGCAGACCCACCGGACTGTGCTTCCTCAGCAGTCCGCACTGGAATCCGCGAGAGCAGACACCCCTGGGAGCAGGGACGAAACGGCTCACGGACACCCCGCACGCGAGCGGGACACCGGCAGGGAACATGGGCGAGGGGAGACCGACGGCGGCGGCACCCGGCCCCGTCGGCGTCACGCCGCACCGGCAGAGAACGGGGACGGTGACGTCCCGCCACCACGCACCACGTACCGCGGGGGAACCGGAGCGGGCCGGGTCTTCGTCCTGGCACGCGGCGGGGAACCGCTGATGCCGTGCCACCCCGCGCGAGCACGCGAACTGCTCGACAAGGGCCGCGCCGTCGTCGCGCGTCGTACCCCCTTCACCATCCGTCTCAGGGACCGCACCCGCACCGGGTCGGCCGTCGACGGTGTGCAGCTACGCGTCGACCCGGGCACCCGGGGCACCGGAATCGTCCTCACCGACACCAAGCGCGAGTCCCGCCCGGGAGAGGAGCCCCGCACCGTTCGACGTGGCCTCGTGTCGGTCGAACTACGGCATCGAGGCCGGCAGATCCACCTGTCCATGCGCCGCCGGGCCGGATACCGCCACCGGAGGCGCTCGGCGAACCGCCGCTACCGAGCACCCCGGTTCCGTAACCGCAGCCGCTCCCGGAGCCCTCTTCCGCCCTCCGTCCAGCACCGGGTCGACACCGTCACGGCCCTCGCCCGCCGTCTCTCCCGGTATGCGCCGGTATCCGAGATCCACATCGAGGTCACCGCCTTCGACACCCACGCCTTGACCGTGGGCCGCACCCTGACGGGTGCCGAGTACCGCAGCGGCCCCCTCACCGGGACCACGCCGCGTCTCCACCTCCTGGCCGCATACGGGCGTGCCTGCGTCTACTGCGGCGCCACCGGCATCCGTCTGAACATCGACCACGTCGAACCCCGCAGCGGTGGCGGCAGCGGCCGCCTCGGCAATCTCGTCCTCGCCTGTGTTCCCTGCAACCAGGACAAGGGATCGCAAGCGGTCCAGGACTTCCTGGCCACCCGCCCGGCCCGTCTCGCCGCACTGGGCGGACGTCTCGGAGCACCGCTGCGGGATGCCGGCATCATGAACGCGGGGCGGGGCACCGGCTCGTCGCCGCACTCGCCGCGCTCGGACCGCCGGTGCGGACCTGGCCCGCCGCCCGCACACGGACGAACCGCACGGCCGCGGGACTGCCCAAGTCCCACACCCTCGACGCGCTGTGCACAGGGGACGCGGACGGCGGGACCGATGTCGTGGTCGTCCGCGTCCCCGCGCAGATCCAGGTCGTCACCGCGACGGGACGCGGAAGCTACGCCCGCACCACCCCTGACCGGTTCGGCTTTCCCCGGCTGACGCGCACCCGCCGCAAACGGCATTTCGGCTTCGCCACCGGCGACCTCGTACGCGCCCGCATTCCCCGGGGCAGGTGGGCGGGTGCGTGGACCGGCCGTATCTCGGTGCGCGCATCCGGCAAGCACAGTCTCGCCCTGCCCGATGGCCGCATCGGGGTCTCGTACCGGCATCTCGCGCTGCTCCAGCGTGCCGACGGATACGCGTACACCTCGCGGAGCGAAGTCGTCGATTAAATCGTTTGAGCGCCTGTACCGGGGCTCCTAGGCTGACGTCACACGCGAAAGGAGGTGATCCGAAAAGTGCAGTCTTATCGGATTCGTGAGGTGGCTGCGGGCTGACAGCCCGCCGTCGCACACAGTGCACCTCGGCAGGCTGTCTGCCGAAAACCACGCAGTCACCGACCCGCAGGCTCGCCGGTAAGTCCGGCCGGCTCCTCCTCAGGGAGGGACCAGAGCCTGCGGGTTTCTGCGTGTCCGGGGGGCGGTCTGCGGGCGCTGCCGGGCCTACGGGCAGAGGCGTTCGACGTGCCAGGGGGCGTCGGAGGCGTCGCGGACGTAGCGGAGGCGGTCGTGGAGCCGGTTCTCGTGGCCCTGCCAGAACTCGATGGTGTCGGGGACGACGCGGAAGCCGCCCCAGTGCGGGGGCGCGGGGACCTTCTCGCCCTCGGGGTAGCGGGCCTCCAGATCCTCGTAGCGGTGGACCAGCTCCTCGCGGGAAGCGATCACGGAGGACTGGTCGCTGGCCCAGGCGCCCAGCTGGGAGCCGTGCGGGCGGGTGCGGAAGTAGGCGATCGTCTCCTCGCGGGGGACGCGGGCGGCGGTGCCGGTGACGATGACCTGGCGGGCCAGGGGGTGCCAGGGGAAGAGCAGTGAGACGTGGGGGTTGGCGGCGAGTTCGCGGCCCTTGCGCGACTCGTAGTTGGTGAAGAAGACGAAACCGCGCGCGTCGTACATCTTGAGCAGGACCGTGCGGGAGGAGGGGCGGCCCTCCGGGGTCGCCGTGGACACCACCATCGCGTTCGGCTCGTGGAGCACCCCGCCGGCGGCGACCTGGCGGAACCAGTGGGCGAACTGCCGCATCGGATCGGCCGCGAGGGAGTCCTCGGTGAAGGCCTCGGAGCGGTACTGCTCGCGCATCGCGGCCGGATCGGTGGTGGAATCGAAGGAGGAGTCTGCGGTGGGCACGGAGTCATCCTGCCGCAGCGGCCACGTCCACCGGGCGAGGAGGTCCGCCGACCCGACCGCGGGAATCCGGGGCTGTGCCCGACATCACGCTTCCCGGTCACGTCCCCTACCCGCCAGTATCTGGGTGGGCCCCCGTGGTCCGCCCGCCGCCGTCGACCGAGGGAGCCGCCTGATGTCCGACTTCGTACCCGGACTCGAGGGAGTCGTCGCGTTCGAAACGGAGATCGCCGAACCCGACAAGGAAGGCGGTGCGCTCCGCTACCGGGGGGTCGACATCGAGGACCTCGTCGGCCATGTCTCGTTCGGCAATGTCTGGGGTCTGCTGGTGGACGGGGCGTTCAGCCCGGGGCTGCCGCCCGCCGAGCCGTTCCCGATCCCGGTGCACTCCGGGGACATCCGGGTCGACGTCCAGTCCGCGCTGGCGATGCTCGCCCCGGTGTGGGGGCTCAAGCCGCTGCTGGACATCGACGCGTCGAGCGCCCGCGACAATCTGGCCCGCGCGGCCGTCATGGCCCTGTCGTACGTCGCGCAGTCGGCGCGCGGGCAGGGGCGGCCGATGGTCCCCCAGCGGGAGATCGACAAGGCGGACTCCGTCGTCGAACGGTTCATGATCCGCTGGCGCGGGGAACCCGATCCCCGTCATGTGAAGGCCGTGGACGCGTACTGGACGTCCGCCGCCGAGCACGGCATGAACGCCTCCACGTTCACCGCCCGGGTGATCGCCTCCACCGGGGCCGACGTGGCCGCCGCGCTCTCCGGCGCGGTCGGGGCCATGTCCGGTCCGCTGCACGGCGGTGCCCCCTCCCGCGTCCTCGGCATGATCGAGGAGATCGAGCGGACGGGCGACGCCACGGCGTACGTGAAGCAGGCCCTGGACCGCGGCGAGCGGCTGATGGGCTTCGGCCACCGCGTGTACCGGGCCGAGGACCCGCGCGCCCGCGTTCTGCGCCGCACCGCCGAGGAGCTGGGCGCGCCGCGTTTCGAGGTGGCGCGGGCCCTGGAGAAGGCCGCGCTGGAGGAGCTGCACGCGCGTCGGCCGGACCGGGTGCTGGCGACGAACGTGGAGTTCTGGGCGGCGATCGTCCTGGACTTCGCCGAGGTCCCGGCGCACATGTTCACGTCGATGTTCACCTGTGCCCGTACGGCGGGCTGGTCGGCGCACATCCTGGAGCAGAAGCGGACGGGCCGGCTGGTGCGGCCGTCGGCGCGTTACGTGGGTCCGGGGACGCGGAGCCCGCGGGAGATCCCGGGGTTCGACCAGCTTGCGGATCCGGCGAACTGAACCGCGCGAAACGAAAGGTCCGAGCGGTCACACCGGCCTCATCCGTCGCGCAGCTGTGCCGCGCCTGTGGCTGCCCTGTGTCATTTCTGCATAAGCATGAGTCGGGTATTGCGGCGAGCCTCTTTGACACGGGGCCGCTGCGGTGCCGCTCGACGTGCCGCATCGCACGGCCGGGGAGGGGGCTTCGCCCCGCTGTTGAACGCTCCGGCTGTCGCACAGGGCAGCCCCACAGCCAGTTAGGGCAACATGACGCACAAGGGACGCATCTTCCTCGCTGCCGCCGCGGTCACCGCCATGGGACTCGGACTCACGGCCTGCAACGACGGCGACGACGCGGCGGCGGCGCCGGAATCGCCGTCGGCCTCCGCCCCCGCCCCCTCCGAGCCGGCGAGCGAGAGCCCCTCCGCGGCGGCCAGCGACGAGGCCCCCGCTCCGGCCGGCGACGTCGCCGCCCCGGGCACGAAGCTCAAGGTCGGCGAGCGGGCGGTCCTTCCGTTCTCGTACGGGACCGAGAAGAAGGGCACCATCGCCGTCACCGTGACGGCGATCGAGAAGGGCGCGGAGGCCGACATGGCCCCGTTCGGTGCCAAGGCGAAGGGCATGACGCCCTACTACATCCGTATGAAGGTCGAGAACGTCGGTGGCACCGACCTCTCGTACTCGTCGCTGAAGCTGCGCGGCAAGCTGGCGGACGGCGGCCCCACGGGCGTCATCCTGATCGGTGACCTCGCGGGCAAGTGCGACAGCGAGACGGCTCCGCGTGACTTCACCACCAAGGGCGCCTCCTACGAGACCTGCTCGCTCAGCGCCACGAAGACCGACCCCATCGGGGCCGCGTCGTTCGAGGAGGGCGACACGTACCGCGACAGCCCGGTCCTCTGGACCAGCTGAGTTCCGTTCCGGTGTGCGAAGCCCCGGGCGTCCCGTCACAGGCGGGGATGCCCGGGGTTTCTGTCGTCCGGTGCGCGGTCCGGATGGCGCGCAGCACGGTTCGGGGCGGCGGTCACCCTATGACTTCGCAGGTACCCGTCCGGTGCGGGCGCTCGTTGAATGACTGGTGACCGCACACCGCCGCGTGTGCGGCCGTACCCTCGCTCAACGGGAAGGCTCGCAACGATGTCGTTGATCAAGAAGTCCGCCGTCGCCGTGGCCGCGGTGCTCGCGGCCCCGCTCGCCCTGGTGGCGACCGCCCCCGCCGCACACGCGGCGGTCGGAGACACCGCTCCCTCGTGCATCAAGCGGAATGTGCAGCGGCCCTCCAGCAACGCCTATGTCTGGATCCAGCTCACCAACAAGTGCTCGACCACCAAGAAGGTCAAGATCGTCATCTCCTGGGGGAGCGACGGTTCGTGCTGGACGATGAAGCCCGGTACGAGCCGCTCGTGGACGTACGACGGCCTCGGTGACTACGACAAGACGGTCCTCTGCTGATCCGCTCCGGTCCGCGGGAGCCTCAGGGCCGGTCGAGCCCCCATGTCTGGAGGGCGTAGGCGCGGCCCTTCTCCTCGCCCTCGATGAGGGGGATGTCGAGCAGCCGGAAGCCGGTCTTCGTGGCGACGGCGACGCTTGAGGTGTTCTCGGCCTCCAGTTCCAGGATCACCTGGTGCGCGCCCAGTTCGCCGAACGCGTACGCGGCCATGACCCGCACCGCGCGGGCGGCGAGGCCCTGTCCCCGGTGGGCCGGGCCGACGGCGTAGCCGATCTCGGTGCCTTCCGGGGAGCGCCGGAGCATGACCTCGCCGAGGGGTGCGCCGCCGTCGTGGGTGATGGCGAGGAGGACGGCGATGCCGGCGGCCCGCAGTTCGCGTGCCTTCGCGAGGCGGGTACGGGCGGCCCCGGCGTCGAAGGGGGAGACGATCGGGGTCCAGTGGGCGATGTCGGGGTGGTCGAAGAGGTCCGGCATGGCACCGAGGTCCGCCTCGTCCCAGTCGCGCAGGACGAGCCCCTCGCCCATGAGGCGGATGTGCTCGGGAAAGGCGGGGTGGGGCGAGGCGGGGGTGTCGGCGCTGCTGCTGGTCATGGGGGAACAGTAGCGGGGCGGGGTACGGGGCCGGGACCCTGCCGTCCCTTCCGGGGGGAGGGATGGCAGGGTCGACCGTCATGACGAACCACACGCCCGATGCGGCGACTTACGGTGGCGCGGACGACTGTTTCGCGCAGGCGGGCGGCGGGGCCCGTTTCGACTGGGGGCCGGTCGGTGCGCGGCGGACGGCGGCGGGGGCCTCCTGTCTGGTCGTGGTCGACGTGCTGTCGTTCACGACCTCGGTGACGGTGGCGGCGGAGGCGGGGACGCGGGTCTTCCCGTACGCGTGGCGCGACGCGTCGGCCGCCGCGTACGCGGAGGAGCGCGAGGCCGCGCTGGCGGTCGGCCGGCGCGCGGCGACGCCCGCGTCCCCGTGGTCGCTGTCCCCGGCGGCGTTGCGGGCCGCCCCGTTCGCCCCGCGTCTGGTGCTCCCCTCCCCCAACGGTTCGTCGATCGCGGCGGCGGCCGGTGACGCGACGGTGATCGCGGCCTGTCTGCGCAACGCCTCGGCCGTGGCCCGCCATCTGGTCCGGCACGGTTACGGAACGGCCGACCGCCCGGTCGCCGTCATCGCCTCCGGTGAACGCTGGCCCGACGGCAGCCTGCGCCCCGCCCTGGAGGACCTTCTCGGCGCCGGTGCCGTCCTGTCGGCCCTGCGGCGCGAGGGCGGCGGCCCGCTGTCCCCCGAGGCCGCGGCCTCGGCCGCCTGCTTCGAGGCGACCCCGGACCCCGCGACGGCCGTCGCGGACAGTGCGTCCGGCCGCGAACTCCGCGCGGGCGGCTTCTCCGAGGATGTGGTGATCGCGACGGAGACGGACGTGTGCGGGATCGTTCCGGTGCTGGTGGACGGGGCGTTCACGGGGAGCGGCAGCTCCGACAGCGGAAGGCGCGTTGCTCGATGACGACACACCCTCCGCGCGCAGGTCACCGTGGTCCGGGGGCCGCTTCCCTCCCGACCGGTCTGCCGTTCAAGCCTCCGCTCGTCAAGGCGGTGTTCAGGGACGTGACCTCGTTGCACGTCTCCCGGCCGGCCGCGTGGGCCGCCGCTTCGGTGACGCGGACCGTGCTGACGGACATTCTCGATGCGGCCACACGTACGGCGGCCGAGGAGGGCAGGAAGAGGCTGATTCCCAGGGACCTCGTTGCGGCGATCGACCGGAACGTCGAGGTGGAGGTGGGATCGGCGTGGTACCTGCACAGCCCGACCTTTCACGGTCTGTTGGGCGAGCTGCGCGACGCCGATGGTGCGCTCGTGTCGCTTCGTGAGCGCCGCGGGGCGCGTACGCCGAGTGGTGTGGCCGGTGCGCACCGGTTCGAGGCGGGGGTGCGGAGGCTGTTGGGGAGCCGGGGGGCGAGGGCGGTTCCGGCGATGGTCCGCGACCTGGACGGCATCGCGAGCGTGTTCCTGACGGACCTGGCCCGGGACGCGGCCCGCGTCGTGCGCGGGGGCGGGGGCGGGGGCGGGCGGACCGTGGGCCGGGACGACGTCCTGGCCGCTGTTCCGATGCAGTTGTTCGGCGGTCTCCGAGAACGTGCCCTCACCGAGGCGGGCGAACGGACAGTGATGTCGCCGTGATCGCTACGCTCAACGGCATGACGGACATACGTGAATTAGACGCACGTGCACTGAAGATCACCGAGTCCCTCGTCAACCAGGTGAACGCCGGCTTGCTCGATCGGCCGACGCCGTGCGGGGAGTGGACGCTGCGGCAGTTGCTGGCGCATATGACGGGTCAGAATTTCGGTTTCGCGGCAGCGGCCCGGGGAGAGACACGCGATCGCGGTGTCTGGGCCGACCGGCCGGTGGACGACGATCCCGCGGGGACGTTCGCGGCGTCGGCGGAGGAGGTGACGGCCGCGTTCGCCGAAGAGGGCGTGCTGGAGCGCTCGTTCTGGCTCCCGGAGATCCGCGGCGGTCAGCTGTTCCCCGCACGGCAGGCGATCGGCTTTCACTTCCTGGACTACGTGGTGCACGGCTGGGACGTCGCCGCATCGATCGGGGTCCGGGCCGAGTTCGACGCGGCGCTGCTGGACGCCGTGCTGCCGATCGCCGAACAGGTCCCCGCCGGTGACGCGCGGGAGCGGGAGGACGCCCAGTTCGGCCCTGTACGGGACGCGGAGGGCACGACCGATCGGCTCGGCCGGATCCTCACGCTCCTCGGACGGTCACCGGGCTGGCCGGAGAGCTGACGGTACGGGCGGGAGGCGAGCGCGGCAAGGCGCTGCCTCGTCTCCCCACGGAAGGGGTGGCTGCCCCGTCCGGCAGCCGCTTCGCCTACAGCTTCCCCCGCAGGACGACCGTCCGGTGTCCGCCCAGCGCGCGACCGAGGTCCCAGGTGAAGTCGAAGGTCAGCTCGGCCCAGTTCCAGAAGGTGAGCCCGAGGTGACCGCAGACGAAGTAGTCGTCCTCCCAGGTCCAGCGGTCGATCCCGGAAGACCGTTCGCAGGTGGGGCAGTCGACGAGGCCGGGGCCGCCGCCCTCGCTCCACTCCTCGAAAGTGCCTCTGAACGGGTCCCAGGCTCCGTCGATCTCATTCCAGCTGTCGTCCACGAAGCGGACGTCGGTCTGACAGAGCGGACAGCGGGCGGCTTCCGGTTCGCCCTGGCCGCTGTCGAAGACGGTGCGCCCGGTCTCGATGCGGAGCCCGTTGGACCACAGGTTCACGGGCTCCGGATCGTCCACGGCACGGGCGTACTGCGGCCCGGGGGCATGCCCGAAGCCGCCTCCGCCGAGCACACAGTCCGTACGCTCGGCGACGACGATCCCCTCGCCCACCAGCCAGTCGAGCGCGCGCACGCCCAGCGCGGCGGCCTCCTCCTCGGTGGCGTCGAGGTCGACGACGGTCTGGAAGTAGTCCCCCACGTCCGGCCCGCCGCCCTCTCAGTACCCGACGTGCGCGGTGAACGCCGCCCACGCGGCGGGCGCGATGCCCAGTTCGGGGCCGTCGGGGTTCTTGGAGTCACGGACGTGGATGGTGGAGGGGTGAGCGGCGACCTCCACGCACTGGCCGCCCTCGCTCCCGCTGTAGCTCGACTTCCGCCACTCGTAGGCGACTTCGAGGCACGCCCCACCCTCGCTGCCGCTGTAACTGGACTTGAACCACACACGTGCAGTGCTCATCGGTCTCCCAGCAAACGATCCAACAGCCTCAGGGTCTCCTCAGGACTGAGGGCCTGAGCTCGCAGCATCGCATATTTCTGGGCGAGGATGCTGATCTCATCGGGGTCTGCGACGAGCATGCTCCCGCGCTGCGTTTCGGAGTACGCGAGCTGCTGATAGTCAGGCGTCTCCAGGAGAATAAACGGCCCGTCCAGCCCTGCATGAACCCGCGAACTCAGCGGCAGAACCTGAATGCTCACCCCCGGAAGCTCGGCGCACGCGCGCAGGAAGCGCAACTGCTCCCTGTGCCCCTCGTCATCGAGGAGTTGCAGCATCAGCACCGGTTCCCAGATGACAAAGCTGATGGTCGGGGGCGACGCCCGCCGCAGGATCTCCTGTCGCTCTAAACGGGAGGCGGTCTGGTCCGCGATCTTCTCCTCGCTGAACACGGGAACCCGGTTCCGGAACACCGCCCGCGCATACGCCTCCGTCTGGAGCAGCCCCGGCAGCACCTGGTTGTCGAACCAGGAGAGGGACAGCGCCGTCCGTTCCAGGTCCATGTACTGCTCGGCCCAGGCCGGGATGAGGTCGATCTCCGGCAGGTGCTTCACGGCGGTTTCGAGGGCGCCCTTGGTGGAGAGCAGCTCGTCCAGCCGGATCGCCAGGTCGGGTACGAGGGCGCGGCGGCCCTGTTCGATCGAGGCGATGGTTTCGACCTGGACTCCTACGAGGTCGGCCAGTTGTGCCTGGGTCAGCCGGGCTTCGACGCGGAAGCGGGCGACCAGTTTGCCTACGAGCTTCATGGCCGACGCGTTCTTGCGCTGCCAGTTCCTGGGGTGCATACGGTCCCCATTGCCCATGCCGAGGCGCACTTCACGCCTGCCCGACCCGTACAAGAAATCTGTACGGGTGGAGGCGCAGGGGACACCCCGAAGCTCGGGGCTCGGCACTCGAAACCCGGGCTTCGGGCGTCGAGCTTCGGGACCCCGCCGTACGCCTGCGCTCGCAGCACCACCGCAGGTCGGCCCGGGGCTCGGATCTTGGGTTACGGGCTCCGAGGCGCGAGCCGCGAGGTTCGAGCGCCGCTTTTTAACTGGGCCGGAAATACAGGGGGTTAAGGGAAACCCTCCCCGCCTCCCCTACCCGTAACGGCGAGCAAGTATGACTAATGGTGACGGCTTGCGACGGAACGTGGCGGCTGTCTACGGTGCGAGAACACAGACCAAGACGGCCCCGACAGGTGTAGACACACCCGCCGGGGCCTGACCCGAGATCAACCGACCCTAGAAAGGCCGATCTCATGGCTGCACATGACCTTAGCCCCGCCCCGCTCGCGCCCGCAGGACCGGCCCCGTACCCGATGGCCAATCCCGGTTACGGCAAGCGCGACGCCCCTGATCAACCCCCCTCCTCCCCCACCGACTTCGCTCTGCTTCCCGCGCGCGAGCGGTACATCGCCGGGTTCATCGAGCGTCTGCCCGAGGGGGCGTCGATGAGCGTGAAGAGCCTCGCCAAGCAGCTCCCGCTCTACGGCCAGCAGGCCATCGCCTCCGCCCTGAAGGCCCTCTCCGTCGCCGGACATCTGCGCCGCGTGCGCTGTGTGGTGAGCACGGGGGGCGAGGTGCGGTGGGTGTTCCGTACGTACTGGTCCCGGACGGCCCGCGACAACGCCTGGTGGGCGCGGCAGATGACGACGACGCCCGAGGCGGTGCCCGTCGCGGTGGCGGAGGCGGCGTCCGTGGCGGTGCCCGATGATGCGTACGCCCCGGAGAGCGTGCCCGTACGGGAGACCGAGGCCCTAGCCGTACCCACCCAGCGCAGGCCCAGCACGCCTCCCGCGCCTCCCGCGCTCCCGGAGCCCCCGGTCTCCCCCGCGTACCAGGCGCTCACCCAGCTCGGCCGTCTGGACGCCCGGCTGCCGCTCAGTGCGGACGACTGCGCGTATCTGGCTCCGCTGGCGGCCCAGTGGCTGGAGCGGGGTGTCAGCACGGAGTACCTCGTCCAGGCGCTGACGGCCGGGCTTCCGGCCTCGGTCGGGTCGCCCCGGGGGTTTACCCGCGACCGGCTGCTTAAGAAGATCCCGCCCGCGCAGCCGTCGGAGCCCTCCCCCGACGCCGTCACCGCGTACGCCATGCTGGAGTGCACCTCCTGCCGCATCCCCGGTCCCGCCGACGCCCTGCCCGACGGCCTGTGCCGCCCGTGCCGGGAGCCGGAGCCAGTGGCGCCCGAAGAGGTGAGCGGCGCGGAGGGCGAACGGGACGTCCACGCGCTCGTGGACGGGCTGCGGGGGATGCTCAGGAACCGGTGAGTTCCGGGCGTTCGCAGTTCCCTGACGGCCCGTCATCAGGCGTTATGCGCAGGACCGGCCCGGCACAACCCCACTAGGCTGCTCCGGAATTGACCACACGGGGAGGACCACTGTGCGAGTGAAGCACCGGCATGCCGTCCATCTGACTCTCGCGATCGCGTTGGCGGGCCTCGGCCTGGCCGGCTGTTCCGGCGGGTCGTCCGGGAAGGACGCGGATGCGGACGCGGCGGCGCCGGGTGCGGCGGGGGCGGCGAAGCGTCCGGTCAAGGCGAAGGCGTACGACCCGCCGACCACGTTCGGGAAGAACGTGCAGCTGCCCGTGGACGAGGACATCAAGGACTGGGGCTTCGCCCTGCGCGGGCCCACGCTGTACCACCGGACCTCGGCGGCCCTCGACGCCTACGACACCGGCTCCGGGCGCAAGCTCTGGTCCTCCGACATCGGCCGCAAGGACTACTACACCGGCAAGGAGGGGCAGCCGAGCGACGACCAGACCATCCCCCCGGTCTTCGCCGAGCAGGACGGGCACACCGGCGTCCTCTTCGCGTACGCCTACGAGACGAAGGGTTCCGGCACCACGCCCGACCGGACCGACGTCTATCTGCGGTCCGTCGACGCCGACACCGGCAAGGTCTCCTGGACGGCCCGCCTGCCCGCGCCGAAGGGCGCGACCGTCAGCTATCTCGAACCCGCCGTGATCGGCGCCGAGGACGGAACGGCCGTCGTCAGGGTCTTCACCCACACGAACCCGACCCCGAGCGAGGACGGCGAGAGCGCCACCACCTACGCCGTCGATCTGAAGACGCACCAGACCGTCTGGCAGAAGGAGGGCTTCTCCGGCAGTGCGGTGGACAGCGGTGTCGTCGTCGGCGCCCAGCTCGGCCCCGAGGCCACCTTCCAGGTGCTGACCGGCTGGTACTCCGAGAACGAAGACCTCGCCCTCGCCGGACTGGCCGTCGCGGACGGAGCACCGCGCTGGAAGCAGGACGGCCGCTCCGGCGTGGACATCGACCAGGTGGGCGGCGGCTTCTTCATCGCGGGCTCGCTCCGCGACAGCCGCACCGGCGAACTCGTCCCCGGCGGAGAAGGCGGCACCTCCTTCCACTGCTACTACGACCGGCGGTCCGTGGTCGTCTGCGACACCGAGGAATCCGTTCACGGCATCGATGCCCAGAGCCACAAGATCCTCTGGACCATCTCCGAGGACGACCCCTCTCGGAAGAAGCCCGAGGTCAACAACGCCTTCCACGGGGCCGTCTACGCCTCCGCGGGCACCGACGGCGTCATCCTCGACGCCCGCACGGGCAAGGACCGCGGCCTCTACAAGGGCGCGAGCGCGTACATGATCAACGAATACGCGTCGGTGGACTACGACATGGAGGTGAACGCGGCGACGGGGTGACCGGGCGGTTCCGTCGGCCTGTGCCGCGTTGACGTCAGGTCCGGCCGGAGGCGGCCCGGAGGAGGGTGTCGGCCGCGGCGGTACGGGCGTAGAGGACCGAGCGGCCGGCACGGTGGGCGCTGACCAGGCCCGCGTCCCGGAGCGCCGTGAGGTTCTGGGAGACCCCGGCCGGGGAGAGGCCGGTGCGGTGGGCCAGTTGTGTGGTGGAGGCCGGGGTCTCCAGTTCGGTCAGCAGCAGGGTGCGTGAGCGGCCCAGCACGGCGGAGAGGGTGTCGGGGCGTGCGGCGGGCAGGGCCTGCCAGAGCGTGCCGACACCGCGTGCCTGATAGGCGAGTTGGGGTGGATCCGGCGGGGTCGTCCGGACGCGCAGCCCTGGTCCGGCGAAGGCCGAGGGGATCAGCAGGAGCCCCGTGCCCGCCGTCGTGCGGGTCAGCGGCTGCTTGCGGCGGGCCATCCGCAGCGCGTTGCCGTCCCAGCTCAGCGAGGGGTGCAGATCGTCGAGGAGGTGGCCGGTGCCGTGTTCGGCGGCCAGGCGGGCCCGGTGGAGGATGTCCGCGTCCAGGACGGCTCGGACGCGTGCCCAGTAGGGGGCCAGCGCCAGTTCCCAGTAGGTCTCGATCTCCTCGGTGACCTTGGGGAGGAGGCGCTGCGGGTCGTGGTGCAGGGCGCGCAGGCGGGGGCCGAGGGGTCCGTGGTGGCGGGCCAGGTGGTCGAGGTCCTGGCGGACCCGGGCGGGCGGCGCGGCGTGGATCGCGTCCCGCTCCGCCGCCGGGGCGGGGTCCGGCCCTGCGGGGGCCGGGTTGAGGAAGTCGGGGACGTAACCGGCGGTGGGCGGGATCAGCTCGCGGAGCCAGCCCCGGTCCAGTCCGGCGGCCACCAGGCGCGGTCTCACCTGGTCGGCCCAGGTCCGATGGATGGGATGCGCGGTGCCGGACCTCAGCAGCCGGAAGCTGGGTGCGACCTCCCACATCGGTGAGACGGCGAACCGCACCTGTGCCAGATCGCTCGTCGAGAACGCCAGTTCCGCCAGGACGACCACTCCTCCATGGATTCAGGCGATGGATTCGGACATGCCTGAATCCATGGCGGGGCAGCCTACCGCGCGGACATCATCCCGCCATGACCCCACAGACGATCACCGCAGCCGCGTCCGGCACCTGGAAGCTCGGCGACCTGACGGTCAACCGGGTCGGCTTCGGCGCGATGCGCCTGCCGCAGCACGGAGAGGCGTTGGCGGAGGACGCGGTCCCGCGCGACCGTGACCAGGCGGTTCGTGTGCTGCGCCGGGCGGTCGAACTCGGCGTGAACCACATCGACACCGCCGCCTTCTACTTCTCGCCGCTGCGCTCGGCCAACGAGTTGATCAACCACGCGCTGGGCCCCTACCCGGACGACCTCGTCATCACCACCAAGGTCGGGCCGGGCCGCGACCCCTCGGGCCGGTGGCTGCCGCATGCCACCCCCGGCCAGTTGCGCGGCCAGGTCGAGGAGAACCTGCGCCAGCTCGGCCGCGACCACCTCGACGTGGTGAACCTGCGCATCGTCGGCACCGACTCGATCGCGGAACGCTTCGGTGCGCTCGCCGACCTGCGCGAGGCCGGACTCGTCCGCCACCTCGGCCTGTCCAACGTCCGGCCCCACCACCTCGCCGAGGCCCGGAGCATCGCCCCGGTGGTCTGCGTCCAGAACATGCACGGCATCGGCGCGTCGCCCGAGCAGCGGGAGTTCCTGGACCTCTGCGGTGAACAGCACATCGCCTTCGTGCCGTTCTACTCGATCGCGGGCTCCGGACGGACGGCCGGCGCGACCGCCGACGACAGTCCGGCGGTCCGCGCCGTGGCTCGCGCCCACGGTGTGAGCGCGGCCCAGATCCGGCTGGCGTGGACCCTGCACCAGGGCTCCCACGTCCTGGCCATCCCCGGCACCGGCGACCTCGGCCACCTCGCCCAGAACGTCGCCGCCGGCTCTGTGCGTCTGTCGGAGGAGGAACTCGTCGCGCTTGACCACCGGTGAGACCCTGTCCCCCGTACGCCCAGACGAACGGCCGGGGGAACCCATGTACTTCGACGAGAACGAGCCCCAGGACGTCCGCGACCGGCGCCTCGCGGCGGAGCGGGCCGAGCGAAAGGCGCGGCGCAAGGCACATCGGCTCGCGGCTCCGGTGCCACTGAAGGAGGCGCACTTCGGGGCGGGGCTCGTCGCGGTGACGCTGGCCGTGCTTGCCGTGTTCGGTCAGTTCGTCGTGATGGGCGTGATCGGCGGGGTGGTGCTGTTCGTGTTCGTCGCCGCGCTGGTCCGGGCCTATGTGGACGGCGACCGGGGCCGGCACGCCGTACAGCGGGCGTACCGGGCGGCGTTCATATGGACGGAGCTCGTGTAGGCGCGGTCCGGTCGTGGAGGTCCGGCCGGAGTGGTCAGGGGGCCTCGAAGCGGGTCATCGGCAGGGCCTTGTCCAGGCGCAGGGCGGCCAGGTCGTCGTGGGGGATCAGGAAGGTCGTGCAGTACTCCTCGTAGGAGCGGCCCTGGCCGGCGAGGGATATCCATGCGCCTGTGAGGCGGTGGGTCTCCTCCTCCAGGCGGGTGGGCCACTGGGCGGTCGGGACGGGCGGGATCTCGCCCGCCTTCTCGCGTCCCGCGAGGGTCTGTTCGGCGAGGGTGGCGATGACCTCGTGGTCCACGTAGCCGCCGAGGACGATGCCGCCGCCGGAGGGCCAGAGGTCGTGGGCGAGGGTGCGGAGGTCGTCCAGGTGGGCCAGGTCGTCTTCCATGGAGCGGGCCAGCCGCTGCTGGAAGGGGGACATGTCGTCCCACTCCAGGTCCTCCCAGAACGGGTGCCAGTCCTCGTCCTCGTCGCGTTCCTGGAGCCACAGGGGGAGTTCGGCTCCGAGGGCGGCGGTGACGCCGACGGGTTCGCGGGCCCAGGAGGGGTCGGGAGCATCCGCGAGGGCGGTTTCGGTGCCTTCGGGTACGTGGACGACGCGGGCGTAGCGCCCGGAGCGGTCCTCGTGGTCCTGCTCCTGGTCGACGAAGAAGAGGAGCGTTCCGGTCTCCGGAAGGTGGAAGCCGTCGATGCGCGGCAGCGCGGCGCAGTCGACGGAGAGGAGCAGCGGGAGGGGGGCGTCCCCGGCGGACGGCCAGGTCATGCCGATGGGCAGCCGGGGCAGGCCGCCGAGGTGGCCCGCCACCGGGCCGGCGCCACCCGGGGAGAGCCCGATCGTCAGACGGAGGTGCTGCGTGAAGCGGCTGATCTCGTCGTCCGGGATGCCCGCTTCAAGGGCGGCCCGGCGGAACTCTCCCTGGTGATCCATGACCGAGAAGATAGGCCCCGCCACCGACATCGGGGCGGGCCGCCCCCGTCCCGCTCACTCCAACGCGCCCTCCACCAGCGCCGCCCACTGCGCGACCACGCGGCGGCGGCGGGCGGTGTCGTCGGTGAGGACGTTGGCGAGGCCGAGGCCGCGGGCCATGTCGAGGAGGCCCTGGACGGTTTCGCGGACGCCGGGGCGGGATTCGTCGGCGCGGAGCAGGGTGAGGGCGATGCGGTGGGTCTCGCGGCCGACGCGGGCTTCGAGTTCCGTGACGCGGGGGCGGAGCTGGTCCTCGTTGGAGGCGGCGACCCAGAGCTGGAGCGCGGCGCGGAAGAGGGGGCCGGTGTAGAGGTCGACGAGGGCGGCGACGACATCGGCGCGGTCCTGGACGGGCAGGGCGCGCAGGGCGGCGGAGCGTTCCTCGGCGACGTACTCGACGGCGGCGGTGAACAGGTCCTCGCGCGTGGGGAAGTGGTGCTGGGCCGCGCCCCGGGAGACGCCTGCGCGCATCGCCACGACGGAGACCGTGGAGCCCGCCCAGCCGTGTTCGGCGAGACAGGCGACGGCCGCTTCCAGGAGACGGAGGCGCGTGGCCCGACTGCGGTCCTGTTTGGGGGACTTGGGGCTTGGGGGACCTGCGGGATTCGTGGGGTTCGTGGGGCTCACAGCAGCCATGCGGGATCCCTGCGTTCCAGGAAGGCCGTCACGCCCTCCCTCGCCTCGTCGGAGGCGAAGAGTGCCGCTGAGCGGGCGATGAGGTCTTCGGCGTACTGGTCGAAAGTCCTCCGCACAGTAGCCGTGACCAGCTCCTTCGACGCGGCCAGCCCCTGGGGCGAGGCCCGGCGCAGTCCGTCGAGTACGGGGACGAGCGCCTGGTCCACGTCCTCGGCGGCCAGGGTCACCAGGCCGGTCCTGGCGGCCTCGGCCGCGTCGAAGCGTTCGCCGGTCAGGTAGTAGCGGGCCGCCGCGCGCGGCTCCATGCGGGGCAGCAGGGGCAGGGAGATCACGGCGGGGGCCAGCCCGAGGCGGGACTCCGTGAGCGCGAAGGTCGCCTCCGGGCCCGCCACGGAGATGTCGCACGCGGCGAGGAGCCCGAAACCGCCGGCCCGGACGTGTCCGGTGACCCGGGCCACCACCGGCTTCGGCAACGTCACGATCCGCCGCATCAGCGCGACGAAGTCGTGCGGGTCCGCCGGTGCCTTCAGGTCCGCGCCCGCGCAGAACGTCGTCCCGGTGTGCGTGAGGACGACCGCCCGGACCCCGTCGTCCGCCGCGCAGGCGTCCAGCGCATCGGACAGCTCGCCGACCAGGGGCGCGCTCAACGCGTTGCGGTTCGCCGGGGAGTCCAGCGTGAGGGTGGTGATCCCGCGCTCGTGGGCGGGCGGGGCGAGCCGGGGCATGATCGCTCTCCTTACTGCGGACTCCTCGTTACGGGCACCTCGTTGCGGGCGGGCGCCTCGCCGAGCGTGGCAGGAGCGGCAAGAACAATCAAGCGTGCTTGCATGCTTTCCGGCTGCCAGAGGGTCCGGAGCCAGGACCTCGGGTCCCGGCTGCCGGACCCTCCACCGCTCCCTACCGGCCTTCCAGCTCCAGCGGCGGGTTCGGCTCGTTGTCGTCCTTCATGAAGTCCTTCATGCCCTGCCACAGGGAACGGGCCTGGTGGACGGTGGCGCCCCGGGCGTCCGCCAGGATCTCGGGGCGTTCACCGAAGCCGGCCGGGAGGGGCGGGAGGCCGAGCGCGTCCAGGGTCCGGACCAGGAGTTCGGAGGGGTCGCCGGGGTCGCGCAGCAGGCGGGCCACCTCGCGTACGTCTCCGCCGCCGGCGGCCGCGACGAGGAGTTCGGCGTGGGTCTGCGCGGTCTCCTGGGGCGGGGTCTGTCCGGGGCCCGCCCACCGGTGCCGGACGGTGGTCTTCCCCTTGGTGACGACGGTGAGGCCGTGCGCCTCGGACGACTCGCGCCGGGCGACCAGGGTGGTCAGTCCGGCCTCGTCGAAGGCGGTCTCGGCGACCTGGGCCAGTCCTTCGAGCCGCAGCAGCGTGGCACGGCGACCGCGTTTGCCGGGCGTCTCCTGCGAGGGGGCCGTCTCCATCAGCGTCCAGCGTCCGGCCGGGGCGAGGCGGACCGTCGCGCCGCACAGCATCAGTTCCTTCGAGGCGCGCTGCGGGCCGGTGGGGACGTACGCGATCTCCAGGGCCGCCTGGGGCTGCGCGGACTCCGGCAGGGGGACGGCAGGCGCGGGGACGGTGCCGTTGCGGGGGATGGAGGCGGCGAGCGCGGCCCGGGTCTCGTTCCGGAAGGCGACGAAGCTCTCCAGGGGGTCCCCCGCGTACGCCCAGGGGAACGCGGTGACGTACCGGCCGATGGAGCGGTAGACGTCCAGCGCTTGGGTCCAGCGTTCCAGGCGGTTGAGTTCCCAGACCAGATGGTTGCGGACGTGCCGGGCCTCGTGGTCCTCGGGCGGGCGGGACGCGGAGTACGCGAGTGCCGTGGCGATGATCGCGTCGACCTGCTCCGGGCCCGGGGCGCCGTTCCGGTCCCGGGGCGAACTCCGCTGCGTGTCCAGGCCGACTTCGAGCAGAGCGACGACCTCCAGGGCGCGGAGTGCGGAGCCCTCCGGGGCGTCGGCGGCGACGCCGGCCGCGTAGTCGAGCATCTCCTTGTGGCTTCCATACCACTTGGCGGCCAGGAACTGCACGGCGTTGTTGTGGGTGGACATGTGGTGGGGCGCACAGCTCAGCGCTTGGCGCAGACAGTCGTCGAAGACCTCGCGCGGCGCCCCGGCGCCCAGGCAGTGGGTCAGGGCGGCGGTCCAGGGGACCGGGTCGCCCGGGGACGCCTCGACGGCGGCCTCGATGACGGGCAGCGCGTCGTCCAGCAGCGTGTGGAAGGCGCGGAACCGCTCCGCGCCCACGTCCTTCGCGTACGCCGCCGTGCGGACCTTCCACGCCTCCCTGATCCGCCGGCACGCGTCGAGGACCAGCGCGTCCGGGTCGTCCGGCGACTCCGCGAGCCAGGCCTCCAGCCACGCCCCGTCGTCCACCGCGTTCTCGGCGAGGCTCCACACGCACTCGTCCCGCAGCGTCCAGTCCCCCTCCTCGCGCGTGGCGGCGAGCAGCGCGCGAACCGGTGCGTGCGCCCCCCGGCGCGCCCCCGCCAGCGCCTCGACGGCGCGCTCCTGCGGTGCGTCGACCACGAGCGCGTGATCGGGCACCAGCCCGGCCCCGGTCGCCTCCAGGTGTCTGACGATGCGTCCTACCTTGCCGAACACGTACACCCCTCCCTCGCGCCACCCCATGCGGCCGCGCCCGATCGTCCCACCGGGCCCCCGCGTACGGAAGATCATGACGACCGCGCGCGGCCCCGGGCTCAGCCGCCCGTACGGTCCACGAGGTCCGCCGCGAGCGCGGCGTAGATGTACTCGCTGCCCCAGCGGTCCCCGTCGAGGTCGTTCTCCACGAGGTGGGCCTCCCGGCGCATCCCGAGGCGCTCGCAGACCCCCACCGACCCCGTGTTCTCCACGTCGAGCCGGGCGTAGAGCCGGTGCACGCCCAGGGTGTCGAAGGCGAACCGGGCCAGGGCCCCGGCGGCCTCGGTGGCGTAGCCGTGCCCCTGGTGGCGCGGGTCGACGGTCCAGCCGATCTCGGCCTGGGCGGCGCGGGCGTCGGCCAGGGACAGGCTCACCTCCCCGAGGAGTCCGGGCTCGTCGCGCAGGCACACGGCGAGCGACACCTTGTCCCCGTCGGCCTTCCAGACGGTCTGCGCGGCCCGCTCGGCGGCGGCCTGGGCGCTGCGCTCGCGGGTGTGCGCCGGGCGGTAGAGGTAGCGGGCCACGCTGGGCAGGCCCTGGTAGGCGTACAGCGCGTCGGCGTCGCCGGGGGTGAACAGGCGCAGGGACAACCGGGGTGTGGTCATCGGGAGCAGCGGGGCGATGTCCATGCGGACCTCCGGGACGCGAGGGGGATCGTGATGCCGAGCGATCCTCGCATCGCGGACGGCGGGCGGCCACGCAGTTATGGCCCTCCCTTCCTTCCCCATTGCCGCGCGTCCCGCCGCCGAGCCGTCACCGAGCAGCGGTCCCGCCGCCGGCTTCACCGCGTCCGTGCGGGCCGCAGCAGTACGGGGCGCAGCCTGCTGTAGCCGCGCACCGACACCGGGCGCAGCACCTTGAGGTCGTACGCGGCCGTACCGGCCAGCTCGTCCGCGAACGCCTTGTCGACCAGCACGGTGTCGGGGCGGGCCACTGCGGTCAGCCGGGCCGCGATGTTCACGGGGGCGCCGTACACGTCGCCGAACCGGTTGAGGACTGCGCCGTGTGCCAGTCCGGTCCGCAGTTGCGGCAGGCTCGTCCGGCGCCGGGCCCGTGCGGTCAGCTCCAGGGCGATGCCCGCGGCGGCGGAGGCCGACTCGCAGACGAAGAACACCTCGTCGCCGATGGTCTTCACCACCCTGCCGCGCCCCTCGGCGACGACGTCACCGATGAGGCTCTCGAACTGGTCGAGGACCGCGCCGAGTTCGCGGCTGTCCAGGCCGCGGGTCATCCGCGTGTAGCCGACCATGTCGGTGAAGCCCACGGCCAGACGGCTGACGTCGGCGCCCTCGTACGGAGGCTGCGCGCCCTCGTAGGGCGACCGCGCGCCCTCGTACGGGGGCCGAGCTTCCTCGTACGGGGACTCCGCGCCATCGTGCCCGCCGCCGTCTCCCGCCGTGCTCTCGCGCGCCCTCTCGGCGAGCATCCGGTCCGCGCGGGCCGCGAGGTGGCGGCGCCAGACGTGCCGTTGCAACAGCTCCAGTTCGGGCAGGAGAGCGGCGGCATGGTCCATCAGGGCCGCTTCGTCGCCCGCGCCGTCCGGGTCGCGGCCGAGCCAGTTCCAGAGGGTGTGGGTCTGCCAGTCGGCGAGCCGGGAGAGATGGTGGCCCAGGGCGCGGGCCATCATCGTCTCGCTCTCCTCCGTGATGATCCCGGCCGCGATGAGCCGTTCGCCCGCCCGCAGCGCGTCGACATCGGCGTCGGTGAAGACCCGCGCGTCGTCGTCGACCAGCGGGAACCCGAGCGCGCGCCAGATCTGCGCCGAACGCTCGGGCCGCACACCGGACCGCTCGGCGGTCTCCGGCCGCGTCCAGCGGCGTCCGCCGCCGAGGAGCAGTTCCTCGACGGCCGTGCCGAGTACGTCCCCGCCGGAGGGCCCGGCCGTCCCCCGCTCCGGCTCCGGGGCCGGCTCCGACGCACTCATGTGGTGTGCACGATCAGCACGTCGAGCCCGGCCTTCCTCGCGATGTCCGAGGGCACCGAACCGAGGATGCGTCCGGCGAGCGAGCGCAGCCCCCGGTTGCCGACGACGACCACATCCGCCCCGCTCTCCCGGGCGACCCGCACGAGGGCCGGGACCGGCTCGTCCTCCACCGCGACGGTCCGGATGTCCACGACCCCCTCCGCGCGGGCCCGGTCGCTCGCGGTGCGCAAGGTGCTCTCGGCGGGCGCCGAGCCCACCACCTGGTACGCCTCGGCCCCTAACTGGTCCTGCGCCGCCGCGAGATCGGTCCCGCGCATCGGGGAGTACGCGCAGGCGATCACGAGCGCGGCCCCGCAGGCGGCGGCGAGGCGGGCCGCGCTCGCCACCGCGACGAACGAGGACTCCGAGCCGTCCGTTCCAACGAGGACCGTCTGGTACGCGCCCAAGGCAATCTCCTTACTCCGCAGTAAACTTACTTGAAAGTAAAGTAAGGCGCGGGCCGGTTTCCGGGCAAGACTCGGTCGTGCGCCCGCTCCACCGGAATCGGATCCTTCGCGGGGCTGCGGCAGGGCCGGACCCTCACGTACCGTTGACCGCATGATCACCGGACCGGCATCACGCCACGCACGGACGGGCTACCCGGTGGAGGGCTGAGCGCGCACGGGGTGCGCGGCAGGCACCCCTCCGGCCCGGCACGCGGACCTCCCGGCACTCGCGCACCAGCGAGTCCGTCCGTCCATGCCGCACACCATGAGGTCAGCCGTATGCCAGCCGCGTTCAACCACACCATCATCGCCGCCCAGGACAGCAACGAATCGGCCCGTTTCTTCCGGGAGTTGCTGGAGCTTCCGGAAGCCCCGTCCTGGGGGCCCTTCACCAATGTCCAGCTCGCCGACGGCGTGCTCCTCCAGTTCGCCGAGCCGCCGGTGGACATCCAGATGCAGCACTACGCGTTCCTGCTCGACGACGCGCTCTTCGACCGCGCGTACCAGCGGCTGCGCGAGCGCGGGATCACCCACTGGGCCGATCCGCAGATGCGCCGGCCCGGCGAGATCAACACGGAACACGGCGGGCGGGGCGTCTACTTCAAGGACCCCGCCGGGCACGCCATCGAACTGATCACGCGGCCGTATCTGTAGCGCCCACCGAGTCCGGCCGGGCCGCCTTCATGGGCGCGCCCGGCCGGGTAGCCGGACGGGTGTGGTCGGGCCTGCCCGTAGGACCAGGACAGGAGTTCGCCACGCTCCACGGATTCGCTCACCTTCCCAGGCAAAGTCAGTGGGACGACGTCTGATCGAAGAAGCCCTCGGCCGCAATCGCGGAAATGGCCGATTCAACGTTCTCGCGCGTCACACTCGCGACCACCAGCAGACTCCTAGCCGTGAAGCGCCCAAGGCGGTCGATCTCATCGGCTGTGGACTGCGCGAGTCGAACCGGGTCATACACCTCGACGACTTGCCTGCCACCACCCCACGCGACGGTCACATCCAGCCAACCCTTGGCCGCCTGAGTCGCCCAGTCGTACGCGCCCATGGGCGCTGGCCATTCAATCCGATATTCCATGGAGCCATGCCGGGCCTGGTCGACAGAGGATAGGCCCTGCGGGTTCCTCCCGAAACCGCCACTGAGGCCGACGCGATCCACGACGAGCTGCCCTGGTAGGGGCATCGCGTGCCGGGCCGCCGGCTGTGAGTACCGGTGACAGGAGTCCCAGCGCCGGGAGTCCGTCGCCGGATGTTCTCGTGGACGATCGGACATCTTTCGAAGACCGGAGGATATTCAGCCGCTCGTTCGATCTTCCTAGTGTGGTGGCAGACGCGGGGCCGTCGCCCCGAACCAGATGCCGTGCAAGGGAGTTCGTCATGCGTGCTGTCGTTCAGAAGGCGTTCGGAGGCCCCGAGGTCCTTGAGGTCGCCGAGGTCGACCGGCCGGTCCCGCTCGGCGGGGAGGTGCTGGTCCGGGTGCATGCGAGTGGGGTGAATCCGGTGGACGCGGCGGTGCGTCAGGGGACTCTTCCGCTGCTGGGGGAGCCGCCGTTCGGGGTGGGCTGGGACATTTCCGGGGTGGTGGAGGCGGTCGGGCCGGGGGCCCGGTTCAGGCCGGGGGACGAGGTGTTCGGGATGCCGTTCTTCCCGCGTGCGGCCACGGGGTACGCGGAGTACGTGGCGGTGCCCTCGCGGCAGGTGGCGCGCAAGCCCGCGACGCTCGACCATGTGAGCGCGGCGGCCGTCCCGCTCGCCGCGCTCACGGCCTGGCAGGGGCTGGTGGACGCGGCCGGGCTGGCCGAGGGGCAGCGGGTGCTGGTGCACCGGGCCGCCGGGGGCGTCGGGCACTTCGCGGTGCAGATCGCCAAGGCGCGCGGGGCGCATGTCACGGCGCTGACGAGCTCCGGGAACGCCGATTTCGTACGGGAGCTGGGGGCGGACGAGGTCATCGACTACCGCACCACCGACTACACGGAAGCGGCCGGGGACATGGACGTCGTCCTCGACTCCAGCTCCGAGGGCGAACGGGCGCTGCGCGTCCTGAAGCCGGGCGGCACCCTCGTCACCATCATGGAGCACTGGAACACCGCCCTCGCCGCCCGCATCGAGGAGGAGGGCCGCCGGTTCGCCGGGGTCTCGGTCGAGCCGGACTACGCTTCCCTGGAGGCGATCGCGGCCCTCGTCGACGCCGGCGCCGTCCGCCCGCACGTCTCCGCTACGTTCCCGCTCGCCGAGGCCGCCGAGGCGCACGCGCTCATCGGCACCGGCCGCACACGCGGCAAGATCGTCCTGACGGTCGCCTGAGCGGTACGGTCCGGAACGGCAGGCGGACAAGGTCGGCGAGGCGGGGCAGCGGGGCGCCCCGCGGGAACGGGGCAGGCTGTGGACATCCTCACCGAGGCGCTGGCCTCCATGCGCACCGGGCGGCCCGCCTCGGTGCGGACCGACGGGCGGGCGCCCTTCGGCCTGCGGCTGCCGCCGGTGGCCGGTGCCGGGTTCCACGTGGTGCTGTCCGGCACGTGCTGGCTGGTCCCGCTGGAGGACGCGGCGCACCGGCCGCCGCTCCTGCTCTCCCCCGGTGACGTGGTGTTCCTGCGGGACGGGCGCGGGCACATCCTGGCCGACCACCCGGACACCCCGGCCGAACCGGAACGGGCCGCGCAGTTCTGCCCCGGGTCACCGCTGGGCACCGTCACCGTCGGCGGCGACGGCCCCCGCACCAGCCTGCTGTGCGGCAACTACCACCTGGACCAAGACCGCCCCCACCCCCTCGTGCGGCAACTGCCGGAGATCGTCCATCTGACCGCGAACCACACCGTGCACCCCGAACTGGCGGCGGCCGTCCAGCTGTTGCGTACGGAACTGGACCAGCCGCGCCCCGGTTCGGCCGGGATCGTCCCCGCCCTGATCGACTCGCTGCTCCTCTACATCCTGCGGGCCTGGCTGGAGGGGCGGCCCGCCGCCGAGACCAGGGGCTGGGCCGCCGCGCTCCGGGACTCGGCGGTCGCCCCGGCCCTGACGGCGATCCATGCGGAACCGGGCGCCGCATGGACGGTGGAGTCGCTGGCCGGTCGTGTGGGGCTGTCCCGCGCCGCGTTCGCCCGCCGGTTCAACGCTCTCGTCGGCGAGCCGCCCATGGCGTATCTGACCCGCTGGCGCATGACGACCGCCGCGCGGCTCCTGCGGGAGTCCGAGGCCCCGCTGGCGGTGGTCGCCACCCGTACCGGCTACGGGTCGGAGTACGCCTTCGCCAAGGCGTTCAAACGCGCGTACGGGCTGGCCCCGGGCGGCTACCGGCGCGGAGCACGCACGGCCTGACCGGCCCGGGTCGGCCCCTGTGCGGCCCCCGCCCGGCCGCCCCCGGAGCCGTCAGCCCTTCCCCTGGGCCCGCTCCCGCAGCTCCCTCCGCAGGATTTTCCCGGATACCGCGCGCGGCACGGTCTCGATGAACTCGACCGCGCGGACCTTCTTGTACGGGGCGACCTGGCCGGCCACCCAGGTCATCAGGGCCTCCGCCGTGAGGTCGTCGGCGGACGGGGCGCGGACCACGTAGGCCTTCGGGATCTCGTTGCCCTCGGTGTCGTTGACGCCGATGACAGCGGCGTCAGCAACGTCGTCGTGGGAGAGGAGGAGGGCTTCGAGTTCGGCGGGGGCGACCTGGTAGCCCTTGTACTTGATGAGTTCCTTGACGCGGTCGACGACGAAGAGCCAGCCGTCCTCGTCGATGCGGCCGATGTCGCCGGTGTGGAGCCAGCCGTCGGGGTCGATCATGGCGGCGGTGGCGTCGGGGCGGCCGAGGTAGCCCTTCATGACCTGGGGGCCCCGGATGAGGATCTCGCCGGTGGCGCCGGGGGCGGCGTCCTCGTCGGGGGCGTCGAGGGAGACGATGCGCATCTCGGTGGAGGGGAGGAGAGTGCCGACGGCGCCGGGGGGCGGGTTCTCGGCGGCGAGGGGGACGACGTGGGTGCCGGGGGACAGTTCGGTCATGCCGTAGGCCTGGCGGACCGGCGGGAGGCCGAGGCGGCGGGAGCAGGCGGTGGCGAGGTCCGCGTCCAGGGGGGCGGCGGCGCTGACGATGTACTCCAGGGAGGAGAGGTCGTAGCGGTCGACGACGGGGTGCTTGGCTAGGGCCAGCACGATCGGCGGGGCCACGTACAGGCCGTTGATGCGGTGCTGCTCGATCGCGGCGAGGAACGGGGCGAGGTCGAAGCGCGGCAGGACGACCACCGTCGCGCCGGTGCGCAGGGGGGCGTTCATCAGGGCGGTCAGCCCGTAGATGTGGAAGAAGGGCAGGACCGCCAGGATGCGGTGGCCGGTGCCCAGGGGGATGAACGGGGTCAGCTGTTCCAGGTTCGTCGCCATGGACCGGTGCGTGAGCATCACCCCCTTGGGGGTGCCGGTCGTGCCCGAGGAGTACGGGAGGGCCGCGACGTCCTCGGCGGGGTCGATGTCGACCATCGGCTCGGGGGCGTCACCGATGAGCATGTCGAGGACGGAGGCGTGCCCCTCCGCCTGGTCGCAGACGAAGATCTCCCGGATGCCGCCCACGAGTTCGGCGGCGCGGCGGGCGGTGGCCAGGAGCGGGGAGACGGTCACGATCCAGCGGGCGGAGGAGTCGCGGAGCTGTTTGGCGAACTCCTCGGCCGTCGCGAGCGGATGGACCGTGGTGACGGTCGCCCCGGCCCGGGTCGCCGCGAAGAACACCGCCGGGTAGGCGATCGTGTTGGGGCTGTGCAGGGCCAGTACGTCGCCCTTCGCCAGTCCGGCGGCGGCGAACCCGGCGGCGATCCTGCGGTGGAAGCCGTCCAGCTGCTTGTACGTGAGGCGCCGGGTGTCGTCCGTCCCGTCGATCAGGGCGACCGTGTCGCCGAACTCCTCGGCGGCGTGGCCGAGGACCGCCTCGTGGATCGCGGTGTCGAGGGGCTGGACGTCGGGGTACTCGCTCCGGAACACGTGCGCCATGCGATGGGTCCCTTCGGTGCGGATGGGCGGGTCCCGGCCGGGTGGGGGTGGGCCGGCCGGTCCCGTACGACGCGTGGGAGGTGGGCGTGCGCTGCCGCCGTGCCGGGGCTCCCCCCGCACGGTGTGGAGGGACAGGATGGCGTCCGCCGGTACGCCTTGGGGAGACCCCGGGGGCGACGAAATACCGGCCGTGGGGGTTCGCGGGCCCGGTGCCGTCGGTACGGCCGGGTGCCGTCGCAACGAACCGGTACCGTCGCAACGGCCCGGCATCGTCGCAACGAACCAGTCCCGTCGCAACGGCCCGGCATCGTCGCAACGAACCAGTCCCGTCGCAACGACCCGGTCCCGTCGAAACGTACCGGCACCGTCGCAACG
The DNA here is from genome assembly GCF_055559335.1 of Streptomyces sp. NPDC024555. Classification (NCBI taxonomy): domain Bacteria; kingdom Bacillati; phylum Actinomycetota; class Actinomycetes; order Kitasatosporales; family Streptomycetaceae; genus Streptomyces; species Streptomyces sp. NPDC024555. The sequence continues at coordinate 249,445 of NZ_JBVHKV010000012.1, forward strand.
ACCCGGCAGCCGTCAGTACGACTTGGGGAGTCCCAGCGACTGGTGGGACACGTAGTTGAGGATCATCTCCCGGCTGACCGGTGCGATTCTCGCCACCCGGGCCGCCGTGATCAGGGACGCGAGGCCGTACTCGCGGGTGAGGCCGTTGCCGCCGAGGGTGTGCACGGCCTGGTCCACGGCCCTGACGCACGCCTCGCCCGCCGCGTACTTCGCCATGTTGGCGGCCTCGCCCGCGCCGATGTCGTCGCCGTCGTCGTACAGGCGGGCGGCCTTCTGCATCATCAGCCGGGCCAGTTCCAGTTCTATGTGGGCCTGGGCGAGGGGGTGGGCGATGGCCTGGTGGGCGCCGATGGGCTCCTTCCACACCTGGCGGGTCTTCGCGTACTCGACGGCGCGACCGAGCGCGTAGCGGCCCATGCCGATGCCGAACGCGGCGGTCATGATGCGTTCGGGGTTGAGCCCGGCGAAGAGCTGGAGGAGCCCCGCGTCCTCGTCGCCGACGAGTGCGTCGGCCGGGAGGCGTACGTCGTCCAGGACGAGTTCGAACTGCTTCTCCGGGGCCTGGAGTTCCATGTCGATCTGCGACCGCTGGAAGCCGGGCGACTCGCGCGGGACGATGAACAGGCAGGCCTTCAGCTTGCCGGTCCTGGCGTCCTCGGTGCGGCCGACGATGAGGGTGGCGTCCGCGATGTCGACGCCGGAGACGAAGACCTTGCGGCCGGTGAGGACCCAGTCCGTGCCGTCGCGGCGGGCGGTGGTGGTGATCCGGTGGGAGTTGGACCCGGCGTCGGGCTCCGTGATGCCGAAGGCCATGGTGAGGCTGCCGTCGGCGAGGCCCGGCAGCCACTGGCGCTTCTGCTCCTCGGTGCCGAAGCGGGCGATGACCGTGCCGCAGATCGCGGGCGAGACGACCATCATCAGGAGCGGGGAGCCGGCCGCGCCCAGCTCCTCCAGGACGATGGAGAGTTCCGCCATCCCGCTGCCCCCGCCGCCGTACTCCTCGGGGAGGTTCACGCCGAGATAGCCGAGCTTGGCGGCCTCGGCCCACAGCTCGCGGGGGTGGCCGCCCTCGCGGACGACGCCGGTCATGTAGTCGCGGCCGTAGCGCTTCCCGAGGGCGGCGACGGCGGCGCGCAGGGCCTGGTGCTCTTCGGTTTCGAGGACGGTGCTCATGCGTGCGGTTCCTCCTGTACGTCGGTGACGACGGCGAGCAGGGCACCCACCTCCACCTGGAGGCCGGGCGCCGCGTGCAGGGCGGTGAGGGTGCCGGCGGCGGGCGCGAGGATGCGGTGCTCCATCTTCATCGCCTCCAGCCAGATCAGCGGCTGCCCGGCGGTGACGGACGCACCGGGGGCCAGTCCGTCCGCGAGGCGGACGACGGTGCCGGGCATCGGGGCCAGCAGCGAGCCGGGTTCGGTGCGTTCGGCCGGGTCGGTGAAGCGGGGCAGGGCGGTGAAGGCGTACGCGCCGGACGCGGTGTCCACGTACACCCGGTCGCCGTACGCCGTGACGTCGAAGTGGTGGGTGACGCCCCCGGTTTCGAGGGTGACGCGGTGCGGGGAGGCGGCCACGACACGGGGTGCGCCGTCGGTCCCGAGGGTGGGGCCCGTGCGGGTGGTGCGGTACGCGACGGCGTGCTCCCGGCCGTCCGGCTCGCTCCGGTAGGTGCGCTCCTGCGGCCGGGCGGGCACGTTCCGCCAGCCGCCGAAGCGGCTCACGCCCCCGGTGGCGGCGGTGCGGGCGGCGGCCGCGAGGGCGGCGGCGGTCGCGGCGAGGCGGGCGCCGGAGTCGTCCTCCTGCTGGGTCAGGGCGGGCAGATGGCGGTCGTAGAAGCCCGTGTCGAGGCCGTCGAGGCGGGCGTCGGCGAAGTCCGGGTGGCGCAGCGAGCGGACCAGCAGGGCGCGGTTGGTGACCGGGCCGTGGATACGGGCGCGTTCCAGGGCGCGGGCCAGCAGGCGTAGGGCCTCGGGGCGGGTCGGGGCGTGGGCGACGACCTTGGCGAGCATCGGGTCGTAGTGGACGCCGATCGTGTCACCCCCTGTGTATCCGGTGTCCAGGCGGAGCCCCGGAAGGTCCGGCACATCGAGCGAGAGCAGTGCTCCGGTTTGCGGCTGCCAGTCTCGGGACGGGTCCTCGGCGTAGAGCCGGGCCTCGACGGCGTGCCCGGTGGGCTGCGGGGGTACGGGGGCGGGCAGCGGCGCGCCCTCCGCGATCCGCAGTTGCAGCGCGACCAGATCGACGCCGAACACGGCTTCGGTGACGGGGTGTTCGACCTGGAGGCGGGTGTTCATCTCCAGGAAGTACGGCCGGCCGTCGGCGGTCAGGAGGAACTCGACGGTGCCGGCGCCCCGGTAGTCGACGGCCCGCGCGGCGGCCGTCGCCGCCTCGTGGAGCCGTGCGCGCAGCGCGTCGTCGAGCCCGGGGGCCGGGGCCTCCTCGACGACCTTCTGGTGGCGGCGCTGGAGGGAGCAGTCGCGGGTGCCGAGTGCCCACACGGTGTCGTGGGCGTCGGCCATGATCTGGACCTCGACGTGCCGGCCGCGCTCGACGTACGGCTCGGCGAACACCTCGTCGTCCCCGAACGCGGACCGCGCCTCGGCCCGTGCGGCGGTCAGCTCACCGGGCAGGTCGGCGCGGTCCCGTACGATCCGCATCCCGCGCCCGCCGCCCCCGGCCGCCGCCTTCAGCAGCAGCGGCAGATCGGCGTCGGTGACGGCGGCCGGGTCGACGGGGGCGAGCAGCGGGACCCCGGCGGCGGCCATCAGCTCCTTGGCGCGGGTCTTGGACGCCATGAGTTCGATCGCCTTGGGCGGCGGCCCGACCCAGTGGAGCCCGGCGTCCTGGACGGCGGCGGCGAAGGCGGCGTTCTCGGAGAGGAAGCCGTAGCCGGGGTGCACGGCGTCGGCCCCGGCGGCGAGCGCGGCGGCCACCACGAGGTCCGCGCGCAGATAGGTGTCGGCGGGGGCGGCGCCCGGCAGGCGTACGGCGGTGTCGGCCTCCCGGACGTGCAGGGCCCCGGCGTCCGCGTCGGAGTACACGGCGACGGTGGCGATGCCGAGGTCCCGGCAGGTGCGGAAGATCCGGACGGCGATCTCGCCCCGGTTGGCGACCAGGAGACGGGTGATGCTGGTGAAACTGGTGGTCATCTCGGCTCACATCCGGAAGACGCCGAAGCCGCCGCGGGCGCCCTCGACCGGTGCGGTGTGGATGGCGGACAGGCACATCCCCAGGACGGTCCGGGTGTCGCGCGGGTCGATGACCCCGTCGTCGTACAGCCGCCCGGACAGGAACATCGGCAGCGACTCGGACTCGATCTGCTGCTCGACCATGGCGCGCAGCGCGGCGTCCGCGTCGTCGTCGTACGGCCGCCCCTTCGCGGCGGCGGAGGCGCGGGCCACCAGCGAGAGGACCCCGGCGAGCTGCTGGGGGCCCATGACGGCGGACTTGCTGCCCGGCCAGGCGAACAGGAAGCGCGGATCGTACGCCCGGCCGCACATCCCGTAGTGCCCGGCGCCGTAGGAGGCGCCCATGAGGACCGAGAGGTGCGGGACCTTCGAGTTCGACACCGCGTTGATCATCATCGCGCCGTGCTTGATGATGCCGCCCTGCTCGTACTCCTTGCCGACCATGTAGCCGGTGGTGTTGTGCAGGAAGAGCAGCGGGATGTCGCGCTGGTTGGCGAGCTGGATGAACTGCGCGGCCTTCTGCGACTCCTCGCTGAACAGCACGCCCTGGGCGTTGGCGAGGATGCCGACGGGGTAGCCGTGCAGCCGCGCCCAGCCGGTGACCAGGCTCGTCCCGTACAGCGGTTTGAACGCGTCGAAGTCCGAGCCGTCGACGAGCCGGGCGATGACCTCGCGCGGGTCGAAGGGGATCTTGAGGTCCCCGGGCACGATGCCGATCAGCTCGTCCTCGTCGTACTTCGGCGGTGCGGCGGGGCCCGGATCGGGGTGCGCCTTGCGGTGGTTGAGCCGGGCGACGATCCGGCGGGCCTGGCGCAGCGCGTCCTGCTCGTCCACGGCGAAGTGGTCGGCGAGCCCGGAGGTGCGGGCGTGCATGCCGGCGCCGCCGAGGGATTCGTCGTCGCTCTCCTCGCCGGTGGCCATCTTGACCAGCGGCGGGCCGCCGAGGAAGACCTTGGAGCGCTCCTTGATCATGACGGTGTGGTCGGACATGCCGGGGACGTACGCACCTCCGGCGGTGGAGTTGCCGAAGACGACGGCCACGGTGGGGATGCCGGCGGCGGAGAGCCGGGTCAGATCGCGGAAGAGCGCCCCGCCGGGGATGAAGATCTCCTTCTGCGACGGCAGATCGGCGCCGCCGGACTCGACCAGGCTGATGACGGGCAGCCGGTTGGCGAAGGCGATCTCGTTGGCGCGCAGGGCCTTCTTCAGCGTCCACGGGTTGGAGGCCCCGCCGCGTACGGTCGGGTCGTTGGCCGTGATCAGGCACTCCACGCCCTCGACGACACCGATCCCGGTGACGAGTGAGGCGCCCACTGTGTAGTCGCTCCCCCAGGCGGCGAGCGGCGACAGTTCCAGGAACGGGGTGTCGCGGTCCACCAGCAGTTCGATGCGTTCCCGGGCGAGCAGCTTGCCGCGCCCGCGGTGGCGTTCGGTGTACTTCTCGCCGCCGCCCTCCAGGACCTTGGCGTGCGCGGCGTCGAGTTCGGCGAGCTTGTCGAGCATGGCGGCCCGGTTCGCCGCGTAGTCGGGACTCGCGGTGTCGAGCCCGGTGGGCAGGACGGTCATACGGGGTCCTCCGGTGCGGTGTCGGCCGGGCCGTCCGGTGCGGCGGGTGCGGCGCCGTCCGGCGGGTCCTCCGGTTCCAGCAGGGTCACGGGTATCTCCAGACGGCGGGCGCGCAGCCACTCCCCGACCGCCTTGGCCTGCGGGTCGAAGCGGTGCTGGGCGGCGACGCCCTCGCCGAGGAGCCCTTGGACGGTGAAGTTCAGCGCGCGCAGGTTCGGCAGGACGTGGCGTACGACGGTGAGCCCGGCGGTCTCCGGCAGGAGCGCGCGGAAGCGCTCGACGGTGAGGGTGTGCGCCAGCCACGGCCAGGCCGCGTCCTCGCGCACCCAGACCCCGACGTTGGCGTCCCCGCCCTTGTCGCCGCTGCGGGCCCCGGCGACGGCCCCGAGGGGGGCGAGGCGGGTGGGCCCGGGGACGGGCGGCGCGGGCAGCGGTGGCGCCTCGACATCCGCCAACTCGCGTGTACTCACGGCCGGTTCGACGACCTCCCGGGACCCGTCGGGCAGCACGGCGATGTGCTCCACCTCCCCGGCCGGTACGGAGCGGGCCTCGAACACCCCGTAGGGCGCGCCCTTTCCGGGCGGGGCGGTGACGTGGAATCCGGGGTAGCTGCCGAGGGCGAGCTCGATGGCGGCGCCGGAGACGGTGCGTCCGACGGCGTCGGGGTCCCGGTCGCGGACGACGAGCCGGAGCAGGGCGCTGGCGGTCTCCTCGGTGGCGGCGTCGGGCCGGTCGGTGCGGGCCAGCTCCCACCGCACCTCCTCCGGCCGCCGCCCGGCGCGCGCGAAGGCGTCCGCGAACTGGTCCTTCACCAGCCGCGCCTTGGCGTCGATGCCGAGCCCGGTGAGGACGAAGACGACCTCGTTGCGCCAGCCGCCGAGCCGGGTGAGTCCGGCCTTGAGCGTGGGCGGCGGGGCCTCGCCGCGCACCCCGGAGATCCTGACCCGGTCCGGCCCGTCCTGCGTCAGCCGTACGGTGTCGAGCCGTGCGGTGACGTCGGGGCCCGCGTACCGGGCGCCGCCGGTCTCGTACAGGAGCTGCGCGGTGACCGTGCCGACGTCGACGACGCCACCGGTCCCCTCGTGCTTGGTGACGACCGCGCTGCCGTCGGCGTGGATCTCGGCGACGGGGAAGCCGGGGCGGCGCACGTCGTGGTCGCGGAAGAAGGAGTAGTTGCCGCCGGTCGCCTGCGTCCCGCACTCCAGGACGTGTCCGGCGACGACGGCCCCGGCGAGCGCGTCGTGGTCCGCGGGCCCCCAGCCGAAGTGGGCGGCGGCGGGCCCGGTGACGAGGGCCGCGTCGGTGACCCGGCCGGTGACGACGACATCGGCCCCGGCCCTCAGACAGGCGGCGATGCCGGCGCCTCCGAGGTACGCGTTGGCGGTGAGGTATCCGTCCGGTACGGGCAGGGCGTCCCCCTCGACGTGCGCGACGCGCACCGGCACCCCGGCCTTGTCCGCCAGCTCCCGCACCGCGTCCGCCAGCCCGGCCGGGTTGAGCCCGCCCGCGTTGGCGACGATCCGCACGCCCCGCTCATGGGCGAGCCCCAGCCCCTCCTCCAACTGCCGCAGAAACGTGCTCGCGTAGCCGCGCGCGGGGTCCTTCAGCCGGCTGCGGCCGAGGATGAGCATGGTCAGCTCGGCCAGGTAGTCGCCGGTGACCACGTCGAGCGGCCCGCCGGTGAGCATCTCGCGCAGGGCGTCGAAGCGGTCGCCGTAGAACCCGGAGGCGTTGCCGATACGGAGGGGCGGGGACGGGGGCGCGGGTGGCGGCGGGGGTGGCGTGGGCGGTGCGCCGGGCCCGCTGTCCGCACCGGCCCCGTCGGGCCCGTTCCGCACCCCCGTCACCGGCCGGCTCCGGGGGCGGTGCCGGACCCGGGAGCGCGGCCCGTCCCGGCGGGCCCGGCGAAGGACTGCGCGATGTCGAGCCAGGCGTCGGCGTCGGCCCCCTCGGCCCGGACGGCAAGGTCGTCACGGTGGGCGCGCTGGGTGACGAGCAGGCAGAAGTCGTGGAGCGGCCCGGTCACGCGCTGGGCGGCTTCCTCGGGCCCGAAGGCGATCAACGCACCGTCGGGGGCGGTCAGTTCGACCCGAAACGGTTCGGCGGGAGCGGGCTTGCCGTGGACGAAGAAGGCGTAGTCGCGGGCCCGGACCCCGATGCGCGCGACATGCCGCAGCCGGGGCGTGGGGGCGCGGGTGACACCGAGCGCGTCGGCGATGTCCTGTCCGTGGGCCCAGGTCTCCATGAGCCGCCCGGTCGCCATCGACGCGACGCTCATCGGCGGCCCGTACCAGGGGAACCGCGTCCCCTCCGGCGCCGCCCGCAGCACCTCCTGCAAGCGCTCGCGCCCCTCCCGCCAGCGCACGAGCAGCGCCTCCGGCGCATACGCCGCGCGCACCTCCTCGGCCGCCCGGTCCACGAACCCCTCCGGATCCGCCAGCGCCTTCTCGACCTCGCCCCCGAACCCCTCCGGGTCGGTGACCGCCTTCAGCGCGACCCCGTCCGTCCAGCTCAGATGCGCCACCTGATGGGCGATCGTCCACCCCTCGGCGGGCGTCTCCCCCGCCCATTGCGGCGTACTCAACCCCGCGACCAGCAGGTCGAGTTCCTCACTCTCCCTGCGCAGATCATCGAGCACGGCTGCGACATCGGACACGGTGCGCTCCCCTCGGGGCGGTGCGGTGTGCACCGGAGCCTGCCAGGGGCACGGAAAACAAGCAAGCGTGCTTGCATGGTTTTCTGATTCTCGCTGCCCCGCTCGCGAACGGGGAGTCCGCGGACCGGGCAGCGGGCACGGAAAAGGGAGCCGTACCCGCACGGCGTGCGACTACGGCTCCCTGGGCGAATGCGGGCCCTACCGTCCCTTGGACGCCGCCTCCGCCATCTTCGCCGTGGTGCTCGCGCCGTCCAGGGCCTCGCGGACGATGTCGGCGTGGCCGCTGTGGTGGGCGATCTCGCGGAAGATGTGCCAGAGGATGTGGCGGACGGTCCAGACGACGGGGACGGGCGGGGACCAGGGATAGGCCGGGAGGGTCACCTCGCGGTCGAGGTCGGACTCGTCGCGGACGGTCCGGTCGAAGGCGGCGGCGGCCTCGTCGAAGGCGGTGCGCAGGGCGGGCAGGGTGTCGGTGGCGGTCATGCGGTTGCCGTCGGGGTCGAGGTCGGCCCACTCCACCCGGGCGGGGGCGGTGCCGTCGACCACGGCGAGCCAGGTGCGCTGGACCTGGCCGAGGTGCTTGAGGAGTCCGCCGAGGGTCAGTTCGCTGACGGTGGTGCGGGCGCGGGCCCCGGTGTCGTCGAGGTCGGCCAGGGTGAAGAGGAAGTTGGTGCGCTGGTCGGTCACGAGCGCGAGCAGATCGTCGCGTTCCGTCATGTGGTCCCTCCAGGTCGGCTCTTCCGCCAGCCTAGGTTCGGGGACGGGGGCGCGCCGGATGATCAGGGGGACCGGTCCGCCGGTCAGGGGGTGGGACGCGGTCGCCGGACCGGGCCGGGACGAGCGGGACCGAGAGGTGCCGGGCCGGGCCGGGGCGGTCACCGGAGTGCGGGTGCCGCCCCGGCCCGGGGAGAGCGGGTCCGGGTCAGAGTGCCGGGACGTGGTACGGGGAGACGTTGATCCAGCCGTTGGCCGCCGCGCCGTTGCGCGTGCCGCTGGTGGTCCTGGCCAGGGTGTACCAGGAGTCGACGTAGTCCGGGTCGTCGGTCCACCAGGAGGTGGGAATGGCGTCCAGGAGGGCGTCGGCGAGCGGGATGTAGGCGCCCTGGTCGGTGATGGTGAGCAGAACGGTGACGATGGCCTTGGCCAGGGCCTGGTAGTTGGTGTCCCCGTCGTCCTCCATCATGACCGCGTCGGCCATGTCGTACTTGTAGTTCGACCAGTTCACGAGGACCTGGTTCGGGTAGTACGTGGTGTCCTCGTCGTCCAGGTACGGCATCTCGACGGTGTCCACGCGCGGCTTGCCGTCGGTCCCGAAGCCGGTGACGAGCGTGAAGATCTCGGCGTCGCCCTTGATCCACGGCTCCTTGACGTCGGAGACGCGGACCGAGTTGATCAGGGTGGTGTCGATGCCCGTCGCGGACGCCGACGCGGTGGGGCCCGTCCCGGCCGCCGGGGCCGGGACGGCGAGCCCCCGGGCCTTCAGCGCCTTGTCGACGACCTTCAGCCCCTCGGTGACGGCCTTGGCGCCGTCGACGCCGACCACGAGGACGGGCCGGTCCGGTACGGCGTCGGCGGACAGTTCGTGGGCGGTGCCGGAGCTGTCGTACGCGGTGATCGCGGCGCCGTCGTCGTCGGACGGGGCCGCCGCCACCCACGGGGCGGTCCCGCCGGCCAGCCGCGCCTCCATCGACGGATCGGCCAGCCGCACCCGCAGCAGCGAACCGGCCCCGGAGCCCAGCCCCTTGGCCGCGGCGGCGTCCCGGTCGGCCGCGGCGACCCCGGCGGCCAGGCGCCTGCCCGTGGCGGTGGCGGAGCCTCCGGTGAGCGCCCGGAGGTCCACCGAGTCCTGGGCCAGGACGGCGTTGCGCACCTGTCTCCGCCAGGCGGGGTCCGCGAGGGAGCCCGCCAGGGCGTGGGCGGTGGCGTCCTCGATGCCGGCGACCGGGGCGGCGGTGGCGGCCGGGGGCGCGGTCGGTGCGGCGTGTCCGTGCGGTGCTGCGGACGCGGTTCCCTGGAGGGGTATCAGGGCCGTCGCGGACAGCACGACCCCGATGAGGGTCGCGCGCAGCGGTGTCGTTGCACTCAAGACGATCTCCTGTCGAATGAGTGGAGCACGTGGGGGGTACTGCGTCGGTCGGGTGCACCCGCCCATCTATGCGGGTAGACCCGACCGAATTCATGTACACGTCAACGCGCTTCCAAACGCGTGCGCCCCGCCGCGCCCTCAGCGCGCCCCGAAATGCGCGGCGCTCTCCTCGTCCGCCGGGTAGTACAGCTCGATCGCGACCTCGTCGAGCGTGATGTCCATCGGTGTGCCGAAGGTGGTGACCGTCGAGAAGAGCCGCAGTTCGCGGCCGCCGACGCGCAGGATCATCGGGATGACGACGTCGCAGCCGTCCGCGATCGACGGGCCCTCGGCCGCCTCCTCGCTTCCCGGCGCCAGCAGCTCCTCGTACAGCGCGGCCAGACCGGCGTCGGGGGCCGCGGCCAGCTGGCGGCCCACGCGGGCGCGGAAGACCCCGCGCACATCGGCCAGGTTGACCACCAGCGGGGCGAAGCCGCGCGGGTCCAGGCCCAGGCGGATCAGGTTGACCGGCGGGCGCAGCAGCGCGGGGTCGACGCCCGCGAGGAAGGGGGCGGCCGCGCGGTTGGTCCGCAGGATGTTCCAGTGGCGGTCGAAGGCCAGCGCCGGATACGGCTCATGGGCGCGCAGCACCCGGTCGACCGCCCGGCGGGCCGCCGCGAGCGCGGCGTCGTCGAGGGGGCGCTCCGCGTACCGGGGTGCGAAGCCGGCCGCGAGCAGCAGCCGGTTGCGGTCGCGCAGCGGTACGTCCAGCTGCTCGGCCAGCCGCAGGACCATGGCCGCGCTCGGCCGGGTCCGGCCCGTCTCGACCAGGCTGACGTGGCGTGGCGAGACGTCCGCCGCCAGCGCCAGGGCGAGCTGGCTGAGCCCCCGGCGCCCGCGCCACTGCCGCAGGAGTTCCCCGACGGTGTGCATGGTCAGCGACCGTACCGGCCCGCACGGCGGTGGGCCATGACATGCCATGTCATCGACATCCGGGCCCGGCCGGACGAAGACTTTCCCCATGGAGACGACACGGAGCACTTCCGCCACCGGCCCCCGCCCCGCCGACCGCAACAAGGACCTCGTCGCACGGGCCCTGGCCGCCCTGGTCGAGACCGGCAGCTCCGACGGGCTCGCGCCCCTGCTCGCCGAGGACTTCGTCCACCACCGGCCCGACGGCCGCGACTCGACGAGGACGCAATGGCTCGCCGCCGTCGGCGCCGCCCTCGCCCCGCTCGCCGGGATGCGGGTGGAGGTGCGGCATCTGCTGGCCGACGGCGATCACGTCGTCGTGCACTCGCACCGCACGCTGCCCGGCGGTCCGGCCGTCGCCGTCGTGGACATCTGGCGGATCGAGGAGGGGCTGATCGCGGAGGGCTGGGAGACGATCGAGCCGGTGGACCGGGCGGCGGCCCACCTGAGCTGGTGGGAGCCCGCGCCGCTCCGTTGACGTACGGAACGGGGCGTCAGCCCTTGCGCGCACCCCGCACCTGGCTCCGCACCGCGCCCATGCTCGCCCCGATGACGAGCGCGATGGCCAGGGCGTCCGTCGTGGACAGGGCCTGGTCGAGGACGAGGAAGCCCGCCGTGGCCGCGATCGCGGGTTCCAGGCTCATCAGGATCGCGAAGGTGGGGGCGGGCAGGCGGCGCAGGGCGATGAGTTCGAGGGTGTACGGGAGGACGGAGCTGAGGAGGGCGACGGCGGCGCCCAGGCCGAGGGTGGAGGGGACCAGGAGCTTCGAGCCGGACTCGATGACGCCGAGCGGCACCGTGAGGACGGCGGCGACGCCCATCGCCAGGGCCAGTCCGTCGGCCTGGGGGAAGCGGCGTCCGGTGCGGGCGCTGAAGACGATGTACGCCGCCCACATGGCACCGGCGGCCAGGGCGAACGCCGCGCCGGCCGGATCGAGCCGGTCGAAGCCGCCGCCGCTCAGCAGGGCGACACCGGCCAGGGCGAGCCCGGCCCAGACGACGTTGACGAGGCGGCGCGAGGCGACGACGGAGAGGGCGAGCGGGCCCAGCACCTCCAGGGTGACGGCGGCGCCCAGCGGGATGCGGTCGGCGGCCTGGTAGAAGAGCGTGTTCATGGCGGCCATGGCCAGGCCGAAGGCCAGCACGGTGCCCCAGTCGGCCCGCGAGTGGCCGCGCACCTTGGGGCGGCAGACGACGAGCAGCACGAGCGCGGCGGCGGCGAGCCGCAGCGTGACGACACCGAGCGCACCGGCCCTCGGCATCAGCAGCACCGCGATCGCCGAGCCGAACTGGACGGACAGCCCGCCCGCGACCACCAGCGCCACCGGCGCGAGTGCCGCGCGCCGCCCGGTGGCGCGGGGGGCGCCGTCGAGGGCGGTGGCGGCCTCGGGGACGGTGACCGCCTCGGGGGCGGCGACGTCCGGGGCCGGTGCTGCGGCGGTTCGCTGGTCGTTCACCCGGGGCCTGTCCTTCTGGGGTCTCAGAGTCGATGAAGCAGTGCAACATACTGCACTACCTCATTGAAGATACTGCACCCAGCCGGTGCGGCACGTCCCTCCAAGGTAGGCACCACCGCGCGGCACGTGAAATGCCGATCTCGCTCTCGTTATGCTTCGCGCGCATGAGCGGTCAGCAGGAGAAGGACACCGGCCCCGGGGCCCCGCGCGGACGGAACGCCTCCGCCATCGAGATCCGCCATCTGCGCGCCTTCCTGGCCGTGGCCGACGAGGGCGGCATCACCCGGGCCGCCGCCCGGCTCGGGCTCACCCAGCCCGCCGTCTCGCGCACCCTCGCCGCCCTGGAGCAGCGCCTCGGCCTCCGGCTCGTCGACCGCTCCACCCACCACCTCGCCCTCACCCCCGACGGCATCGCCTTCCGCGACCGGGCCACCGCGGCGGTCGCGGCCTTCGACGAGGCCGTCGACCCGGGCGGCCCGCACCGCCGCCCGCTGCGGATCGGCCACGCCTGGTCCGCGTTCGGCCGCCACACCACGCCGCTGCTGCGCCGCTGGCAGGAACGCCACCCCGGCATCCCGCTGGAACTGCGCCGCATCGACGACCGCACCGCCGGCCTCGCCCGCGGCGAGGTCGACGCCGCCGTCCTGCGCGGCCCCGTCGAGACCCCCGGGCTCGTCACGGAGCTGCTGTACGAGGAGGAGCGCGTGGCCGCCGTCGCCGCGGACGGCCCCCTCGCCGCCCGTACCGCCCTCCGCCTCGCCGACCTCGCCTCCGGCACCGTCGTCCTCAACACCGTCTCCGGCACCACCACCCCCGGCCTGTGGCCGCCGTCCGCCCGCCCCTCGGCCACCCTCACCGTGGCCAACACCGACGACTGGCTGACCGCCATCGCCGCCGGCCGCGGCACCGGCGTCTCCGCCGCCTCCACGGCCGGCATGCACCCCCGCCCCGGAGTCGCCTTCCGCCCCCTCACGGACGCCCCGCCCCTCCCCGTCCTCCTCGCCCGCCGCGACGCCCCGGGCCACCCCGCCCTCCCCCTCCTCGCCGCCCTGGCCCGGGAGATCGTCGCGGAGGACGGGGACGGCTGAGACCGGGAGAGGGGCCACGGGGCCGCCGCGCACCGCATGCCTGTCGCTGCACACCGCGCTCTCGGTTACTGCGCACGCATACTCCGTAGCCAGCCACCCCATGCCCAGTTGCTGTACCTACATCATGTAGCTACATTCGACCGTATGAAGACGATCGGGCTGCGCGAGCTCAACCAGAACCCGTCCAAGGCCGTGGCGCTGGTGCGGTCCGGGGTGCCCATACTCGTCACCGACCGCGGTGTTCCCGTGCTGCGCATGGTGCCCGAGACCGAGACGCCCGACCCGCTCCGGCGCATGATCGAGTCCGGCGACGCCGCACCGCCCGCCGAGCAGGGCATGCCGGATCTGGCGCCCGAACTCGCGCCCGAGCTGCCGAGTCTGTCCGACCTCCTCCTGTCGGAGCGCGACGAGGAGCGCCGGCGTTGATCTACCTCGACTCGTGCGCGCTCCTGAAGTTCATCAAGCCCGAGGCCGAGTCCGAGGCGCTGCGGGCCTGGCGGACGGCACTGCCCGAAGGGACCGAACTCCTCACGAGCGACCTGGCCCGGCTGGAGATCACCCGCACCCTGCACCGGGCCGGGGTGGACCCCGAGCGCATCGCGTACTTCGTGGCGCAGGCGGTCCGCAGCGTCTATCTGATCGACCTCACCACCACCGTGCTCGCACGCGCGACCGCGTACCGGAACCGGAGGCTCGGCACCCTGGACTCACTCCATCTGGCGACCGCCGATCCCTTCCGGGTGGGGCTCACCGCCTTCGTCACCTACGACAGCGAACTGGCCAAGGCAGCCGCCGACTTCGGGCTCCCGGTCGAGGCTCCCGCGTAGGGCCCTCCCCCGACCCCGCAGGTTCGGGCGCCCGCTCGCGGACCCCGGCATCCGATCAAGGAATTTCCCCGCCCCGCCCGGCCGTTGCCCCTCCGGAGGCGGCGCGAGGGGCGTGCCGCGCAGGGGGGACACCATGACGAACGGGCATTCCGGCGGGATCACCGTGCACGGCACCGTGGCCGAGGGCTACGAGGGGGTGCGGGAGGAGTTCCGGGCCGTGCTCGCGGAGGAGCACAACGAGCCGGGGAGCCAGCTGGCCGTCTACCGGAACGGGGAGCCGGTCGTGGATCTGTGGGCGGGCGACGGGGTCGAGGGCGATTCGCTGCCCGCCGTGTACTCGTGCACGAAGGGGGCCGCGCATCTGGTGGTCGCGCTGCTCGTGCAGGACGGCACCCTGGAACTGGACCGTACGGTCGCCTCGTACTGGCCGGAGTTCGCCGCGGAGGGCAAGGACCGGCTGACGCTGCGCGAGCTGCTGGGCCACCGGGCCGGGCTGATCGGCGTGAAGGAGGGCTTCACGGCGGAGGAGCTGGCGGACGACCGGGTGCTGGCGGCGCGGCTGGCGGCGCGGGCACCGTTCTGGGAGCCCGGGACGGCATACGGCTACCACGCGCTGGTGATCGGCGCGCTGACCGGTGAGGTGGTCCTGCGGGCCACCGGGCGCACGCTCCAGGAGCTGTTCGAGGAGCGGGTCCGCGCCCCGTACGGGCTGGAGGTGTACCTGGGGCAGCCGGCCGGGCTGGAGCCGCGGTTCCTGCCCGTGCGCCCGCTGAACCCGACGCCCGCGCAGGCGGCGGAGATGGCCGCCCGCCCCTCCGATCCGGAGAGCCTGCGCGCGGTCTCCTTCCACGCGCACCTCGACCTGACCGAGTGGATCAACCGGCCCGCCGTCCGGGCGCTCGGCCAGGCCTCGGCGGGCGCGGTCGCGTCGGCGCGCGGGCTGGCCGGGATGTACGCGGCCACGCTCGGGGAGTTCGCGGGGCTGCCCGCCCTCCTCGAGCCGGAGACGCGCGCCGAGTTCGCCCGGCCCGGTCTGACCGGCACCGATCTGGTGACCGAGCAGACGGACCACTTCGGGCTGGGCTTCGAGCGGCCCGGTGAGGACCACCCGGAGCTGGGCCGGGACGCGTACGGGCACTGCGGGGCGGCCGGTGCGCAGGCGTTCGCCGATCCGGCGAGCGGCATCGCGTACGGCTACACCCGGCGCCGCCACACCTACCCGGGCGGCTCGGCCCCCGAGAACGTCCGGCTGGTCAGGGCCGTGGTGGACGCGGCCCGCGCGTAGGCCCCTCCGGCTCCCCCGCCGCCGACGCCGACGCCCCGTCCAGTCCCTCCGCCAGCAGTTCCGCGAGGTGCTTCGCCCGGACCCCGGCCAGCCGGTGCAGCTGGGTCCGGCAGGAGATCCCGTCCGCGAGGACCTCCGCGTCCGGGGGCGCGGCGCGCAGGGCGGGCAGCAGACGGTCCTCGGCGCAGGCCACGGAGATGTCCCAGTGGCCGCGCTCGAAGCCGAAGTTGCCGGCGAGTCCGCAGCAGCCGCCCTCCAGTTCACCGGTCAGGCCCATGCGTTCGCGCAGCCTCCGGTCCGCCGACTCGCCCAGGACGGCGTGCTGGTGGCAGTGGGTCTGGCCGGTGACCGGGCGGTCCAGGCGCGGGGGCCGCCAGTCGGGCGCGTGCTTCTCCAGGTACTCGGCGAGGGTGTGGACCGTGGCGGCGAGCCGGGCCGCGCGCGGGTCGTCGGGGAGGAGTTCGGGCAGGTCGGTGCGGAGCGTGGCCGCGCAGCTCGGTTCCAGGACGACCATCGGGTCGCCCGTGGTGTGCTCCAGCCGGTCCAGGGTGCGGCGCATCACCTTCCGGGCCCGGTCGAGCCGGCCGGTCGAGACGTAGGTGAGGCCGCAGCACACCCCGCGTGCGGCGGTCATCACCCGGCGGCCGGTCGCCGCCTCCACGACCCGGACCGCCGCCCGCCCGACCTCCGGCGACAGATGCTCGGTGAAGGTGTCGGGCCAGAACCAGGCGACCCGGTCGTTGGAGAGGATGAACGTCCCCTTCCCCCAGCGCCGGTTCAGCCAGCGGGTGAACGTCTCCCGCGCCAGCGGCGGGATGTCCCGCTCGGGCGCGATGCCCGCGAGCCGTTTGGCGAGGGCGGCGAGCGGGCGGATCCGGGCCAGGGCGTTCAGCGGGCCCGCCAGGGGCGCGGCGAGGCGCAGCCAGCGGGGCAGCCCGCCGAGGGCGTAGTGGGCGGCGGGGCGCAGTCGGCCCCGGTAGTGGTGGTGCAGGAACTCCGCCTTGTACGTGGCCATGTCGACGCCCACCGGGCAGTCGCTGCGGCAGCCCTTGCAGGACAGGCAGAGGTCGAGCGCGTCGCGCACCTCGGTGGAGCGCCAGCCGTCCGTGATCACGCCGCCCGCGTCCCCGGCGAGCATCTCGTGGAGCAGCCGGGCGCGGCCCCGGGTGGAGTGGGCCTCCTCGCCGGTGGCGCGGAAGGAGGGGCACATCACGGAGGGCCCGGTGGCCTGCTCCGTACGGCACTTGGCGACGCCGACGCAGCGGCGGACGGCGGCGGAGAAGTCGCCGCCGTCGTGCGGGTAGCCGAAGGCGACGTCGACGGGCCCGCGCGGCAGGACGGCGAAGCGGAGGTTGTCGTCCAGGCGGGCGGGGCGGACGAGGATGCCCGGGTTCATGCCGCCGTCGGGGTCCCAGAGGTCCTTGAACCGGGCGAAGAGGGCAACGAGTTCGTCCCCGTACATCTTCGGGAGCAGTTCGGCGCGGGCCTGGCCGTCGCCGTGTTCGCCGGAGAGCGAGCCGCCGTGGGCGACGACGAGCGCGGCCAGGTCCTCGGAGAAGGCGCGGAAGCGGGCCACGCCGGGGGCGGTGAGCAGGTCGAAGTCGACGCGGACGTGGATGCAGCCGTCGCCGAAGTGCCCGTACGGGGCGCCGCGCAGTCCGTGGGCGGTGAGCAGGGCGCGGAACTCCCGGAGGTAGCCGCCGAGCCGGGCGGGCGGGACGGCGGTGTCCTCCCAGCCGGGCCACGCCTCACTGCCGTCCGGCATGCGCGTGGCGGTGCCCGCCGCGTCCTCCCGGATCCGCCACAGGGCGCGCTGCCCGGCCGGGTCGGTGACCACGGCCGCGTCGACGGTGTCCGGCGCGGCGGCCCGCACCAGCCGTTCGGCGTGGGCGCGTGCCTCGGCGGGGGTGGCGCCGCCGGTCTCGGCGAAGAGCCAGGCGCCGCCGCGCGGCAGTCCGGCCGGGTCGGGGACGAGGTCGGCGGCCATGCCCTCGACGGTGAGCGGGTGGTGCGGGAGGAGGCCGGGGGCGGCTTCGGCGGCGGCGGTCTCGTCGGCGTAGCCGAGGACGGCGAGGGCGCGGGCGGCGGGGGCCTCGACGAGCCGGACGACGGCCTCGGTGACGACGCCGAGCGTGCCCTCGCTGCCGCAGAAGGCGCGGACGGGGTCGCGGCCGTGTTCGGGGAGCAGGGCGTCGAGCGCGTATCCGGAGATGCGGCGCGGGAGTTCGGGGAAGCGGGTGCGCAGGGCGGCGAGGTGGCCGTCGACCAGGGCGCGGACGCCGGGCGGGCCCTCGGCGCCCGGTTCCAGGCGCAGGGTGCCGCCGCCGTAGCGGGCGACGGTCAGGGCGTGGACGTTGTCGGCGGTGGTGCCCCAGGCGACGGAGTGGGCGCCGCAGGAGTTGTTGCCGATCATGCCGCCGAGGGTGCAGCGGCTGTGGGTGGAGGGGTCCGGTCCGAAGGTGAGGCCGTACGGGGCGGCGGCGGCCCGCAGGTCGTCGAGGACCACGCCGGGCTGGACGACGGCGGTGCGGGCCTCCGGGTCCAGTGCGGTGACCGTGCGCAGGTGGCGGGTGAGGTCGAGGACGATGCCGGTGCCGGTGGCCTGTCCGGCGATGGAGGTGCCGCCGCCGCGCGGGACGACGGGGACGCCGTGGTCGCGGCAGACGGCGAGCGCGGCGGCGATGTCGTCGGCGTCGCGCGGGGCGACGGTGCCGAGCGGGACGCGGCGGTAGTTGGAGGCGTCCATCGTGGTGAGCGCCCGCGCGGTGGGGCCGAGGTCGACGTCGCCGCGGACGGCGGCGCGCAGCGCGGCGGCGAGTGCCCCGGATTCGCGGGGGTTCGGAGTGTTTCCGGATGCCATCGCCCCAGCATGCCGCGCGGCCCCGCCGGACCGGGTGCGGGCCTCTCGTGTTTCCCGGAATGACGCCCCTGCGTACGGAAATGCCAGACTCCGGAACACAAAGGGAACAGAGAGCACCACAAGTTCTTCCCAAACAGATCGTCAATTCTCATATAGTGACCGAGACTTGTCTGGGAATCTTCTGTTCCAGTTGTCGCATTTGCTCGTTGCAGTACGGAATCACCCGAACGACCATCGTCCCGTCCGCCCGCCGTCCGCCCCCCAAGGACTCCGCTTGCGCCCCTCAACCCGGCCGACCGCACTGGCCCTGCTGGTCACCGTGGCCCTCACCGGATCCCTGTGCCTGTGGGCGGTCGCCGCCGCCCCCGACTCGGCCCGGACGGCCGCGGCCTGGGGCGGGGGCGCGGCGGCGGTCCTGCTCAGCGCCGCCGTCGCCATGACCGTCCACGCCCGCGTCACGATCCGCCGGCTGCGCGAACTGCACGCGGCCGAGAGCAGCCGGTTCACCGCCGAGACCTCCCGCATGGTCTCCGCCGCGGCCGCCGACGCCCAGCGGTTCACCGCCGAGACCGCCCGGATCAAGGCCGCGGCGGCCGCCGAGAACGCCCGGGTCGCCGCGGAGTCCGCCGCCGGCAGCGAACGGCTCACCGCCGAGAACGCCCGGCTCAAGGCCCGCGCCGCCCGCAGCGAGACCGAGCGCTCCGCCGCCGTCGCCGCCTGCGCCAACGCGGCAGGCCGGATGCAGGCCCTGGCCACCAGCATGCTCGCCGACCTCCGCGAGATGGAGCACCGGCACACCGCCGAGGACGTCCTCGGCGACCTGCTCCACCTGGACCACCGCACCGCCCAGGCGGGCCGGCTGGCCGACTCCATCGCCGTGCTGACCGGCGCCCGCTCCGGCCGGCGCTGGGCCAAGCCCATCGTGATGGAGTCCATCCTGCGCGGCGCCATGGGCCGGATCAGCGGCTACCAGCGCATCCGCCTCCACTCGACCAGCGACGTCGCCGTCGCCGGCCACGCCGCCGAGGGCGTCATGCACGCCCTGGCCGAACTCCTCGACAACGCGGCCAACTTCTCGCCGCCCACCGCCGAGGTCCATGTGTACGTCGAGGAGGTCCCGGCGGGCATCGTGCTGACCGTCGAGGACAGCGGACTCGTCATGAACGAGGTGCAGCTGCGCCGCGCCGAGAACGCCGTCTCCGCCACCGACCAGGACCTGACCGCCCTGTCCGGCACCCGTCTCGGGCTCGCCGTCGTCGGCCGGCTGGCCCGCAAGCACGGACTCACCGTCTCCTTCCGGCCCTCGGCCCGCGGCGGCACCGGCGCGCTCATGATGCTGCCGCAGGAGATCATCACCCGCACCCCGGCACCGGCCCCGTCCCCCGCACCGGCCGTCGCCGCCCCCGTGATCCCCGCACCGCGCGAACCCGAGCCGGTCCACCGCTCCGACACCGGCACCGTCCCCGCCGGCGGGACCGCGCGCGCCCAGGACGCCGACCGCTCCGACGCCGGCGAGTCCGGCTCGGAGACCACCGGCGGACTCCCCCGGTTCGGCGAGAGCGGCCTGCCCAAGCGCTCCCGCGGCCGCACCCTTGCCGCGGCCGAGGCACGCGCCCGCGCGTCCGCCGCCGCTTCCGACTCCGACGAGGCGGACGGGTCCACCCCCCGGCCCCGTACCGCCGACCCCAAGGCCCAGGCAGCCCGCTTCAACAGCTTCCGGCAGGCTGTCCGGCCCAACTCCCCGCACCCGGAAGGCGACACCCGATGACCGCGACCACCGACGAGAGACTGAACTGGCTGCTGGAGGGGCTCCTGGAACGCACCCCCGGCACCCGGCACGCCCTCGTGCTGTCCAGGGACGGCCTCAAGCTGTGCCGCACCCCCGAGCTGTCCGTGGACCAGGCCGACCAGCTGGCCGCGATCTCCGCCGGCATCCAGAGCCTGTCGCACGGCGCCTCCGTCGAGTTCGGCAACGGCTCCGGCGGGGTGCGCTCCGCCATGGCCGAGTTCTACGGCGGCGTGCTCTTCATCGTGGAGGCCGGTGACGGCGCCCACCTCGCCGTCGTCGCCTCCGAACAGGCCGACGTCGGCCTCGTCGGCCACAACATGAGCGAGCTCGTCGAGCAGCTGGGCGAACACCTCGTCGCCCCGCCGCGCGAGCCCGCGCATCCGTCGGAAACAGCGAGCGTATGACGCGCCGGCCCCGTCCCGGCCGGGACGACGCCCCGGACCGGCTGTACACCCTCACCGGTGGCCGCAGCCGGTCCGACTCGGCCGCCTTCGACCTGGTGACCCTCGTCGTCTCCGAATGCGAGCCGACCCCCGGCATGCAGTCGGAGCACGTCACGATCCTGCGGATGTGCGAACGCCCCACCGCCGTCGTGGAGATCGCCGCGGAGCTGGGCCTGCCCGTCAGCATCGTGCGCATCCTGCTGTGCGATCTGCTCGACACCGGCCGGATCAGCGCCCGCCATCCCCGTACAGCCCGTGTCGCGGACCGGCTCCCCGACCCCGACATCCTGGAACAGGTGCTCGTTGGACTCCGCAACCTCTGACCGTGCCGCCCTGCAGGCCACGGCCGACAACGGACTGAAGATAGTCGTCGTCGGCGGCTTCGGGGTCGGCAAGACCACCATGGTCCGATCCGTGAGCGAGATCCGTCCGCTCAACACGGAGGAGACCATGACCCGCGCGGGCGAGGCCGTCGACCACCTCGACGGCGTGCAGTCGAAGACGTCGACGACCGTCGCCTTCGACTTCGGCCGCATCTCGCTCGACGAGCGCTCGGTGCTGTACCTGTTCGGCGCGCCCGGCCAGGAGCGCTTCTGGTTCCTCTGGGACCGGCTGTTCTCCGGCACGCTCGGCGCCGTCGTCCTCGTCGACACCCGGCGCCTCGCCGACTCCTGGTACGCCATCGACCGCCTGGAGCACCACGGCACGCCGTTCATCGTGGCGTGCAACGACTTCGGCGGACCGCTCCACACCGAGCAGCAGATCCGCGAGGCCCTCGACCTCGCGGACCACGTCCCGCTGGTGGAGTGCGACGCCCGCGACCGGTCCTCCAGCAAATACGTGCTGATCACCCTGGTGGAACACCTCTACGCCCTCTCCCGGGGCGAGGTGCCCGCCACCACCCGTCCGGAACCGACTCCGGAGAAGACCCCGGAGCCCACCCCGTGACCCAGTGCCCCCACGCGGAGGCGGCCGCCGCCGTCCCGCTGTCCGGCCCCCGGTTCCAGACCGAACCGGCCCAGCTGTACCGGGAGATGCGCCGCGACCACGGCTCCGTCGCCCCCGTCGTCCTGGACGGCGGCATCCCGGCGTGGCTGGTCCTCGGCTACCGCGAACTGCACCAGGTCGCCGGCGACCCGGTGCTCTTCAGCCGCGACTCCGACCTCTGGAGCCAGTGGGAGAACATCCCCGACGACTGGCCGCTGCTGCCGATGATCGGCCGGAAGCAGCCGTCGATCCTCTACACCGTCGGCCCCCGCCACGTCGAACGCGCCCGGATGATCAGCGACGCCCTGGAGGCCGTCGACCCGTTCGTCCTCAAGCGGCACGCGGAGGAGTTCGCCGACGAACTGATCGACCGGTTCTGCACCACGGGCGCGACCGACATCATCGCCTCGTACGCGATGCTGCTCCCCGCCCGCGTCCTGGCCCGGATCTACGGCGTGTCCGACGAGACCGGCGACGCGCTCGTCGGCTCCATCAACGACATGATCGACGGCCGGGAACGCGCGCTCGCCGGACAGCAGCACCTCGCGACGACCATGTTCGACCTGCTCGCCGCGAAGCACGTGGAGCCCGGCGACGACGTCGCCAGCCGGATGCTCGCCGACCCGGGCGGCTTCACGGACGAGGAGGTCGCCCAGGACCTCATGGTGATGATGGCCGCAGGCCACCAGCCGACGGCCGACTGGATGGGCAACTCGCTGCGGCTCATGCTCACCGACGACCGGTTCGCCGCCTCGCTCTCCGGCGGCCGGCACAGCGTCGCCGAGGCCATGAACGAGGTCCTCTGGGAGGACACCCCCACCCAGAACGTCGCCGGCCGCTGGGCCTCGCGCGACACCCGCCTCGGGGGCCGCCACATCCAGTCCGGCGATCTGCTGCTCCTCGGCATCGCCGCCGCCAACGCCGACCCGCAGGTGCGCACCGACGGCTCCTCGCTGACCGGTGGGAACAACGCCTTCCTGTCGTTCGGCCACGGCGAGCACCGCTGCCCCTTCCCCGCGCAGGAGACCGCCGAGGTCATCGCCCGTACCGGCATCGAGGTCCTGCTGGACCGCCTCCCGGACATCGACCTGGACACCCCGGCCGAACAGCTCACCCGACGCCCCTCCCCCTGGCTGCGGGGCCTGACGGACCTGCCCGTCACCTTCACTCCCACCCCTGCCACAGGAGGCCGCGCATGACCCGCATCGCCCTCGATCCCCTCGTCGCCGACCTCGACGGCGAGAGCGCCGCGCTGCGCGCCGCCGGTCCGCTCGCCGAGGTGGAGCTGCCGGGCGGGGTGCACTGCTACGCGGTCACCCACCACGCGGAGGCCCGCCGGCTGCTGACCGATTCCCGGATCGTGAAGGACATCAACGTCTGGGGGGCCTGGCAGCGCGGCGAGATCCCGATGGACTGGCCGCTGATCGGCCTCGCCAACCCGGGCCGCTCGATGCTGACCGTCGACGGCGCCGACCACCGCCGGCTGCGCACGCTGGTGGCCCAGGCCCTCACGGTGAAGCGGGTGGAGCGGCTGCGCGCGGGCATCGAGGCCCTGACGACGGCGAGCCTGGACCGCCTCGCCGCCCTGCCCGCTGGCGAGAAGGTCGACCTCAAGGCGGAGTTCGCCTACCCGCTGCCGATGAACGTGATCAGCGAGCTGATGGGCGTGGACGCGGCGGACCACCCGCGGCTGAAGGAGCTGTTCGAGAAGTTCTTCTCGACGCAGACGCCTCCGGAGGAGGTCCCGCAGATGATGGCGGACCTCGGCACGCTCTTCACGAAGATCGTGGACGGCAAGCGGGCCGAGCCGGGCGACGATCTGACCAGCGCGCTGATCGCGGCCTCCGAGGACGGCGACCACCTCAGCGACGAGGAGATCGTCAACACCCTCCAGCTGATCATCGCGGCCGGTCACGAGACGACGATCAGCCTGATCGTGAACGCCGTCGCCGCCCTGGAGTCCCACCCCGAGCAGCGCAAGCGGGTGCTCGGCGGGGAGATCCCGTGGGAGAACGTGATCGAGGAGACGCTGCGCTGGAACACCCCGACCTCGCACGTCCTGATCCGGTTCGCCACCGAGGACGTGCCGGTCGGTGACAAGGTCCTGCCCCGGGGCGAGGCGCTGATCGTGTCGTTCGGCGCGCTGGGCCGCGACGAGGCGCAGCACGGTCCGACGGCCGGGGAGTTCGACGCGACCCGCTCGCCCAACCGGCACATCGCGTTCGGCCACGGCCCGCACGTCTGCCCGGGGGCGGCGCTCTCCCGGCTGGAGGCGGGGGTCGCGCTCCCCGCGCTGTACGAGCGCTTCCCCGGGCTGGAGCTGGCCGTCCCCGCGGACGAACTGCGCAACAAGCCCATCGTCACCCAGAACGACCTGTACGAGCTCCCGGTGACCCTGGACGCCCCCTCGGCCTGACCGGAACCGGAACCACCGGGACGTTCGTTCGTACGTACGTACGTACCAAGGCCACGAGTCGGAATCCCTGTCTCATCCGACGGACGGGATACGCGGCTGCCGCAGCGAGCGGCTACGCTCCGACTCGTGGCCGACATCCAGATTCCCGCTGACATCAAGCCCGCCGACGGACGCTTCGGCGCCGGTCCTTCCAAGGTGCGGACGGAGGCGCTCGACGCGCTGGCCGCCACCGGAACCTCTCTGCTCGGTACGTCCCACCGCCAGGCCCCGGTGAAGAACCTGGTCGGCGCGGTGCGCGACGGTGTGCGCGACCTCTTCTCCCTCCCCGAGGGCTACGAGGTGATCCTGGGCAACGGCGGCTCCACCGCCTTCTGGGACATCGCGACGCACGGCCTGATCGAGTCGAAGTCCCAGCACCTGAACTTCGGTGAGTTCTCCTCGAAGTTCGCCAAGGCCGCCAAGCTCGCCCCGTGGCTGGCCGACCCGAGCGTCATCGCCTCCGACCCGGGCACCCACCCGGACCCGAAGGCCGAGGCGGGCGTCGACGTCTACGCCCTCACCCACAACGAGACCTCCACGGGTGTCGCCGCCCCGATCAAGCGCGTCACGGGCGCCGACGAGGGCGCCCTCGTCCTGGTCGACGCCACCTCCGGCGCCGGCGGCCTGCCCGTCGACATCACCGAGACGGACGTCTACTACTTCGCCCCGCAGAAGTCCTTCGCCTCCGACGGCGGCCTGTGGATCGGCGTCTTCTCCCCGGCGGCCCTGGAGCGCGCGGCCCGCGTCCACGCCTCCGGCCGCCACATCCCGGAGTTCTTCTCGCTGCCCACGGCGATCGACAACTCCCTGAAGAACCAGACGTACAACACCCCCGCCCTGGCCACGCTGTTCCTCCTCAACGAGCAGCTGACCTGGATGAACTCCCAGGGCGGCCTGGACTTCACCACCGGCCGCACGGCCGCCTCCGCCGGCCACCTCTACGGCTGGGCCGAGGAGTCCAAGTACGCCACCCCGTTCGTCACGGACGCCGCCAAGCGCTCGCAGGTCATCGGCACCATCGACTTCGCCGACGAGATCGACGCCTCCGCGATCGCCAAGGCCCTGCGCGCCAACGGCATCGTCGACACCGAGCCCTACCGCAAGCTCGGCCGCAACCAGCTCCGCGTCGCGATGTTCCCGGCCATCGACCCGTCGGACGTCCAGGCCCTGACGGCCTGCATCGACTACGTCATCGAGAAGCTGTAACGGCCCACGCCCCGGGAACGGCCCTGCGCACCTTGACGGTGTGCGGGGCCGTTTCTGTTTCACTCGACTGAGTGGCATATGCCAGAAACACGGTCTGCGACCGTTCCGCCCTACGATGATGCTCTCGACACCAGCCCATTCCAGGAGGCCCGCAATGTCTGCAGCAGCAGTCGAGCACCCCTGTGACGATGGACCGGAGCCCCTGCTCGTCACCGCCAACCGGCTCGCCGAGCAGCATCCCGGCTATCGCGTCGAGATCATCGGAGGCGTCATCACCGTGGCTCCGCCCCCGGACGGCCCGCACGCCCGTGCTCTGACCAAGCTCATGAGGCCCTTCATCATGGCCGGACTCGACGGCGGGGAGACGGAGGTCCTCCAGGGCATCGGCCTCTGGCTGCCCGGCGGCCCCGAGGACTACGCCATCCCCGACCTCGCACTGGTCGACGCCGATTTCGACGCACACCTCATCGAGAACAACTGCTACGACCCGGCCGTCTTCCGCCTCGTCCTGGAGGTCACTTCCAGCAACTACAACAGCGATCTGCGGCACAAGGTCGCCGCGTACGCCGAGGCGAAGATCCCCGTCTACGTGATCCTCGACCGCAAGCACAGCCGCGTCCACGTCCTGACGGAGCCGGGCGGCGGCAACTACGACCGCCACGAGGTGTACGCGCCCGGCCAGCGGGCCCCGCTCCCCGAGTCGATCGGCGCGGCGGTGGAGCTGGATGTGGCGGAGCTGATCGCGTCGGGCCGCGCACAGGGCTGAGGGGCCGGGCGGGGGCCGTTGTCGGTCCCCCGCGCTAGCGTCGGGGGATGACGACGACCGTGCCGTACACCGGCAGTGAGAAGGAATCCCTGCACGCCGCGCTCGACCGGCACCGGGATGTGGTGCTGTGGAAGCTGGAGGGGCTGGACGACGAGCAGATACGGCGGCCGATGACGGGGTCGGGGACGAATCTGCTGGGGCTGGTGAAGCATCTGGCGACGGTGGAGTACGGCTGGTTCTGCTCGCCGTTCGGGTACGAGGTGGAGAAGCTCTGGTTCGACCCGGCGACCGAGGACATGGCGGTCGCGCCGGAGGAGTCGACGGAGGACATCCTGGCGTTCTACGGGCGCGCCCGCGCCGCGGCCGACCGGGCCATCGCGGCGACGGACCTGGAGACGACGGGGACGTCGTGGAACGGGCGGACGGTGTCGATGCGGTGGGTGCTGATCCACATGCTGGAGGACGTCGTCCGGCACGCGGGGCACATGGACATCGTCCGGGAGCTGCTGGACGGGGCGACGGGCGCCCACCCGGACACGCCCTAGAGGGCGAGGAGCCAGCGTTCCTCGCCGTCCTCCCACTCCCCCGTCCGCGCCAGCCCGGCCGCTTCGGCGACGGCCGCGGATGCCGTGTGGCCGGGGTGGATGTGGGCGAGGACGGTGCGGGCGGTGCCGGTGGTGCGGAGGTGGGTGACGAGGGCGGTGGCGGCCTCCTTGGCGTAGCCGCGGCCCTGGAACGCCGTGCCGAGGACCCAGGCGATCTCGGCGCGGGCGGCGGCGGTGTCGACGGTCGCCTGGACGTATCCGGCGAGCCGCCCCTCCTCGCGTACGCGCAGCACCCAGTTCCACCACAGCTCGCCGGGGTCCGGGGACCCGGCGGTCTGCCGGGCGTAGCGCGCCCGCAGGGCGTCGGGGCCGTCCGGGGCGCCTCCGGTGAAGGCGTGGAGCGCCGGGTCGGCGAGGACGGCCGCCATCTCGTCGGCGTGGGCGACGCCCAGGGGCACGGCGTCGAGGCGGGCGGTGGCGAAGGGGGCGGGGGTCCGGTGCATCGTGGTCATCCCTTCCGGCGCCTGCGGCCGACCCACAGCAGCAGCCCGATGCCCGCGAGGACGGCGACGCCCGTGAGGGTGGTGCGGGGGACGGTGGGGCCGCCGTCGCCGGCCGTGCCGCCCGCACCGGCCGAGGAGGGGGACTTCCCGCCGGCGCGCCCGGTGCCGTCGCCGTTCTTCTTCAGGTCGACGCGCACGACGTCGCTCTGCTCGCCCTCGGAGCCGAACATCAGCGCCGAGCCGTCGGCGGTGTACGTCACCGACTCGGACTGCGGGAGCAGCGGGGACTCGACCGCGTAGTCCTCGCCGAGGCGGCCGTTCGCGAAGGCGTAGCCGCGGGCGCTGAAGTAGGAGCGCAGGACCAGTTCCGTGCCGTCGGGCGAGAACGCGCCGTCCGTCACCCACGGCACCTCGCCGACGCGCCGGAAGACGTTGGTCCCGCCGGTGGTGAGCTTCTCCGGGCCCTCGTAGAGCCCGCCGCCGTCCTCGTTCTTCGAGGCGATGTAGACCCGGCCGGTCTTCGGGTGCACCATCAGCGCCTCCGCGTTGCGCGGCCCGTCGGCGTACTTGACGTCGAACTGGGTGGCCCGGACCGTCGCGTCCCGCAGCTCCTTCGGCTCGGGGAAGCGGTAGATCCAGACGTGGTCCCAGCTGCCGTTCAGGTTGTCGCCGATGTCACCGACGTACAGGTTGCCGTCCGGGCCGAGCGAGATCGCCTCGACGTCGCGGGGCTCGCCGACGCCCTTCATCGTGATCCGGGCGACGGTCCTCCCGGTGCGGGAGTCGACCGCGAAGACGTACGGGCCGTCGTCGCTGTCGTTGTGCGTCCAGTAGATCCCGGGGTGGGCGCGGCTGGCCGCGAGGCCGCTGGACTCGGTGATCCGGGGGTCCTCGATCGTGAAGTCGCGGTCGGGCTCGCCGTCGTCGGCGGCGGCGGGCAGCACCCCGGCGGTCAGGGCCAGCAGCGCGGCGACGGCGGCGGAGACGGTCAGTCGGTACGGACGCATGGCACAAGTGTCCATCGTCACGTCGCAGGCCGGAGCCATGATCCGCCATGATGACGCCATGCGTTTCATGTGCGTCGGCGATTCCATGACCATCGGACGCGCCGGTGACTTCACATGGCGCTACCGCCTGTGGCAGCACCTGGAAGCCACCTTCGACGGCCCGTACGCCCTCGTCGGCCCCCGCACCGCCCTGTACGACGCGGCCACGGACACCGCCGTCTCCGACGCGTACGCCGCACCTGGCTTCCCCGACGCGGCCCGCCGCCACCTGGCCGGCTGGGGCGAGGGCTGGCTGCACATGGCCCCGGTGATCGGGGACGCGGTCACCGAGCACCGCGCGGACGTCCTGCTCGTCTCGCTCGGCCTGATAGACCTCGGGTTCTACACGGACAGCGGCCAGACCGCCGAGAACTCCCGCGCGTTCCTCACCGCGGCCCGGGAGGCGAACCCGCACATCCGGTGCGTGCTGCTCCCCGTCATACCGAACGTGCGGGCCGAGAACGACGCCCCGTTCGCCGCCGAGTGCGCCCGCTTCAACGAACTCCTCGCCAAGACGGTGGCCGACCTGGACGCCCCGGGCTCCCCGGTCCTCCTGGCCTCGCACCCCCACGGCTACGACATCCACACGGACACGTACGACGGCACGCACCCGGGCCCGTCCGGCGAGCACCGGCTCGCCGCCGCGTACGCCGACGCGATGCACCAGGCGTGGGGCCTGGGCGGCCCGTACCGCCCCGCTCCCCGCTGACCGGCGCACCCCCGCCCCGGCCTACGATGGGCGCCATGCCCTCGCACCCCGTGCCCGCCGCTCCCCCGGCCGGTTCCCGCGTCGAACTCCGGCCCCTCACCCTCGCCGACCAGGACGAGTTCTGCGCCCGGGTGGCGGCCAGCGCCGAACTGTACGGGCCGTGGATGCAGCTTCCGTCGACGCCGGAGACCTTCCGGGCGTGGATGCGCCGCTTCGACGACGGCAGCAACGTGGGCTTCCTGATCCGGAACCGGGAGACCGGCGAGGCGACCGGCACGGTCAACATCAACTCGGTCATCCGGGGCCGCTACCAGGGCGCGTCCCTCGGCTACGCGGCGTTCGCCCCGTCGGCCGGCCGGGGCTACATGACCGAGGGCCTGACCCTGGTCCTGCGGTACGCCTTCGAGCAGCTGCGGCTGCACCGCCTGGAGGCCGCCATCCAGCCGGCGAACACCGCGTCGCTGGCCGTGGTCCGCAGACTGGGCTTTCAGTACGAGGGCCGGTCGCCCGCCTATCTGTACATCGACGGCGCCTGGCGCGACCACGAGCGCTTCTCGCTGGCGGCCCCGGAGCCCTGGACCCCGGACCCGTCGCTGCCCGCCGTCTGAGGACGCCGTCAGCCGCCGGAGGGCTTCGCCCGGACGTGCATCCGCTCGCCCTGCGGCCCGAACAGGCTCAGGAACTCCACCGGTTCCGGCCCGGCGGCACCCCACCAGTGCGGGGTGTGGGTGTCGAACTCGGCGACCTCGCCGGGCGTGAGCACCAGATCGTGCTCGCCGAGGACCAGCCGCAGCCGCCCGGAAAGCACGTACAGCCACTCGTACCCCTCGTGCACCCGCTGCTCGACCGGACCCTCGGTGCCGGTCGCCCCGGGCATGACCTGCTTGTACGCGTTGACGCCGCTGAGGTGGCGGGTCAGCGGGACGAAGGTCATGCCGTGCCGCTTGAAGGGCCGGAAGGTGACGCGCGGGTCCCCGGTGTCCGGCGCGCCCACCAGCTCGTCCAGCTGCACCCCGTACGCCTTGGCCAGCGGGAGCAGCAGTTCCAGGGTGGGTTTGCGGCCGCCGGACTCCAGCCGGGAGAGCGTGCTGAGCGAGATCCCGGTGGTCTCGCTGAGCTGGGCCAGGGTGGTGCCGCGTTCGGTGCGCAGGGCGCGCAGCCGCGGCCCCACACCCGTCAGGACGGACGCCAGCTCGTCGCCGTCCATGGCCCCGCCACCGGCCGCCGCGCCGCCGTCCGCCGTTCCGCTCTCGTCCGCTGCCATGGTTCCATTTGCCGCCCCGGCAAGCGGTGTTGTCAAACGGAGGCCGTAACCGCCCCGAGACGGAGGCCGTAACCGCCCCGAGGACGGGCGTCAGGGCCGGATGCCGTTGGCGGGGCCGATCATGGCCATCGACAGCCGGGTGAACTCACTGGTCAGCCAGGAGGGCGGCACCTGGCGCGGGCGCCGGCCGTGGTGCGCGAGCAGTTCGTCGACGGACCGGGTCAGCACCTTGACGACGACCGCGAGATTGCTGTCCACGGCGTGGCCGCGCCCCCGGGCGCGCTCGGCCTCCTGGGTCAGGAAGTCCGTCCACACCTGCCGCCACATCGTCAGGTGCTCGTCCATCTCGCGGCTGACCCCCAGCACCTCGACGAAGGCCACCCTGGCCTCCTTCGGGTCATGGGTGACGGCCCGCACATAGGCGTCGAAGAGCCGGTAGACCCGCTCCTCGGTCGGGCAGGTGTCCATGCCCTCGGCGGTCAGCTCGGCCTCGGACGCCCGCATGCCGCGCGTCGCGATCTCGTCGTACAGCTCGGTGAGCAGGGCCTCGCGCGAGGCGAACTCGCGGTAGAAGTCCCGCACCTGGACCTGCGCGGTCGCGCACAGGTCCTCCACGCTGGTGCGCGCGTAGCCGTACACGGCGAACAAGGTCCGCCCCGCGGCCATGAGTTGCGCACGGCACCGCGCGGGCTCCCTCGCCGTCCGTACGCCGTCCCAAAGTTCCACCCCGGTATCCACCACGGGTCCTCCTCAGTCCGTCTCGGCCCCCGGGCCCACGATCCACGGGCGCACCGAGCGTAACGGCGCGCTCACCGTAGCGCACGCTTCTCCGCCCTCACCACACCCATAAGGAGCCCGAACAGCAGTTCCGGTGCCCGGGAGGGGAGTTGCCGGGGCGGTACGCGCGGTCAGTGCCGGGGCGCGGGGGCGCCCCGGTGCGGGAGGCGGCGCGCAAGGACCGCGCGGACGCCCTTCACCCCGTCGAGGCCGAGGGCGCGCTTGGGGAGGTAGTGCACGACCAGGAGGTACGGGGCGGGCGTGAGCAGAATGAACCCGTCGGCGGTCTCCACGTATCCGCCGAAGCTCCCCCAGCCCCGCCGGGTCTCCATGTCGGCGCAGGAGAAGCGCACCCCTTCGTCGGTGTCCGCCACCGTCACCGTCCAGGCGCCCAGCGCGGCCCCCGTCCGGGTCTGGCGGGCGGCCAGGGCCCGGGTCCGGGCGAAGAGGCCGAGAACGCCCCCGACGAACACCGTCAGCCCGGCCCAGGGGCTGTCCGCGAGCAGCCACGCCGCCACGCCGATCAGCACCGGCACATACAGGGCCTTCACCCGGCCCTTCAGCCCCCGCATACGGCCGACCCCACGGAACGCGTCCGTCCAGTCCGCCCGCCCCAGCTCGAAACGGAACACGACGGAGACCCCGGTGGCGTCCGTGTCGGCCGCCACCCCGTGCGCGTCTGTCATGTCCTCATCCCATCGTCGCGAGCCGTGATCGTAGCGGGCCGTCCTGGGCCGCCGACCCCTTGGCCCCGAGCAGCCGCAGTCCACCGACGGGCCCGGGGCATGGACGGACTCCGGGCCCTTCACACGGATGAGGGCCCCGTCCTCAGAGCCGTGTGACCCGCCCGCACCGGTCGCCGCCGTCCTCCGGGACGCGTTCCTCCATGGAGGTGTCCCGCTCGTACGGGTCCTTCGCGGCGCCTTCCAGCGACCCGTCGCGGGCCGCGCGGTCGGCGGCGAACTCCGGGACGTAGTAGCCGGTGTGGTTGGCGCAGCCGCCGTTGGCGGCGTCCGTGCGGAAGACGATGAGCGAGAACGTCCCGGGCTCGATCTGCACCTTGGCCGGGTCCTCCCAGCTCATGACCGTTTCACGGCGGACGACGGTCCGGGCCACCTCGTCGCTGCCGCCGTCCGCGCGGACGACCGGGTAGACGTACGTCACATCGGCCGTCACGTCGACCGCGCCGCCCTTGCCTTCGCGGTACGTGATCCGCCCCAGGGTGCGGACGATGTCGTCGACCACGCGGAACCGGGCCGGGTCGAACCGGCTGAAGAGGTGCAACGGGTCGTTGTCGGCGCTCGGCGCGGACAGCGCGGCCTTCACATAGCTCTGCACGTCCTTCTGGTGCGGGTTGAGCAGCGCGAGCGCCGAGGCCGGGCGCTCACCGCGCAGAACGCCGGGATCGGTGCCCGTGGCGGCCAGGAAGTCCCGGGACCGGAGCAGCGCCTTCGCCACCTCCGCCTCGCTCATCCAGCCCGTGGCCTTCGCCTTCGGCAGCGCGAGCGAGGAGACCCCGTCCTTCCACCCGGCGGCGGGCGAGCCCTTGAACGGATCGTCCACCGTGGGCAGTTCGGCGGCGGCCCCGCCCGGGGACCCGGACCCGGCCGGATCCCCCGTCGGCCCGTGGTACGAGACGGAGTCCCCCGACCCCCCGTCGAACCATCCGGCCACCTTCCCGGGCATCAGCGCCACCACCAGCAGGGCGAGCACCACCACGAACCCGACGACGTACCAGGTCCGCCCCTTCGTACGCGCGGGCGGCCGGTGCGTACGCCACCCCTCCGGCGGATCGGGCTCGTCCGCGAGACGCCGCGTCACCATCCGGGCCCGAGCCGAGGGCTCCTCGGGCGCACCGGCCGAACCGGCCTCCGCCTCCCGCAGGAACCGCTCCCACTCCTCGTCCGGTATCGACGACTCGTCCTTGCCCACGCCGTATCCCCCTGCGCGCTACGGCCCCTCCCCCGGGGCCAGTTGGATGACCTGCGCACCATAGTCCGCGAACCGGGACGCGCGCGCACCCCGCCGTTCCCCGCCGACGGACGGCGGTCGCGACGGTACGGCGGGTCCCATCTGTGACGGAACACGAACATGATCACTGACGGCTCGTAACTAACTGCGAGATACAAATAAGCACGCGCCACCACACCACTGCGCTGCCGCACCACGCAGACCGCACAGACCGCACCTCATCCCGGGGGAATCATGCTGCACACCCGCAAGGCCGTCGCCGCCGCCATCGGCCTCGTGGCCGCGTTCGCGCTCACCGCCTGCAACGGCGACGACGGCGCGGCGGGCAGCCCCCAGCCCGGCGCCACCGCGTCGGCGGGCCAGACGGGCGGCAGCGGCGGCTCGGACCAGGGGGACCAGAGCGCCGACACCGGCACGGGTGGCAGCAGCGGCACGGGGGGCAACAGCGGCGGCACCGGCGGCAAGGCCGACATCTGCCGCACCGACGCGCTTGAGGTCGACGCCTCCGACAACACCACGGACGAGACGGAAGGCGTCGTCACCGTCTCCTTCAAGAACACCGGCGGCAGCGACTGCCGCATCAGCGGCTTCGCGGGTGTCGACCTGAAGACGTCCATGGGCGACACCCTCTCCGTGGACCGCAACGGCGAGCAGGCCCAGCCGCAGACCCTCAAGCCGGGCGAGACCGCCGCCTTCCAGCTCACGTTCCCGGTCAACAACAGCGGCGGTTCCGGCGTGCGCCTCACCGACATGGTCGTGACGCCCCCGAACGAGACCAAGAACGTCACCCTGAAGTGGCCGACGGGCTCGCTGCCCGTCACCGACGGCAGCGACGACGGAAAGATGGAGATCGGCCCGGTCGGCAAGGTCAGCGACTCCCCGGCGGGCTGATCCCGCGCCCGCCCCACAGGTCACCCCTGTTCGGCGGCGTCGTGCTCGCGGATCGCCGCGAAACGCTCACGCCAGGGAATCTCCTCCGGCTCCTCGTAGCCGTCCTCGGGGCCTGGCACCGGCCACTTGACCGAGTGCGCCTCCCACGCCGCCTGCCGCGCACAGGGACGGCACACGGTCTCGTCGCCCCGGGGCCGGAAGACATGCACGGGCCCGTCCCCCTCGCACGGTACGGGAGGCCCCGGCGGGGGCTCCGGCACGAGGGCCGGGGGCACGGGCGCGGGCGGCTCGGGCATCTTCTGGACGAGCCGGTGGCGTACGAAGCCCACGGCCGACCGTACGCCGCCCTCGGGCAGCGCACTCACCAGCGCGAGCCGCAGCTCCGCCGCCTTCACCCCGCGCCGGAGCCAGTCGGCCGCCGTCTCCGAGAGCCCGCGCGCCTCGCGTACGCCGAGGTGGAGTTGGGGACTGGCGTGGCGCAGCGAGAGCAACACGCGCTCGGCCTGCACGACTTGGGGATCTCCCTCCGCAACGGTCTCCGCCGCAGCCTCCTCATCCGGCTGCGCGGAGGCTTCGGAGGGTGGGTGGGGACAGTTCTCCTCACGTTCTTCATCCTCCGGTGTATAGCCACCGGCCGACCGAGTCCCCGGATCACCGACCGCCGGATACCGCGCACCCGGTCGGACCTGTGTCTGCGCGGCCCGGACACGCCGCGCCTCGAAGTCGGTCAGCGGAACGTTGGAGAACAGCTGGTCGGTGATCCAGCGCCCGCGGTCGCCCTGCTCCCGCCACTCGTGGACGAACCCGTTGGCCATCAACTGCGACTTGGCCTTCTGGTACGCCCGCCCGGTGATGCCGAGGGACTTCGCGTGATCACTCAGGGCCTTGCCCGTACGCCTCTCGGGCAACCCCTGCACATAGGTGATCAAGATCTTCGCGTCGCTGGAGAGGCGCGGATGGCGCACGATGTCGTGCGCGGCCTTCACATAGCCGTAGGACGGCGAGATAGCATGCCAAAGCATCCCGGTGGACTCCAGAATCCATCGTGGGGTGAAGGCCCTCGGACCGGTGTTGGTAGCACCACCGAGGGCCGCCCCGTGCGCGAGCGCACGGAGCGTAATGACGCGATCACCGTACAGCAGGAATCTCGTCCCCAACCACCTTCGCCAGCAGCTCGAACAGCAGTTCCGTATCCACGAACGGATCATCCGCCGTCGGCACGGACCGCCAGTCCAACGGGTACGTCAGCCCGTCCAGCGCAGGCACCCCCACGAACTCCGCCCCCTTCCGCGTCAGCGCATCCACCTCCGCCGGCCACCGATACGCCCCCGCCGTACCCGGCCGCACCAGAAAGAACATGCTCCGCATCCCGATCCGCGACCGGACGATCGGCCCCGCCTGAAAATCCGTGAACTGCATGATCTCGTACGCCACTTCCTCCCCCAGCAGCCCGCTGATCCGCACCGCGTCGAAGTAGATCCCGGCGTGCCGCAGGGCGTGCCCGCTCGCGGGAATCCACGCGGGCACCTGGTTCGGTGAATTTTTCTGGTCCATGCGCTAAGCGTCGGCGCGCACACCTACTGTGACCAGGGACACAAGGCATCTGTGCACTGTTGTGTACTTGGAGGTGGGGCTGTGCACTCCAGTAGTACCGGGGGCGGGAACGCGGAGATGTTCGGTGCGCTGCTCCGCCACTACCGCGAGTTGGCCGGACTCTCCCAGGAGGGCTTGGGCGCGAGGATCGGCTTCTCCAAGTCGCAGGTGGCGATGGTGGAGCGGGGGATGCGACCGCCGAAGGGGAAGTTCGTGCCGAAGGCGGACGAGGCGGTGGGCGCGAGGGGCGCGTTGATCGCGGCGGCCATGAAGATGTCGTTCGGACACCTGGCCTCCTGGTTCGGGCCGTTCGCCGAGGAAGAGGCCAGAGCGGTAGCGCGCTACGAGTACGAATCCAACGTCATGCCTGGCCTGCTACAGACAGAAGCGCACGCACACGCCCTCTATCGCGGGGCTTGCCCGCCACTTGATGACGACGCGATCGAGAGACTGGTCGCTGGTCGACTGGCACGTCAGGCCCTGCTGACCCGCAAGCCGCTGCCTGACATCAGCTTCGTTCTGGAAGTCAGCGCGCTCAACCGTCCCATCGGAGGACGGGCCGTTCACCGAGCGCAGTTGCAGCATCTGCTTGATCTGAGCGATCTGCGGCATGTTCACATCCAGGTGATGTCACCTCACCGGGAGACTCACGTCGGGCTGAGCGGGCCGTTCGTCCTGCTGGAAACCGAAGACCGGCGGCGCCTGGCGTACCTGGAGGTTCAGGGACGGAACTTCCTTGTCAGCGAACAGCCCCACCTGGGTGACCTGTTCGCCAAGTATGGGATGCTGCGGTCCCAGGCTCTCGGATTGGAAGAGTCGCGCGAGCTGATCAAGCGGGTGGCAAAGGACTATGAGCGCTGACCTCACATGGTTCAAGAGCAGTTACAGCGGCCAAGAAGGCGGCAACTGCATCGAGGTCGCCCTCTCCTGGTCCAAGTCCAGCTACAGCGGCACGAACGGCGGTAACTGCGTCGAGGTCGCCACCTGCCCCCACACCATCCACGTCCGCGACTCCAAGGACCTCACCGTCCCCGCCCTCACCCTCTCCCCCGCCGCCTGGTCCGCGTTCGTACGGCACACGGCTGCCTGACCTCTCGCCTCAGCGGAGGTACGTCTGCTGCCACTCGATCGAGGTCATGGCGAGCGCGGCCTCCGCGAGGGATTGGGCAGATGCCGTCTTGAGTTTGGCGATGCTGCTGTCGATCCAGGGCTGCACGTTCGAGCAGCCCTGCTCGCGGTACTCCACGGCCTGGATGAGGCATTCGAGCTTGTCGGCGTCGTGCGCGCACACGACTTCGAGCGAGTCGCCGTTCTCGTACTCCTCCACGATCCGCTGGGCACCGGCCTTCACCGCCGGGTGCGCGGCGGACACCTGGTCGGCGGTGACCTTCTCGTTCCCGGCGGCTTCGAGGTAGCGGCGGCCGATGTGCGGAATGTCGCTGACGCGGGTCTCCTGGGTGTCGTGCCACAGGCCCAGGAGAGCCGTCTTCGCAGGGTCGGCGCCCTCCATCATGGCGAGCACGGAGCCGATGAGCGCAACCCTGAAACTGTGCTCGGCAATGGTCTCCGGGTCCTTGACCCCGGCGATCCACCAGCCGCTCCGCTTGGCGCGCTTGAGCATCCCCATCTCCAGCAGGAAGCCCGCGGTGCCCTTTGCCTGCTCCTGCTCCGTGTCTGCCATGAGCTGCAACCTCCGAAGTGTCACGTGCGCTTCTCGCGTAGAACGTAATGCACTGAACTGAGTTCCCGCCTCGCCCGCGGGGACATCCCCTCATGATCGAGGAGAGCGGCGGTTCGATCGACCAGCCCCTCCGCGAGAGCGGGGTCAGCAAGAGGCAGCCACCTATGGGTGGTGAGCAGGGCCCAGAGCGAATGGGCGTAGAGGTCCACGTACGCCGGAGCCTGCTGGAGGCCGGCGCCGAGCCCGTACAGGAGTCGCACAGGCTCCCAGTTGACCGGACCGTCGCGCATGAATCCGTCGTCCGGCTGTGGGTCTCGCATCGAACCGAGCCAGTATGCCCAGTAGTTGAGGTTTGCGGGCTCGGCGGAGTCGTCGTCCGCCAAGCCTCTCTCGATGAAGTCCAGCAGTGGTTGACGGTCACCGATCCGAACCAGTGCGGTCGCCGCCGATCGGGCGATGGCCCATCGCGGACTCCAGCCGCGTGCGGAGATCAGATCGCGGCGGGCGTGCAGAGCGCTCGTGATCCACGACGTTGCCTCGGGGCTGCTGTCGTAGGAGCAGAGGTAGAGAGCCTGGCGGTGAAGCAGCAGCCCATCGTCTCCGGCCCGTAAGGCGGAATCGGCGGTGTCCCGGAGACGCGCGAAGAACGCGTCGCGGTCGGGCCTCGGCAGAAGCGGTGCCTTGGCAACGGGGCCACGGCGCCCTGTCACCGCTCTTCCCGCGAGCGCGGGCGGGACGGTTCCGTTCAGGGCCCAGGCGATCATGTGCGCCGTGTCCCGGGTATGCACCCAGCTTGCGAGGGGGTGGCGGGCTCCGATCTCCGGATGGAGCGTAGAGGCGATGACGCGTTCCGCGTCCATCGCCGGATCGAGAAGATGAAGAACCCCGGAATCCGCCCCCAGGGCGAGCAACCTGCGTCTGACGTCGAGGAGAGCACCGGCCTTCACCTTGGCGAGCGGCCGTCGTCCTGTCTCCCAGCCCTGCCAGGTGGCCAGATCGACCCCCATCGCTTCAGCCGTTCCGGCCTGCGTGCGGGTGCTCGTGCCTTCCCGGGCGACCCGCAGGACGAAGCCGGCGATCGTGCCTGCGGGCGCGTGCCCGCGTGTGGCGTCCTCGATGGCCATGCCACCTCCCGCACCGTCTGCCGTGGAACCCGTACCCGCAGTCAGTCCTACTCCATCCACGGTGACCGTAGCTTCTGATTGGACAACAACCACCGTCGTCAAGGAGGCCTTAATGGCTACCGCAGTTGAGTCCCACGTCCGCCCTTGGGGGGCCGGACGGCTCGCCCCGTACCCGACCGTCACCCGCCTTCCTCACGCCTCGGTCACGCTCGACCCGGGCACCCAGCTCGGTGTCTACACCGATCTGACCGGTGCGGTGATCGATATGGGCGCGCACGGCACCAGCAAGGGCACCGAGACGAACACGACCACCAACAGCGACTCCCAGAACGACCAGGGACACGACCAGGACTCCCAGCAGGACTGACCGGTGACCGACGAGAGGCCGGTGCTGGTGGCCACCGGGGAGGACGACCTCACCGCAGACATGGTGATCACCGAACTGAACCGGCGCGAGGTGCCGGTGACCAGGTTCAACCCGGCCGACATCGGGACGGCCCTGACGGTCTCCGCCCGGTTCGGAAGCTGCCCGGTCCCCGTGGCCGGGCAGCTTCGCACTCCGTCGCGGATCGTGGACCTGGCCGGCGTTCGGTCGGTGTACTGGCGCCGCCCGATGTGGCCCGACTTCCCGCATTTCGGTCCGGATGACGCGCGGTTCGCGGCGGCCCAGGTCCGCTACGAGCTCGGCGGAATCCTGTACGCCCTGGACGGGCCGTTGTGGGTCAACCATCCACTGCGCAACGCTGCCGCCGACTACAAACCGGCTCAGCTCGCCGTCGCCCACCGCCTCGGGCTGGACATCCCGCCGACGCTGGTCACCAACGACCCGGACGAGGCACGGTCCTTCATCGGCTGCCACGACCGGGTGATCTTCAAGACGCTCCGGTGGACGCCATACCAGCGCGACGGCGTTCCTGTGACCGGGTGGGCCGATCCGGTC
This sequence comes from Streptomyces sp. NPDC024555, assembly GCF_055559335.1. NCBI lineage: Bacteria > Bacillati > Actinomycetota > Actinomycetes > Kitasatosporales > Streptomycetaceae > Streptomyces > Streptomyces sp. NPDC024555. The sequence goes on from NZ_JBVHKV010000012.1 coordinate 288,096, forward strand.
ACGGTGCCGGAGATCGACGAGAGCCTGGCCTTGGTTCCGCACCTCTTCCAGGCTGTGGTCGACAAGGTGGCCGATCTCCGCGTTCTGGTCGTGGGCCGCGCGGTGTTCGCGGTACGGATCGACTCCGGGATGCTGGATTGGCGCAAGGACTACTCGGCGCTGTCCTACCGCGCGGTGGACCTGCCCGACCGCGTACGGAAGGCACTCCTCGCGTACCTCGATCACTTCGGACTCGTATCCGGAAGCTTCGACCTCGCCGTGGACAGGGCGGGCGACCTCTGGTGGCTGGAACTGAACCCGAACGGACAGTGGGGGTGGCTGGAGGAGTCCACCGGCCTCGCCATGTCCGCCGCATTCGCAGAACTACTGACCCAAGGAGTCTCACCATGACCGACACCGCCGACGCGCGGCGCGCCCTCTCCGGCCGTCTGACGAAGGCGGGCGTCCTCAGCAGCCCCGGCTGGCGGGCGGCGGTGGAGGCCGTTCCCCGCGAACTGTTCCTGAATCCGGGCGTGTTCCTGCCTGCGGACGGTGGCCGGTGGCAGCCGGTGAGCGCGGCAGACACCGATCCGGAGACGTGGGCGCGGATCGCCTACCGTGACGAGTCCCTGACCACGCAGCTCGACGGGCATCTGACCGCCGACCGGGCCGGAGGGCCGGTGACGGGCTCTCCGACCTCTTCGTCCACCACCCCCTTCACGGTCGTGGACATGCTGGAGAAGCTGGAGGTCGAGGAGGGCCACCACGTCCTGGAGATCGGTACGGGTACCGGCTACTCCGCCGCCCTCATGTGCTTCCGCCTCGGTGCGGACAACGTCACCACCGTCGAGGTGGACCCGGACGTGTCGGCCCGCGCGGACAACGCGCTGGAAAGGGCCGGGTACTCGACCTGGACCGTCACCGGAGACGGGCTCCTCGGCCACCCCCGCCGTGCGCCGTACGACCGGGTCATCGCGACCTGCGCCGTGCGCCGTATCCCGTACACCTGGATCAGGCAGACGAGGCCGGGCGGCATCCTGCTGGCCACGGTCGGCGGCTCCTGGCTCTACGGCACGGGCCTGGCCAAGGTCACCGTAGCCGACGACGGCACCGCCGAGGGCGGGATCGTGGGCCGCAGCGCCTTCATGCAGGCCCGGTCCCAGGCGGAGGTACCGATCGCCGGAGACCTGTCGGCCCGCACCGCGTACGCCGACAGCGAGCGGGAGGCCAGGCTGTCCCCGCTGCTGCTGGAGGACTGGATGCCGGCGTTCATCGCTCAGCTCACCGCCCCGGGGGCCCGCTTCGTCCGCGCCACATCGCTGGAGGGCGACCGGCTGCTGTACCTCTTCGACCCGGACCGCGAGTCCTTCGCCTCGTTCACGGAGAGCGGCGGCACCTGGGCGGTCCGCCAGGGCGGACCCGCCAAGCTGTGGGACACGATCGAACAGGCCCTCGCCGCCTGGCAGGACGCGGACCGGCCGGACATCACCGCCGTACGGCTCCGCATCACACCGGACGCCCACACCTACTGGATCGACGGACACCCTGCACTCCGCTGGCAGCACGACCTCGCATAGCCGGCGGCCGCACCGTCCGGGCCATCCGCCACGCGGTGCCCCACCGCATGGGGCCACGGTGCGGCCCCCGGACCTGGCTCACCGATCAAACCGGTATCTGAACCGAACCGCCCGCAAACCGGGTGCGTTCCCCTTCTTCCGCCCCCGGGACCGCCTTCGTGAGGCACACGGTGGTGTGAGGTACGGGCGTGGTTGATCGTTCACCCCTGTAGCGTGCCGGCATGTCGTCGCCGCGTATCGGAGCCGTAATCGTCACGATGGGCACTCGCCCGCGAGAGCTGGCGGAGTTGCTGGCGTCGGTGGAGAAGCAGGATGTTCCGGCGGCCCGCGTGGTGCTGGTCGGCAACGCGACGCCGCTCACGGACGTGGATGTGGCGGCGAACGTGACCAAGGTTCCGCTGGCGGAGAACCTTGGCTGTCCGGGCGGGCGCAACGTCGGTCTGGAGATGCTGCGGGACTCCGGCGAGGTCGACGTCGTGGTCGAGCTGGACGACGACGGGCTGCTGATCGACGGGGACGTGTTCCGGAGGGTCCAGGACCTGTTCGCGTCGGATCCGCGACTCGGCATCATCGGTTTCCGGGTGGCCGACGAGTACGGGCACACCGAGCGGCGCTGGGTTCCGCGCCTGCGGGCGGACGATCCGATGCGCGGTGGGTGGGTGACCGCGTTCCTGGGCGGAGGGCACGCCTTCTCGATGCGGATGCTCGGGCAGACGGGCCTGTGGGCCGGGGAGTTCTTCTTCGGGCATGAGGAGTCCGACCTGGCCTGGCGGGCACTCGACAAGGGCTGGAAGATCCTTTACGAGCCCGAGCTCGTCCTCCAGCATCCCGCCACGTCTCCGGCACGGCACGCCGTCTACTACCGCTTCACCGCCAGAAACCGCGTGTGGCTGGCCCGCCGACGCCTTCCGGCCCTGCTGATCCCCGTCTACCTCGGCGTGTGGATCCTGCTGGCCACCGCCCGCATCCGCTCCCTCTCCGGGTTGCGGGCGTGGTGGGGCGGCTTCTTCGAAGGGCTGCGGACGCCGTGCGGACCTCGCGAGCCGATGAGCTGGCGGACGGTCCGTCTGATGACCGGGCTGGGGCGCCCGCCGATTCTCTGAGCCGGTCCGGTTCCCCTCCGCGTGCCGCGTCAGGACGGCGTCTCCCCCGATTCCGCCTGATCATCCCGTCCGTACATCTGGAACAGCAGGCGCTGACGCGCCGCCGCCAGGCGCTCGCCGTAGTCCGGCATGAAGACTTCGGGGAGCGTCGTTTCCAACGGCCCGGAGATCGCGTAGATCGGAGACCAGACCGCGGGGTCCGCCTTCAAGAGACGCTGCAACACGTCGGAGTTGTGCATCACGTCATAGAGCCAGTCGGAGAGCACGAGGGCCTGATCGTGCGTCAACTTGATGGATATCGGTTCCTCTGACATGGCGGAACAGTAGCCAGAGTGCCCGGTGACCACCAGCGAGCCACGGAAGACATGATCGAGGGCGAGCCGGGGGCCTCGCGCCGTGATCACACCGGCCACATCAAGATCACCCCGGCTCGGGAGTCGATCACTCCCGCTCAGGTCGGAGAGCCTTGGCGAACCAGTGATCCGCCTTGCCGTGACCTTCATACGGCTCGGTCTCCTGGTAGCCGTGTCTGGAGTACAGAGTCCGTGCCTCGATGAGTTGGGTGTTGGTCTCGCACACAATCCGGGTAGCACCGAGCTTTCTGGCCGTCTCCTCGGCAGCCAGGAGAAGGCCCCGGCCCACCCCCGCTCCCCGCCCGGCGGGACGTACGTACATCCGCTTGAGTTCCGCGGTCCCCGCGGCGACTCCCATCAACCGCACTCCTGCGCAGCCCAGAAAATCGCCCTCTTCACCACGCGCGACGAGGAACGCGCCGCGCGGCGGGCTGAGGTCACGATGGGGGTCCTTCGCAAGCACCTCGCGAAGCTCATCACTCGTGACCGAACGTCCCAGAACCCGCCTCCCCATCTCGCTGAAGTACTCCCGCATCACCTCGTCAACACCTGTGTCCAGGACAGACGCGGTCTCGATAGTCCACGTAGGCATGCGCGCCATGGTCCCGGACCCGTCCGTCGCCGTCCACAGACCTACCGATCAGCTTCCAGCCGGCCCGATCGTTACGGAACAGTCCTGGCTGTTGCCGGCCATGACGTCGGTGACGCCCCACGTCGATGTCGATCTTCGAGTTGGCTGAAGCTCAATGACGGCGAGGTGCCCATTTCTGAACTGATGCCGATCGGGGTCTTCGCCCGGCGCAGTCGTCCGACCTCCCGCGCGTTGCGGTTCCACGCCGACTCCGGGCTGCTGTCATCAAGTCCGCGATCGGCGGTAACGTGCCCGGTGTGCCGGTGGCCACGTCGAAGGGGCCCGTGTTCGCGGATGCGGCCGAGCAGGTCCTGACCGCGACCGCGCACGAGCCGGGGACGGCGGCGCTGGCCGGCTTGCACATGGAGGCGAGGCATGAGGCGATCGCTGCGCAGCCTCTTCTCGTGCATCTCGGCCACGTACTCGCCTCCGGAACACCAGGAGGGCCCCAGGACGCACGACTTCGACCTGAACTTCCGCGCGTTCGTGGGCGGCGCAGGAGATCCGAAGGTGTTCGTAAAGATCATTCCAGTCACATGGACCCTCCCCCGGATTCCGCTCCTGCGACTCCTCCAGCCCCCCCCCCCCGCCCGGCCGGGAGCACAGGACCGGGGCCCGCGCAAAGTCTGGGGACGGCGACGTGGGGGGAGGGCGATGAGCCGGGGCCCGGGAGATC
>NZ_JBVHKV010000012.1:292424-319667 GCF_055559335.1 Streptomyces sp. NPDC024555
TCGACGCGCTGCAGTATCTGCCTGCCCCCCCCCCCCCCCCCCCCCCCCCGGCCCCGCGCCCCCCCCCCCCCCCCCCCCCCCCCCCCCCCCCCCCGTCGCGGCCTTGATCACTGGACCGGGGCACGCGAAAATTCTGGGCACGTCGAAGTGGGGGAAGCGCGATGAGCCTGGGCACGGTGGCGATCACAGGGGCGGCGGGAACCATCGGTTCCGTGGTTCGTGAGGCGTTACGGCGTGAGGCGGCGCGCCTGGTCCTGCTGGACCGCGTGCCGCTCCGCGCGGAGGTCGACAACGAGGACGTGCGGATGCTGGACCTGCGGGACGCCGCCGCGGTGGAGTCGGCCCTCGCGGGTGCCGACCGCGTGCTCCATCTGGGCGGCGTGCCCGACGAGGCCCCTCTTCCGGAGCTGCTCGAAGCGAATGTGCTGGGCACGCATCACGTCCTGGAGGCGGCGCGGCGTACGGGAATCGGGCGGGTGGTGCTGGCGAGCAGCAACCGCGTGACCGGCTTCTACCCGTCCGGACACCTCACCGGCCCGCAGGAGCCGACACGTCCTGACGGTCTCTACGGGGTGAGCAAGGTGGCCGTCGAAGCCCTCGGGCGGCTCTACGCCGACAAGTTCGGCCTCTCGGTGATCTCCCTGCGCATCGGCAGCTTCGAGCCCGCACCCACCGAACCCCGGCACCTGGCCACCTGGCTGAGCCCGCGCGACGCCCTCGGCTACATCCGGGCCGCCCTCACCGCACCGCCCTCCACCCGCTTCCTCACGGCCTACGCCGTCTCCGCCAACACCCGCCGGTTCTGGGAACTCCCCGACCCGTCGCAGCTCCCCTACACTCCCGTCGACAACGCCGAGGCCCACGCCGCGGACATCCCCGGCAACCTCCTCACCGACCCGGCCGGCCCCCAGGCAGGCGTCTACGCCGAGCCCGAGTTCACCCTCAAGCACCTCCGCGCCTGACCGCCCGAGGGCCGCGCGAACAGCCGGACACCGGCATCAAACGACCGGGGGCCGCCCCAGCCGCGTCATCCGCCACACCGTGCCCCGGCGGTCTCCGGAGCATCCCTGATCGGCATGACTCTTTTGCAGCCACCGCGCGGTACTGCCAGGCGGCCGGCTCGTTGGTCATCGGACCACAACGGGAGACAGAGGCGAGGCGTCATGGCCATCAAGATCACTGAAGACTGCATCAACTGCGGTGCTTGCGAGCCCGAGTGCCCGAACGAGGCGATCAAGGAGGGTGACGAGGTCTATGTGATCAATCCCAACGCCTGCTCGGAGTGCGTGGGCTTCTTCGACCATCTCGCGTGCGCGGCCGTGTGTCCGGTGGATGCCTGCGTGACGGATCCCGACAGGGTGGAGACCGAGGAGACCCTGATCAGCCGAACGCTGAGCCTCCACCCCGACGATGACGAGCTCCGGCGCAAGGCAGCCGCCAACGACTACCCGAGCCACTTCCGGAAGTGAGCCTTCGCCTCTTTGCGGATCAGGGCCGCGCGTCGACCCGGCGGGCACGGCTCTGACGCACGAGAGCGTCACGCATGCGCACCACGGCAGCGCGGTCGGGTACGTGGTAGAGGCGCGCGTCGTGCTCGTAGTTGTCAAGTAGCTGCTGTCCGACCAACACCTTCTTGTCCAGGTCCTTACCGCATGCCCTGAACAGCTCGCGATAGCGCGCCTGGTACTCCGGGCGCGCCTTCTTGCGGCTGGGGGCGGCCGCTGAGGGTTGTCCGTGACCTGCGAGACCTGACGCGGCAAGACCGCCAAGCGCGACCCGGAGTGCCTGGCGGCGCGTTACTTCAAAGATCATGCACGGAAAGTAGCAGACCGACCGCATGGGGCTACCAAGGTGGGACTCGGGCCGGTCCCCTGCCCTGTCCGACGGGATCCGCGCATCCCCGAGCCGTCCAGGACATCGCCCCGGACGACGAGTACGCGCACGAGATCGTGGAGAGCCACCGTCCGGGCTGAGGTCACTGCCTGGACTGAGGCCGCTCCGGGCTGACGCCGCCCGGCCGGTGACGTGTGCCGGCCGGTGACGCGTCCGGGGCGGTGTCAGGTCGTACGCGTGACATGGCGGGCGAGCCACGTCAGCAAGGGGTCCAGATCGGCGGCGGCCGAGAGCACCCGGTCCACGGCCTCGGGGGTGTACAGCCACTCCTCGTCACCCAGGAAGCGGGCGGCGATCAGCGAGCGGTGCCGGAGCAGTTCCGCGCGGGCGTGGTCCGCCGGGTAGCCGCGCGGAGGGCGTTTCATCAGGTCCCCGGAGACCTCGTACCCCTTGTCCCGCACGGCGTCGACCAGCGCCGCGAGCTCCCGCCCGCTGCCCTCGGCGGCCACGGCCCTGCGGTACGCGTCCACCTGGCCCGGGTCCGGATACCACCAGGCCCCCTGGATCCGCAGCCCCTCCAGCGAGAACCGCAGCCCGATCTCGACCTTCCGCCCGAGCCGGATCACCGCCCCCTGGTTCTGCCACCACCACGAATCGGTCCGGTAGTGCCACACCGAGAAGTCCTCGTAGCGGGGCTCGGCGTCCGCCACCGCGTTCAGCAGACCGATCATCGGCCGCCGCACCAGCCGCTCCCGATCCGCCCGGCAGTGCTCCCTGGTCTCCCTGGACGGCTCCCCCTGGAGCCGCACCAGCACATCCATGGCCTGCTCGGGCCAGCCGCCGAACTGTCCGTCCATGCGCGGAGGATAGCCCCGGCGGCCGACCGCGACCCGGCTCGACGCAGCTCGGCTCGACCCGGCCCCACCGGGCTCCGCTCGGCTCGGCTCAGCTCAGGAGAAGATCACGGACCGCACGAGAAGATCGTCCCCGCCGCCCGCGCCCGGCGGCAGGGAGACGTAGTCGTCCCCGGTGCAGTCGGCGTCGCGGAAGACGGTGGCGGTCGACCTGGTGAGGTTCCTCGGCGCCCAACTGGCCGATCCCGGCTCGGAAGCGGGGCCCTGGAGGCTGAGGCATTCGCCGCTGGGGGGATTGTTCAGGAACCCGGTGGCCTCGTAACCGTCGGCGGTGGCGTAGCTGTACCGGAACTGGCCGGTGGCCGCCGAGGCCGAGGCGGGCACGGCCAGCAGCAGGGCGAAGGCGCCGCAGGCGGCGCCGAGGGCCGTGGTGAGGGAGCGAACGGACATGGAGGGGCTCTCTTTCTCGCGCTTGCAGAGGTCATGACTACGCATGATGACCACACGTGACGTCATGACTACGTGTAACGACTGTAAGCGGAGAGTGACTGGCTCCAGTGAGTCCGCGCCTCGGTTCACCACATCGGGTGTGGACGACCCGTTCGGCCCGGGGCGGAATCGGACCCGGCACCCCAGGGCGAGCCGCCGGACCCGCTCCTACCAGGGCGGACGGGTGTCGCGGAGGGCTTCCGGGGTCTGCTCGGGCAGCCACTGGCCGCTGTCGGTGCGCAGCAGCATGCCCGGGTCCGGCTCGAAGTCCTCACGGGACGGGGCCGGTTGATGGAACCGCTCGGTGCGCGGGATGCCGACCTCCACGAGCCGGCCCTCCTGGAACATCCACAGCCCGAAGCAGTCGTCGTCCTGATCCCGCAGCAGGACCTGGACGGTGTACGGGCTCGGCCACGGAAGCGACTCCAGATACCTGAGCAGACCCTTGCGGGCACGCACCTTGTCCAGCTCCAGGGCCCATCCGAAGCCGTAGCCCCACTCCCCCTCGATCGGGACGAAGCGGCCCCGCCAGGTGCGCTCGCCGCGCTCGTCCTCCCGGGTCAGCGGCTCCATCACCTCGTGCGCGTTGCGGGCCAGCACGATGACTTCGGCGTCTCTGCTCATGCCGGAGTATCCGCGCGGCCGCCCGGTCCGCCGCAACGGGATTTCTCCGCCGCGTTGTTCTGTTTACAGAACGTTCTGTTTACGGAACGATGCACGGAGAACGGCCACCTCACCGAGAGACAGGTTGATCCGCGTACATGCCTATACGTATCGCACACCCCGGCGAACTGCCCGCGCTCGTCGAGCACATCGGCCGGCCCGAGCGCAACGCCGGGACGGCCGCGTACCTCACCGACCTTCTGGAGAAGAAGTGCACCCGGCCGGAGTGGTGCCTGGTCGCGGAGGACGCCGACGGGAGGCTCACCGCGGCCACCGCGCTGTGGACCATGCCCGGCAACGACGTCCCGATGGCCCTGGTGCTCCTGGAGGCGCCGTGGGACGAGCCGGGGCTGGTCACCGGGCGGGCGCTGCTGGACGAGGCGGTGGCCCTGGGCGGTTCGCTCGGGGCCACGGAGCTGGGTCACGTCGTCGACTCGCCCGCGCAGGCACCGCAGTTCCAGACGGATCCGGAACGGCGGGCCGAACTCCTGCGGCTGGCGGGCTTCGACCTGGCCCGTGACGGGCGCCGCTTCCGCCGCGCGGCAGGGGGTGAACTCACGGCGTACGACGAGCGGCTGACCTGGCGTTCGCTGCCCGATCTGGGCCGCGAACCGTTCCTCGCCCTGCTCGCCGATGCCCTGCCCACCAGCGCCGACTCCCACTTCTCCGCCCTGATCGCCCGGGAGGGGGCGCGGGCCGCCGCGGAGAGCGTCTTCGAGGACATGGAGGGATTCGCGTACGAACCCCACTGGTGGGAGGTCGGTTACGCCCCCGATGGCACGCCGGCCGCGCTCAGCCTGCCCGCCCGGAACCCCGGGGCCGCCGTCATCGGCCTGGTGGCCGTGGCTCCCGCCTGCCGGGGCAACGGATACGCGACGGCCGTCGTGGCCCGGGGCACGCGGCTGCTGACCGAGGCGGGCGCCGAGGAGATCCGCGGTGACTGCGACGCGGCCAACACCGCCATGATCAAGGCCTTCGAGCGCGCGGGCTACGAGAACTTCGCCGACCGCCGGGAGTTCGCCCGCCGCCTGTGAGCGGGGACGCCCCCGCGCGGTGCCGACCTCCCCGCCTCACCCCAGCGCCACCCTCGCCAGCACCGGCAGGTGATCGCTCCCCGTCGCCGGAAGCGTACGGATGTCCTCGACCGTCGCCGAGCGGGCGAGGACCTGGTCGATGCGGGCCAGGGGGAAGGAGGCGGGGAAGGAGAAGGCGAAGCCGTGCTCGGGGGTGTGGAGCTGGGAGGTGAGGGGGGAGAGCCCGCGGTCGTCGACCGTGCTGTTGAGGTCGCCGAGGACGATGACCTTCGCGACGGTCTCGGCGGCGATCGCACGGCCGAGCAGATGGGCGCTCTCGTCCCGGCGGGCCGAGCTGAGTCCGCTCACGCCGAACCGCAGGGACGGCAGATGGGCGACATAGGCGGCGACCTCCCCCTGCGCGGTGTGGACGACCGTACGCAGACCCCGGCTCCAGCCCTCCTCGATGCCCTCGGGCTTGATGTCGACGACCCGGGTGCCGGAGAGCGGAAGCTTCGACCAGATCCCGACGGTCCCCCGCACCTCGTGGAACCGGTACTGCGGCGCGAGCGCCCTCTCGTACGCGGGAAGCGCGTCCGGGACCAGTTCCTCCAGCGCGATGAGGTCGGGCCGGGCCGCCGCCAGCGCGCGGGCGGTCCCCGCCGGGTCCCCGTTCACATCGCTCACGTTGTGCTGGACCACCACCAGATCGCGCTCACTGGCCGCGGACGCCGGCAGGAACAGCCCGCCGAACGCGTACGCCCACGCCGCCACCGGCAGCACCAGCGCCAGCAGCGCGGTCACCGAACGGCGCAGCAGCGCCAGGACCAGCAGCGGAACGACGGCCAGACCGAGCCACGGCAGGAACGCCTCCAGCAGACTGCCCAGCCGCCCGGGGGTGTTCGGCAGCACCCCGGGGAAGGCCAGCAACAGCGCCGTCAGAGCAGCGAGCCCGGCCAGGACCTTCCCGCGCCTCCACCGCCCCGGACGCGCCCAGGACCGCCGGATGGCCTTGTCGACCCCGTCGCCCCGCGCGACCGTACCGGGGTCCGCATCGGTATCGGCACGCGTACCCGTACCCGCGTCCGCGTCCGTATCCGGACCCGCGTCTATGTCCGCATCCGTGCCCGTGTCCGCCGCGCCGTCCGTCCGCTCTTTCATGTTCCCGCCTTGCCGTCCCCGCCCCTGTGACCTCGTCCTTCAGGACGGTCGGGCGGGACGGGCAGTTCCCGGGGGGCGTCTCTGTCCGGCAGGTGGACCCCCTTGCCGCAGACGCACGACGGCCGGGGCCGGGGGCGTGCAGGGGCGTCCCCGCAGAACGACGAACACAGACCGGGGTACGTATACGTGCTGCCCGCACGTTCGTCGTTCGAGGAGTCGCCCCGGAGGGGCCCCGGACCCCCACCCACCGGACAGCAGGCGGCCCGAGCGTCAACACCCTTACGGCTGCTACTCCTTGGAGGCGGCAGCCCCCACGCCGGGCGGCGCGCCTCGGCTACCCTGTCGCCCATGCTCGGGGGACCTGAAGACCACTCATATCTCGACGGCAGCGGGGCCCGGCCACTGGAGCCCCGGGATCCCCGGCGCATCGGCCCGTTCCGCCTGCTCGGCGTACTCGGCTCGGGCGGCATGGGCCGGGTCTATCTCGGCGTCGTCCCACCGGAGGCGGCCCTCGCCCCACCGGAGACGGCCGACGGGACGCGGCCGGACGAGGACACGGGACCGGACGCGGGCACGGCACCGGACACGACACCGGCCGAGGGCACGGGACCGGCCGGCGGAACCGTCCGCCCCGCCGGGCACTACGCGGCCGTCAAGCAGGTGCTGCCCGCGCTGGCCGAGGACACCGCGTTCCTGGGGCACTTCGGGCACGAGCTGGACAACCTCGGGCGGCTGCCGGGCCGGACGAGCGCGCGGCTGCTGGCGAGCGACCGGGAGGCGAAGCCGCCGTGGTTCGCCACGGACTTCATCCCCGGGATCACCCTCAGCGAGGCCCTGCGGCTGCACGACGGTCCGCTGCCCGCCGACGCGCTGTGGCGGCTGCTGCGCGACGCCGCCGACGGGCTGCGCACGGTGCACGCGGCGGGGATCGTGCACCGCGACCTCAAGCCGTCCAATGTGATGCTGACGCTCGACGGGCTCACGCTGATCGACTTCGGGGTGGCCCGCGCCGCCGACCAGAGCCGGCTCACCAAGACCGGCATGGTCGTCGGGACGCCCGCGTACATGGCCCCCGAGCAGGCGATCGCCAATCAGAAGCTGACCACCGCCGCCGACGTGTTCGCGCTCGCCAGTCTGGTGCTGTACGCGGCGAACGGGCGGCCCCCGTTCGGCGACGGCTCGGGCCTCGACCTGCTCTACCGCATCGTCCACGAGGAACCCGACCTCGGCCGGCTGCCCCGCACCGATCCGGAGCTGGCCGAGCTGGTCGGCTCCTGCCTGGCCAAGGACCCGGCCGAACGGCCCGGCACCGACGCGCTCTTCGCCCGTGCCGACGCCCGCGTCCCGGAGGCGGTCTCCAGTCCGTGGCCCCCGACCGTCACCGACCGCATCACCGCCCGCGAGGCCTTCGCCGGCCGGACCCCGCCGCCCGAACCGGAAGGGGAAGAGGAAGAGGAAGAGGAGCAGGGGGCGGAGCGGGTGCCTCCCGCCGCCGGCCCCCCGGAGGGCGGAAAGGCCGGTCCGGACGTCGCGGCGAAGCCGGAGAACGAGGCCGCGCCCGCACCGGAGCCCGCCCGGCCGTCCCGGCGGCGGCGGGTCCTGCTCGTCGCCGTGCCCGTCGTGATCGTCGCCGGGACCACCCTGACCCTCAAGCTGGCCCCGTTCGAGGTGCCCGACGCGGAGGCCCGGCCCGGCGCCTCCGGGTCACGGACGCCCGGCACCCCCACCGCTTCGGCGTCCGGCGGCCCCACCGCCACGGCCTCGGGGTCGCCGTCACCCACCGCCTCGGCCTCCCGCAAAGCGCCCGACGCGTCCGCGAGCGCCCGCGACGGCGGCAAGGGCGGCGGCACCGCGGGCGGCGCGGACGGCACCACCGGCTCCGGCTCCACGGGCACCACCGGAGGCGGAACCGGATCCTCCACCGGGTCCGGCGGCTCCAACTCCTCCGGCTCCTCCGGCGGCAGCTCCGGAACCACCGGCTCCGGCTCCGGCGGCGGAGGCGTCGGCCAGGACCCCGCCCTGCCCGCGACCACCGCCGCGCACGCCGTGAAGAACCTCGCCAAGGGCACGTGCCTCGCCTCGGCCGTGAACACCTACGGGGGCACGGCCGCCGCCACCACCGAGAAGTGCGGCGGCTCCCGCAACGGCTCCCGCATGGACTACACCTGGACGTACAGAGCCGGTCCGGGCAACACCTTCACCCTCGTCAACGGCGGCACCGGAAAGTGCCTGGAGCCGAAGACGTACATGGGCTACGCCCTCAACCCCTGCGACGGCTCCGCGCGCCAGTCGTGGAAGATCACCGTCTCGACGTCCCGGGGCCACAACCTCGTGAACACCGCCGCCGGCACCTGCCTCTCCGTGGTCGGCTACGCCGCAGCCCCGTCCGCCGCCGCCTGCGACGCACAGGCGACGTCACAGCTGTGGACGGACAGCGTCTGACCGACCCGCAGGCCCTGTCCGGCCGGGCCCGGCCCCGACCGGTCCGTTCCACGCGTTCTCTGCCCTGACCCGACCGGCCCGTTCTACGCACTCCCTGCCCGGCCCCGCCCCGCCCCACGCGCCCAATGGAGGGGGTGCGGAAGCCACACGGGTGAGACGGCGGCCCCGCCGCACCCTCCGGGCCGACCATCGGATTTACGTTCCCGGGCATGAAGCACACCGTTCTTCCCCGCAGCGGCCCCGCCCGTATCGCCGCCGCCTCCGCGGCCGCCTGTGTCCTGTGCCTTGCCGCCGCCCTCCCCGCGGCGGCCGACTACTCGGGCAACCCGCTGGACGGCTCCCACGGCTTCGGGATCATCGTCCAGGAGGACGCCACCCTGGGCAGCGCGGAGACCGAGGGGTCCGTCGCCGTCGGCGGAAACCTGATCTACGGTCCCGGGTACAACATCGCGCTGCACACCCCCGGCAGCTTCACCGCGCCCGGCGACGACAGTCCGACCGCGCTGCTCGTCGGCGGCAGGATCGATCACGCGGGCAGCTCGCCGCAGGGTGTGCTGAAGGTGCTGAACGACGGCTACGTCAAGATCGGCGACCCGACGGGCTCCTCCGTCCTGGACACGGACGCCAACGGGGCCTCCGTCGCCACGCAGATCGTCGCCGCGAACGCGGGGTACAACTCGACCCCGCGCGTGGAGGAGACCGGCCGCCAGCCGGCCGACTCGGTCACCGACACCACCGGACTGCCGGACCTGGACGCGCTGTTCGCCCGGTTCCGGGAGCGCTCGGACGCCATCGGGACCTGCGGTACCAACGTCGTCCTGCGCGACGCCGAGGGGAACCCGCTCCCCGACCAGACCGGCTTCCCGCCCGGCACGAGCGCCCACCTCACGCTCACGGAGGGCCGGACCAACGTCCTGCACCTGACCGGCGAGCAGCTGAACAACCTCTCCGAGCTGGTCTTCGACACCCCGCCGTCACCGACCGCCCCGTTCGTCGTGGACGTCGACACGACCGGGAGCGGCGGTACGTACGTGTGGAACGTGCCGAACACCGCCGGGACGTCCGGAGAGCAGGCCCCGTACATGCTCTGGAACTTCTCCGACGCGACCGACATCACCATGGCCTCCGGCGACTCCCTCGAAGGCACCTTCTACGCACCCCGGGCCCATCTCACGGACATCGACGCCTCGAACATCGAGGGCACCGTCGTGGCCCGGCAGCTGACGGAGGGTCCGCTGACGGAAGGCGGCGCGTCGGCCGTGGACGCGGGCGAGATCCACGAGTTCCCGTTCGACGCCGACATCGACTGCGGGGGCGAACCGTCGCCCTCGCCCTCGCCGTCCACCACGACGAGCGAGCCGAGCCCGTCCCCGAGCGAGCCCACCCCGACCCCGACGGGGACGACGGCCGAACCGACACCCACCGGGCACACGCCGACGCCGACGCGCTCGCACCCGGAGTGGCCGGGCGAGGGAGGCGGCCACCACCACCGCCCGCCGGGCGGCGGACTCGCCGACACCGGTACGTCCACGACGCTCTACGCCGCCGCCGGGGCCCTGCTGCTCGTCGCCGGCGGGGTCTTCCTGTCGGGACGCCGCCGCCGGCCGCGCCACTGAAGCCACCCCGCAGTGACCGGCCCCGGGGTCACCGGCCCCGGGGTCAGCGGTCCGGGAACCGCTCCCCGCACGCGCTGCAGAACACCGGCGCCGACTCCATCGCCATCCGGCCGCACTCGGGACAGACCCGGTCCAGCGCGCAGGGCGCCTCGCCCCCCTCGTACGCCACCGGCGCGGGCGCGCGGGTGATCGAGAGGCCGGGGCGGCGGCGGTGCACCGTGAGATAGGCGAGCCCCTCGGGTCCGGCGGTGAGCGAGCGGCGCGAGGTGCGCGGCAGCCACGTCACCGTGCCGGGCGTCAGCGCGAGGGGCTCACCGCCGTCGCCGGGGGTGAGCCGGCCGCCGCCCTCCAGGACCACGAGGAGCACGTCCAGCACGTTCTCCTGGTGCTCCCCGACCTCTCCGCCCGGCGGCAGCCGTACCAGGTTGGCGTCCAGCTCCCTGCCCTGCCGGTCCAGTTGCCAGAGCGCCCCGCGGGCGTCGGCATCAGCGGCGGAGAGCAGGTCACCGAGTACGGCCAGGACCTCAGGAGTGGAGTTCACGGCGTCCAGGCTACGCCCGCGCACACGGCCCCGGGCGGGTGCGCGGGGCGGGGAATCCGGTGGACCGGCCCGGTGATCGTTTGTACCCTCCGCTGATGACGTCCGCGCCGCGCCTCCCCGACGACAGGTACCCGCCGATCGAGCCGTACGACCACGGGATGCTGGACGCGGGGGACGGAAACCTCGTGTACTGGGAGGTCTGCGGCAATCCCGCGGGAAAGCCCGCCCTCGTGGTGCACGGCGGTCCCGGCTCCGGATGCACCCCGGGCGCCCGGCGGTTCTTCGACCCCGCGCGCTACCGCGTGATCCTCTTCGACCAGCGCAACTGCGGCCGCTCCACCCCGCACGCGAGCGACCCCGCCGCCGATCTGCGCCTCAACACCACGGACCGGCTGATCGCCGACATGGAACGGCTCCGCACCCACCTGGGCGTGGACCGGTGGCTGCTGTACGGGGGTTCGTGGGGCTCCACGCTGATCCTCGCGTACGCCGAGCGGCACCCGGAGCGGGTCTCCGAGATCGTGATCCCGGCCGTCACCACGTCCCGGCGCTCCGAGATCGACTGGCTGTACCGGGGCGCCGGGCGCTTCTTCCCGGAGGCCCTGGAGCGGTTCCGGGCCGGGGTCCCGGAGGCGGCGGGCAAGGCGACTCCCGAGGTGCTCGCCGCGTACGCCGCGCGCACCGAGAGCCCCGATCCGGAGGTGCGGGCCCGCGCCACCGCCGACTGGTGCGCCTGGGAGGACACCGTCCTGTCGATGGAGGCGCACAGCGGTCCGCCCCCGTACAGCGGCCGGCCGGGACCCGCGCAGCAGGCGCTCGTCCGGATCTGCGCGCGCTACTTCTCCCACGGCGCCTGGCTGGAGGAGGGGCAGCTGATCCGGGACGCCGGGCGGCTGGCGGGCATCCCGGGTGTGCTGATCCACGGCCGGCTCGACATGGGCGGGCCCCTCTCCACCGCCTGGGAACTGGCCGGGGCGTGGCCGGACGCCGAGCTGACGGTGATCGAGGACGCGGGGCATCTGGGCGGAGCGGCGACGAGCCGGGCGGTCCTGGCGGCGCTGGACCGGTTCGCGGAGGTCTGAGCCGAACCCCCTTGCTTTCATCATGGGCATGACACCTAGGGTGGGCCGTGGCCGGTGATCGTCGCCGGTCACAGCACCACAACGGAGGAACCATGTCCGCAGCACGCTCCCTCACCCGCATAGGCGCGATCGCCGGCACGCTGTCCGCCGCCCTGATGCTCGCCGTCACCCAGGCGTCCGCCGCCACCGCCGAGACCGAACGCGCCACGGCCACCAGCGTGTCGGGCAGCGTCTCGTGGGACAAGTGCGTCGCCTCCTCCGTGAACCGGGCCTGCTTCTCCCCCGCCGGCGACTGGTTCATGGTCTACGACGGAGACGCGGACGGCTCGTCCGCCGTCATCGACTGGGAGGCCGGAAGCCGTTACGGCGCCATCTTCAACGCGGACAGCTACGGCGCGTACCGCTACAAGAACAAGAACTTCACCGAGGGCGTCACCGTCCGCTTCCGCGTCTGCAACGGTCACTGGTCGACCAAGCTCATCACCGCGGGCACCTGCTCCGGCTGGGCGAGCATCTCCGCCTGACCGCACGCACGGCTCCCGCCCGACCGCGCCCCGGCCGCGTCCGAAACCCCATCGGAATACGGCGCACCCTGGGCCACGGGCTGACTGTCGGGTCATCATGTACCGGGCGGGTCAGACGAGTTGAGCGGGGGCGGCCGATGCGCGGAGTGCTTCTCGACGGGCGGTACCGGCTGAAGGAGCCGGTGGGCTCCGGCGGTATGGGCCGGGTCTGGCTGGCCGAGGACGAGCGCATCGGCCGCACGGTCGCGGTCAAGGTCCTCACCCAGCCCGACGAGGACACCGCCGTCACCCGCTTCACCCGCGAGGCCCGGGTGGTCGGCGGCCTGTCGAGCCCGCACATCGTCACCCTGCACGACTTCGGCGAGGCGCGGGTGGCCGACGAGCGCGTGCTGTACCTCGTCATGGAGCACCTGCGGGGGCGCGACCTCGGAGCCGTACTGGAGAAGCGGAAGCCGGACCCCGTCCCGCCCGCCGAGGTGATCGGCTGGGCGCTCGCCATCTGCGCCGGACTGGAGACCGCGCACCGGGCGGACATCGTCCACCGCGACATCAAACCGGCCAATGTCCTGCTCACCGCCGAGGGCACCATCAAGATCCTGGACTTCGGGATCGCGCGGATGCTGTCCACGGCCGGGCCGATGACGCGCACCGATCTGACGGCGACGGGGTTCGTGATCGGCACCCCGCTCTACATGTCGCCGGAACAGATCGTGACGCCCGACTCCATCGACAGCCGCAGCGACCTCTACTCCCTCGGCTGTCTCCTCCACACCCTGCTCACGGGCGAGCCGCCGTTCACCGGCACGGGCACCTCCGTGCTGGCCCAGCACCTCAGGAACACCCCCCGCCCGCCGAGCGAACGCCGGACGGAGCTGGCCGGGTACGACGGACTCGACGCGCTCGTCCTGCGGCTGCTCGCCAAGGAGCCTGACGAGCGCCCGGCGGACGCGGCGGAGGTGTCCGCCCTGCTGAAGGCCGCCCGCGCGGCCGGGGCGGCCGAAGCCCCCACCACGGCGGTGACACCACCGGCCCCGGCACCCCCCGCACCCGATCCGGCCCCCGCGCCCGCACCCGACAACACCCCCACCGCCCTGGGATCCGTCGCCCACACGGCCGCCCCACCACCGGCCCCGACCCCGCCGCAACAGCAACAACAGGCCCAGCCGCCCGCGTACCCGTACCCGCTGCCGCCCGGACAGCCCACCGCCCCGCCCGCGCGGCTGCGGATCGGCGGACGGTCGCCGCGCATCGGCTCGGTGTCCACCCGCACGGTCGCCGCGACCTGGCTGGCCGGTGCGGGGACCGCCCTCGTCACGGTGGTCCTCCTGCTGCTGTGCGTCCCCACCCAGACCGCGAACGCCCTCGTCCTCAGCGGCCTCGCCGGACTGGCCGGCATGGCCGCGACGCACGGGTTCACCAATGTCTTCGACCCGCGGGAGCGCAAGCTCTTCGACCGGCTCCTGTCCGCGCTGCTGCTCGCCTTCCCGCTGGGGGCCGGCGGGGCGGCCATCGACCACGGGGTGACGGGCAAGATCTCCGGACGCTACGTCGTGTTCGCGGGCGGCGCCTGCCTCGCCGCGCTGACCGTCGGCGTGCTCATCGCCGACCAACTGGTCCTCCGGCTGCGGCTGTCCCCGCGCGCGGCCCTGCTCCTCACCATGAGCGGCTGGATCAACGGCGTGATGACCTGGGCGATGCTCGCCTACCTCTCCGCCCTCGGCCCCCTCTGGTCCCTGCCGGTCGGCTGCGCGGTCTGGCTGGGGACCTCGGCGGGGCTGGGCCGGATCCTGTCGCCCGCGACGAACCCCGGCGGTACGAACACGGGCGGACCGCACGCGGGCGGAACGGCCCCCGGCGGCAGGGGCCCCGGCGGTACGAACACGGGCGGCCGGACGGCCTGAGCGCACACGGCGCCCGGACCGCCCGGCAAGCTCCGGGAGCGCACCCGGACCGCCCGGCCGACACCGGGAACGCGCGCCTACCAGGCGAAGGCCTCCGGGGACGGCCCCGGGCCCGGGAAGATCTCGTCGAGGCCGGACAGCACCTCGTCCGACAGCTCCAGCTCGACCGCGCGGAGCGCGGACTCCAGCTGGGCCAGGGTGCGCGGGCCGGTGATCGGGCCGGTGACCCCCGGACGCGTCAGCAGCCAGGCCAGGCCCACCTCGCCGGGCTCCAGACCGTGCTTGTCCAGCAGGTCCTCGTACGCCTGGATCTGCGCACGGGCCGCCGGGTCGGCAAGCGTCTCGGCGGCCCGGCCGGAGGCCGAACGGGCCGAGCCGCCCGCGCTCTCCTTGCGGATGGCGCCGCCGAGCAGACCTCCGTGCAGCGGGGACCAGGGGATGACGCCGAGGCCGTACTCCTGCGCGGCCGGGATGACCTCCATCTCCGCGCGGCGCTCCGCGAGGTTGTAGAGGCACTGCTCGCTGACGAGACCGTACGAGCCGCGGCGCCGGGCCGTCTCGTTCATCTGGGCGATCTTCCAGCCGGGGAAGTTCGAGGAACCGGCGTAGAGGATCTTGCCCTGCTGGACCAGGACGTCGATGGCCTGCCAGATCTCGTCGACCGGGGTGTCCCGGTCGATGTGGTGGAACTGGTAGACGTCGATGCGGTCCGTCCGCAGCCGCTTGAGGCTGGCGTCCACGGCACGGCGGATGTTCACCGCGGACAGCTTGTGGTGGTTGGGCCAGGCCTCGCCGTCGGCGCCCATGTTGCCGTACACCTTGGTGGCGAGGACGACCTTGTCCCGGCGGTCGCCGCCGCGGTCGAACCAGCTGCCGATGATCTCCTCGGTGCGGCCCTTGTTCTCGCCCCAGCCGTAGACGTTGGCGGTGTCGAAGAAGTTGACGCCCGCGTCGAGCGCGGCGTCCATGATGGTGTGGCTGTCGGCCTCGTCGGTCTGCGGGCCGAAGTTCATCGTGCCGAGCACGAGCCGGCTGACTTCGAGTCCGGTGCGTCCCAGATGTGTGTACTTCATGGTCCCCCAGCCAACGCCTTCGAGTCCGCTCGAAGCAAGCACCGCCGGCCGCGTCAGTCCTGCCGGCCGTGTCCGGTGCCCGCCCCGCCCGGCCGTGTCAGGCGACCGTCCCGCCCGCGTTGCGGATCAGCCGCTGGAGCACCTTCACCGCCGTGACGTAGTCGGTGTCGTCGATGCCCTCGTGGAGCGCGGCCCGGATCGCGGGGGCGTTGCGCGCGAGGTCGCCGCGGACCCGCTCCCCCTCCTCGCTGATCCGGAACCGGTCCGTCGCGTCCCGCGTGAGCCAGCCGCGTTCCAGAAGGACGGCCGCCTCCGCCGCGAGATCGTCCTCGGGACGCAGATAGGAGGCCATCGCCTCCCGCAGCTCCGGCAGGGTCATGCCCCGGCCGTCGGGCGAGAGGTCGTGAGCCGAGAGGTTGCGCAGCAGCCAGAACTGGGGCTGGGTGTAGCCCTTCTCGGCCTGCCGGGCTCTGGTGTACGCGATCAGCGCCTCGTAGGCGACCCCCGTCCAGTACGCGGCGGGCTGGGCGGCGAGCGCGGCGTCCGGCTGGGTGCCGGTGCTGGTGCTGGTGGTCATGGGTTGCCCTCCGGGTGCTGCGGCATGGGGCCCGCCCACCGGGCGGGTGCGGGCCATGACGCGAACGTAGGACCTCAAGTGCGATCGAGGTCAACCGGAGGGAGGGCCGCCCGGGGCGGCGTCCGGGGTGGGGCGGGGCTCAGCCGCCCAGCGCGGCCGCCACGGCGACGACGGCGAACATCAGCACGAGCACGGCCGCCATGATGCGGTTTCTGGTCTTCGGATCCACCCGACGAGCGTAACCCGACGGACTCACGGCCCCGGCGGCCAGGCCCGCCTCCCGGCTCACCCGCCCAGCGGCCAGGCCCGCACCACCTCGTAGCGCGGGCGCTCCCCCGGCACCCCGCCCGCCGGCAGGCTGCTGCGGACGAGACTCAGCTCACGGGCCTCCCAGTGCAGCCCCTCGAAACCCTCCAGCGCGGACACGAACGGGGCCAGATCGGCCGGGACCCGGCTGCGGGCCAGGGTGAGGTGCGGGACGTAGCGGCGGTGCTCCTCCATGGGCACCCCGGACCGCCGGGCCGCCGCGTCCGCCCGCTCGGCCAGCAGCCGCAGGGAGTCCAGCGCCCCCGCGGCGCCCGTCCACAGCGCCCGCCCGTCGAACCGCCCGGCGCCGTGCACCCGCAGCCCGAAGGCGTCCGTCCGGCGCGCGGCCCGCTCCGTCCGCCGGTACAGCTCCGGCAGGACCTCGTCCTCCACCTCTCCGAGGAACGCGAGCGTGTAGTGCCATCCGGCCGGTTCCGTCCACCGCAGCCCCTCGGCCCCCGGCAGGCGCCGCAGCGGCGCCACCGCCCCGCGCAGCTCCTGCACGGCGGGCTCCGGCGGCAGCACGGCGGCGAAGAGTCTCATACGGCGAGTCTGGCAGCCCCCGGCCCGTTCCGGGCTCCGGCCGCCACCCCCTCCCCCCAGCGCGACGGCCCCGCACCGGACGTTCCGGTGCGGGGCCGTTCCGCGTCTGCGGGGCGGAGGCGGTCAGGCCGCCGTCGCCAGCTGTTCGCGGGGGACGAAGCGGACGTGCGGCCGTCCCGGGCGGAGGTCCACCTTGAGCCGCAGACCGCCGACGCGGGCCAGCATGAAGCCGACGCCCAGCGCGGCCAGCAGCGAGAACGCCCCGCCGACCGCCATGCCGGTGCGGACGCCGTACGCGTCACTGATCCAGCCGACGATCGGGGCGCCCACCGGCGTACCACCGGCGAAGACCATCATGTACAGGCTCATCACCCGGCCGCGCATGGCCGGGTCGGCGGCCATCTGGACGCTGGTGTTGGCGCTGATGTTGGTCGTGAGGCCGATCATGCCGATCGGGACCAGCAGGAGCGCGAAGAGCCAGACGGACGGCGCCAGGGAGGCGATGATCTCCAGGAGGCCGAAGGCCGTACCGGCG
Source organism: Streptomyces sp. NPDC024555 (assembly GCF_055559335.1). NCBI lineage: Bacteria > Bacillati > Actinomycetota > Actinomycetes > Kitasatosporales > Streptomycetaceae > Streptomyces > Streptomyces sp. NPDC024555. Next base: position 309,578 of record NZ_JBVHKV010000012.1, read on the forward strand.
GCGACGAGCATCCGCAGCCGCGAGGAGCGGCGGCGGGCGGCGAGCAGCGCTCCGGCGAGGGAGCCGGCCGCCATGAGGATGTTGAAGAACGAGTACATCCCGGCGCCGCCGTGGAAGATCTCGTCCGCGAAGGCCGTCAGCCAGATCGGGAAGTTGAAGCCGAAGGTGCCGACGAAGCCGACCAGGACGATCGGCCAGATCAGCTCGGGGCGGCCGGAGACGTAGCGCAGCCCTTCGCGGAGCTGGCCCTTGGCCCGGGGCACGACGGTGGCCTTGTGGAGCTCGCTCGTCCGCATCATCAGCAGGCCGATCAGCGGGGCGGCGAACGACAGCCCGTTGAACATGAAGGCCCAGCCGCTGCCGACCGTGGTGATCAGCACACCCGCGACGGCGGGGCCGATGAGCCGGGCGGACTGGAAGTTCGCCGAGTTCAGGCTGACGGCGTTGCGCAGCTGCGCGGGGCCGACCATCTCGGAGACGAACGACTGGCGCGCCGGGTTGTCCACGACCGTGACCATGCCGAGCAGGAACGCGATCAGATAGACGTGCCACACCTGGACCACGCCGGAGAGCGTGAGGACCGCGAGCGCGATGCCGCACAGCCCGAGGGCGGCCTGGCTGACGAGAAGGAGCTTGCGCTTCGGGAGGCGGTCGGCGATGACGCCGCCGTAGAGGCCGAAGAGCAGCATCGGAAGGAACTGGAGTGCCGTGGTGATGCCGACGGCGGCGGCGGACCCGGTCAGGCTCAGGACGAGCCAGTCCTGCGTGATGCGGGACATCCAGGTACCGGTGTTGGAGATCACGGCGCCCGTGGCGAACAGGCGGTAGTTGCGTATCTTCAGCGACGAGAAGGTCCCGCCGGTCCTGCTCTCGTGGGTGGAAGTCGGTGCGGGGGCGGAGTCTGCTCCGGATCCCGTACTCAAAAGGGTTCGCCTCCTCGGGCGTGGACACTGGGCTGACTGACGGGGACGCCTCGGCGGGGGCGGTGCGCCGGACCCGGTCCGGCGCGGTCCGCCCCGCTACAGGTGGGCGAGCTTTTCGAGCACGGGCGCCGCCTTGCGCAGCGTCTCCCACTCGTCCTCGTCCAGGCCTTCGGCAAGGGTGGTCAGCCAGGCGTTCCGCTTGTCGCGGCTCTCGGCGAGCATGGCCTCGGCCTGCTCGGTCTGGCTGACCATCTTCTGACGACGGTCATCGGGGTGCGGTTCCAGTCTGACCAATCCCTTGGCTTCCAGCAGCGCGACGATGCGGGTCATCGACGGCGGCTGCACATGCTCCTTGCGGGCCAGCTCACCGGGGGTGGCGGAACCGCAGCGGGCGAGCGTGCCGAGCACCGACATCTCGGTGGGGCTCAGCGACTCGTCGACGCGCTGGTGCTTGAGGCGCCGGCCCAGCAGCATGACGGCGGAGCGGAGGGAGCTCACGGCGGCGGCACTGTCGCCGTCGTGGATCAGGTCAGGCATGTTTGTTAGCGTAACTCATTACCTACCCTAAAGACCACTCGGTGGTATCACGCGCGTGCGTGTTTACCAATCGATCACCCAAACGAGTGAGTCGATTCCGGAAAGTCACGCACTTCGGCCCCGCGGGACGTAACCCTGCTTGCCATGGGATCGACAGTGCTCAGCCTGCGCATAGACGGTGAGCTGCTCGACCGGCTCAAGCAGCACGCCGCAAAACGCGGAATGAGCGTCCAGGACTATGTGGTCCGGACGCTCATTCGCGACGACTTCGACGAACGTTTCCAGTCGGCCGTCGAGGAGACGGAGAAGTTCTACGGGGCGGAGGGGGCCAGGGCCGAAGAGGTCACCTGAGCCCCCGCCCCGGGGATCACGTGAGGCCGAGCGCCGGCATCGCGTAGTAGAAGACGAAGACCGCCGACACCGCGTACATGGCGACGGGCACCTCGCGACCGCGCCCGGCGGCCAGCCGCAGCACGCAGAACGCGATGAAGCCGATGCCGATACCGTTGGTGATCGAGTACGTGAACGGCATCATGACCATGGCCAGGAAGGCCGGGATCGCGAGCGTGTAGTCGCTCCAGTCGATGTCCCGCACCGAGCCCGCGATGATCAGGAAGCCGACCGCCAGCAGGGCCGGGGTGGCCGCCTGCGAGGGGACCATGGTCGCCAGCGGCGTGAGGAACAGCGCCGCCGTGAACAGCAGACCCGTGACGATGCTCGCGAAACCGGTCCGCGCGCCCTCGCCGACACCCGCGGTGGACTCCACGAAGCAGGTCGAGGCGGAGGAGGAGGTGCCACCGCCCGCGGCGACCGCGATGCCGTCGACGAACAGCACCTTGTTGATGCCGGGGAAGTTGCCGTTCTCGTCGGTCAGCTTGGCCTCGTCGCCGACGCCGAGGATGGTGCCCATGGCGTCGAAGAAGCAGGACAGCAGCACGGTGAAGACGAACAGGATGCCGGTCAGGACGCCGACCTTGTCGAAGCCGCCGAACAGGCTCGCGTGACCGATCAGCCCGAAGTCCGGGGTGTCGACCGGGTTGCCCGGCCACTTCGGCACGGTCAGACCCCAGGCCTCGCCCGGCAGGTCCGCGATCGCGTCGATGATCAGCGCGACGACGGTCATGGCGACGATGGAGATCAGGATCGCGCCCGGCACCTTGCGGACGATCAGCGCGAGGGTGAGCAGCGCGCCGAGGACGAAGACGAGCACCGGCCAGCCGTTGAGGTGGCCGTCGTTGCCGAGCTGGAGCGGCACGGTGGTGTGCGCGGCGTCCGGGATGCGGGAGACGAAGCCCGAGTCGACCAGGCCGATCAGCAGGATGAACATGCCGATACCGATCGCGATGCCCTTGCGGAGCGAGGTCGGTACGGCGTTCATCACGCGCTCGCGGAGCCCGGTGGCGACCAGGAGCATCACGACGATGCCCGCGAGGACGACCATGCCCATCGCGTCGGGCCAGCTCATCCGGGGGGCGAGCTGGAGGGCGACGACGGTGTTGACGCCGAGGCCGGCGGCGAGCGCGATCGGGACGTTGCCGATGACGCCCATGAGCAGGGTGGAGAACGCGGCGGTCAGCACCGTGGCGGTGACCAGCTGGCCGCCGTCGAGCTGGTGGCCGTACATGTCCTTCGCGCTGCCCAGGATGATCGGGTTGAGCACGATGATGTAGGCCATCGCGAAGAACGTGGCGAAACCGCCGCGGATCTCGCGACCGATCGTCGACCCCCGCTCGGAGATCTTGAAGAAGCGGTCCAGGCCGCCGGCCGACGAAGGCGGCGAGGGCATCTTGGGGTCGACCGGAGCGGTGGCCGAGGGGGACATGTATGACCTCAGTCGTACGTAGAAGGAGGTAAAAAGTGGTCAGCTTTGGACATTCACACGAATAATTCGAGCCAGTCTTAAGCAGATTCAGTATGAATACATAAGGCGAAGATCGCTATCTCCGCGCGTAGACCCTTGGGCCGACTGGGCCGACGGCCTTTATGTACCCGCCGCTTACACTGGCGGCATGGCGAAGTGGACTGCGAAGCACGAGGCACCGGAGCCCCTGGAGGGCCCGGTCGTCGCGACGATCACCGGCGGCACGATCCTCTGGTTCGTCCTCTTCCTGGTCCAGATCCCGTTCTACGGCTGGTTCGACGACCACGGCCACCTGTGGTGGGTGTGGACCTGCCTGGCCGGGGCCGGCCTCGGCCTGATCGGCATCTGGTACGTGCGGGGACGCGACGCGGCGATCAAGCGGGCCGCCGCGGCCCACGCCTCCGGCGACGGCGCGGACGCCGCCGGCACCTCCGCCTGAGACGCGGAGGCCCTCGGCGTGTCCGGAAAGTCCCGCCTGCTCGGCGACGCCTGGCACGCCTGCTCGCGGCGTTGTCCGGGACCGCGCGTACGACCACGGGACCATTCCCCTCCTCCCCCGGTCTGATCTTCGGACCCCCTGGCGGGTGAAGCGGACGATCCGCCCGTACCGTCGGAACCATGACTCAGCGGGCACCCGATCCCTCCGGCGACCTGCCGGACGGCACCTCCACCGAACCCTCCGGCACCGGCTCCGCCGAACCGCCGGTGATGATCGACGCCGGATCCGAACTGGATCCGGTCCACCCGGTGGAGCTGCCCGAACCGGCCGCCGTGCGGCGCGGACTCACCGCCGCCGAGGTCGCCGAACGGATCGCCCGCGGCGAGGTCAACGACGTCCCCGTACGGTCCTCCCGGTCCCTGACCGAAATCGTCCGGGCCAATGTCTTCACCCGGTTCAACCTGATCATCGGCGTGCTCTGGCTGATCATGCTGATCGTCGCGCCGATCCAGGACAGCCTCTTCGGCTTCGTGATCATCGCCAACACCGGCATCGGCATCGTGCAGGAGTGGCGGGCCAAGAAGACCCTCGACAGCCTCGCCGTGATCGGGGAGGCCAGACCCACGGTCCGGCGCGACGGCGTCACCGCCGAGATCTCCACCTCCGAGATCGTCCTCGGGGACGTGATCGAACTCGGACCCGGTGACAAGGTCGTCGTCGACGGCACGGTCGCCGAGGCCGACAACCTGGAGATCGACGAGTCCCTGCTCACCGGCGAGGCCGACCCCGTGCTCAAACGGGCCGGCGACCCCGTCATGTCCGGCAGCTTCGTCGTCGCGGGCGGCGGCGCGTTCGCCGCCACCAAGGTCGGCCGCGAGGCCTACGCCGCCCAGCTCGCCGAAGAGGCCTCCCGCTTCACGCTCGTCCAGTCCGAGCTGCGCAGCGGCATCTCCACCATCCTCAAGTACGTCACCTGGATGATGATCCCGACCGCGATCGGGCTGATCATCAGTCAGCTGGTGGTCAAGGACAACAACATCAAGGACTCCATCGCCCGGACCGTCGGCGGCATCGTCCCGATGATCCCCGAAGGGCTGGTCCTGCTCACCTCCGTCGCCTTCGCGATCGGTGTCGTACGGCTGGGACGCAAACAGTGCCTGGTCCAGGAGCTGCCCGCGATCGAGGGCCTGGCCCGGGTCGACGTCGTCTGCCTCGACAAGACCGGCACCCTCACCGAGGGCGGCATGGACGTCACCGAGGCCCGCCCGCTGAACGGCACCGAGGAGCCCTACCTCCGCCGGGTGCTCGGCGCCCTCGGCTCCTCCGACCCGCGCCCCAACGCCAGCCTCCAGGCCATCGTCGACGCCTACCCGGCGGACCCCGACCGGCCCTGGACCGTCACCGGCACCCTCCCGTTCTCCTCCGCCCGCAAATACAGCGGCGCCTCCTTCGACGAGGGCGACGGCCACGCCTCCGCCTGGCTGCTCGGCGCCCCCGACGTCCTGCTCCCCGAGGACGACGCCGCCCTCACCGAGATCGAGCAGCTCAACGAACAGGGGCTCCGGGTCCTGCTGCTGGCCCGGGTCAAGGGCGAGCTGGACGACCCGACCCTCGCCGACGGGGCCGTGCCCAGCGCCCTGATCGTGCTCGAACAGCGGCTGCGCCCCGACGCCGGCGAGACCCTCGCCTACTTCGCCGACCAGCGCGTCGCCACCAAGGTCATCTCCGGCGACAACGCCGTCTCCGTCGGCGCCGTCGCCGCCAAGCTCGGACTGCCCGGCGCCGAACACACCCTGGACGCGCGCCGGATGCCCACCGACCCGGACGAGATGGCCACCGCCATGGAGGAGAACGCGGTCTTCGGCCGCGTCACCCCCCAGCAGAAGCGCGACATGGTCGCCGCCCTCCAGTCACGCGGCCACACCGTCGCCATGACCGGCGACGGCGTCAACGACGTCCTCGCCCTCAAGGACGCCGACATCGGCGTCTCCATGGGCTCCGGCTCCGAGGCCACCCGGGCCGTCGCCCAGATCGTCCTCCTCAACAACAGCTTCGCGACGCTCCCCTCCGTCGTCGCCGAGGGCCGCCGCGTCATCGGCAACATCACCCGCGTCGCCACCCTGTTCCTGACGAAGACCGTCTACTCGGTGCTCCTCGCCGTCCTCGTCGTCTGCTTCCAGGTCGAATACCCGTTCCTGCCCCGCCACCTCACCCTGCTGTCCACCCTCACCATCGGCGTCCCCGCGTTCTTCCTCGCCCTGGCCCCCAACAAGGAACGCGCCCACCCGCACTTCGTCCGCCGCGTCATGCGGTACGCGATCCCCTCCGGCGTCATCGCGGCCGCCGCCACCTTCACCACCTACCTGATCGCCCGCTCCCACTACGCCGGAACCGGCGCCCTGGACGCCGAGACGAGCACCGCCACCCTCACCCTGTTCCTCGTCTCCATGTGGGTCCTCGCGATCATCGCCCGCCCCTACACCTGGTGGCGGATCTGCCTCGTCCTCGCCATGGGCGCCGCCTTCCTCCTCGTCCTCGCCGTCCCCTGGCTCCAGGACTTCTTCGCCCTGAAACTGGTCGGCACCACGATGCCGTGGACCGCCGTCGGCATCGCCGCGATCGCCTCGGTCGCCCTGGAGTACGCCTGGCGCCTGGTGGGGCGCCGCTGGCCCGCGTAGGGCTGCGGCGCTACGGTCGCACCACGGACCGGCACAGGGGGAGGGCCGCGATGACGACAGCGCACCTGGCCTACGTGAAGCCGGGCACCACCGACGGGACGGTGCCCGGCTACGTCGTGCCCTGGCTGGTGGTGATCGCCGTGCTGCTGGTGGCGGCGATCTGGTGGCGGATGCGGCGGGACCGGAAGTAGCGCCCGGCCGCCGCGCGCCGGATCAGTCGAACCAGCGGTCGCGGGCCAGTTCCTCCGTACGGGAGGGGTCCTCCAGCAGGGCGGCTACCTCGAAGCGGCGGGGCCACTGGCCGGCGGCCCAGGCCAGTCCGGCGGCGACGCCCTCCAGGGTGGCGGCGTGGACGGTGCCGTCAGGGGTGCGGCGCCAGTCGAGTTCGACGCCGCCCGCGCGGAGTTCGCCGTGCTCCAGATAGGTGTCCGGGGTGGCGGGGCCCAGCAGGACACGGACGGAGCCCGGGACGCGGTGCTCCTCGCCCTCGGTGGTCACCCCGGCCTCGACGGACTCGCCGAGCCGCCGCACCTGGAGCAGGTCCGCCAGATCCGCCGCGCACGCCGGGGCGACCGGGAGCAGGGGCAGCCCGCCGGTCAGGGGCAGCAGGTCGGGGGCGTCCGCGATGACCGCGTCCGCCGCGTCCACGACCCGCACCTCGCCGTCGACCACCGCCCGCAGCTCGTCCGGGAGCGTCACCTGCTCCGGATCGAGCGCGGAGAGCGCGGTGTACAGGGCATGGAGCTGTACGGGGCCGACCGGGCGGTCCGGGTCCGCGAGCCGGCCCAGGAGTTCGGCCGCCCCGCCGGGCTCGTCGAGCAGCGCGGCCACCGAGGTCCGCACCCCGAGGGCGCGCAGCACCTGCGCGTCGTCGAAGCCGGTGGCGTCCACGGAGTCGTACAGACCGGCCAGCAGCGGATCGCCGCCCCGGGCGCGGAGCCCCGCCGGGCGGCGGCCGTCCAGCACCGGGTGGCCGCGCAGCCACCACGCGGCGTACGGGCGCACCGACTCCGTCGTGCCGTCCGGGAGCAGCACGCGGACCGGCTGGGTCAGCGCGTCGCGCAGCGGCGGCCGGGCGAGCAGGGCGAGCGCCTGCGGCCAGGCGTCGTCGTCCACGAGGTCGAGGTCGCGGACGGCGACGATCTCGGTGGCGACCGGCGGGACCGGCGCGTCCGGGAGCCCGTCCAGGACGTCCTCGCACCACACGTCGACGGCGTCGAGCAGCCCGGCGTCATCCGGTTCCGCGAAGTCACCGTCGCGCGGGTCGAGTTCGTCCGGGTCGAGCACCACATCGGTGGCCCGGACCAGGGCGAACGTGGCGAGGACCCCGCAGGCGGTGAGCGGCTGCTCGCCCCAGCGGGCGGCCAGCTCCTCGTCGCACAGGGCGAGTTCGCCCTCGCGCATCACGGCGGCGAACGGGCTGCCGGGCAGCACCAGTTCCCCGGCGGGCGCCGGTTCGCCGTCCTCGTCGGGCAGGGCGAGGGCGCCCAGCCACGGTTCGTCGCCCGGCTCCAGACCCGCATCCCTGACCAGGGTCAGCACGGTCTCGGCCAGCTCCTCGCCGTCCAGCGCGTCCTCGTCCCAGATCTCGTCCGCGTCCAGCGAACCGGCGACGGCGGCCCGCACCTGCGGGGTCGTCAGCACGGCGCGCGGCGTGGCGGGCAGGGCGCCGAGCTTCTCCAGCAGCGGATGCGCGGCGTCCGGGTGGGCGACCTTCAGACCGAGCCGGCCCAGCCGTTCCAGAACGGGCCCGGTCAGCGCGTCGGGCAGCGGAAGCAGGATCTGGCGGGGACCGATCGTCGTCCGCGGCACGGCCGGAACGTCCGGGTCCGGCCCCTCCGACGCCGTCCCGGCGAGCGGCACCGGAAGGCCGGTGAGCCGGTCGGGGTCGACACCGGTCAGGCTGTCGTACAGCCGCCGCCACCAGCCCGGTTCGCGTTCCAGCCCGGCCAGCCGGTCGATCGCCTCCGTCAGCGGCACCCGGGCCACCCCGAGCGTGCGCAGCTCGACGCGGCGCTCCAGTCCGGCCGGAAGGAGACACGGCAGCACCTCGGCGAGGACGGCGACCGTCTGCGCGCCGACGCCCTCCAGGACCTCCGCCTCCAGGGGCCGCAGCGCCGCCGTCGCCCCCGAAGCGGCGGCCGGGGCGTCCCAGCCGTCCCAGCGGTCCGGTTCGGCGGCCGGATCGCGCGGGGCCGCGGCGGCCAGGAACGCGACGCGCGGCAACCGCTCCAGCACGGCCGCGCGCAGGGCACCGTCCAGTTCGCCCTTGCCCAGCGGGCCGGGCACCAGGCCGATCGTGGCGACCGACACCGGCTGCCAGTCGGCGAGCAGTTCGGCGTACGCGTCGGCGGCCCGCTGCACCAGGAAGTCGGTGAGCGGTCCCGGCGCGGGATGGCGCCGGGTGGTGTCCAGCGGCAGCGAGGCGATCAGCAGCGCGGGCACGCCGAGCGGTTCGTCGGTGGGCGTCGGAGCGTGCACCACTGGAGCGGTACGGGGATGGACCGGGGCGCCGTCCTCGTCCACCGGGACCGCCCACGTCACCGTCCAGTGCGGGCGCAGCCGTTCCTCCAGCGGCCGGTCCGCGAGCAGCGCGGGCTCGATCGCGCCGTGGCGGGTGACGGTCCGCCAGCGGTTCGTGCCGTACGCGGAGTCCTCGACGTGCGTGTACGGGCCGTGCTGCGAGCGCCGCAGGGTCCGTACGGACTCCGGGGTCTCGACGACGATCTCCTCCAGGCCGCCCAGCGTGAGCAGCAGCGCGTCGTCCACGGCGCCCAGCAGCCGCTCCACCAGGTCCTCGGCGGCCGCGTCGCGCAGCGGCAGGATGACCACCGTGTCGTAGCCGTCGGGGGCGGTGCCCTCGGCGGGCAGCGGAAGCCGCAGCAGCGGTACGTGGCCGTCGCGCCGGCGCAGTTCGTCACCGAGTCCGGGGCTGCCGACGGCCGCCTCCCGGGCGAGGTCCCGGGCCTCGGCCAGCGACCAGCGCACCCCGCCGTGCCGGCCGACGACGGCGGGCTCGTCGCTCACCGCGAGCACCGCGGCGAAGCCCACGCCGAACCGGCCGACCGCGCTCTCGTGCCCCTCGCGCTTGGCGGAGGCGCGCAGCGTCGACAGCGACTCCACCCCGGCGGCGTCCAGCGGGGCCCCGGTGTTCGCGGCGGCGAGGACGGGCGGGGTGCCGTCGGCCGCCGGGTGCAGCGTCAGCCGGAGCCGGCCGGGGACTCCGGCGCGGGCCGCGGCGTCGGCCGCGTTCTGTGCCAGCTCCACGACCAGCCGGTCGCGGTAGCCGCCGAGCGCCAGGTCCTCCTCCGCGTTGGCGTCCTCGCGGAAACGCGCCGGGCCGGCGCCCCAGGCGTCGAGCACACCGCGCCGCAGCCGTGCCGTTCCGAACGGGTCGGCCCCCTCGGTCACCATGATGCCCACGCCGTGACTCCCTCGTCCGTTGTCCATGCTCCGGTTGCGCCTACCCAGCGCTGCCCAGTGTGCGCTTCCCGGGGGCCTCGATGGTGCGGGGATCCCGTGGGGTGCGCGGTGTGTCCGGTGGGTGGGGGCGGGGCCCCTCCGGGGTGACTCCTCAGAAATGGCGTGTTCACCCCGGTACGAGGGGTGGGCCGGGTCGTACGCCATTTCCTGCGGGGACACCCCTGCACGC
>NZ_JBVHKV010000013.1:0-287792 GCF_055559335.1 Streptomyces sp. NPDC024555
GTTGATAGGCCAGATGTGGAAGCCCGGTAACGGGTGGAGCTGACTGGTACTAATAGGCCGAGGGCTTGTCCTCAGTTGCTCGCGTCCACTGTGTTAGTTCTGAAATAACGAACGGCCGTGTTGTTGTCCGGTGTTGGTTAATTTCATAGTGTTTCGGTGGTCATTGCGTTAGGGAAACGCCCGGTTACATTCCGAACCCGGAAGCTAAGCCTTTCAGCGCCGATGGTACTGCAGGGGGGACCCTGTGGGAGAGTAGGACGCCGCCGAACAATCATTGTGGGAAAGCCCCGTGCCGTTGGCACGGGGCTTTTCTGCGTTTCAGGGCCCTTTCGGACCCGGTTGGTTCAGCCCGCCGACACCAGGTGGGTGTCGTACGCCAGGATGACCGCCTGGACGCGGTCTCTGGCGCCGGTCTTCGCGAGGATGCGTGAGACGTGGGTCTTCACCGTGGATTCGGCGAGGTGGAGACGGTCCGCGATCTCCGAGTTGGTCCAGCCCTGGCCGATGACGGTGAGGATCTCCGTCTCGCGTTCGGTCAGCTTCGCGATGCGGGCGTCCGGGGTGGCGGGGGCACCGGGGGCGGCCGGCAAGTGCTGGACGTAGGCGTCCAGGAGACGGCGCGTCAGGCTCGGGGCGACGACGGCGTCGCCACTGGCCACGGCCCGGACGCCGGAGAGCAGTTCCTCCGGGAGCGCGTCCTTGATGAGGAAGCCGCTGGCGCCCGCGCGCAGTCCGTCGTACGCGTACCGGTCCAGGTCGAAGGTGGTGACGATGAGGACGCGCGTACGGGAACCGGTCCTGACGATGCGTCGGGTGGCCTCGATGCCGTCGAGGAGCGGCATGCGGATGTCCATGAGGACGACGTCCGGCTGGTGCCGGGCCACGAGCTGGAGGGCTTCGTGGCCGTTGGAGGCCTCGCCGACGACGGTCATGTCGTCCTGGCTCTCCAGCAGCATGCGGAATCCGAAGCGCTGCATGGGCAGGTCGTCCGCGATGAGCACGGTCGTCACGAGGGGGAATCCTCCAGGGGCAGGCGGAGCCGTACCCGCCAGCCGGTGGCTGGGCCGGGCCGGCCCGCTTCGAGGGTGCCGTCGTACAGGGAGGCGCGTTCGCGCATGCCCGTGATGCCCTGGCCGCTGCCGGCCGGGGCGTCGTCGTCCGGTCTCGGCGCACCGTTGTCCGAGATCAGGGCCTCCAGTTCCCTGGAACGGTAGATGAGGGTGACCTCGGCCGCCAGGGACGGATCCGGGGCCGCGTGCTTCAGGGTGTTCGTCAGGGCCTCCTGCACCACCCGGTACACCGTCAGCTGCCGTCCCGGGGTGGGCGGGTGGGGCGGTGGTGTGCCGTGGCGGTGGAGGCGTACGGGGAGTCCGGCGGTGCGTACGCCGGTCAGCAGGGCGTCGAGGTCGTCCAGCGTGGGCTGGGGCGTGCGGTCGGCCTCGGCCGGGGGGTCGCGCAGGACGCCGAGCAGCCGGCGGAGTTCGGCGAGGGCCTGGCGGCTGGTGGTGCCGATGGCGTCCAGGGCCTGGGCCGCCCGTTCCGGGCTCTTGGCGGCCGCGTAGGCACCGCCGTCCGCGAGGCCGGTGATCACCGAGAGGTTGTGGCCGATGATGTCGTGCATCTCGCGGGCGATCCGGGTCCGTTCGGCGGCCGCCGCGAGGCGGGCCTGCTGGTCGCGTTCGCGTTCGAGCCGGTCGGCGCGGTCGACGAGGGCCTCGGTGTACTCCTTGCGGGTGCGGACGACGATGCCGGCGAGCGAGGCGAAGACGAGCGCGTACAGATGCGGGGCGAAGAGTGTGTTCCAGGGGTCGGGGGACTGCAGCGAGCCGATCACCAGGGGGGCGAGGACGATGCCGACCGCCCAGGCCAGGGTGCGTACGGGCTGGCGTACCGCGATGTTGAAGACCACGATCTCCTGGAGGAACGAGGCCTGGATCATCGCCCCCGTCCACACGTTGACCAGGGAGACCGGGGCCATGACCAGCAGGACGGTCAGCGGCCGGCGGCGGCGCCACAGCAGCGGGGCGGAGAACGCCGCGCTCATCGCGAGCACCAGGTGCCCGGAGACGGTCGGGTCGACGGCGACCGTACGCCAGCCGCCGGTGGAGACGTCGAGGACGGCGAACAGGACCCAGAAGGCGGTGAGCAGGCCGTCCCAGGCCAGGGGTCCGGCGCGGTCGAAGGCGCGGACGCGCTGGGTCAGGCGCTGGAGGGGGCCGGTGAGCGGGAAGCCGCCCGGGGTGTGGGCCCGGTCGCCGGGGCGGGGACCGGCGGACGGGTCACCGCCGTCGCCGGGCCTGCGCCCGTCCGCTGCCCGTTCGTCGCTCCTCCGCCCGTCCGTCGTCCGCTTCTCGTTCGCCCGTCGTCCGTCCACCGCGTGCCCGGCCCCCGTCCGTGTCATGCGTCGCGCCGCCGCAGCAGGACCGCGGCCGTGATCAGTGTCGCCGAGGCCCACAGGACCAGGGCGAGCAGGCCCCCGGCGGGGGAGGCGGCGCCGGGGAGCGGGGTGGCGGAGCCGAGCACCCCGGCGGACTGGGTGGGGAAGTAGCGTACGGCCGTCTCGACGAAGTCGTACGGGAGCATCGAGAGGACTTCCGGCAGGACCATCACGCCCCCGATGAAGGCGCCGATGGCGCCCGGGACCGAGCGGAGCAGGGCGCCCAGGCCGAGCGCGATCAGGCTGAGGAGCGTGGTCCCGGCCGCGTTGCCGGCGACGGCGCGCAGTACGCCCGGGTCGGACAGGGAGGCCGCCTGGTCGGTGTCCCGGAGGAAGATCTGCGCGACCGGGAACGTGATCAGCGAGGTGGCCAGCATGACCGCGAACACGGCGGCGGCGAACACGGCGGCCTTGCCCCACAGCACCGGGAGGCGGCGGGGCACGGCGGTGAGCGAGGCGCGGATCATGCCGGTGGAGTACTCGCCGGCGGTGACGAGGATGCCCAGGACGACGGTGCAGAGGCTGCCGAGGACGGTCCCGTAGAGGACGAGGACGACGGTGTCGATGTCGGAGTCGCCGCCGTCGGAGGTGTACGTGGTGCCCATGACGATGCCGACGGCCAGGACGAGCGCGGCGGCGGAGCCGAGGGTGGTCCAGGTGGAGCGCAGGGTGCGCAGCTTGTGCCATTCGGAGCGCAGGACGCGGGCCGGGGTGACGCGGTACGGGGACGGGGCGGGCGCGGTCTCGGAGGTGGTGGTCATGCGGGGGCTCCGGTCGGTTCGGGGGTTCCGGTCGGTTCACGGGTGCCGGTCGCTCCGGGAGCGCTGACCCGGTACTGGACGGATGCGTGGGTGAGGTCCATGAAGGCCTGTTCCAGGGAGGCGGTGCGCGGCGTCAGTTCGTACAGCGGAAGGCCGTGCGCGGCGGCGAGGCGGCCGATGTGGGCGGCGTCGGTGCCGCGTACGTCGAGTTCCTCCCGGTCGTCGCCGCCGCTGATCTCGATGCCGGGGGCGCGCAGGAGTTCGGCGAGGGCGGCGGCCTGCGGGGTGACGACCTTGACGGTGGAGCCGCCGGCGCGGGCGACGAAGTCGGTGACCGTCGTGTCGGCGAGGAGGCGGCCGCGTCCGATGATGACGAGGCGGTCGGCGGTGAGGGCCATTTCGCTCATCAGGTGCGAGGAGACGAGGACGGTGCGGCCCTGCTCGGCGAGGGACTTCAGCAGGGTGCGGATCCACAGGACGCCTTCGGGGTCCAGGCCGTTGACCGGTTCGTCGAGGATCAGGGTGGCCGGGTCGCCGAGCAGGGCGGCGGCGATGCCGAGCCGCTGGCCCATGCCGAGGGAGAAGCCCTTGACGCGGGTGTGGGCGACGGCGGTCAGTCCGGCGAGGTCGAGGACGTGCTCGACGCGGCCGCGGGGGATGCCGTGGGTGTGGGCGAGGGCCATCAGGTGGTGGAAGGCGGTGCGTCCGGGGTGGACCGAGCGGGCCTCCAGGAGCGCGCCGACCTCGGTGAGGGGTGCGCTGTGGGTGGCGTAGGCGCGTCCGCCGATGGTGGCGTGGCCCCGGGTGGGGGCGTCCAGGCCGAGGAGCATGCGCATGGTGGTGGATTTGCCGGCGCCGTTCGGGCCGAGGAAGCCGGTGACGGTGCCGGGCCGCACGGTGAAGTCGAGGTCCTGGACGACGGTGGTGCCGCCGTAGCGTTTGGTGAGTTCGTATGCCCGGATCATGGGGTCGACGCTAGGGAGCGGGCGGGGGTGCGGGCGTCGGACCGTGGGCGGGACGTGGGGTGCGGCGTAGTACCGGGGTACGACGGGGCCGGCCGGGGTGCGGGAGGGGGTCCGGCCTGCGGGGAATGCGATTGCGGGGGTGACCGGGTGCGGGTCAGGATCGGACCATGGACTACGTGATACGGGCCGTGCGGGCCGACGAGTGGCAGCGGGCGAAGGAGCTTCGGCTGGCCGCGCTGCGGGATCCGGTCGCCCACCTGGCGTTCCTGGAGACGTACGAGAACGCCGTGGCGGCCGCCGACGACTTCTGGCGGGACCGGACGCGCAACGCGTCGGAGGACGGCGAGGGCCGGGTGCGTCAGTTCATCGCGGAGGCGCCGGACGGCGGCTGGGCGGGGACGGTGACCGTGCTGATCGAGCGCCCGGACGACGAGGTGCGGTTCGGTGAGGCGGCCGAGGTCGACCAGGCCCATGTGGTCGCGGTGTTCGTGCGGCCGGAGGCGCGGGGTGCGGGGCTGGCCGAGGAGCTGTTCCGGGCCGGGATGGACTGGGCGTGGTCGCTGGACGGGACGCCGGTCGCACGGGTCCGGCTCTATGTCCACGAGGACAACGGCCGGGCGGCCGCCCTGTACCGCAGGATCGGTTTCGTGCCGACCGGGGAGAGCGTGCCGATGCCGAACGATCCGCAGGCGCGTGAGCTGGAGTACGCGGTCGCGCGTCCGTAGCGGGGCTCAGGGTGCCGTCGGGGTGCGCAGTTGTCGCGTCCAGCGGGCGCGGGCCTGCTCGGGGGAGCGCAGCAGGGCGACGGTGGGCAGGCCCTTCTCCTCTCCGGACGCGAGGAGGTCCGGCAGGGCGGGGAGCGGGGCGACGGCGGCGATGTCGTCGAGGACGAGCGTCAGGGGCGGGTCGAGGCGTCCGGCGGGCGACCGCGCGGCCGTGCGGAGGGCGTGCTCGACCACGTCTGCGGTGAGCGCGGTGAGCAGGGGCATGGCTCCGGGGCCCGAGCGGGGGTTCTCGATCGGTTCGCCGACGACGTAGAGGCTGCCGCCCTCGGCCATGAACGATTCCCGTGCGAGGGTGTCGGCCCGGTTCGGTGTGCAGGCGTCCCGGATGTGTACGGAGCCGAGGGCGCCCAGGGCCCGTACGGTCAGTTCCTGGGCCATGTCGCGGCGCTCCGGGTGGGCGGTGAGCGCGGATTCCAGGAGTCCGGCGAGTCCGGAGGCGGCCTTGGGGTGGGTGCGCAGCAGTCGTACCGGTTCGTGGCCGCTGCCGCCGAGGGCCCAGCGGTGGACCTGGCGGAAGGGGCGGCCGTCGATCGCGGCGGCGTGCAGCCAGCAGCGCAGCAGGGTTTCCGCCGTGTCGGCCGTCGCCGCGTCGATGCGGGCCTGTGGGCGGACGGGGGCGAGGAGCGCGGTCGCGCGGGCCGCGGCGCGGTCGGGCTGTTCGCATCCGCTGGTGGGGGACCAGTGGAGCCGGGCGGGGGTGTCGCAGAGGTGGCCGGGGTCGTAGACGAGGACCGGGCCGAGCTTGGCCCGTGCGTCCTTGGTCTCGGCCCAGAGTCCGGGGTCCGAGGTGACGACGAGCACGGGGCCGTCCGCCTCGCGGATCGTCGTTACGGCGGTGAGCCGGCGGGTGGCGGCGGGGCCGTAGACGACGAGGGGGGTGCGGGGCGCGGGGACGGTGGGGGGTGCTTCGGTGAGGGGGGCCGGGGCGGCCTCGCGGGCTTCGGGGGCTTCGGCTCGGTCGGGGTGGGGGTTCGGTGCGGGTGCGGGTGCGGGTGCGGGTGCCGATGCCGGAGACGGTGCGGGTGCCGGGGACGGTGCCGGTGTCGCTTCTGTGGTGCGGGTCGGGGGTGCCTCGTCCGCGTACTCCTGCGGGGTGTCGTGGTGGGGCTCGGGCCGGTGCCGGTCCTGCTGCCGGTGCGCGGACCGCTGCTCCAGGCGTTCCGCGCGCTGGCGGGCGCGGACGACGCGCCAGCGGGCGAGGACGCCCATCACGAAGACCGTGAGCACCACCAGGACCATGAGTTCGCCGATGAACAGGCCCCAGAACAGCCCGTACCCGGAGAGTTCCCCGGGCGGGGTGGCGGGCCAGGCCGCGGGCAGGTCGTGTGGGGCGGCGACCAGGCGGCGCATGGCGAGCGGGGTCTCGGCGAGGGAGACGGCCGTTGGCCAGGCCCCGTGGGCGAGGAGGCCGGCCAGGCCGGTCGCCGTCCAGGCCAGCAGGGTGAGGCCGAGGAGGAAGGCGATCAGCCCGACGAGGAGTCCGTCGGGGATGCCTCCGCCGCTGCCGCCGCTGCGTCCGCGTACGTCGCCCTGACCCGTACCCGCCACGTCAGGCCACCGTGGACTCGGACGATTCGGTGAGCCGCTGGCCGTGCTCGATGCGTGCCGCGCGCTCCTCCGCCTCCAGTTCGGCGGCGCGTACGTCGTCGGGGAGGAGGCCGCTCGCGGAGGACTCGGTCATGGCGCGGTCGGTGAAGACGAGGGGGCGTTCGGCCTCGGTGATCAGGTGTTTGACGACCTGTACGTTCCCGTTGACGTCCCAGACGGCGATGCCGGGGGTGAGCGTGGGGATGATCTCGACGGCCCAGCGGGGCAGACCGAGGACGCGGCCGGTGGCTCTGGCCTCGTCGGCCTTCTGGGCGTAGATGGTGCGGGTGGAGGCCATCTTGAGGATGGCCGCGGCCTCCCGTGCGGCGGCTCCGTCGACGACGTCGCTGAGGTGGTGGACGACGGCGACGAAGGAGAGCCCGAGGCGTCGGCCGAACTTCAGCAGGCGCTGGAAGAGCTGGGCGACGAACGGGGAGTTGATGATGTGCCAGGCCTCCTCGACCAGGAAGATGCGCTTCTTCCGGTCGGGCCTGATCCAGGTGTGCTCCAGCCAGACGCCGACGATCGCCATCAGGATCGGCATGGCGATCGAGTTGCGGTCGATGTGGGAGAGGTCGAAGACGATCAGCGGGGCGTCGAGGTCGATGCCGGCGGAGGTCGGTCCGTCGAACATGCCGCGCAGGTCGCCGTCGACGAGCCGGTCCAGGACGAGGGCGACGTCCAGGCCCCAGGCCCGTACGTCGTCTATGTCGACGTTCATCGCCTCGGCGGACTCCGGCTCCGGGTGGCGGAGCTGTTCGACGATGTCCATGAGGACGGGCTGGCGGTCGGTCGTCGTCTCGTTGACGTAGGCGTGGGCGACCTTGAGGGCGAAGCCGGAGCGTTCGTCGAGGCCGTGGCCCATGGCGACTTCGATGATGGTGCGGAGCAGGGCGAGCTGGCCGGTGCTGGTGATGGACGGGTCGAGCGGGTTGAGGCGGATGCCGCCGTTGAGGGCGGCGGTGGGGTCGAGGCGGATGGGGGTGAGGCCCAGCTCCTGGGCGATCAGGTTCCACTCGCCGACGCCGTCCTCGCCCTGGGCGTCCAGGACGACGACCTGGCGGTCGCGGAAGCGCAGCTGGCGCAGGACGTAGGTCTTCTCCAGGGCCGACTTGCCGTTGCCGGACTCGCCGAGGACCAGCCAGTGCGGGGCGGGGAGCTGCTGCCCGTACAGCTGGAAGGGGTCGTAGATGTAGCCCTTGCCGGAGTAGACCTCGCGGCCGATGATCACCCCGGAGTCGCCGAGTCCGGGCGCGGCGGTGGGCAGGTAGACGGCCTGGGCCTGGCCGGTCGAGGTGCGGACGGGCAGCCGGGTCGTCTCCACCTTCCCGAAGAGGAAGGCGGTAAAGGCGTCCGACAACGCGGACAGCGGATCTCGCATGGCGTGACTGACCTCCCTCTCGGTGTCGCGGACTGGCGGTTAGCGGCGGATGCCGGTGGCGAACGGCAGGGTGTTGACGAACGCGCGGTGGTGCTCGCGGTCGCACCACTCCAGCTTGAGGTAGGACTTGCCGGCCGAGGCGCGGATCGTCCGCTTGTCGCGGGCGAGGGATTCGGGGGAGCGCGACGACACGGTGATGTACCCCACGAGGTTGACCCCGGCCGCGCCGCTGGCGAGATCTTCACCCCGCTGGTCGAGCCGGCCGTGGGCGGCGATGTCGCGGGGGTCGACGGTGCGGTTCATCTTGGCCTGGCGGCTGGCCTCGGCCTCGTCGTTGGTCTTCTCGGTGAGCATGCGCTCGATGGCGACCTCGGTGGGTTCGAGGTCCATGCAGACCGCGACTGTACGGATCACGTCGGGGGTGTGGACGAGGAGCGGGGCGAGGAAGTTGACGCCGACGGGGGTCATCGGCCACTCCTTCACCCAGGCCGTGGAGTGGCACCAGGGGGCGCGGGTGGAGGACTCGCGGGTCTTGGCCTGGAGGAAGGTGGGTTCGAGCGCGTCGAGCTCGGCGGGCCAGGCGTTGCGCTTGGTCATCGCCTGGATGTGGTCGATGGGGTGGTCGGGGTCGTACATCGAGTGCACGAGGGAGGCCAGGCGGCTCTGGCCGAGCGGCTGGCGGACCCGGATGTCGGCCTCGGCGAGGCGGGCGCAGATGTCGGTGAGCTCGCGGGCCATGACGACGGCGAGACCGGCGTCGCGGTCGAGCTTGCGGCCGGCCTGGGGGCGGGCGGCGCGGGCCATGGCGTGGGCCTCGGCGGCCAGCTCGCGGGTGTAGTGCATACAGGCGACGAGGTAGGCGCGGTGCTGCTCGCTGGAGGTGGAGACCATGGACTGGAGTTGGTCGTAGGAGTCCTGGAGCCAGGTCGGGGAGGTGGGGTCGCCGCGCTGGCCGACGTCCTTGGCATGGGCGTCGGGGTCGGCGGGGAGGGTGCGGGCGAGCATCTGGATGCGGGTGACGAAGCCGTCGCCGTTGGCCACGTGCTTGAGGAGGGTGCCGAAGCGGTCGACGAGGGCTTCCTGGTCCTCGCTGTCGCGGAGGCCGACGCCGGGGCCCTCGATCTCGATGGCGGCGGTGACGGTGCGGCGGTCGGCGTGCAGCAGGACGGCGATCTCGTCCGGGCCGAAGGGGGCGGCGAGCCAGCTGATGCGGCCGATGCCGGGGGGCGGGCCGATCTCGACCTCGCGCCCGTCGGCGCGGACGCCGGCCTCCATGGCGGCGGAGCGGTAGGTGGTGCCGCTGCGCAGGGTGCGCTTGAAGCTGCGGTTGATCTCGAACCACTTGTAGAAGGTGCGGTGCTTGTACGGGACGTAGACGATCGCCAGGGCGAGCAGCGGGAAGCCGGTGAGCAGCACGATCCGCAGGGAGAGGACGGGGATGAGCAGCCCGCTCATCATGCCGAGGAACGCGCCGCCGATGATCAGCGCGATCTCGCCGGTCTCACGGTTCTTGCCGACGATCGCGTTCGGCCGGGCGCGGCCGATGAGATACGTACGGCGGGGCGTGATGGGCTGGGCCTGCGTGCTCAACGCCCGCCACCTCCTGTGCTCTTGTTACCTGAACTGCCTGGTCCGCCGGTGCCGCGGCTGCCGTGCGGGGTGCCGGAGGTGGGGCCCGAACCGCTGCGGGGCGGGGGCGCGGATCCGCCGCCGGACCCGCTCCCGGAGGTGCGGGAGCTGTGTGCGGCGACGCCGCCGCTGACCGGGTTGGCGGGGCGGGCGCCGCCGGAGCCGGCGGAGCCGTTGTCCTGGCCGCCTCGGCTGCTGTGGGTCTTGATGCCCTGGGAGACGAGGGCGGCGGGGGAGCTGATCAGGGCGGCGGCCTGGGAGCCGTCGGTGGCCTGCTTGCGGTTGGTGCGGGCGCCCTGGATCTCGTCGCCGAAGCCGGGGACGAAGCGGTAGATCATGCCGGAGGCGAAGATGGCCAGCAGGATGATGGCGAGTCCGGAGACGACGGCGGAGAAGGCGTCCGGGCCGCCGTCGGAGGACAGGGCGCCGGCCAGTCCGAGCACGATGACGATGACCGGTTTCACCATGATCACCGCGATCATGATGCCCGCCCAGCGGCGTACGTGTCCCCACATGTTCTTGTCGACGAGCCCCGCGTACACGACGGTTCCGAGGAGGGCGCCGACGTAGAGCAGGGCGGCGCGGATCACGAGTTCCAGCCAGAGGATGCCCGCGGCGAGGATCGACACCAGTGAGACGACGATCAGCATGATCGGGCCGCCGCCGATGTCGGAGTCCTTCTTGAGCGCTTCGGCGAAGGACCCGAAGAACACGTCGGTCTGTCCGCCGGACGAGGAGGCGATGACCTCCGTGACGCCGTCGGTGGCGGACACGATCGTGTACAGGATCAGGGGGGTGAACGCCGAGGCGAGCACCGTGAGCCACAGGAAGCCGATGGCCTCCGACAGTGCCGTGGTGAGCGGCACGCCGCGGATGGCGCGCTTGGCGACGGCGAGGAGCCAGAGGACGAGCGTCAGCACGGTGGAGGCGGCGAAGACGATCGCGTACTGCTGGAGGAAGCGGGTGTTCGTGAAGTCGACGTTCGCGGTGCTCTTGACGGCGTCGCTGAGCTTCCCCACGATCCACGCGGCGGCGTCGGCGCAGCCTCGGCCGAGGGAGGTGAGGGGGTCTAGGGCGGGGTCGGTGCTGTTGGGGGTCTTTGCCTTGGGGGCGGGGTCGCCTTCGCAGTAGTCCTTGGCGAGGCCCACGATCAGATCACATGCGTCGTCGCCCTTGGACGAGGGTGAGGGCGAAGGAGACGGTGAGGGCGCGGCTGTGGCCTGTGCGGCCAGCAGGATCACCAGAGCCGGCAGGCTGCCCAGGACAGCGAGTGCACGTGCGCCGTGGCGGCGGTTAGCGGGCATAGACGAAACCTCCGTATCCCTCGACCGCGTCGGCGATTTCATCGGCCGAGGACGCCCGGTTGTCCCCGTTGACAGGGGTAGGTCCTTCGGTCTGGCTGGACGACTCGATCTTCCAGTCGTCGCCGACCCACTTGAGCTTCTGCGTGATCGTGAACCAGGTCTCGGTCACGGGCTTTGTGGACCCTTCTCCTGCCATGCCGACGAGACCGGTGCACCAGACCTCGACGGTTGCTCTGTCGCCACTGCCCTCGACGACCTTGGTGCCGACCGGAACGGTCCGTGAGACGAAGGTCAGGCCGTTTGGAGTGCTGCCGTCGTCGTTGAGGCCGACGTTCTTGAGGAAGTTCGGCGAGTAGGCCGCGTCGAGATCGGAGACGAGCTTGTCCGCAATCGCCGGATCGTGGATTGCCTGGACGATGTTCTGCCGGGACGCCCGGTTGAACATGTCAGCGGAACCCAGCGCCACAGCGAAGTTGGACGCCGCACTCTGCGCCCCCTGTTCGTCATGTGCGAACCCCGACGGGATCGCCCCGTTCTTGCCCGTCACCGGCTTTGTGCCGGTGGGGGAGGTCGGGGTTGAGGTTGTGGATTTGTCCTTGGTGCCGGAGGGGCCGTTGTTGTCGGTGTCGTCGCCGCTCATGTTGGCGAAGGCGATGGCGCCGAGGAGGACGACGACGACGCCGACGACGGTGACGAGGGAGCGGGAGGTGCGGGCGGGGCGGCGGGGGGTGTAGGGGTCGCCCTCGCGGTCGGGGAGGCGGGTGCGGGTCTGGCGGGTGCCGCCGATCGTGCTGTAGCCGTCGCCGGAGCGCCCCGAGTCGCTGCCGTAGCCGTCGTCGTGACTCATGCCGCGTACGCCCCCTCAACCGTTGCCTGGACCATGCCGTGGTACGACGGTAGCCGTGCTGGTTCCCGCGTGGACGCGGTGTGGTGACTCGACATCAGGGAGACGCAACCTCTGCCGGTGGGCACGACGGGCGGATGACGGTGGATGGCGGACGGTGGGGCCGGTGGGGCGGGTCCGGCGGTGGCCGGCGGTCGGTCAGACCGCCATCCCGTAGACGATGGTGAACAAGGTTCCCAGCGATCCGATGATGAACACACCGGTCAGGCCCGCGACGATCAGTCCCTTGCCCTGTTCCGCGCTGAACGTGTCGCGCAGCGCGGTCGCCCCGATGCGCTGCTTGGCCGCGCCCCAGACCGCGATGCCGAGGCAGAGCAGGATCGCGATCGCCATCACGACCTCGATCATCACGCGGGCCTCGTTGCCCAGGGTCCCGAACGGCCCCCAGTTCGGGGCGATTCCGCCGATGATGGTGGTGATGTCGCCCTTTTCAGCTGCCAGGATCATGTAAGTCACCGCCCCTGTTGGGTAGTTCGGAGCCCGCGCCGCACGGCGCGGGTCACCCTCTATCTTCGCTGATGAAACTGCTCTCGTACGACGACTTGTCGGCTCTCTTTACCCGGATCTCGCACATTTGACCGGTCTGGCGGTTCTGACCTGCGGATCGAATCGATGTGTGGGCTATATACGTATGGTTACTCTGTGTATCACGGTGGGTGACGCCGGGCAATGATTGTCCTCGCGCCACCCTGGCCGAGACCTGTGCGCACACGGGATGCGCTGCTCCGGCCGCCGGTCAGGGGCCCTGCGTGGGGCTGTGGAGCAGCGGGTGACGGGGGATCAGGGGGCGGGGCGGGGTCCGCCAGGCGGGCGGGGGCCGGAAATCGCACCAGGAGCCGTCGAAGGGAAAGGTTCCGGCCTCGGCGAGCCGGGCCACCCGGGCTCCCTCGGCCCTGATGGCGACGGCCTGCTCGGCGGTCCAGTAGGCGGGGTGCCCGGTCTTCTCGGCGAAGGACTCCTCGTCCTTCCACCGCCAGGTCCGGTCCGGGGCCACGTTGAGGTCGAGTTCGTGGTCGGCGATGTCGATGTCGTCGCCGTGGTGGACCCGGTGTTCGAGATTGACGTACCAGCCGCGGAACCTCCGTCTGCGGCCGAAGAGCCAGAGGACGGAGTGGGCGGCGTCGGTCGGCTGGTAGAAGAGGGCGTCGCCCATCGGCCAGCGTCCGGCGACGACCGGGTAGCCCCCGGCCGGCCGCTCGTCCGGGGCGATGTCGCGCAGGTGGGTGGCGCCGCGCGGCAGCGCCGTACGCCACATCGGGGTGCCCGTCTCCATCCACACCAGCTGGCCTTCGGGCGTGCGTTCGACGAGGCGTACGGGGACGGAGGTGCTGAGGTGGCCGCCGATGAAGAAGTTCCAGTGGAGGATCTGCCCCGGGCGGTGCGCGGGGGTGTGCAGGGGGGCGTGCGTGGAGCTCTCGCGGGCGGCGCCCGCGGCCGGGCTGCCGTCGGCTATGCGCTGGGGTGCGCGGGCGCCGTGCTGCGCGCCCCCGCTCGCGACATCCTGCTTGTCGGCTTTCATGCATTTGATCATGCCCGCGGTGGGTCGCCGGGACACGTACGCGGCGCAGGGCCCGCCGACGACCGGCGGGCCCTGCGTGGTGCGGGACGGCGAGCGGACCGTGTGTTCCGTCGGACGGCCTGTTAGATCGTGACGCGGCCGCACTCGTCGTGGCCCGGGGTGCCGGGCGGACCGTGCGTTCCGCCGGACGGCCTGTTAGATCGTGACGCGGCCGCACTTGTCGTGGCCCGGGGTGCCGGGCGGACCGTGTGTTCCGTCGGACGGCCTGTTAGATCGTGACGGAGCTGCACTCGTCGTAGCCCGGGGTGACGGGCTTGAAGTACCAGCTGAGGGCGCGGGCCGTGTTCGGGCCGTAGATGCCGTCGCCCGTGACCCCCGCCCTCTTCTGGGCGCGGATCAGGGCCAGCCGGGTGTTCTCGCCGAACTCCCGGTCCACGCTGAGCTTCTCGCCGTAGCACTTGTTGAGGGTCAGCTGGAGGGCCGATACGGCGTTGCTGTTGGAGCCCTTGCTCATCTGGCAGGTCTTGTTGGTGTTGTACGAGGGGATCTTCGCCTCGCCGGCCCACTCGATGAAGCTTCCGCGGACGGTGACGGTCGAGTTGCACCAGCCGATGGCCGCCGCGGGCGTGGCGGTCAGGAGGGTTCCGCCCATGCCCGCCAGCACCAGGGCGCCGGTGGTGAGGGCGGCCTTCGTGCGGGTGATGCGGGTCTTCGCCATGCTGTTTCTCCTCGGTGTGTGATGGGTGAACGCGGTGCGGGACGGGGTGGTCAGCTGTTGGTGCGCTGCGCCTGCGCCAGGCGGTCGGCCTGCCTGCGGCGTTCCGGGGTGGCCGGGTCCTCGGGGGCCCCGGGGCGGGGCCCGTCCGCGCGGCCCGAGCGGTCGGCCAGGGCGCGGGTGAGGCGGACGAGGGTGCGGGTTCCCGGTTTCACGTCGATCTGGAAGTGGCCCGGTGCGGCGGGGGCCAGGTCGAGGCCCCAGCGCACCGTGCCCTCGCAGTCGGCGAGGATGTCGCGGATCAGGGCGGTCTGGTGCGGCCACAGGCCGTCGGCCGCGGCGGGCAGCACGAGCGCGGTGCCGGAGAGGCGGTTCGAGGCGTACGCGGCCGGGACGGCGCGGTCCGTGGTGTGGCCCAGGACGTCCGCCGGGCCGCGCAGCGGCAGCACTTCGTAGTGCCAGCGGCGCGCCACGTGCAGGAGGACGGCGGCCGCGGCGGGGTGGAGCGCGACGGTGGCCGGGGATCCCTCGACGGCGAAGGTCTCGACGGCGTCGGGGTCGATGCGCCAGCCGTTGGCGCTGCGGTCCCCGTTCCAGGGCGTCGTACCCGGGACGGGCGCGGCGGGCGCGGCGGGTGCGGTGCGGGGCGAGGCCGCCGCCGGGTGCGGCAGGGCGAGGAGCGCGGCGGTCGCGCCCGCGCCGGTCAGGAGTGTGCGGCGGTCGATGGTCATGAGGCGCCTCCTTCGGCGTCGACCCGGTCGGTGAGGGCCCAGCGGAACCCGAGGAGGAAGGAGTTCAGTTCGGACGCGGGGATGGACGTGGGCAGCTGGTCGGAGTCGAGGCTGCGCATCTGCATGAGGTCCCCGATGCTCTGCCAGATGTTGTCGCCGGTCAGGACGCCCTTGGCGAGGCGTTCGACGGTCGCGTAGTCGGCGCCGAAGCGGTTGGTGTAGAAGCCGCGCCAGCGCGCGTCCGCGTTGATCTCCCCGGCTGTCAGCTGTCCGTAGTACTCGGACACGGCCTGGGACAGGCGCTGTCCGGACGTGAGCCGCCGGCTGAGGTTGAACGCGTCCGCGTCCTCGATGAAGTCGCCGTATCCGAAGGTGGAGTCCACATCGGTGCGGGCGAGGCGGTCCTGGCAGAACGCCAGGCCGGTGGGGTACGCGTCCCGGTTGTTGCGCCACTCGACGTAGAAGGTCACCAGGTCGCCGCCCCAGCCGGCGCTGTCGGCGAGGCTCGCCTCGGCGGTGGAGTGGGCGTGGCGCACGAAACCGGCGGTGGAGGCCATGAGGTGCTGGGTGCCGATGCGCGCCTGGGTGAGGGGGTCGACCAGCTCGCGGAAGTCGCCGATGGAGACGGACCGCGCCCGTACGTGGGCGATCCAGTCCTGATCGATCCGGCCGAGCAGCACCGTCCACGCCGGGCTGTCGTAGAGGCCGTACCGGAAGAAGTCCGTGACCAGCCGGTTGCGGCTCATGCCGTCGGGGTTGGCGTAGGAGTCCGCCGCGGCCTCCAGCTTCTGGAGGCCCACGACCAGGTCGTCGAGGCCGGGTGCCGGATCGTTCACCGATCCGGAGCCGGGGTCGGTGGTCGGCCGCCAGACGTCGTGGTCGAGGTCCCGGACGCCGTCGCCGTCGAAGTCGTACTCGCGGATCTGGTTGATCGACCAGTTGCGCGGCAGCGGATAGCCGAGGTTCCCGGAGAAGCCCCAGGACATGCCGCTGACGAAGGACCAGCGGGCCCCGGTGTTGCGGGAGACCTGCTCGCACACGTTCCGTGAGCCGTACACGCCGAACTGGTAGTAGCTGCCGTGCTGGGCCAGGATGGAGCGCACCCCTTTGAAGTACGGGATGACGTACTGGTTGATCTCGCTGCCGATGGCGTCGTAGTCGACGGCGAAGTAGATGCAGGTGCCGCGGTTGAAGCCGAAGCCCTTGGCCTTCCGGTAGGCGTTGTAGCCGTCCGCCAGGCCCCGCTCGTACGTGAACTCGCTCGCCGAGCCGCCGTAGTACTGGGAGATCGGGAAGACCCTCAGCCCGGCCTCGAAGATGGTCTGGAGTTCGCCCGGTTTGATGACCTTGTCGAGCCAGCCGTTGTCGCCCTCCTTCAGCTTCTCGTCCAGGTAGCGGCCGACGAGGCGGTAGCCCGCAGCGTGCAGGGCCTCGCCGCGGGTGGGGGTGATGGCCGTGATGCCGTCGCAGCCGGCGGCGCCGCGCGTCGGGTCGCCGGTGGAGACGAGGAGCTGCGCCCAGGCCTGGTAGTCGCCGATGTCGGTGGCCGGCTGGGGCAGGTGGGAGAAGGCCTTGAAGGTGCGCAGCCATGCCCCGTGCTCGGCCGCGGTGAAGGAGAAGCTGTACGGGTACTCGCCGAAGTCCTCGTCGTACGTCGGGGAGTTGAACAGGCAGGCGGCCTTGAAGAGGTAGCCCAGCGGGGTGCCGAGGGCGTCGGGCGCGACGGGGTGGCTCTTCAGGCCGGCGATGGTGCCCTCGCCGAAGTTGCCGGTGATGCTGCCGGGCGCGATGCCGATCTCGTACTGGATGGCCATCATCAGGCCCTGCTGGACGTCGCGCGAGTACACGCCGTCGCAGGGGACGAGACGCATGGCGGGGATGCCGGACTGGAGGACGTAGCGGTAGTTCAGGTGCCGTTGGATGCCCTGGACGAGGGTGCTGCCGTCGGGGACCAGGCGGAACTGGTCCATGCGCAGGAGCGCCTGGACGACCCGGGGCCACATCTCGGTGCCGATCGCGACCTCGGGCGGGCAGCCCATGCCGGTCCACAGTTCCCTGAGGGAGCTCTGGGCGGTGGCGTCCCAGGTGTCGGGTGTGGCGGAGCCGTAGTACCCCTTGCACCACAGCGCGTAGTTGTAGATGCGGACGATGTTCTTGTTGGTCTCGGCGTCGGGGCGCAGGTCCCGGGCCTTGACCTTGGCGTAGGTGCCGGGGCCGAAGTTCTGGACGACGGGTGAGATGCCGAGTTCGTGCTGGAGGGCCTGGGTGAGGCTGAGGACGGTCTCCCAGCCGGTGTTGCCGTCCGTGTCGCAGTCGATGTACCCGTCCACGCCGGCATAGGTCTCGTTCACCCATTTCTGGGCCGCGAGGACATTCGGGTCGGTCATCGTTCCTCTCCTGGAGGTCGGTTGGCACGGGTCCGGGGGAGGAGGGCCAGGGCGCGGGTACGGGCCGGGCGGCCGGACCGGAGCTCCCCCGAGGACCCCGGTCCGGCCGCGGGCACGACGGACGCGGCGGGGACGGAACTCCCCGCCGCCGGTGCCGCACCGAGCATCCGACGGCCCGGCCGGTGGGCGCCAGCGCTGTGGAGGAGGTGGGGCGATCACGGGACCGGGCCGCGCTGACCTGCGGTGATCGCGTCCCGGCTGGGGTGGTCGCGGGACGGACGCGCACCGGGGCCGGTGTTCTGGCATGCTGACGCCCGGCGCAGCCGGACGCAGATGTGGGGGGACCATGGCGCGGTGGAAGGGTCTGCCGGATTCGCTCGATCCGTATCTGCGGCAGCTGGTCGTGCTGATGCGCGAGCACAAGGACCGCCAGGATTTGAGCATCGCCGCCCTCGCGGCGCGCACCGGTTTCGGGAAGTCGTCCTGGGACCGCTATCTGAACGGGCGGGCGTTGCCTCCGGAGGAGGCCGTCGAGGCGCTGGCCCAGGTCTGCGGGACGGAGCCGGCTCCGCTGCTGGAGCTGCGGGAGCTCGCCGCGGCCCCGCGCGAGGAGACGGACGCGGACGGTTCCGGGCCGGCGGAGGCCGGGCCGGGCGGCCGGCAGCGCGTCCCGTGGGCGGCGATGGTGCTGTCCAGCGCGACCACGGCCGTGGTGATGCTCCTCGGCCTGGTGCTCCTCGCGCCCTGGGAGGGGTCCGGCGGCCGGACGGCCGAGACCGCCGACGCCCGGCCGCAGGCGGGGGCGGTGCACCCGAGGCTCGGGACGTTCGCGTACAAGGCCGGGACGACGTACGAGTGCCAGGTCGCGCGGGACGAGGAGGACGGCCTGCTGTACGCGGGCTACAGCCGTACGCGCTCCGAGCAGTTGCAGCGCGACGCCTCCCGCTGGTCGGTCGTGGAGGCGCAGTGCCTCCTGGAGCACCACGGGGTGCCGCCGGGCGGGGTGGACGGGGCCTTCGGCAGCAACACCGACCGCGCGGTGCGCCGCCTCCAGGACCGGGCCGGGATCGCGGTGGACGGGATCGTGGGGCCGGACACCTGGAAGGTCCTGCGGAAGTGAACCGGTTCGCGTGCGGGGACGCGCCGGGCGGTACGGCGGCTCCGCACGGCGTGCCGGCCGCCTCCGTGCGCGCGGGCGGGCCGGGCGGGCGGAAGGCCGGGTGCCGGTGACCGCGGACGGGCGCGCGCTGCCGCCGGAGTGGGCGGCGCTCTGCCGGACCCTGCGGGAGCTGCGCGCGGAGACGGGCCTCAGCCTGGCGGCGCTCGCCGCGAAGACCCCGTACAGCAAGTCGTCGTGGGAGCGCTACCTCAACGGCCGCACGCTGCCGCCCCGTCAGGCCGTCGAGCAGTTGTGCGTCCTGGCCGGGGCGGACTCCCGCCGGCCGCTCGCCCAGTGGGAGCTGGCCGAGACGGCGTGGAGCGGCCGGGCGGCGGAGACGCGGACGGAACCGCCGGCCGGTACGGCACCGGGCGCGACGGCATCCGACGGGACGGCATCCGATGGGGCCGCATCCGGCGGGACGGCATCCGGCGCGACGGGGCCGGCCCGGAGCGCCTCGGCCCGGGGTGTCCCGGAGGCCGGTGCCCGGTGGTGGTCCGGGCGCCGGGCGTATCCGTGGGTGCTCGGCGCGGTGGTGCTGGTCGTCGTCGCCACGGCGCTGACGGTGCTGCTCCGCCCCGGTCCGCCGGCGGATCCCGGCCCGGCCGGGGGCGGGCCGGCGGCCACGACGGCGGCCGTGGGGCCGGGCTGTCACGGGGCCGGCTGCACGGGCAAGGACGCAGAGGACCTGGAGTGCTCCAACTTCGCGGAGCCGCCCACGACCCTCGGGGAACAGCGCCTCGACGGAACCGTGGTGAAGGTCCGTCACTCCGCCGTGTGCGAGACCGTCTGGGCCCGGATCGACCGGGGGACCCAGGGCGACGTGGTGGAGGTGCTGGTCCCGGGCGTGCGGACGCAGCAGACCACGGTCAGGGACCGGTTCGACGCCTCGGCCTCGGTCTCCACACCGATGGCCGCCGCGGCCGATGAGCTGCTGACGCGCGTACGGGCCTGTCTGGTCCGGGAGAACACCCGGCACTGCTTCACGGCCTCGGGCGGGGGCTGAACGGCAGCCGGTCCGTTGACACCCTTGGCTATTGAAGTTAGCTTTTAGCTATTCCATTTAGCCAAGGGTGGGTGGGCGGGTGACCCGGCCGGCCGGCTTCGTCCCACAGGGGGTTGTGATGACCGAGTACCTCACCGTCGACGGCGGCACCATCGCGTACGAGGTCGCCGGGGCCGGTCCGCTGATCGTGCTCGCGCACGGCATGGGCGACAGCCGCGCCGCGTACCGGGCGATGGTCCCGTCGCTGGTGGCGGCGGGGTACCGGGTGGCGGCCGTCGATCTGCGCGGCTGCGGCGAGTCCAGCACCGCCTGGTCCGACTGGAGCCGCACGGCGATCGCCGGTGACCTGATCGCGGTCGTACGCCACCTGGGCGGCCCGGCGGTCGTCGTCGGCCACTCGATCTCCGGCGGAGCGGCCACGATCGCCGCCGCCCTGGAGCCCTCGCTGGTCAGCGCGGTCGTGGAGCTGGCACCGTTCACCCGGAAGCAGTCGGTCCGCCTGGGCGACCTGCGGGTGAAGCGGCTGCGGCGCGGGATGACGCGCCTGCTCGGGGCCGGGCTGTTCGGCAGCGTGCGGCTGTGGCGGGCGTACCTGGACGTGGCCTACCCCGGGACGAAGCCGGCCGACTGGACCGAGCGGCTCGACCGCGTCGGGGAGCTGCTGAGCGAGCCCGGCCGGATGAAGGCGCTCCAGGGAATGGGCCGTTCCGCGCCGACCGACGCGGGCGCACAGCTGGGCAACGTCCGCTGCCCGGTGCTGGTCGTGATGGGTACGCTCGACCCCGACTGGGCCGACCCGCACGCGGAGGGCTCGGCCGTCGTCGGCGACCTGCCGGCCGGTCTCGGCCGCCTCGACATGATCGAGGGCGCCGGGCACTACCCCCACGACCAGTTCCCCGACCAGGTGGTCTCGCTCATGCTCGCTTTCCTCGGATCGGACGCCGTCCGTGCCTAGGGCCGGTCTCGACACGGCGGCCGTGGTCGCGGCCGGTGCCGCACTCGCCGACGAGGTGGGCCCGGGGAACCTGACGATGGGCTCCCTGGCCCAGCGGCTGGGCGTCCGCGCCCCGTCCCTGTACAAGCACGTGGCCGGCCAGGAGGACCTCAACCGCCGCATCGCGGCCCTGGCGCTGGAGGAGGCCGCCGAGACGGTCGGCGGCGCCGTCCAGGGATACGCGGGCCGCGACGCCCTCGCGGCCGCCGCGCGTGCCTTCCGCGCCTTCGTCGTCGAGCACCCCGGCCGGTACGCCGCCGCCCTCGGCCTGGCGCCCACCGGCCCCGACGACCCGCTCGCCGCCGGCAGCCGCAGCCTGCTCGCCGTGTTCTCCGCCGTCCTGCGCGGCTACGAGATCGCCGACGCCGACGTGCCCCACGCCCTGCGCATGCTGCGCAGCCAGTTCCACGGCTTCGCCACCCTCCAGGCGGCCGGCGGCTTCCGCTGGAACACCGACGTCGACGAGAGCTTCGACTGGATGATCACGTTCATGGACCGGGGGCTGCGGGCCCTCTGAGAAGACGGCCCGACCCGTCACCCCTCCCGGACCCGGCGCCCTTCCCGGCCCCCGGCCGTCGCCGGACCGGCCACGGCCAGACTGACCACGTACCGCTCCTCGACCGACCCGTCCGGGAAGACCTCGCCCAGGACGGCGCGCTCCTCGGCCATGAAGGCGGCGGTGGCTTCCTCGCCGAGGACGAGGAAGTCCGAGTAGCTGGCCAGGTTGGCAAGATGGGTGGCGAGGGGGACGCGGCGGGTCCACTCCACCTGACGGCGGACGAAGCCGAGGGCGGTGGGCAGCCGGCGGAACCGGGCCAGCGGGTCGTGCGGGCGGTCCTCGGCACCGAAGAGGCGGCGCAGCCGGGTGTCCTGGGCGGCGATCCAGGGGACCGAGGCGTCCGAGTCGTTCCACCAGAGGGCGAGCGCGCCGCCGGGGCGCAGGACGCGCAGGGCCTCCGGGACGGAGCAGTCCGGGTCGGTCCAGTGCCAGGCCTGGGCGTAGGTGACGAGGTCGACCGAGGCGGAGGCCAGGGGCAGCCGGTTGCCGTCCCCGAGCACCAGCGGGACTCCGGGCAGCCCCCGCCGGAACTGCGCGGCCATGCCCGGCCCCGGCTCCACCGCGACGACGTGCGCGCCGCGTTCCCGAAGGAGCCGGGTCCCCAGGCCGGTGCCCGCGCCGACGTCGGCGACCCGGGCACCCGCCAGCGGGAAGCCGGTGATCTCCTCGATCGCGTCGAGCAGTCCGGCCGGATAGGAGGGGCGGTTCGCGGCGTAGTCGGCGGCGGCGTGGTCGAACGAGAGTGCCTGTGCGGAGCTGCTCGTACGCGTCATACGGGTCATCCTGCCCCTCCGCCCCCGTCCGCAGCACCCGCTTCGGGAACACCCGTACCCGCTTCGTTCCGCGCGGGCTCGGCCGCCGGGCATGATCGGGGCAGGCCGGGAGCGGACCGGCCGCGGCAGGAGCAGGGGAGGGGCCGCATGAGCCGTGCCACCGAGGAGTCCAACCGGCGGATGCTGCGGGCCAGGGACGCCATGGACCGCGCGTACGCCGAACCGCTGGACGTTCCGGCGCTGGCCCGGCTCGCCCATGTCTCCGAGGCGCACTTCTCGCGGACCTTCCGCGCCACGTTCGGCGAGACGCCGCACCGCTACCTCCAGCGGCGCCGCGTCGAACGCGCGATGTTCCTGCTGCGCGAGACCGACCGCAGCGTCACGGACATCTGCTTCGAGGTCGGCTTCGGCAGCACGGGCACGTTCAGCCGCACGTTCAGCGCCGTCGTCGGCAGGTCGCCCCGGGCGTACCGCAGGGAGGCGGTGGCCGCAGGCGTCCCCACCTGCTTCACGATGGCGTGGACCCGGCCCAGCGGCTGAACGGCTGATCGGGCACGGTCACGGCCATCGCCATGGCCGCCGGGGCCGGGCGGTGCCGCCGGGACTGAGCAGTTTCGGATAAGTTTCCGCGCCGCCGCCTCCCTAGCCTGGACGCATGTTCACCGCCATCACGCATTCGCAGATGTACGTACTCGACCAGGACGAGGCCCTCGACTTCTACGTCGGCAAGCTCGGTCTGGAGATCGCCGCCGATGTCGACCTGGGCTTCATGCGCTGGCTCGCGGTCAGCGTTCCGGGGCACCCCGAGCGCCAGCTCCTCCTGGAGCGGCCGGGTGCGCCGGCGATGTCCGAGGAGACGGCGGCGCAGGTCCGCGACCTGATCACGAAGGGGGCGATGGGCGGCTGGCTCATCCTCACCACGGACGACTGCCGCAAGACCTACGAGACGCTGCTCGCCCAGGGCGTCGAGTTCACCGAGGAGCCCACCGAGCGCCCCTACGGCATCGACTGCGGCCTGCGCGACCCGTTCGGCAACCGCCTGCGCTTCACGCAGCCGAAGACCGCCTGACCCGGAAGCCGGGCGGCCCGGACACCGGGATCCTCCCGGAATCGGGCCCTTTCACGCCGGAACCCCCTGCCGGACCGTACGCATGCGGTCGGGCAGGGGGTTCCGGCGTGCCCGGGGCTCCGGGCGCGGTCCGGCGGCCGGTCAGGGCTTGGTGTTGGCCGACTCCATGGAGGACACGGCGTCGGCGATCGAGCTCCGGTAGAGGCCCAGCTTCGCGGTGCCGACCTTCGCGTCCGGAGGGAGCGGGTAGCCCACCTGCTCGGCGTTGGACATGTTGTCGCCGTCGGGGAGCACGCTCATCTCGTCCACCCAGGTCACGCCGTTGCCGCCGCCCGGGTTGAAGTCGAGGACGGCGATGGCGGACGCCCCCGGCTTGACCGGGTACGCCGGGGCGCCCCCGAGCCCGCCCGGGACGAGCGGGATGATGTCACCGCTGTGGTCCGTGGCGTTCTGGGCGCCGAGGCTGACGCGCGGGTAGTAGCTCAGACCGCAGGAGGTGGGTGCGTTGTTCGTGACCTGGATGACCTGCTGGGTGGGCGCGCCGTCCCGGGGGTAGACCCGCACCGTCAGGTTGGCGCTCGGGCACGGGTGCTTGTACGCGTAGCTGTCGCTGGTGTCCCCGCCGCCGCTGTCGCCGCTGGAGGTGCCGGTCTTCGTGGCGCCGCCGTTCGACGTGCCCGAACCCGAGCCGGAGGACTTCGCGGAGTCGCCGCCGGACTTCGAGGAGTCCGTCGTGGCCGAGGAGTCCGAGGCCTGGCCGCCGTCCTTCGACGTGGTCGTGGCCTCGGCGGAGGACGCCGGGCCGGCCGACTTCGTGCCGCTGCCGTCGTCGCCGCCGCAGGCGGTGAGAGCGAGAGCGAGGACGGCGGTGACGGCGGCACCAAGGGTGGCGGTGCGCTTGCGGGTGCGGATCGTACGCATGAGGAATCCCCGGTTTGTGTGGCGGTCGAGTGTGACGGTGCGGTCGCGGCCCGGACTCAGCGGCGAACCGCTCCCCCGCCTGGCCTGCTGACTTCTGAAGCTTCCCGCCCCCCGCTCATGTTCGGCTAACGCCTCCCTGACGTCCCGCTGATGTCCGTCCGGCGCGTCGCGGCCCGCCGGGTCGGGCAGGCTGGGACGGGACGGGCGCATGCACCGAACGTGGCTGTGCGCTACGTCACCCGTGACTTCTGCGGTCTGATCACCGTTAGATGTGATGTGCCCAAGCCTGCCGTCTCGGTCGAGACCCCCTCGTTGACCGCTCCGGAACCCGCGCCCGTGCCCTTCCTTCTGACGCCACGGCAGGGGGACGCGGCGCGCGCACTGCTGTCGTACGTGGCGGCGATGCCGCTGGCCTCGGCCGATGCGCAGTTGCTGGCCGTCGTGGTGGGGATCCGGGCGGCGCGGACCGGGGTGGGCAATCTGACCGGGACGGATCTGCGGTCGCTGCGGCTGGACGATCCGGCGGGGGCCGTCGCGGAGGTGGAGGCGGCCGGCTGGCAGGTGCCCGACGCGCTGCTCCACGGGGAGCCGGACAAGCCCGCCGGCATCGTGGTGCCGGAGATGGCGCCGGGGCCGGACCATGTGATGCCCCTGGGCAAGGGCACCCGGTCCAAGGTCTCGGGATGGGCCATGCGGGCGCGGATGGCCAAGCCGGTGAGGAAGACCTCGTCGGCGGCGCGGCTGGCCGCCCTGTTCCTGGCCGCGCACAGCACGGACGAGCTGGTGGGGGAGGCGCCCGCCGACTTCCCCGTCGTCTGTTACGGGGCGGTGCCGGTGCTCCTGGAGAAGGGGTTCCTCGCCGAGATCACCGGGCGTACGTACCGGCTGGGCGACAGCGTCCGGCATCTCGCCGGGCTCTTCCGCACCCCCGAGGAGGCCGCCGCACTGGAGGCCGCCGAGGCCGGGCGGCGGGAGGCGAAGCAGGCGGCGGCAGCCGCCGCGCTCGTGGAGGCCACCCCCGCGCAGTGGGCCGCCTGGAAGGCGGACCTCAGCCCCGCGCTGCTGCGCCATGTGGAGACGGTCGAGCGGTGCGCGCTCTGCCAGTGCACGTTCCCCCGGGTGACCAAGGCCTTCATGTCCGAGCCCACCCCCGTGCCCGCGCCCCGGCCCGAGGACGGCGCTCTTGAGGCGTGGCACCTCCGGTATCCCGACGCCGGCCGGGAGGCCGCCGAGTTCACCGTCGCCTTCCGGGCCGAGCACGGGCACGGCCCGTCGTACGGACAGCTGTGGAAGGGCCTCGGCTGGAAGAAGCTCTCCCGGGCGCTGCGCGGCCTCGTCATCAGCGGGATCATCGCCGACGGCTGGCTCACCGACACCGCCCCCGTGCCGTGGACCCTGCGCCCGGGGAAGGCCGCCCAGGCCCAGGGGATCACCCTGCCGGGCCAGGCGACCGCCGGCCGGGGCGCGGCGAAGGGCGCGGGCCCGGCGCGGTGAGGCCGTAGCGGCGGGCCGTCCGTACCAGTGGGCCGCCCGCTCCGTGGCTAGTCGGCGGGGTGCGGTGCGGGCGATGCCCCGTCCCGTGCGGTCGCGCGGGACGCCGACACCAGTTTCGCCGCGATGAGCAGTGCCGTCACCAGGCCCGTCAGGAGGACCGGGGACGGTGCGAAGGTCATGGCCAGGACCGCGGCGGCGGCGAGCGGCTGGAACAGGGTGATCCCGGCCCACAGCTCGGGGCCGCGGTGGTGGAGCAGCCAGACGAGCGTGATGAAGACGGCCACCGGGACCGTGTAGACGGCCGCCGCCGCGTGTTCCGACAGATGCCCGTGGCCGCCCGTGTGCGCGACGTTCAGCGCGAGGCCCGCGCCGACGGCCGCCGCCGAGGCGAAGACGGCGTAGTGCCCGTACCCCCACATCAGCGCCGCGCGCAGCGAGTCCAGACGCACGGGGGTGCGCGGGGCGAAGTACAGCCACCACAGGGCGAAGACCGTGAGGATCCCGCCGACGACGAGCGGCGCCAGCTCGCCGATGCCCGCCTCGCCGTCGAGCGCGGCCCGTACCGCGCCGGTCGCCGCCGTGATGGACTCGCCGAGCACGATCAGGGTGAACAGCCCGTACCGCTCCACGATGTGGTGCGGGTGCCAGGTGGTGGCGATCCTGCGCTCGGCCCAGGCGGGGACGGCGAGTTCGGCCACGACCAGGATCGCGAACGTCACCCCGCCCACGCTCTCCGGCAGCGCGAGCCGCACCACCCACCCGATCTGCACCACGAAGATCCCGGCCGCGTACCGCAGACAGCAGCCCCGCCGCTCCCGATCGGCCCGCGCGGCCCGCAGCCACTGCGTGACCATCGCCAGTCGCATGATCACGTAACCCCAGGTGATGACCGTGAAGTCCTCGTGCCGCAGCGCCTCCGGCGCACCCGCCGCCAGGACCAGCGCGCCGGTGATCTGCACCAGCGTCAGCAGCCGGTACGGGACGTCGTCGGTGTCGTAGGCGGAGGCGAACCAGGTGAAGTTCATCCACGCCCACCAGATGGCGAAGAACACCATCGCGTAGCCGAGGACCCCGTGGCCGACGCGTCCCGCGGCCAGTTCCTCCTCGAACGCCGAGGCCGCCTGGGCCACGGCCGTGACGAAGCAGAGGTCGAAGAACAGTTCCAGCATGGTCGCCGTGCGGTGCTCCTCGTCGGCGAGGCGGGCGACCATGGGGCGGTGCCAGGCGTCGGCGCGGGGCGCGGGGGGTGAATGGCTCATGAGGAGGCATTCTTCCGGCTGTTCCGCCGGAGAGCGGGCGCGGCGTCGCCGCCTCGCGGGTGGGACCACCGTCCCGGGGAAGGGGCCGGCACGGCGGCGAGGGAAACGGGCGGCGGGGGAAACGGGTGGCGTGCGGGCCGGGGCGCTGCCACACTCTGCGGCATGACTCAGGGAATCGAGAACACCCCCGCCCGTTGAGCGCCCCGGACGAGCGCGGAGCGCTCACACCCCGGCCCTCGTTGTACGCCACGGCCCTCCGCGTCCGGCAAGCGGAACCGGAAGGGCCCTGGTCCGCGCGGTACGCCGCGCCTCCCGCCGCGCCCGATCAGGCAGCCGACCGCGGTCGCGGTCGTGGAAAGGCTCCCCGCCGCACGTGGGGGGAGACCCGCGAGCTGCTGACCGGACTGCTGGTGCCCCTCCTCACGGACCCGGACCCCGCCCGCGCCGCGCGCGAACTGCAGCGCGGACTGACGGCCCTCGACCCGCCGATACGGCCGCAGCGCCTTCCCCAGCTCCTCCGGCAGCTCCCGCCACCCGCCGGCGCTCAGGACACGGATCGCGTACGGGAGTTCGCGCGGCAGCTGGTCCGTACGGCGGAGCTGCCCGCGGCCGTCTGCGTGGGCGTCCTGCTCCTCGCCCGGTTCGGTACGGCACAGGACGTGCCGGTCCTCCGGACCCTCGGGTTCCTGCGCGACCTCGTCCCGCCCGTGGTGTCGGCCCTC
This sequence comes from Streptomyces sp. NPDC024555, assembly GCF_055559335.1. Taxonomy (NCBI): domain Bacteria; kingdom Bacillati; phylum Actinomycetota; class Actinomycetes; order Kitasatosporales; family Streptomycetaceae; genus Streptomyces; species Streptomyces sp. NPDC024555. The sequence goes on from NZ_JBVHKV010000013.1 coordinate 27,062, forward strand.
GACGCCCTGGACCGCCGGACGGCCGCCGTCGTCCGGCTCGGGGACACGGACGGGGTGACCGGACTCCGCGCGCTGGCCGCGGTGGTGGAGAGCACGGGCAGCGGTTCCGGCGCGGAGGCGGACGCGGAAGCGGAAGCCGTACGGGAACGTCTGCTCGCCCTGCCGCGGATCGCGGCCCCGGAGACGGCCCGGAGGATCGCGGAGGCGGCGGGCCCGGCCGTGGGCTGGGACGAGAGCCCGGACCCGGACCGCGCGGGCTCGGCCGGCGAGGACGTCGGACCGCCGGTCCGTCGTCCCCCGTCCGGGGCCGGCCCGGAACTGACGGCGCTGCTCGGCGGGCTGCTGTTCCGTATGACGAGCCGGCGCGGTGACCAGGCGGAGATCCTGTCCTATCCGGGGGCCCCGTACGCGTACGAGGTGTTCGCCCGGGACGCCGGCCGGCTCCCGCCCACCCTGGACCACTACGCGCTGGTGCTCTCGGCGGCCGACGAACTGCGCAGCGGTTCCGGCCCCTTGTACCCGTGGCGGCCCGGCGGCCGGGAGGCGGTGCTCGCGGAACTGGAATCGATTCTGGACCGCGCTGCCTGGCAGGCGCTTCTCGACGACTCCGACCACCCGGGAGGGGGAGGCGCGGAGGAGGCCGACGGCATCGAGCGGCGGCGCAGGATCGAATGGGCGCGGCGGTCCCGGCTGTCCCGTCGGTCGCGGCAGGAGCGGGAGCAGGAGCAGGAGCCGGAGCAGGAGCAGAAGCACCGGTTGCGGATCGAGGTCGTCGAGCGCGATCCGGCCGATCCGGACGTCATCGAGGCTCGCGTCCTGGTCGACGGACGGCCGGTGGTGCCGGAGTACTTCGGCCGGGGCCCGGCCGACGCGCCCGAGTACCTGCTGGACCGGGGCCTGCTGCGGGCCACCGCCGAGCCGCGCGAGGTGCGGCTTGCGGAGGCGTACTGCAGCGAGGGCTGCTGCGGCGCCCTGTACGTCACGATCCGGCGGGACGGCGACCAGGTGCGCTGGTACGGGTGGCGGTGCCCGGCTCCGCCGCCGTCCCCGCTGCACACCCGCGAACGGCCCGAACTCCGCTTCGACGCCGCCGCGTACGACGCCGAGGTCGCCCGCGCGGAGCGTGACGACTCCTGGACCTGGCCCGCCCGGCGCACCGCCCGCCTGGTCGTCGCCGCCCTCCGCGACCGGCCGGAACCGCTGGAACGGTGGGGCGTGCGGCTGTCGTGGGCGGGCACCCGGTTCGGGACCCCGGAGGTGACCGCCTTCTCCCTCCTCTACGACCGGGGTGACGGCTACGACGGGCAGTACCTGTGGCTCGTCCCGGACGACGGGGCCCCGCCCGAGGACCGTGCGGCCGCCGTACTGGAACGCCTGGCGACGGAGGACCCGCGGACGTACGGCGCCGACGGGGGGTGACGGACCCGCCGGTCCACCGTTCGGGTGATCCCCGGAGTGGTGCGGCCGGACGCCGAGGCCCGGACGAGCGGGGGAATCCGCGCACGTCCGGGCCTTCGCGCGTCCGTGGCGCGGCGTGTCGGGGCCGCCGCGTTTGGGACAGTCCGCTCCACGATCAAGGAGCGGGGTGAGTGGTGTGACCGTGGTGGGGCAGCCCGTCGGGCGGCAGCGTCTGAGCGATCTGGCCGGCGGTACGGGGCCGGGGGCCGGCGGCGACGAACTGAGGCACAGCGACGGTCCGTGGCTCCGCGCCTCCGGCGGCGCCGAGGCGATGAATGCCCACCTCGGCCCCGTACGCACCGAACTGATTACCGCCCACGAGGGCCTCTCCACCGGCACCGCCGGCCTGAGCGCCCTCGCCGAACTCGGCGCCGTCCGTGAGTCCTGGCAACGCCGCTTCGCCGCCGCCCGCCACGAATGCGCCTCCCTCTCCGCCGCCCTCCGCACCGTCGCCCGCGCCCAGGGCGAGACCAACGAGTCCGTGAAGGCCTCCTTCGCCCCGGTGACGGGACGGGACCCGGGGCGCGGCACCGGCGGCTTCGAGGGTCTGACGCGGTGAGGGGCGGGGGCCGTGTGATCCGGGTGGGGCGTGTGGTCGGGGTGGGGCGATGACCGTCGTGGGGTCGGGGTTGACCTGGGCGCAGTTACGGGACCTGAAGTGCGACGAGCTGGAGGGCGCGGCCGACGGCTGGGGCCGGGCCAGCAACCGGGCCGACGCCGGCCGCGACCGCATCGAGCGGCAGCTGCTGAACGGTCTCCGCGAGACCCAGCACGGCGCGGCGGCGGAGGCGGCCGTACGGCGGATGCGGCAGCTGGGCCGGAACCTGAGCTACGTGTACACCGAGTGCGGCCTGGTCCGTACCGCCCTGAACAGCCTCGCCTTCGAGATGCGGGCCCAGCAGCGGGTGCTGCGGGACGCGTTGGACGAGGCCGCGGCGCTGAGGTTCACGGTGCACGCGGACGGTTCCGTCACGTATCCGGAGGCCGGGGAGGGCCTCATCGACGGCAAGCCCCTGCCCGGCGGCACGGTGTCGGCCGGGCCCGCGCCGGGGCTGCTCCCGCCGTCCGGACTCGTCGCGCCGAACCCCCACGCGGCCCGTGCGCGGGACATCGCGGACCGGGTGGCGGCGGCCGTGCGCACCGCCGGTGAGATCGACTGGCGGTTCGCCGGCATCCTCCGGAAGCTCCGCGCCGAGGAGGGGCTCAAGGTCCCCGACCGCACGTGGACCGACGCCGCGTCCGACGCCGCCTCCGTCCGCGCCGCCGCCCGCGGCTACCTCAAGTCCGCCATCCCCTACGACGCGCCCCCCGCCGCCCGCCGCGCCTGGTGGGCCCACCTCACCGACGAACAGCGCGAGGAGTACCTCGCCGTCTTCCCCGACCAGATCGGCAACCTCGACGGCATCCCCGCCCTCGTCCGCGACACCGCCAACCGCGACAACCTCCAACTCCTCATCGGGAAGCTGGAGGGCGAGAGCGGCGAGCGGGCGGAGACCCGGCTGGCAGGACTGCGGGAGATCGACCGGCAGTTGCGGGCGGGGGGCGAGCCGCCGATGTACCTGCTCGGTATCGGTGACGAGGGGAATGGGCGGGCGATTGTGTCGTACGGGAACCCGGATACGGCGCGGAATGTTTCGGCTTATGTTCCGGGGTTGAACACGTCGTTGGACGAGGACTTTGCGAAAAATGACCTTAAGCGGGCGCGGGACACGGCGAAAGGGGCAGCGAAATATGATCACTCGGTTGCGTCAATCGTGTGGCTCGGATATGACGCCCCGCAGTCCCCCGACGGTCTGGACAGTCTCGACGTGATGGGGGAGGAGAGGGCCCGCAAGGGTGGGGAATCGTTCTCGCGGTTCATGGATGGTGTTTCGGCTACGAATGAGAACAGTGATCCGCATGTGACGGCAATCGGTCATTCCTACGGTTCGCGGACTCTGGGTGCGGCAACACAGCGAGACGGTGGGATTCCTGGGGTCGATGACATCGTTTTGGTAGGAAGTCCCGGTGTTGGTGTGGATAGGGCAGAGGATCTTGGTGTGGGTAAGGAGCACGTGTTCGTCGGGGCAGCCGAGAACGATGTCGTGACCCATCTGCCTTCCAAGCGTCAGGGCGCTGCTGGAGCGGTGGGCTGGGCTGCTGCCGGGCCAGTGGGCGCCTACTTGGCGGGCAAGGCTGCTGATCAGGATGGCGATGATCTTTGGTTCGGCAAGGATCCCGCAAGTGAGTCCTTTGGGGCTAGGAGGTTCCCCGTGGACGATGGGCCACGCGTAGTCAGTGGGGACGGGGTCTCTATCGATGCACATTCTCAGTACTTCGATCCACAGCGAGATGCCATGTCAGCGGACAGTATCGCTTTGATTGCTGCCGGCAGGTCAGAAAAAGTCAAAATGGAGAGGTCTCGATGAGGCGTGGCTGCTCGCTGACAACAACTGCTCTTCTGGTGGGCCTTCTGCTCTCGGGGTGTACGGAGAAAACAGGCGCTTCTGATGGAGGTGGGCGCGTGAGTATGGACATACAGGGTGCGGCTGAACGTGCGGATGAGATCCTTGATGCCGTACTGGGCGAGGTCAGGCCCGGGGTGCAATGGGCTCACGGACCTACTACGAAAGGGAGTTGCGACGTTTCGCGTATGCGTGTCGTCATGACGATCGTGTCGGAGAGTAGGAGGGGGAGCTTTCTGGGGGTGGTTGATCGCTATTGGCGTAAGAGCGGATACAGGATCAAGGGGATCAACAGGGATGTAGATCTTCCCGCGATCTATGCTCAGACGAGTGACGGATTCGGCGTGACTTTGAGTATCGGCGGAGAGGGCCAAGCCTTCTTCGAAGTCGACAGCCCCTGCGTGAAGGAGTCCGCGGTGGCCGACTCGACAACGCCTCCCAACGGGCCCTCCTACGAAGGCATCTACCCGATCCCCCGCCCCAACGTCCACTCCGACTTCTGGTCCGCCAAGGACCCCGCCCCCCGCCCCCAATGACCGCATAAGCGCAGTCAAGGGCGATTAGGGGGCCCTCGCCGGCGGGATATTGAGTCTCGTATTGGGCCCTGGGGCCCATGCCGAAACCGGTGGTGCTGTGGTCGCATACGGATACCGGGGGGAACCGTCGCTGCGCCCGCTCACAAAGCTGGGGAGACTCTTCGTGTCTGGCATAGGAGAAGTAGCGTTACCCGATGGTGCTGCCCTAGGCACCCCCGAAGTACGGCCGGGCAGACAGGCGCTGGCGCGCCCGCTGCTCATCGCTCTGGTTCTTGTCCGTCTACTGTTCGTCGTCACGGTGATCGGCGCGTTGAACGCGCTGCTCGTGGCGGCTTCCGCCGACGCCGTCACGGGTCGGCTTCTCGGCATGGTGCTGTACGCCATGCTGCCCGGCATCGCCGGGTTCGTTCTGTCCCTACGCGTACGGACCGGTGGAGTCCGGATCTGGTACGGGCTGCTGGGCGTGCACGCCTGGCTGTTGCTGGGAGCGGTCGCCACGCTCGGGCAGCCGGACAGCGGGCGGGGCTTCACGCAGCTCGTGCTGCCCGTCGTCGTCCTCGTCCTGGTCACGCGCCCGCACGCGCGCGCGTGGTTCCGGCTGGCTCCCGAACACCGCATCCCGGCCCAGCCGTTCAATTTCCCGCGGATGATGCGCTGGCGCCTCGACACCGGGCAGTCCGCGCTGGAGTACGTGGGGCTGATCCTGATCGTCGCGGCCCTCATCGCCGGTCTCGTCACCACGGGGGTCGGCGGGCAGATGGCCGGACGGTTCCGTACCGCCGTCTGTGAGGTCACCGGCGGCGGCTGCTCGTCCTCGCCCACCGTCGTCGCCGACGGCAGCAAGGGCGGGAACAAGGGCGCCAACGGTGACATCACCGGCGAAGCCGGGGCCGGTGAAGGGTACGAAGGCGCGACCGTCACCGGTGGCTCGGACGGCGGAGGCTCCAACGGTGGAGGCTCCAACGGTGGGGGCTCCGACACCGGAGGTACCACCGGCGCCGCCGGTACCGAGGGCGCCAGTTCCCAGGGCATCGGATCCAAGAGTTCCGAGTCCGGTTCCGGCGCCACCGGCGCGGGCGAGAGCACTGGTGCCGCCGGATCCACCACCACCGGCGGCAGCACCGGAGCGACCTCGGGCACGGACACGTCCGGCACGACCTCTTCCGGAGCCGGAAGCACCGGAAGCGCCGGATCCTCCGGAGCCGGAAACACCTCCCCCGACAACAACGCCACCGCCGGTTCTTCTTCAGGAGTCGACGCGGGTAGACCGTCCACCACCGGCGCTTCCGCGCAGACCGCCTCCCGGTCCGGGGGGAACTTCCTCACCGGGCTCGTGGGGGACGACGGGCTGCTCGGGGACGTGACGGGGGCCGCCGACGCGATCGCGCACCCGGTGGACACCGCGCGGGACGTCGTCCAGCAGTACGCGCAGGTCGCGAAGAAGGGCGGCGACAAGTGGGGGCAGGGGCAGTACGTGGCCGCTGCCTGGGACGTGGCGAAGGGGCCCGGGGGGCTCGGCGGTGCGGTGGCCGGGCTTCCGGGGTCGGGGCCGCGGGTCGAGGCCGCGGTGCGGGACTCGGAGCGGCAGTACCTCAACGGGCGCATTCCGACGGGGGCCAGCGCCGCCGGGCGCAAGGCCTGGTGGAACGGGCTCTCGCAGCAGGAGCGTGACCGGTACCTGGAGCTGTCGCCGGACCGGATCGGCAATCTGGACGGCATCCCGGTGGCCGACCGGGACGCCGCCAACCGGCGCCAGCTGCCCGATCTGATCAGCAAACTGGAGGGGCAGAGCGACAAGCAGTCCAAGGAGAAGCTGGCCGGGCTCCGCGAGATCGACCGGCAGCTGAAGGAGGGCAGCCAGCCCCCGATGTACCTCATCGGCATCAGCGACGAGGGCAACGGGAGGGCCGTCGTCGCGTACGGGAACCCGGACACCTCGCAGAACGTGTCGGCGTACGTACCGGGGCTGAACACCTCGCTCGACGAGGAGTTCGCGAAGAACGACCTCAAGCGGGCCAGGGACACCGCGATCGGCGCCCAGGGCTACGACCCGTCCAGCGCCGCCATCGTCTGGCTCGGCTACGACGCCCCGCAGACCCCGGACGGGCTGAAGAGCCTGGCCGTCGCGGGCACCGCACGGGCCGAGAAGGGCGGTGCCGCGTACGACGACTTCATGGCGGGCATCGCGGCCACCAACCAGAACAAGGACCCGCACATCACGGCGATCGGGCACTCCTACGGGTCCCGTACCGTCGGCGCCGCCACCCAGCGGCTCGGCGGGATCCCGGGGGTCGACGACATCATCCTCGTCGGCAGTCCGGGCGTCGGGGTCGACCAGGCGGTCGATCTCGGGGTCGGGGCCTCGCACGTCTTCGTCGGCGCGGCCGAGAACGACCCGGTCACCAAGCTGCCGTCGAAGACCCAGGCGATCGTCGGCGCGATCGGGGGGATCCTCGGTGGTCCGGCCGGAGCGTATCTGGCCGGGGACCTGGCGGATCCCGGCGACGACGACCTCTGGTTCGGCAAGGACCCGGCGAGCAAGGCCTTCGGGGCGCGGCGCTTCCCCGTGGCTCCGGGGCAGCCGCTCATCAGCGGGAACGGGGTGAGCTTCGACGCCCACTCGAACTACTTCAACCCGGCCCGCGACGCCATGTCCGCCGACGCCATTGCTCTTATCGTGTCAGGACACGCCGACCGGCTGAAGATGGAGGAACAGCGATGAGCCGAAGGCTCCAGATCGTCGCGGTGGCTCTGCTCGCCGGCTTCTCGCTGTCCGCCTGCGGCAGCGAGAAGGCCCCGTCGGGCGCGGAGGCGGGGACCACCGTCTCGGACAGCCCCTCGGGCACCGGGAAGGACACGGAGAGAGGGGACAGGAAGACGTCCATGGACATGCAGGGGGCCGCCGAGCGGGCCGACGGCCTGCTCGACGCCGTCCTGGGGAAGATCGATCCGGAGGTGGAGTGGGCCCACGGGCCGACCACCAAGGGCAGCTGTGACGTCACCCGCAGACGGACCGTCATGACGATCGTCTCCGAGGGCCGCCGGCAGGACTTCCTCGACCAGATCGAGGGGATCTGGCGGACCGCCGGCTACCGCATCAAGGCGAAGAACACCGATCCCGTCTTCCCCGCGGTCTACGCCGTGACCAAGGACGGTTTCGGAATCAGCGTCAGCATCCGGGCCCGGGGCCAGGCCTTCTTCGAGGCGGACACCCCGTGCGTGAAGGAGTCCGCGGTCGCCGATTCCACGACACGGCCCAAGGGCAAGGACTACCGGGGGGTCTATCCGCTCCCCGCGCCCAACGTCCGCTCCACGCACTGGTCCGGGGGCGGTTCGTCGTAACGGCCGTCGCCGTACCGCCGGTGTGAGCGCCGCCCGTTCCCCCTTCGTACGCGGGGGAGCGGGCGGCGCGCGTGTGCGGGGGCGGCGCTGTCCCGCCGTGCCCGGCCGTGCCCGTCCGTGCCTCGTCGCGCCTCGCCGTGCACCCGCGTGCGCCGTGATGAGTCGTACACACCGTCGAAAGAGCTGATGAACCCGGCCCCGATGAGCGATGGTTGAGGGGTGCGGAAATACTGGATGGCTGGTGGGATCGGTGTCGGCGCCGCGCTGTGCTTCGTGGCGCTGCTCGTCGTCGGTACGTACTCCGCCGCCGCCGGGCTCGGAGGCGGCGGGAGCGGTGCGGTGGGGCTGGCCAAGGGGGCCGTGCCCGCCAAGTACCAGCCGCTGGTGCAGAAGTGGGGCAACCTCTGTCCCGCCATCAATCCGGCGCTCCTGGCCGCGCAGCTCTACCAGGAGAGCGGCTGGAACCCGCGCGCGCAGAGCCCGGCCGCCGCGCAGGGCATCGCGCAGTTCATCCCGGGCACCTGGGCCTCGCACGGGATCGACGGGGACAAGGACGGCGACCGCGACGTCTGGGACCCGGCCGACGCCATCCCGTCCGCCGCCTCGTACGACTGCGAACTCGCGGGATACGTGAAGAAGGTCCCCGGCGACGCGACGGACAACATGCTCGCCGCCTACAACGCCGGTGCCTACCGGGTCATCCGGGCCGGCGGCGTCCCCGCGATCGCGGAGACGCAGAACTACGTCAAGATCATCCGTACGCTGGAGAAGAGCTTCGCCCGGCCCGTCGGGCGGGTGCAGCCCTCGCAGCAGGCGGCCGGAGCCATCTACTTCGCGCAGAAGAAGCTCGGGACGAAGTATCTGTGGGGCGGCAACGGGACACCGGAGCAGGGCGGGCGGTTCGACTGCTCGGGGCTGACCCAGGCGGCGTACCGGACCGTGGGCATCGAGCTGCCCCGGGTGGCCAACGACCAGTACAACGCGGGACCGCACCCCTCGCGGGACGAACTGCTCCCCGGGGACCTGGTGTTCTTCTCCGACGACCTCGCCAACTCGCGCGCCATCCATCACGTCGGCCTGTACGTCGGGGGCGGATACATGATCAACGCCCCTTACACCGGTGCCGTCATCCGCTTCGACAAGATCGACACGCCCGATTACTTCGGTGCGACGAGGGTCACCAAGGACGGCGCGGCGGCGCTCCCGACCGCCCGTCCGGCGGCCTGACCCGCACGCGGCCATGGCCGGAACTCTCTGTGAACCCTGGGCCCTGAGCTGCGACGATGAGTCACTCTTCGATAACGTCATGGTGATCATTCGGTGGAGAGTGGAACGTACGCACGGGACCCGTCGTTCTCTGGGAGGACCGGGGCCACCGTCACTGACCGGGCGTCGCCCGCCACGTAATGAGTGATCGAACCGAACACGGGGGTTCGTCAACGCGGCACACAGGGCTGTGCGCCGCGGCAGCAGACAAGGCAAGGGGCCGCGGCAGATGGCTGGACTCGCACTGGATGGGTCGAACCCCGACGTCAGCCTGCTCTACGACATCAACGGGCTGGCCAAGTCCGCTCCCGCCTGGTTCGACCGGGTCATGGAGTTCGTCGGTGAGTACGGGATCATGCTCGGCATGGTCCTGGTGGCTCTGTGGTGCTGGTGGAGCATGCGCCGGCGCGGCACCCTGGAGGACTCGGTGAGCGGTGTCGCCGGGATCGTCTGGGCCCCGCTTGCCGCCGGGATCGCGCTCCTGATCAACATCCCGATCCGTGAGTTCGTCGAACGTCCCCGCCCCTTCAAGGACCACTCCGGGCTGGACGTCCTCGTCGACGGGAAGAACGACTTCTCCTTCGTGAGCGATCACGCCACGATGGCGATGGCCCTCGGCGTGGGCCTCTTCGTCGCCCACCGGAAGTTCGGCATCGCCGCCATCGCGCTCGCCCTTCTCGAGGGCTTCTGCCGGATCTACATGGGCGTGCACTACCCCACCGACGTCATCGGCGGCTTCGCGCTCGGTACGGCCGTCGCCCTGCTCCTCGCCCCCCTCGCCATGATGCTGCTGACGCCCCTGATGGGCGCCGTCGCCCGCTCCGGCCGGACCGGCGCCCTGGTGCGCTCGCGCCGGCCGCTGGCCGTCCCGGCCCCCGGCGGCCGGGGCGAGGCCATGGGCATCCCCGAGCCGCGCCCCGGTTCGGGCGGCGGTTCGGAGGGCGAGAAGGGGCTCGCCGCCTGAGGGACGGGGTCCGCTGCTCCGGCCGCCCGTCTCAGACCCCCTGCGGATAGCTGAAGAAGCCCTCCGGGTCGTACGTCTTCTTCACCCCGGCCAGCCGGTCCGCCGCCGCTCCGTAGTAGGCCGTACGCCAGTCGGTCAGCGTCGGGTCCGTGTAGTTCTGGTAGGCCGCCCCGGACGCGTACCGGCGCATCGCGGCATGGGTGTCTTTCAGCCACTTCCGCTGGGCGGTGCCCGCGGTGTCGTGGCGCCAGGCGCCGATGTACTGGGCGAGCATCCGGGACCGCCGGTGGACGAAGGCCGTGGCCTGCGGATCCACCCGGTTCACCGCCCCGCCCAGTGCGGTCAGCGCCACCGAGCCGCCGCCGCCCTCGTCGACGCTGAGCCGGCTGAAGGCCTCCGTCCGGTCGAGCAGCGCCCGGACGCCCGCCGGAGTCAGCGAGCGGTCGAAGAAGTCCGAGGCCGCGGCGTAGGTCTCGCGCTGGAGCGAACCCTGCGGATCGCGGCCCGGGGTGGTGCCCGGCAGATGGCACTGCGCGTCGGTGATGCCCGAGCAGCCCGCGTACACGAGCATCGCCTCCCGGTAGCCGCGGCGGCGCAGCGAGACCGAGGAGGCGGAGGCGCCGATGCGGTCGGCGAGGCGGTCCACCGCGTTCTGGAGGTCGCCGTAGGTGCCGAGGCTGAAGGCGGAGACCGACACCGTGGGGTTCCCGCCGCCCGGACCGGCCGCGACATGGGCGGCCGACCAGATCTCGTCCGGCTGGTCCGGGCCCCACTCCTGCCAGGCCGTCAGGACGGCGTGGGCGCGCGACCAGGGCCAGGACATGTACGCGGAGACGGTCTGCGGGGCGGGGTGGGTGCGGAAACGGAGTTCGGTGACCACGCCGAAGTTGCCGTTGCCCGCGCCGCGCAGCGCCCAGAACAGCTCGGGGTGGTGCGTGGCGTCGGCGGTGAGCGTCTTGCCGTCGGCGGTGACGAGGGTGGCGGCGGTGAGGCTGTCGCAGGTCAGGCCGTACGCCCGGGAGGCGACGCCGTGGCCCCCGCCGAGGGTCAGGCCGGATATGGCGACCGTGGGGCAGGAGCCGCCGGGGATCGTCACCCCGTGGGCGCCGAGGCCCTGGTAGACGTCGAGGAGCCGGGCGCCCGCGCCGATCGTGCCGTCGGGGGAGACCTTGGAGAGTGACGAGACGTCGACCACCAGCCGTCCGGTGCCGCTGGACCAGCCCGCGTAGGAGTGGCCGCCGCTGCGGATCGACACGGGTACGGCGGCGCGGCGGGCGAAGGCCAGGCACTCGCGGATGTCCGCCTCGTGCCGGACGTACGCGACGGCGGCCGGTTTCAGTCCGTCGAAGCGGGTGTTGTAGAGCAGCCGCGCCGTCGGATAGGCCGCGTCGTCCGGGCGGACGAGCGAACCGTCCAGGCTCCGGGACAGCGCGGACCAGTCGGCCGGGCGGGCGGACGGCGAGGAGGGGGCGGACGTCCGGGAGGGGGCCGGGACGCTCGCGGTCGCCGTCCCGCCCGGGGCGGAGCCGCCCGCCGGGGGTCCGGAGCCCGCGCCGTCGCACGCCGTGGCGGTGGCACCGGTGAGCACGGCCGCGGCGCCCGCGGTCAGGACGGTGCGCCGGTTGGGCAGGGGCATGGGACCTCCGGGGTGGGGGCGGGAGGAGCGGAGCGGGAGAGGGGGCCGTCAGGCCGTGGAGGTGCGGTGTTCCTCCGCGTCCGTACGGGCGCGGTCGCGGGAGCGGCGGGCCGGGCCCGCCCAGCCGCAGCTGCACCGGGCCGTGCAGAACGAGCCGCGTTCGACGGTGGTGGCTTCGTGGACGGGGCGGGCCGGCGGGACCTCTGCGGTGTGTTGGTCGTACACGCGACCACGGTACTGGGCCGGGCCGTCCGGGGGTGAGGGGTGTGCGGGCGGCGTGACGAGGCGGAGCGGCCGTCGTTATCCGGAACGGGTGGGGGCAACGGGCAGGCGGTCGGCGTTGGGGGTTGGCAGGCGATGGTGGTGCAGCGGCACAGGACCGGAGGAGGGGTGCGCGCGGTGTGCGCCCTCGCCGTGACGGGTGTGATGGCCGGGGTCTCCGGGTGCGGGACGGGCGCCGGTTCCGGCCGCGCCGAGGCCGACGACCGGGCCGGGGCCGAGGCCGCCGCCGTGGTGCGGCGGGCCGCCGACGTCCTCGTGGGGACGGGGGCCGCGCCGGGCGGCCGGGCGGCGGCCGGGAGTGCCGAGGTGGTCACCTCGATGGAGACGGCGGCCGGCGGCACCCGGGTCACGATCAGGGGCAAGGGCGCGTACGACTTCCGTGCCCGGTCCGGGCGGCTCAAGGTCGTGCTGCCGCCGGACGCGGCGGGCGAGGACGAGCACCGGCCGATCACCGAACTGCTGGCCCCGGGCGCGCTGTACATGATGAACCGGGGCGCGGGCGTGCCCGCCGGCAAATGGGTGCGGATCGACACGACGACGCTGGCCGACGGCAATCTGGTCACCGGCGGGGTGACCGATCCGCTGGCCGCCGCCGAACTGCTGCGCGGGGTGCGCGCGGTGACGTATGTGGGGGAGACCGATCTGGCCGGGGTGACCGTGCGGCACTACCGCGGCACCACCGACATCGGCCGGGCGGCGAGCCGGGCCTCGGCCGGCTCGCGGGGAGCGCTGGCGGCCGCGGCGAAAGGGTTCAGCACGGACACGGTCGCCTTCGACGCGTACCTCGACGCGGAGGGCCGGCTGCGCAAGGTGCGCCACCGCTTCTCCTTCGCCAACGAGGACCGGGCCAAGGACGTCGTCTCCACCACGCTCCTGTACGGGTTCGGGGTGGCGGTCTCCGTGTCCCTCCCGGCCGAGCGGGACATCTACACCGGGGCGATCGACCAGGGCGGGGAGGCCGGGGCACCGGAAACCGCCGGGACCGGTACGAGCGATGCGGCCGGGACCGGTACGAGCGATGCGGCCGCCGGGACCGACAGGACCTAGCCACCTCGCGGGCGTGAAATGGTCCGTCCGTGCCATGCGCGGTGTGTGGCGCGCTCCCTACCCTTGGTCGTGACCCCTGGTCGTGTCCGCAGAGTCTCCCGGTCCCGGTGCCGGTGACGGCAGTGAGAGGTGAGTGACGTGGTGACGCTCAGCGCACGGACCGTGTCGGACCATGTGGCCCTCGCCGAGATCGACCTGTGCGGGGAGCTCATGATCGCGGCGGCCGCGGCGATCGGGGAGCGGCTCAGCGCGGACCGCATCGACGAGGTGCTCGATGTGAAGGCGGTCACCGAGCACACCACCACCGGCCGGCAGGGCGGTCGCCCGGACGACGGCGCCGCCCTCGGGCACCCGGAGCACCACGGCTGACGGCGCCGCCCCCGGCGGAGCGCGGCGCCGGACCCCTCCCGGTCAGGTGCGCAGCAGCCGGGCGATCGCCTTCGTGGCCTCCTCGACCTTGGCGTCGACCTCCGCGCCGCCCTTCACCGCGGCGTCGGCCACGCAGTGGCGCAGGTGCTCCTCCAGCAGCTGGAGCGCGAAGGACTGGAGCGCCTTGGTGGACGCCGAGACCTGGGTCAGTATGTCGATGCAGTAGACGTCCTCGTCGACCATCCGCTGGAGGCCGCGGATCTGGCCCTCGATGCGGCGCAGCCGCTTGAGGTGCTCGGCCTTCTGGTGGTGGTAGCCGTGTATGCCCCGGTCGTGGTCGGTGACGAGTGTCTCGGCGGCGGCGGCCGCCGGCTCCGGCGTCCGTCCGGCCTCGGCGGCCTCGGTCGTGGTCATTGCTGCCTCCCGTTTTCCCTTTTACCCTGCCGTCTGCATACCCCTGGTGGGTATATCTTAGCGAATTCAGCTGAAACGTGACCGGGGCCCCGTGCTGATCAGCCTGCCTGATGCGCGACACTGAAGAATGCCGGTTAGCCGTGGCCGGATGATGCGCCTAGCATCAGCCTGACCGAATCCAAAGCACCCCGAGGACCCCACGTGCGCTTTCGTCTGACCCCCAGGGAGACGAGCTTCTACGACATGTTCTCCGCGTCCGCGGACAACATCGTCACGGGCTCGAAACTCCTGATGGAACTGCTCGGGGCGGATCCAGCCTCCCGGGCCGAGATCGCGGAGCGCATGCGGGCAGCGGAGCACGCGGGGGACGATGCCACCCACGCGATCTTCCACCAGCTGAACTCCTCATTCATTACGCCGTTCGACCGTGAGGACATTTACAACCTCGCGTCCTCGCTCGACGACATCATGGACTTCATGGAGGAGGCCGTCGACCTGGTCGTCCTCTACCAGATCGAGAAACTCCCCAAGGGCGTCGAGCAGCAGATCGAGGTCCTGGCGCGCGCGGCCGAGCTGACCGCCGAGGCCATGCCGGGGCTGCGCACGATGGACAACCTCACGGAGTACTGGATCGAGGTCAACCGTCTGGAGAACCAGGCCGACCAGATCCACCGCAAGCTGCTCGCCCACCTCTTCAACGGCAAGTACGACGCCATAGAGGTGCTGAAGCTGAAGCAGATCGTGGATGTCCTGGAAGAGGCTGCGGACGCGTTCGAGCACGTCGCGAACACGGTGGAGACCATCGCGGTCAAGGAGTCCTGAACCACGTGGACACCTTTGTACTGGTCGTGACCATCGGCGTCGCGCTCGGCTTCACGTACACGAACGGCTTCCACGACTCGGCGAACGCCATCGCCACGTCGGTGTCCACCCGGGCGCTGACCCCGAGGGCGGCGCTGGCGATGGCGGCCGTGATGAACCTCGCGGGCGCGTTCCTCGGCAGCGGGGTCGCCAAGACCGTCAGCGAGGGGCTGATCGCCACGCCCGAGGGCGACAAGGGGATGGGCATCCTCTTCGCCGCGCTGGTCGGCGCCGTCATCTGGAACCTCGTCACCTGGTACTTCGGGCTGCCGTCCTCGTCCTCGCACGCCCTGTTCGGCGGCATGGTCGGCGCGGCGCTCGCGGGCGGCACGCTGGTCCACTGGGACGGGGTGCTCGACAAGGTCGTCATCCCGATGTTCGTCTCGCCGGTGATCGGCCTGGTGGTCGGCTATCTGGTGATGGTCGCCATCATGTGGATGTTCCGGAAGGCCAATCCGCACAAGGCCAAGCGCGGTTTCCGCATCGCGCAGACCGTGTCGGCGGCCGGCATGGCGCTGGGGCACGGTCTCCAGGACGCCCAGAAGACCATGGGCATCGTGGTGATGGCCCTGGTCATCGCCGATGTGGAGTCCCCGAGCGACCCGATCCCGGTCTGGGTGAAGCTCGTCTGCGCGCTGATGCTGTCGCTCGGCACGTACGCGGGCGGCTGGCGCATCATGCGTACGCTCGGCCGGAAGATCATCGAGCTGGACCCGCCGCAGGGCTTCGCCGCCGAGACGACGGGCGCCTCGATCATGTTCGGTTCGGCGTTCCTCTTCCACGCGCCGATCTCGACGACGCACGTCATCACCTCCGCGATCATGGGTGTGGGGGCCACCAAGCGGGTCAACGCGGTGCGGTGGGGCGTCGCGAAGAACATCATCCTCGGCTGGTTCATCACGATGCCGGCCGCCGCTCTGGTCGCCGCCGCGAGCTACGGGGTCGTCGCCCTGGTCTTCGGCTGACGCCGAGGCTCACCTACGTACGGCTCACGTGCCTACGGGTCCGCCCCGCACTCCTCAGGGAGTGCGGGGCGGACCCTTTCGCCTTGTGGTGGCACCGCCATGCAGCACCCCAAGGCCGTCTGGGGATCAGCCGAAGCGGCCCGAGATGTAGTCCTCGGTGGCCTGGACCGACGGGTTGGAGAAGATGCGCTCGGTCTCGTCGATCTCGATGAGCTTGCCGGGCATGCCGACCGAGGCGAGGTTGAAGAACGCGGTGCGGTCCGAGACCCGGGCCGCCTGCTGCATGTTGTGCGTCACGATGACGATCGTGAAGCGCTCCTTCAGCTCACCGATCAGGTCCTCGATGGCGAGGGTGGAGATCGGGTCGAGCGCGGAGCACGGCTCGTCCATCAGCAGCACATCGGGCTCGACCGCGATGGCGCGGGCGATGCAGAGCCGCTGCTGCTGGCCGCCGGAGAGACCGGAGCCGGGCTTGTTCAGCCGGTCCTTGACCTCGTTCCAGAGGTTCGCGCCGCGCAGCGACTTCTCGACGATGTCGCCGAGCTGGCTCTTGCGGTAGTTCCCGTTCAGCCGCAGACCCGCCGCGACGTTGTCGAAGATCGACATGGTCGGGAAGGGGTTGGGGCGCTGGAAGACCATGCCGACCGTGCGGCGCACGGTGACCGGGTCGACGCCGGCGCCGTACAGGTTCTCGTCGTCCAGCAGCACCTTGCCCTCGACGCGGCCGCCGGGGGTGACCTCGTGCATGCGGTTGAGGGTGCGCAGGAAGGTGGACTTGCCGCAGCCGGAGGGGCCGATGAAGGCGGTCACCGAGCGGGGCTCGACGGTCATCGAGATGTCGTCGATCGCCTTGTGGTTGCCGTAGTAGGCCGAGAGGCCGCTGACATCGATGCGCTTGGCCATCTGAATCACTGCTTTCCGTGGCCTCAGCGGCCGGTCTTCGGGGCCTTCCAGCGGGCGATGCCGCGGGCCACCAGATTGAGGATCATGACGAAGGCGATCAGGACCAGGGCCGCCGCCCAGGCGCGGTCGTAGGACGCGGTCTCACCGATCTTGTACTGCTCGTAGATGTAGAACGGCAGTGACGACTGGGCGCCTTCGAAGGGGTTCGTGTTGATCAGCTGACTGCCGAAGACCAGCAGGATGATCGGGGCGGTCTCACCGGCGATACGGGCGATGGCGAGCATGACGCCGGTGGCGATGCCGCCGATCGCGGTCGGCAGGACCACCTTGAGGATGGTGCGCCACTTCGGGACACCGAGGGCGAGGGAGGCCTCGCGCAGCTCGTTCGGGACGAGCTTGAGCATCTCCTCGGTGGAGCGGACCACGACCGGGATCATCAGGATCGACAGGGCCAGCGAGCCCATCAGGCCGCTCGGCTCCAGACCCGCGATCAGCATGATCGAGAGGATGAAGAGACCGGCCACGATGGACGGGATGCCGGTCATCACGTCGACGAAGAAGGTGACGGACCGGGCCAGCGCGCCCTTGCCGTACTCCACCAGGTAGACCGCGGTCAGCAGTCCGATCGGGGCGGAGATCACGGTGGCGATGCCGACCTGCTCCAGGGTGCCGATCAGCGCGTGGTAGACACCGCCGCTGGCCTCGGGTCCGAGGACGCCGGCCATCGAGTGGGTCAGGAAGTAGCCGTCCAGGCGTTCGGAACCGCGGCTGATCGTCGTCCACAGCAGGGAGGCCAGCGGGACGACGGCGAGCAGGAAGCAGACCCAGACCAGGCTGGTGGCCAGGCGGTCCTTGGCCTGTCGGCGGTTCTCGACGACGCTGGTGGTGACGTACGAGATCACCAGGAAGAACAGCGCGGAGAGCAGGCCCCACTGGACGCGGCTGTGCCAGCCGGCCACCACGGCGAGGCCGACGCCGAGGACGATGCCCGCGGCGGCGAAGCCGAGCGGCGCCAGGCGGGGGAGCGTGCGGCTGCTGAGGCTGCCCGTGGGGGCGGCGGGTGCGGGCGTCGGACGTTCCTGGACGCTCGTGGATGCGTGGCTCATGCGTTGGCCCCCGAATACTCCTTGCGGCGGGCGATGATGAGCCGCGCTGCGCCGTTGACCAGCAGGGTGAGGACGAAGAGGACCAGGCCGGAGGCGATCAGGGCGTCCCGCCCGAACGCGTCGGCCTCGCCGAACTTCGCGGCGATGTTCTGGGCGAACGTGCCGCCGCCCGGGTTGAGCACATGCAGGGAGATCAGGAAGTTCGGCGACAGGACCGTGGCGACGGCCATCGTCTCGCCGAGCGCGCGGCCGAGCCCCAGCATCGAGGCGGAGATCACACCGGAGCGGCCGAAGGGCAGTACGGAGAGGCGAATGACCTCCCAGCGGGTGGCGCCGAGCGCCAGCGCGGCCTCCTCGTTCATGCGCGGGACCTGGAGGAAGACCTCGCGGCTGACGCTCGTCACGATCGGCAGGATCATGATGGCCAGCAGGATGCCCACGGTGAACAGCGAACGGGCGACGCCGACCTCGGTCTTCTCGAAGACGTACGTCCAGCCGAAGAACTGGTCGAGCCAGAGGTTCAGGCCCTCCAGATACGGCACGAGCACGAGTGCGCCCCAGATGCCGTAGACGATGCTGGGCACCGCGGCGAGCAGATCGATGACGTACGCGATCGGGCCGGCCAGCTTGCGCGGCGCGTAGTGCGAGATGAACAGGGCGATGCCGACCGCGACCGGGACCGCGATGGCCATCGCGATGACCGAGCTGATCACGGTGCCGAAGAGCAGGACCGCGATGCCGAAGACGGGCGGGTCACCGGCCGGGTTCCAGTCGAACGTGGTGAGGAAGTTGCCCTCGTCCCCGGATATCGCGATCGCCGCGCGGTACGTGAGGAAGGCGGCGATCGACGCCATGATCACGAGCAGCAGGATGCCGGAGCCCCGGGAGAGGCCCAGGAAGATCGTGTCCCCGAGCCGGCCGGTGTTCCTGGGGCGGGAGTGTCCGCCCGGCCGGGCCGGTGGGATGTCTGTCTGTGTGGTGGAAGCCATGGTCTTTCCGGTCTGTGTGGGGGAGCCGCGGACGGCGCCCCTGGCGGCGGTGCACCGGATGGGGGTGGGGGGCGGGCCGGTCCGGAGGGGTGCGCCGGACCGGCCGCCCGAGGAGCCCGGGTGGAGCGGGTGTTACGAGAGACCGGCGACGGTCTCGCGGACCTTGGCGTTGATGGCCTCGGGGATCGGGGCGTAGCCGGCCTCGGTGAGGAGCTTCTGGCCGTCCTCGGAGGCGGTGTAGGTGAGGAAGGACTTCACGGTGCCGAGGGTGTCGGCCTTGTTGCCGGTGTCGCAGACGACCTCGTAGGTGACCAGGACCAGCGGGTAGGCGCCCTCGGCCTTGGTGGTGTAGTCGAGGTCGAGCGCCAGGTCCTTGCCGGTGCCCTTGACCTTGGCGGCGGCGATGGCCTTGGAGGCGTTCTCGGAGGAGGCCTTCACCGGGGCGGAGCCGCCGGTGTTGATGTCGACCGTGGTGATCTGCTGCGAGGCGGCGTAGGAGAGCTCGAAGTAGCCGATCGCGCCGTCGACCTGCTTGACCTGCGTGGCGACACCGGAGGAGGAGGTCGCGCCCTGGCCGCCGGGGGCGGGCCACTTCTTCTCCGCCTCGTACTTCCAGTCGGACGGGGCCGCGGCGCCGAGGTACTTGCCGAGGTTCTGCGTGGTGCCGGAGTCCTCGGAGCGGTGGAAGGCCTGGATCGCCTTGTCCGGGAGCTTGACGCCCGGGTTGAGCTTGGCGATGGCCTCGTCGTTCCACTTCTTGATCTTCGTGTCGAAGATCTTGGCGAGGGTGGGGGCGTCCAGCGTCAGGCTGTCGACGCCTTCCAGGTGGTAGCCGATCGCGATCGGGCCGCCGACCATCGGGAGGTTGATGCCCTGGCCGCTCTTGCAGATCTTCTTGGAGTCGGCGACCTCCTCGGGCTTCAGCGCCGAGTCGGAGCCGGCGAAGCCGACCGTGCCCTGGTTGAAGGCGACGATGCCCTCGCCGGACGAGGAGGAGTTGTAGTTGATCTCCACGCCGGAGCAGGCGGCCATGTACTCCTTGACCCAGAGGTCCATGGCGTTCTTCTGCGCGCTGGAGCCGGAGGCGCGCAGCTGCCCCTTGGCCCCGTCGCACTTGACGTTCGAGGCGGCCTTCGTCTGCTTGCCGCCGCTGGTGTCGTTGCTGCTGTTGTCGTCCGAACCGCACGCCGTGAGGACCAGGGCGCCGGAGACGGCGAGGGCACCGAGCGCGGTGGCACGAAGCCGGTTCTTGCGCTGAAGCTTCACTTTCGGGTGTTCCTTCCAGAAGCCGCCGAGGTGGTGTGGTCGCTACGACGGCGTGCGAGGTGGTGGGTGGTGCGGAAGTCGTGGACGGTGCGGTGAGTGCCTCGCACCGTGCACAGCCGAAATTAGGCAGATCAGGTGAATCGGCTTACGGGGGTGAGTGAACGGGAGGTGAACCGTGTCGGGCGGCCCGGTTCCGGGTACGGACAGCGGTCCGTCCGCCCCGGACGGGCGGGGCGGACGGGGGGCGGGGGCGCGGGATTACGCGGCAGGGCGGGGGTGCGGGCATGGGGCCGCGCGGCCGGGGGCGGCGTGCGGGCGTACGGGATCACGCAGCCGGACGGGGGCGCGGGGGCACGGGATCACGCGGCCGGACGCGAGGTGCGCGGGTGCGGGACTGCGCCGGCGGACAGGGCGCACGGGTACGGGACGCGCCCCGCCGGACGCGGGGCGCGCGGAGGCCGGGTTACGCCGTCGGCAGGGTGTCCAGCGCGGCGTCGAGGAGCGCGCGGTCGCGGTCCTGGGTCAGCCGGGCACGGGCGGCCGGGGGCGTCAGCCAGCGCACGTCGTCCACCTCGCGGTTCGGGACGAACGCGCCCGCCGTGGCCTCGGCCGACCAGTACGTGACCTCCTTGGGGCGGCCGTTCACGACGTACCGCACCGCGGGGAGCAGCGGGCCGGGCACACAGCGGTGCCCGGTCTCCTCCAGCACCTCGCGCAGCGCCGCCTCGCGCGGGGACTCGCCGCGCTTCAGCTTCCCCTTGGGGAACGACCAGTCGTCGTAGCGCGGCCGGTGCACGAGGCACAGCTCCACCCCGCCGCGCGGCGCCGTCGACCGGCGCCACAGGACGCATCCCGCCGCGCGCACGGTGCTGTCCGGGGTGCCGCTCACGGCCGGACCGCCGCGGCCGTGGCGTAGGGCCAGCACTCCCGGAAGAGGGCGCGGGCCGCCTCCACCTCGTGGCGCTGGTCGGCGTGGAGCACCCCCAGGGCGTACGCGGTCGTCGGGGCGATGCGCGGGGTGCGGGCCGCGGCGGCAGCGGCGGCGGCGGCCTCGGCGGCGTCCCGGTGGCGGTCGAGGGCGCGCCCGGGGCCGGCCAGGACCGGATCGGGGGCGCCGCGCAGCACCTCGTGGGCGTACCGGTGCAGACGCAGCAGCAGCCGGGTCTGGTGCCAGGGCGCGTCGTGCGCGTCGTTGTACGGCTCGGCCGTCTCGTCCGGGGGCAGCGCGGCGACGGCGCCGAGCAGCCGCTGTTCGGCCCGGCCGGCCGGATCGCCGAGCAGGTCGCCGGCCGGCTGGGCGGCCGCGGCGGACAGCGGCACCTCGGAGGCGAGCAGGGCGACCGCGTCGGCGACTGCGTGGAAGCGGGAGGAGCCGAGGGCCTGGAGCGCGGCGGAGTGGGCGCGGGTCCGGGCCAGGGTGAGCTGGCGGTCGAGCAGCGCACCGGCGCGGGCGGCGCCGACGCCGAGGACGGCGCGTTCCTTCTCCGCGGCGGCCGTGGCGGCGGTGGTGGTGGCGCCCGCGTTCATGGGGGACGCCGGGGTCGTGCCCGTTTCGGTGCGGGCGGCGGGCAGGGCGGCGCCCGGGAGCCCGTGCAGGGCGTCCAGGAGCCGGGTCAGCCGGTCCGCGTAGGCGTGCTCGCGGGCCAGGGTGCCGGACAGCCAGGCGAGTTCGGTGCGCAGGTGCTCGGCCCAGAGCGGGTCGAGCGCGGAGCGGAACGTGTGGAGCGTCCCCCCGATGCGGCGGGCCGAGCGGCGCAGCGCCCAGGCGGCCTCCTCGGCGGCCCGGGGGCCGGCGTCGGTGGGGGCGCTGTTCTCGCGGTGCAGACGCAGGCTGCGCAGGAAGTCCGCGGCCCGGTCCCGCAGATACGGTGCGAGCACCGCCCCCGCGGTCACGTCCGCCTGTGTCTGGTGGTCAGGGCGTCGCACGCCGGCGCCTCCGGGCGTCAATGAGCATTTCCTGTACGTGCCGCAGCGGCCGGCCCTCCGCGTCCGTGGCGTGCCGGGTCCAGTCCCCGTCGGGGCCCAGGTGCCAGGAGGAGGTCGTGTCGGCCATGCCGGTCTCCAGGAGCCGGCTGAGGGCGGCCCGGTGCGCGGGGTCGGTGACCCGGACCAGGGCCTCGATGCGGCGGTCGAGATTGCGGTGCATCATGTCGGCGCTGCCGAACCAGACTTCGGGTTCCCCGCCGTTGCCGAACGAGAAGACCCGGGAGTGTTCGAGGAAGCGGCCCAGTATCGAGCGGACCCGGACGTTCTCCGAGAGGCCGGTGACGCCGGGGCGGATCGCGCAGATGCCGCGGACCCAGATGTCGACCGGGACACCGGCCTGCGCGGCCCGGTAGCAGGCGTCGATGACCGCCTCGTCGACCATCGAGTTGACCTTGATGCGGACGTAGGCGGGGCGGCCGGCCCGCTGGTGGGCGATCTCCTTGTTGATCCGGACGATCAGCCCGTCGCGCAGCGACTTGGGGGCCACCAGCAGCCGGCGGTAGGTCTCGCGGCGGGAGTAGCCGGAGAGCCGGTTGAACAGGTCCGAGAGGTCCGCCCCGACCTGCGGGTCGGCGGTGAGCAGGCCCAGGTCCTCGTAGAGCCGGGCGGTCTTGGGGTGGTAGTTGCCGGTGCCGACGTGCGAGTAGCGGCGCAGGGTGTCGCCCTCCTGGCGGACGACGAGGGAGAGCTTGCAGTGCGTCTTCAGCCCGACGAGGCCGTAGACGACGTGGCACCCCGCCTCCTCCAGCTTCCGCGCCCACTTGATGTTGGCCTGCTCGTCGAAGCGGGCCTTGATCTCGACGAGTACGAGGACCTGCTTGCCGGACTCGGCGGCGTCGATGAGGGCGTCCACTATCGGGGAGTCGCCCGAGGTCCGGTACAGCGTCTGCTTGATCGCCAGCACGTCCGGATCGGCCGCCGCCTGCTCCAGGAAGGCCTGGACGGACGTCGAGAAGGAGTCGTACGGGTGGTGCAGCAGCACGTCCCGCTCGCGCAGGGCGGCGAAGATGTCCGGCGCGGAGGCGGACTCCACCTCGGAGAGGTCGCGGTGGGTGCCGGCCACGAACTTCGGGTACTTCAGCTCGGGCCGGTCGAGCGAGGCTATGCCGAACAGTCCGGTCAGATCGAGCGGACCGGGCAGCGGGTAGACCTCGGCGTCGGAGACCTTCAGCTCGCGCACCAGCAGGTCCAGCACGTACGGGTCGATGGACTCCTCGACCTCCAGCCGGACCGGCGGCCCGAAGCGGCGCCGCATCAGCTCCTTCTCCAGGGCCTGGAGCAGGTTCTCCGCGTCGTCCTCCTCGACCTCCAGGTCCTCGTTCCGGGTCACCCGGAACATGTGGTGCGCCAGCACCTCCATCCCCGGGAACAGCTCCTCCAGATGTGCGGCGATGACGTCCTCTATGGGCACGTACCGCTGCGGCGAGGCCTCCAGGAAGCGGGTCAGCAGCGGCGGCACCTTGACCCGGGCGAAGTGGCGGTGGCCGCTGACCGGGTTGCGTACGACGACGGCGAGGTTCAGCGAGAGGCCGGAGATGTACGGGAAGGGGTGCGCGGGGTCCACCGCGAGCGGGGTCAGCACCGGGAAGACCCGCTGGCGGAAGAAGGTGAACAGCCGGGCCTGCTCCTTCTCCGTCAGCTCCGGCCAGCGGATCAGCTGGATGCCCTCGTCGGACAGGGCGGGCGCGACGTCCTGCTGGTAGCAGGCCGCGTGCCGGGCCATGAGCTCCCGCGAGCGGGTCCAGATCAGATCCAGGACCTCGCGGGGCTGGAGCCCGGAGGCGGAGCGGGTGGCGACCCCGGTCGCGATGCGGCGCTTGAGCCCTGCCACCCGGACCATGAAGAACTCGTCCAGGTTCGAGGCGAAGATGGCGAGGAAATTAGCCCGTTCGAGGAGCGGGGTCGACGGGTCCTCGGCCAGCTCCAGAACCCGTTCGTTGAACGCGAGCCAACTGCGCTCCCGGTCCAGGAAGCGCCCCTGGGGCAGCTCGTCCCCGTCCGTACCCGGCTCGTACGCGTCCGCGTCCGCGTCGATGTCCGGATCCAGATCGGCGGCGGTGGACAGCGCGCCCGGCCGCGACGCCTGGCCGGCGACGGCATGCGGGCGGTGGGCGGCGAGAGAGCCGACCGACGGCTGGGCGGCGGGCTGGACCGGGACCTCGGAGCTGGGCTGCTGGCTCATGGGCCCATTCTTCCGCGCGGAGGGCTCCGGAGGCGCGTCGGAGGGGGCGGAGATCACGGGAACCGCGCGCGGAGTGCGTCGCGGGCCGGGATTCTTCCCGTTGCGGGGGGTCGGCAGGGCTGGCTGCATCCTGAGAGGGTCGCAAGGGCGTCTGAATGCCCGGTAACGGCGACATGACATGCAGGAAGCGGTGAGTGGCCGTGTATGGCGATTCCGCCCGGGGCCGGGGCCCCGGGCGGGCTCGGGCCACGCCTCAGGCGTGGTGGCGGTGCAGCACCCGGAAGGCGAGTGCGGTGGTTGCGGCGGCGAGGCCGAGCAGGAGGGCGGTCTCGGCGAGCTGGAGGGGCCAGAAACCACCGCCGGGGCGGACGGCCCCCAGGGTCACGACCACCGCGGCGGAGACGACCGCGGTCAGGGCCATCGACGGAAGCGTGCGCCGGACCAGCAGGGCGATGAGCGCGCCGAGGGCGAGGCAGAGCAGGGAGCAGGCGACGGGCACGGGACCCATCGCCCGGTACACCAGTGGCTCGGACGACTGTGCGGGGTAGTTCGTCGCGGACGTCCGGGACCAGCCCCACGCGTACACGGCGGACAGCACGGTGACGCCGGCCACGGTGACCGCCGCGGGCACCGCGAGCCTGGCGGTCAGCCAGCCGGCGGGGCTCACGGACTGGCTCCAGGAGAGGCGGTAGGTGCCGTCCTCCAGTTCCCGACCGATGACCGGCCCCGCGACGAAGAGGCCGATGAGCACGGGCAGCGCCGTCATGGCCAGCCCCGCGTAGTCGAAGAGCCGCCCGTAGTGCAGTTCGACGCTGAGGACGTGACGGACCTGGATGCCGCAGCCCCGGACGGTGTGCTGCACCGAACAGCCGGTTCCGGCGAAGTCGTCGGCGGCGGCGGACATGAACCACCGGGCCCCGGCGACCAGGGCGGTCCAGGCGAGGACGAGGCCGCCGCCGATCCACGGCACCAGGCGGTGCTGCCGTGCGACGAGCCGCGCCGGACCCCGCAGAGAGACCGTGCTCATGCCGCCACCGCCTGACGGGCCGTCGTGTCCGTGGTGAGCAGCGCGGGCGCCTCGGGGGAGCGGAGATGGGCGAGCAGGACCTCCTCCAGGGAGGGTTCGGTCCTGTTCCAGGCCGCGTCCACCGGGCCGTCCGGGCGCACCAGTGCGGTCAGCGCCCGTCCCGTGGTGCGGGACTCGACCACCGTGTGCGGCGCGAGGTCCCGTACGGGGCCGGTGAGCAGGGCGTGTGCGGCGACGAGGTCGTCCGTCCCGCCACCGAGGCGGACGCGGCCGCCGTCGACGAGGAGCAGGTGGTCGCAGGCGCCCTCCAGCTCGCCGATGATGTGCGAGGACATCACGATGGTGGTCCGGTGCTCGGCGGCCTCGGCCATCAGGACGCCCATGAGCTGGTGGCGGGCGAGAGGATCGAGATCGGCCATCGGCTCGTCGAGGAGCAGGAGTTCGGCCCGTTTGCCGAGCGCGAGGGCCAGAGCGAGGCGGGTGCGCTGGCCGCCGGACAGCTCACGGACCTTCGTGTCGTACGGCAGCGGCCCGGCGACGCGCTCGGCCGCCTCCCGGTCCCAGCTTCCGGGGTTCAGCTCGGCCCCCGCCCAGAGCGTCCCGGCGACCGTCAGCCAGGGGTACAGCGGCTTGTCCTGGGCCACGTACGCCATCCGGGCACGAGCCTCACCGGCCGTCGTGCCGAGCACCCGGATCGTTCCCTCGGCCGGGCGCAGGAGGCCCGCCGCCAGGGCGAGCAGGGTGGACTTGCCGGCGCCGTTCCGGCCGACGAGCGCGCAGACCGCGCCGGCCGGGAGCCGGAACGCGCAGTCGCGCAGCGCCCAGCCGCCCCGCCTGCCCCGGTATCGCATGCCGAGGCCGTCGGCCTCGAGCGCTGAACCTGTCATCGGTCCTGGTCCCCCTCGAATGTCCTGTCCAGTACGGCGGTGAAGAGCGCGCTCACGTCGTCCCGGTCGAGTCCGGCGGCCCGTGCCCTGTCCGCCCAGGCGTCCAGCTCCGCGCGCAGCGGGGAGTCGTCGCCGGCCGCCGCGCCACCGAGCGTTCCGATGACGAAGGTGCCGAGCCCGCGGCGGCCCTCGACGAGTCCTTCGCGTTCCAGCTCGCGGTACGCCTTGAGCACGGTGTTCGGGTTGATCGCGGTGGCCTCGACCACTTCCCGGGCGGTGGGCAGCCGGTCGCCCGGCTCCAGCAGGCCCAGACGCAGGGCCTGCTTCGTCTGCTGGACGATCTGGAGATACGTGGCGACGCCGCTGCGCCGGTCGATGCGGAACTCGACTGCCGCGGAGTCTGCCATCTTCACCCTTTCACTAATTGAGTAGTGAAAGGGTGACGTGAGAAAGGGGCGGCGTCAAGCGACGCCGCCCCTGTGAGCGCCCCGCTCTCAGGATTCCGTGCGGTACATCAGGTCGACCTCGTGGGTGGTGAAGCCCATCCGCTCGTAGACCGTCACGGCGGCCGTGTTGTCCGCGTCGACGTAGAGCATCGCGGTGGGCAGGCCCTCCGAGGCGAGGTGGCGCAGGCCGATCGCGGTGAGCGCCTTGCCGAGGCCGCCGCCCTGGGCGTCGGGCCGGATGCCGACCACGTACACCTCGCCCAGCCGCTCCTCGGCGTGCACCTTCGTCCAGTGGAAGCCGATCAGTTCGGTGGTGCCGTCCTCGCCGGTCCGCTCGGCGAGGAAGAAGCCCTTGGGGTCGAACCACGGCTCGGCCTTGCGGTCGTCGAGGTCGCGCTGGCGCAGGGCGCCCTGCTCGGGGTGGTGGGCGAAGGCGGCGCTGTTCACGGCGAGCCAGGCGGCGTCGTCCTGGCCGGGGACGAAGGTGCGGACGGTGACGCCCGGCGGCAGTACCGGCTCGGCGATGTTCAGCGGGTCCAACGGCCTGCGGAGCTGGCGCAGTTCGCGGAAGAGCGAGAGCCCGAGCACCTGGGCCAGATGGCGGGCGGCGGCCTTTCCGCCGTGTGCCCAGACCCGCAGTCGCTTGCCGGTCGCGGCCAGCAGTGCGGCGCCGAGGGCCCGTCCGTGGCCGTGGCCCCGGTGGGCCGGGTGCACGACCAGCTCGGCGGCCGGGGCCTCGACGGGGTCGGTGTCCTCCAGTTGCGCGTACCCGACGAGTGTGCCGCCGGCCGTCAGCAGGAAGTGCCGGACGCCGTCCCGGTGTCCGCCCCGCAGCTGGAGCCGCCCCTGCTCGGACACGGCCTGCCGGCCGTCGGAGCGCGCGGCCTCGGCGAGGAGCCCGGTGACGGCTTCCGCCTGGTCGGGGGTGAGGGTGTCCAGGGTCTGGATCTCGCGTCCGGGGGCGGGGAGGGGTACGTCAGTCGTCATGGGTACGAGCGTACGGGCCCCTTGGGCGGGGGGCGGCGAGGTTGGTGCGGGTTCTCCGCGGGGTGCGCCTTCTGTTCGTCGTGTGGGGTCCGGGGTCCCTCCGGGGAGACTCCTCGAACGACGAACGTGCGGGCACCACGGACACGTACCCCGGTCTGTGTTCGTCGTTCTGCGGGGACTCCCCTGCACGCCCCCGGCCCCGGCCGTCGTGCGTCTGCGACAACGGGTTCCACCGGCGGGAAGACGCAAAACCGGCCGGGTGGGGGCGTGCAGGGGTGTCCCCGCAGGAAATGGCGTACGACCCGGGTCCCTTGCGTACCGGGGTGAACACGCCATTTCTGAGGAGTCACCCCGGAGGGACCCCGCCCCCACCCACCGAACAGAGGCGCACGGGCCCACCCCGAAGCACCCCAGCCCCATTTGGGCGAATGGCCCCGTTCCGATCGTGCGGCAACCAGTTCGTAACCCCAAACATCTGTCGCGCTACGCGCGTTGACCCTAGGCTGCGCACGCAGTATCCAGATTCAGACGTGGCTCGATCGTCACACCACCCGCTGAACTCACAAGGGGTCCGATGTCAGCGACACCTCAGAAGAACCGCGCGTCCCGGCGGGTGCTCGCCGCCGCGGCCGGGCTGGCCACCGTCGGTGCGCTGGTCGCCGCGATGCCGGCGAGCGCCGAAGGGCACGGCAAGGGCCACGGGGGCCACGGGGGTCACCACGCTCCCGGCACCGTGGACGTGCAGCTGCTGTCCTTCAACGACCTGCACGGAAACCTGGAGCCGCCCGCCGGCTCGGCCGGCACGGTCACCGAGACGCAGGCCGACGGCACGACGAAGGCCGTTCCGGCCGGCGGCGTCGAGTACCTGGCCTCCTCGCTGCGCGCCGCGCGCAAGGGGCACCCGTACTCCATCACCGCCGCGGGCGGCGACATGGTCGGTGCGAGCCCGCTGCTGTCGGGGCTCTTCCACGACGAGCCGACCATCGAGGCCCTGAACAAGATCGACCTCGATGTGACGAGCGTCGGCAACCACGAGTTCGACGAGGGTGCCACGGAGCTGGCGCGCCTTCAGAACGGCGGCTGCCACCCGGTCGAGGGCTGCTACGAGCAGGGCAAGAAGTTCCGGGGCGCCGACTTCCCGTACCTCGCGGCCAATGTGACGGACGAGAAGTCGGGCAAGCCGATCCTCCGGCCGTACACGGTCTGGAAGAAGGACGGCATCAAGATCGGCTTCATCGGGGTGACCCTGGAGGGCACGCCGAACATCGTGACGGCCAACGGCGTCAAGGGCCTGAAGTTCCACGACGAGGTCGAGACGATCAACAAGTACGCCAAGGAGCTGGACCGCCAGGGCGTGAAGTCGATCGTCGCGCTGATCCACGAGGGCGGCGCCCCGGCGTCCTCCTCGTACAACTACGACTGCGACAGCCCGGGGGCCGGTGACGGGATCTCCGGGCCGATCACCGAGATCGCCAAGGGCATCACGCCGAAGGTGGACGCGCTGGTCACGGGCCACACGCACCAGGCGTACGTCTGCACGATCCCGGACCCGGCGGGCAACCCGCGCCTGGTCACCTCGGCGTCCTCGTTCGGCAAGCTGTACACGGACACGACGCTGACGTACGACCGCCGCACCAAGGACATCGTGCGCACCGCGGTGAAGGGGGCCGGTCGCGGCCACCACCCGGCGCCCTCGAACCCGGTCTCGGCCAACCACATCGTGAGCCGCGACCAGGCCCCGGCCTCCGACATGACGGCCCTGATCGCGCGCTGGAACACCCTGGCGGCCCCGATCGCCAACCGTCCGCAGGGCTACATCTCGGCGGACATCAACGGCCGCGGCTCCACCGCGCCGGAGAAGCCGCTCGGCGATCTGATCGCCGACGCTCAGCTGGAGGGTCTGGCCCCGGCCGACAAGGGCGGGGCGGTCGTCGCCTTCATGAACCCGGGCGGCATCCGCGCGGACCTCGTGTACAAGGCGACCGGCGGTGAGGGCGACGGCGTCGTCACCTACGGCGAGGCGTTCACCGTGCAGCCGTTCACCAACATGATGAACGTCGTCGACCTGACCGGCGCCCAGCTGGTCTCCGCGCTCCAGCAGCAGGTCAGCGGGTCGAACGAGGCCAGCCCGAAGATCCTTCAGGTGTCGAAGGGGCTCACCTACACCCTGGACATGACGAAGTCGGGCGCCGCCCGTGTGGTGACGGACACCATCCGTCTGAACGGTGAGGCGATCGACCCGGCCAAGACCTACCGCGTCGCCATGAACGAGTTCCTGGCGGGCGGCGGCGACGGCTTCGCGGCCCTCGGCCAGGGCACCAACAAGCTGGTGGGCGCCTCCGACCTGGACCTGTTCAACGCCTACCTGGCGGCCCACTCCACGGCCGCCGCCCCGCTGGCCCCGCCGGCCGCGGACCGGATCACCGTCATCCAGTAGGACGGAACCACCGGACCGACCGCGATGCGCGGGCGGGGGCGAAGGCCCCGGCCCGCGCATCCGTCGTTTCCCGGCTCCACCCGCCCCTGCACGTCCGGCACACACCCCTGCACGTCCGGCACACCCCCGCGCTCCGGAGCGGCCTAGTCTCCTCGGCGGACGGTGCCCTCCTTCCGGGGTGCCGCTCCGGTGGCGCGGTACGAGATGGGTCGGCGGACCCGTGTCGTACCGCGTCCCCGTGTGTCATTCCCCGGGGGTCTCCGGGGGTGGCTGGGGCGCTCCGGGGAGCCGGAGGGTGGCCGTGGTGCCGCCGCCCTCGGCCGGGAGGAGGGTGACCTCGCCGCCGGCCTGCTGGACGGTGCGGGCGACGATGGACAGTCCGAGGCCGGAGCCGGGGAGCTGGCGTGCGGACGGGGAGCGCCAGAAGCGTTCGAAGACATGGGGGAGTTCGTCGGCGGGGATGCCGGGGCCCTGGTCGCGGACGGTCAGTTCGCCGCGGTGCAGGACGACGGTGACGGTGCCGCGCGGCGGGCTGAACTTCACGGCGTTGTCGAGGACGTTGACGATCGCCCGCTCCAGCGCGGCGGGCTCGGCGCGGACGTACCAGGGGGCCAGCTCGGCCGTGATCGTCAGCTCGGGGCCGCGCAGCCGGGCGCGTTGCAGGGCGGTACGGGTGATGTCGTGCAGGGCGACCACCTGGAGGGGGCCGGTCTTGGCGGCGTCGGGGCGGGCCAGTTCCTGGAGGTCGCCGATGAGTGAGGCCAGTTCGGTCATCTGGGCCTTCACGGAGGCCATCAGGGCCTTGCGGTCGTCCGGCGGGATCGCCCGGCCGGTCTCGTCGCTGCGGGCGAGCAGTTCGATGTTGGTGCGCAGCGAGGTGAGCGGGGTGCGCAGTTCGTGGCCGGCGTCGGCGATGAGCTGGGCCTGCCGGTCGCGGGAGGTGGCGAGGGAGGACGTCAGCGAGTTGAACGAGCGGGAGAGGCGGGCGATCTCGTCCTCACCGTCGACGGGGATGCGGACGGTCAGGTCCTCGGTCCGGGCGACGTGCTCGACGGCCTCGGTCAGCTCGTCGACGGGGCGCAGTCCGGAGCGGGCGACCCAGAGCCCGGCGGCGCCGGCGCCGAGGACGCCGATGCCGGAGACGAGGAGGAGCACCCAGGCGAGGGTGGTGAGGGGTTTGTCGATCTCGCTGAGGGGGCGGGCGAGGGAGACGGCGAGGTCGATGGGGCCCTTCACGGGGGCGGTGTAGACGCGCATCTCGACGCCGTTCGCGTCCTTCGCGGTGCGCAGGGCGTCGGGGCGGTCGTGCGTGACGACGGCGAGGTCCGCGGCGCTGACGGGAAGCTTGGAGGAGCCGGGCGCGAGGCAGACCGTGCCCTCGGCGTCAATGAGCTGGACGGTGAGCCCCGAGTAGGGCCGGGGCGGGATCTGATTGGCGCCGCGGCAGTAGTCGTACAGGTTGGTCAGATAGCGGGCGTCCACGTTGGAGCCGCGCAGCGTCGTGTCCAGCTGGTTCTGCAACTGCTCCCGCGTCACGAACCAGCACGCCGCCGCCACCGCCGCGACCGCGACCGCGACCGCGGTGGCGATGAGGAGGGCGAGGCGGGAGCGGAGCGGCAGGGCGCGGATGCGGCGCAGGGGGCCGGTCATCCCTCGGCCCCGCCGGAGCGCAGGGCGTAGCCGACGCCCCGCACGGTGTGGACGAGGCGGGGTTCGCCGCCGGCCTCGGTCTTGCGGCGCAGGTACATCACGTACACGTCCAGCGAGTTGGAGCTCGGTTCGAAGTCGAAGCCCCAGACGGCCTTGAGGATCTGTTCGCGGGTGAGGACCTGGCGCGGGTGGGCGAGGAACATCTCCAGGAGGGTGAACTCGGTGCGGGTGAGTTCCACGCGGCGCTCTCCCCGGGTGACCTCGCGGGTGGCGAGGTCCATGCGCAGATCGGCGAAGGAGAGGGTGTTGTCGTCGGGGACGGGGGCGCCCGCCGCGGCCGCGTAGGAGCTGCGGCGCAGCAGGGCGCGGATACGGGCGAAGAGTTCGTCGAGCTCGAAGGGTTTGACGAGGTAGTCGTCGGCGCCCGCGTCGAGTCCGGTGACGCGGTCGCCGACGGTGTCGCGGGCGGTGAGCATCAGGATGGGGGTGGTGGCGCCCGTGGCACGGATGCGGCGGGCGGCGGTCAGGCCGTCCATCCGCGGCATCTGGATGTCGAGGACGATGAGGTCGGGGGCGTACGACTCGACCTTGGCGAGGGCGTCGAGTCCGTCGACGGCGACCTCGGTGCCGTACCCCTCGAAGGCCAGGCTGCGCTGCAGGGCCTCGCGCACGGCGGGCTCGTCGTCGACGACGAGGATGCGCTGGGGACCTTCCTCGGCGGGGCTCATCGCTGTCTCGTCCTCTTCTCGGTGCGTACGGTGCGGGGCGGGTCCCAGTTTCTCAGCCCCGCCCGCTCAGGAGCCGTCGCCGGACCGCAGGCCGGCGAGGTCGGCCTTGAGGGTGTTGACGGGGATGGCGAAGCCGAGGCCGACGCTGCCCGCGCTGGAGCTGCCCTGGCCGGCGGCGGAACTGGCGGAGTACATCGCGGAGTTGATGCCGATGATCTCGCCGTCCATGTTGATCAGGGCGCCGCCGGAGTTGCCGGGGTTGAGCGAGGCGTCGGTCTGGATGGCCTTGTACGTGGTGGTGGAGTCGCCGGTGTCGCCGTTGAACTGCTGTCCGCCGAACTCGAAGGGCCACTGCCGGCCGCCGCCCTGGTTCCCGCTCTCGTCGCCGCCCTCCTTGGCGACGGTGACGTCACGGTCGAGCGCGGAGACGATGCCGCTGGTGACGGTGCCGGTGAGGCCCTCGGGGGAGCCGATCGCGACGACCTGGTCGCCGACCGCGACCTTGGAGGAGTCGCCGAGGGTGGCGGTCTTCAGCCCGCTCGCGCCCTGGAGCTTGATGAGGGCGAGGTCCTTGTCGGGGTCGGTGCCGACGACGTCGGCGGTGTACTTCTTGCCGGTGGAGAGCGTGACCTCGATGGAGGTGGCGCCCGCGATGACGTGGTTGTTGGTGACGATCTCGCCGTCGGCGGTGATGACGACGCCGGAGCCGGTGGACTGGCCGGAGGTGGAGGTCGCGCCGATCTCGACGATGGTCGGGGAGAGGGCGGCGGCGACGCCGGAGACGGTGCCCTTGCTGCTCTGCGAGACGGTGGTGCCGGGGACGACCCCGCTGCCGGAGGGCGCGGCGGTGTCGTCGGTGATCCGGCCGAGGAGGGTCGCGGTGCCGCCGCCGACGACCGCCGCGGCGATGGCCACGGCCGCCAGCAGGGCGACGGGGCGGCGGACCCGGCGGCGGGAGGGTGCCGGTTCGGGGGAGTGCGGGGCGGCCGGGGCGGCGCCGTGGAATCCGCCGCCCCCGTGGCCGCCGTCGCCGGGCCACACGGTCGTGCCGTGGCCCAGGTCGACCGGCTGGGCGGGCTGGTATGACGGCGGCGGCGGGTAGGCCGCTTCGCCGTTGCCGTACGAGGGGTACATCGGGTACTCGCCGCTCGGGCGCTGGCTCTCTGTCATGACCAAGAGCCTGTCCGGCCAAGATGAGAGGAGCGTGAGCACGCGCTGAGAAGCCCGGCAGAACCTCGTATGCCCGATATAAAGACCGGCGGGGGCCGATCACGGGGACCGGGGCGCCGGGAGGGCTCAGAGCGGCTTCGGGGGTTCTCCGCAGCCGCAGGAGCGGCGGACGACGAGGGCCGAGGGGAACTGCTTCAGCCGCTCCCGCCGCGAGCCCGAGACCCGCAGCGAGTCGTCGAGGACCAGGTCGACCGCGGCCCGCGCCATCGCCGGACGGTCGGAGAAGACCGTGGTCAGCGGCGGATCGGTGAGACCGGCCTCCTTCACGTCGTCGAAGCCGGCGACGGCCAGCTCGCCGGGCACGTCGATGCGCAGCTCGCGCGCGGCCCGCAGGACGCCGATGGCCTGGTCGTCGGTGGCGCAGAAGATCGCCGGCGGCCGGTCGGGGCCGGAGAGGAGGTCCAGGGCGACCCGGTAGGCGTCGTAGCGGTTGTACGGGGCCTGGAAGAGGCGGCCCTCGGTGGAGCGCCCCGATTCGTGCATGGCCCGGCGCCAGCCCTCGATGTGGTCGGCGACGGGGTCGCCGACGGACGGGGTGGACTCCATGCCGCCCAGACACGCCACGTAGGCGTTGCCGTGCTCCAGGAGGTGGCGGGTGGCGAGCTGGGCGCCGCCCACGTCGTCCGTGACGACGGCGACGTCGTCG
This sequence comes from Streptomyces sp. NPDC024555, assembly GCF_055559335.1. Lineage (NCBI taxonomy): Bacteria > Bacillati > Actinomycetota > Actinomycetes > Kitasatosporales > Streptomycetaceae > Streptomyces > Streptomyces sp. NPDC024555. Next base: position 61,116 of record NZ_JBVHKV010000013.1, read on the forward strand.
ATGGCCTCGGGCCGCTCGTGCAGCAGCACGACCCGGGCGTCCCACGCCTCTATCTCCGCCGCCGCGCGCTCACTGGGGCCCTGGCTGACGAGGATCAGGCCGGAGACCCGCATGCCGAGGAAGGCGCGCAGATAGTGGACCTCGCGCTCGTCGCGGTAGTCGGAGTTGCCGACGAGCACCATCTTCCCGCGCTCGGCGGCGGCCTGTTCGACCGCGTGCGCCATCTCCGCGAAGAAGGGCTGCCGGGCGTCCGGCACGATCATCCCTATGAGGTCGGTCCGCCGCGAGGCCATGGCCTGGGCGACCCGGTCGGGCCGGTAGCCCAGCTCCTTGATCGCGGCGAGCACCCGCTCGCGCGTGGCCGGGGCGACCGGCCGGGGTCCGTTGTTGATGACGTAGCTGACGACCGCGGTCGACGTCCCCGCCAGTCTCGCCACATCGTCCCGCGTCACCTTGGCCACGCGCGGCAGTCTACGCGGATGGAACTACCTCTTGACAGGCCGGACCGGGGCTTCTTCCGTGACTTCGGACATCTCCGACTGCTCCGAACGGGTGAGGGTTTCGGTGCTTCCCTTGGCCGTGCCCGCCTTGGCCTCCTCGGCGGCCCGTTCCACCTTCTCCGGGGCGACGAAGCGGTATCCCACATTGCGGACGGTGCCGATGAGGGATTCGTGTTCCGGGCCGAGTTTGGCGCGCAGCCGGCGGACGTGGACGTCGACGGTGCGGGTGCCGCCGAAGTAGTCGTAGCCCCAGACCTCCTGGAGCAGCTGGGCGCGGGTGAAGACCCGGCCCGGGTGCTGCGCCAGGTACTTGAGCAGTTCGAATTCCTTGAACGTGAGGTCGAGGACCCGGCCCTTGAGCTTGGCGCTGTACGTGGCCTCGTCCACGGAGAGGTCGCCGTTGCGGATCTCCATGGGGGAGTCGTCGGCGGTGATCTGCTGGCGGCCGGTGGCCAGCCGCAGCCGCGCCTCGACCTCGGCGGGGCCCGCCGTGTCGAGCAGGACGTCGTCGATGCCCCAGTCCGCGGTGACGGCCGCGAGGCCGCCTTCGGTGACCACGAGGATCAGTGGACAGCCCGGTCCGGTGGACCGCAGGAGCTGGCAGAGCGACCTGACCTGGGGCAGGTCGCGGCGGCCGTCGACGAGGATGACGTCGGCACCGGGGGTGTCGACGAGAGCGGGGCCCTCGGCGGGGGCGACCCGCACGCTGTGCAGCAGGAGGCCGAGGGCGGGGAGCACCTCCGTCGACGGCTGGAGGGCATTGGTCAGGAGCAGCAGAGAACTCATCGCCGTCCACCTGCCCGGTCGGTCGGTCGGTGATCGTGCACGGTTGGCTCGCCCATTGCGTCGGTCCTCCTCGTTCCCTGCGAGAGGGGCACTCCCGGGCGGGACCCGGGGGAGTCTGCGGCACTGCTTCGTACGCTGTGTGTCCTGCTCGGCCGTACGACGGGTGGTCGTACGGGTTTCGCCCGTGCGGCCCGCACTCAGGAACGCTGAGCTTGTCGAAACGTCTCCGTAACAACATGCGGAAAGCACAAAAGGACCCGGGGGCTGCATTGCCCGGATCCTCTTCCCCGCAGAATAGCCCACATGACTTCAGTGTCCGAGGGGCGAATTCACGGTGGCGCTGTTCCCTTGATCACGCGCGGGCCGCTGCGGACGACGTTGCGGGCGGGTGACGGGGTCCGTATCGAGGCGGTGTACGAACCGTGTACGGCGGGTGCCGCGGCGGCGGACGGGGCGGCCGGGGCGGGGACGGCGATCGTGCTCGCGCACGGTTTCACCGGTTCGGCCGACCGCCCCGCGGTGCGGCGGGCCGCGGAGGTGTTCGCCCAGCGTGCGGCGGTGGTGACGTTCTCCTTCCGGGGGCACGGAGGGTCCGGCGGACGGTCCACGGTGGGGGACCGCGAGGTGCTGGATCTGGCGGCCGCGGTCGCCTGGGCGCGGTCGCTCGGACACCGGCGGATCGTTACGGCGGGCTTCTCGATGGGCGGTTCGGTGGTGCTGCGGCACGGGGCGCTGTATACGGCCCCGGGCGTACGCGAGGAGGGCGGGGGGCGCACGGAAGCGCATGGGGAGGCGCACGCTGATGCGGTGGTGTCCGTGAGCGCACCCGCGCGCTGGTTCTACCGGGGGACGGCCCCCATGCGCCGGCTCCACTGGATGGTCACCCGCCCCACCGGCCGGCTCGTCGGGCGCTACGGCTTCCGCACCCGGATCGACCGCAGGCCCTGGGACCCGGTCCCGCTCTCCCCGGTCGAGGCCGCCGGGCGCATCGCCCCCGCCCCGCTGCTGCTCGTGCACGGCGACCGGGACCCGTACTTCCCGCTCGACCACCCGAGGACGCTGGCCGAGGCGGCGGGCGGGGCCGCCGAGCTGTGGCTGGAGCCCGGGATGGGCCACGCGGAGAACGCGGCGGACGAGAGCTTGCTCACCCGCATCGCCGACTGGGCGACGGCCCGGTGACGCGGGTGAACCATGATGGACAGCTGACGCGAGACGAGGAGAGGAGCGCCGCCATGCCTGCGGGAACGATCCGCTACTGGGCAGCAGCCAAGGCAGCAGCCGGAACCGCGGAGGAGCCGTACACCGCCGCGACGCTCAAGGAAGCGCTCGACGCGGTGCGCGCCGCGCACCCCGGTGAGCTGAGCCAGGTGCTGCGACGGTGTTCGTTCCTCGTCGACGGCGACCCCGTCGGGACCCGGAGCCATGAGACCGTACGCCTTGCCGAGGGCGGCACGGTCGAGGTGCTCCCGCCGTTCGCAGGAGGGTGAACCGGAGAAGATGAGCAGCGATCAGCAGCAGCCGTACCCGCAGGACCCGTACGCCCGGGATCCGTACGCACCGGACCCGTACGCGCAGGACCCCTACGCCCAGGCCCCCGCCCAGGCCCCGTACGCGCAGGATCCGTACGCCCCGCAGCAGCCGTACCCGTCCGGGCAGGCCCACACCGGGCAGGCGTACGGCGCTCACGGCCACCAGGACCCGGCGTACGGCGCGCAGGGCGGCTACGAGCCGCACGGGGCGCCCCGTGCGGCTCACGTGCCCCAGGCGCAGCCCGGGGACGGATGGCAGGCCGGGGAGCAGGGCGTCGCGCAGACCTGGGAGGGCCAGACCTGGGACACCCGGTACCAGCCGACGATCGGCCCCGGCGCGGCCGCCCCGGTGCCGGACCCGGAGCAGACGGCGTACATGGCCCCGGTGCCCGCGGCGGACCCGGAGCAGACGGCGTATCTCGCCCCGGTGGCCGTGCCGGACGCGGCCGGGACCGCGTATCCGCCGCCCGTCCCGGCGGTGGACGCGGCGGAGACCGCCTACGTGCCCCCGGCGGCCCCGTCCCACGCCTCCGGCTCCTACCCGCTGCCGCCCGAGGTGCCCGCGGCCCCCGCCGCACCGGCATCCGCGCCCTCCGCGTCGGCGGCCGACGGCTACAGCGCGCCCACCACCCTGGGCAACAGCCGCATCACCGACGCGCAGCGCGCCCGCGCCGAGGGCCGTTCGCCGATCATCGCGCCCGGGACGCAGCCGGCCGCGATCACCGCCGGGCTCGGGCTGCTGCTGGCGCTCGGCGCCGCCCTCGGGCCGTACGGGCTGGCCGTTCCGCTGGTGCTGCTCCAGGGGCTCACCGCGGCGGGCTGGTTCCGGCTCAACGGGATGTGGCCCGCCCGCCAGGGCATCGCGCTGGCCTTCGCCGGCGGACTGGTCGCGGACGTGGCGCTGCTCGCCGCCGGCCGCGACGACGGTCCGGCCGCGATCCTGGGCACCCTCGGCGTCTGGGTGCTGCTCACCGTCGTGCTCCAGCTGCGCAGCCGCGCGGGCGCCGACGAGCGGATGCAGGGGCTGATGGCCACGCTCGCCTCGGCCGCGCTCGCGGTGCTGGCCGCCGGGCTCCTCGCGGCCGTCCCGGACGCCGTGACGGCCGGGGCCGTGGCCGTCGCCGCCGCCGTGCTCGTCCGGGCGCTGCCGCTGCCGGGTCCCGCCTCCGTCGTGGGTGCGCTCGTCGTCGCGGCGGCCGGGGGCGCGGTGGGCGGTTCCCTGGCCGGGTTCGGCGGGTCCGACGGGGCGCTGCTCGGCCTGGCCGCCGGTGTCTGCGCGCTCGTCGGGCTGCGCGTGGCCAGCTACGACTACCCGTCCCGGTTCGTCCACATGACGGCGGGCGTGGCGCTGCCGCTGACCGCGGCGGTGCCCGCCGTCTACCTGGTCGGACGCCTGATCGGCTGACCCGGGGACGGGAGACGGGCGCGCCGCGCCACCGGGACGAAGCCCTCCACGGGGAACCGCTGGGGGGCTTCCGCACGTCGATCACCCGGGGCGTGCTGCGCCGGCCGGCGCCGGACCGCGCGGACGCCCGGGACCGGACGGGCGTGGGGGAAGGACAGGCATGCGTGCACTGCGAATACTGCTGGTCGTCTTGGTGGTCGTGGCCGGACTGTTCACGGCCGTGGACCGGGCGGCCGTCTGGTTCGCCGAGTCGCGGGCGGCCGACCGGGTGGAGGTCTCCGGGGCGACCATCGGGTCCACGGACGTCTCCATCAAGGGCTTCCCGTTCCTGACCCAGGTCCTCGGCAAGGAACTCGACGAGGTCGAGGTGAAGGTCGACGGGATCGAGGCGACCGCCGGGGGCCGCGCGCTGCGCATCGACCGCATGACGGCGGACCTGCACCGGGTGCGGCTGGCCGACGGCTTCTCCGGGGCGACCGCCGACCGGGCCACCGGGACGGCCGTCGTCTCGTACGCGGATCTGACGAAGGCGGCCGCCCAGGACGTCGTCGTCGAGTACGGCGGCAAGGGCAAGGTGAAGGTGACCGGCTCGGTGAACATCCTCGGCCGGACGCTCACCCGCAGTGTGCTGTCCACGGTGACGCTGGTCGACGGCCACACCGTGCGGGTGCACGCCGACAAGGTGCCGGGCGAGGGGATCCCGGGGCTCGAAGGGCTCGTCCGCGAGAAGACCGACTTCGAGCGCGAGGTCGGCACGCTGCCGAACGGGCTGAAGCTGGAGCGGATCGAACCGACCGCCGCCGGTCTGGAGATCTCCGTGACGGGGACCGACGTCCGCCTCGCGGGCTGAACCGCCCGGCCCGACGCCTTCCGTACCGGCCGGTCCGCCCGCCTCACCACATACTGAGACGGCGGAGTCCGTTCCGCAGATGCCGCACCGGGACCGCCGGGCGCGCGGCGCCCCGGAAGGCGGATGCACCCCGTACTCGTCCCACATGTCGGACGATCGTGTCTCAATATGCGACACAACGGTGACATGGCCGCCCGGACGTCCCTACGATCGGACCCATGCAGTGCTCTATTAGCGGTCTCCGACAGCGGGGACAGGCGGATCTCACGAAGCGGCGGGCAGTGGACCTGTGCCGCGTCGCCGCCATGCTCTGTCGCACTGTCTGAGCGGAACCTTTGCCGTCCCGCATTCCCGGGCCTCCGACGCCGTTCGTCGAGGCCGTCCCGCGTGGCACCTGTGCACGCGCCGACCGCGCCGCGTACGTCCTCAGTCACCACGCACCATCGCGCACCACTCGCATCATCCCGCCGCAGACTGCCCCGGAGGAGAACAGCATGAGCCGCAGTGACGTCCTGGTAGACGCCGACTGGGTCGAGGCCCACATCGACGACCCCCAGGTCGCCCTCGTCGAGGTCGACGAGGACACCTCCGCGTACGAGAAGAACCACATCAGGAACGCGATCCGGATCGACTGGACGAAGGACCTCCAGGACCCGGTCCGCCGCGACTTCATCGACCAGGCCGGCTTCGAGGCGCTGCTGTCCGCCAAGGGCATCGCCAACGACACCACGGTCGTCCTCTACGGCGGCAACAACAACTGGTTCGCGTCCTACGCGTTCTGGTACTTCAAGCTCTACGGCCACCAGGACGTCCGCCTGCTCGACGGCGGCCGCAAGAAGTGGGAGCTGGACTCCCGCGACCTGGTCGACGGCGACCAGGTCCCGTCCCGCCCGGCCACCGAGTACAAGGCCCAGGCGCAGGACGAGTCGATCCGCGCCTACCGCGACGACGTCGTCGCCGCGATCGGCAGCAAGAACCTGGTCGACGTGCGGTCGCCCGACGAGTTCAGCGGCAAGCTGCTCGCCCCGGCGCACCTCCCGCAGGAGCAGTCGCAGCGCCCCGGCCACGTGCCCAGCGCCCGCAACATCCCGTGGTCGAAGAACGCCAACGACGACGGCACCTTCAAGTCGGACGAGGAGCTCAAGGCCCTCTACGAGGCGGAGCAGGTCGACCTGTCGAAGGACACCATCGCCTACTGCCGCATCGGTGAGCGCTCCGCGCTGACCTGGTTCGTGCTGCACCAGCTGCTCGGCCAGGAGAACGTCAAGAACTACGACGGCTCGTGGACCGAGTACGGCTCCCTCGTGGGCGTGCCGATCGAGCTCGGCGCCAACAAGTAATCCCCGTACGGCCGGTCCGCACCCGGACCGGCCGTGCCACCCGGACCGGCACGACCCCCGACCAGAAGGACAGAACCATGTGTGGAGCAAAGGCCGGCGGCCCCGACGCCTCGACGATCAAGCCCGGTGAGACCACCATCCAGGGCAGCGTGACCCGCAACGGCGAGCCCGTCACCGGGTACGTCCGCCTGCTGGACTCGACCGGCGAGTTCACCGCCGAGGTCCCGACCTCGGCGACCGGACAGTTCCGCTTCTACGCGGCCGAGGGCACCTGGACGCTCCGCGCCCTGGTCCCCGGCGGCAGCGCCGACCGCACGGTCGTCGCGCAGACGGGCGGCCTCTCCGAGGTGGCCATCGCCGTCTGAGCAGGGCCGGCGGGTCGCTGCCGCTGAACCGGCCGGAGGGCCGCACCCCAGGGGGTTGGACGCTTCCTGAGCGGGGTGCGGCCCTTCGCGCCGTCCGGAGCACGCTCCGGAGCGGTGTGCGGCCGGGGATCCGGTCCGTCCTTGGACCGGCCGGGTGACGGAAACGGGCCTACGCTGGAGTCATGTACCGCCGACGCCGGCGCGCCTACTTCCTGATGATGGCCGGATGCCTCGTGCTCTTCGTCTCGGCCTGGTCCTTCGTGCGGCTCTGGTCGATGCCGGCCGCCATCGCGATGTGCGTGGTGGCGATGGTGATCCCGCCCTTCGCGGCGATGGTCGCCAACCGGAAGGGCCCGGAGGACCGCTGGTGGGACGAGCCCGCGCGGCGCACCCGGCCGCCCGAGCGGACGCGCCGGACCGAGGAGCCGCCGGTGCGGCAGGGGCCCACGGGCGATCCGGAGTCCGACGCCTGGTGGGACGAGCTGGACGGCAGACACCGCCGCTGAACGGCCCCCGGACGGTCGCGGACCGTGGACACCGCCGCTGAACAGCCCCCGGGCCGGTGGCGGACCGTCAGTAGACGAGCGCCTGGACGCCGTCCGCCATGATCTCGCTGACGAAGACCTGGGCGCCCGCGATCCGCACGCCCTCCAGGACGTCCGCCTCGGTGATGTCGCGCCGGGCCGCGCACTGCGTGCAGAGCGTGATGAGCCCGCCCGCCTGGATCGACTCGATCAGGTCCGGCAGCGGTGCCGCGTGCGGCAGTTCGAACTCCGCGGCCCGCCCCGGGAGCGCGAACCACGCGGACTCCCCGGTCAGCCAGAGCGAGACCTCCACCCCGCTCGCCACGGCCACCGCCGCGACGGTGAACGCCTGCGAACAGCGCTCGGCGGAGTCGGCACCTGCGGTCACCTTGATCACGAGCTTCTTCGGCATATGCCGAACTGTAATCCCCTGCCGCACAACCCCGTTGGCGCCCCGGCAGTCAGGTGGATGCACAGGTAACGGAACCCGTGCCTCAGGTCTCGTGGGGGGACCCCAAAAGTGAATCCGAACGACACAGTGTCCGACGAACAGGCGGAGCCGCCCGTTCCGCTGGGGGTGGCGGAACCGACGGCACCGCCGGAACCGGCCGCTTCCCCGAAGCGGCGCCCGCGCGGACGTACGACGCTGATCATCGCGGCCGCGGCCGTGCTGGGCATCGCGGCCGGTGCGGCCGTCGGCTACGACATCCAGGTCGGACGCGCCCCGACGCCGCTCGCCGCGCTCTCGCAGCCGGGGCTCAGGTACCCGGCGAAGGCCCTGCCCGCGGGCCGGGCGCCCGAACCGCTGCCCGCCTCGCAGGACCGCCGGGTCCGCACGGACGGCGATCTGCGCAAGCTGCTCCTGCCCCGGCCGGCCGGCTGGCGCGAGAGCAAGGACGTACCCGCGCTCCGGGACGGCTGGATCACGGTCGACGCCTATGCGCGCGGCTTCGAGGACGACGCGTACATGTTCGGCAATCTTCTGGAGTCGGACATCCGCCGGGTCGCGGCCGCCGCCTGGACGAAGGGCGAACACCGCGGGGCGAGCGTCATGCTGGTGCAGTTCCGCGCCGGTACGGCCATGTCGGCCGACCTGCACGCCGCCGACCAGCGCTCCTACATGCCCGACCCGAAACACGGCGCGGGCAACACGGGCGACGCGATCAAGGGCAGCCTCGACGGCCGCTACTACCTGTACAAGGCCGACCGGGAGCCGGGCTTCCTGCCGCTCTACCGGGCCAGGGCCGTCTTCGACCGCGGGGACGTCATGGCCGAGATCAACCTGGTCGACACCGTACCGATCAGCAAGAAGGACATCCGTACGCTGGCCGAGCAGCAGCTGGAGCGCCTGTGAGCAACGACGACGCCGTCCCGGAGCGGGGCCCCGCCCCCGAAGTCGCGCCCGCAGCCGTTCCGGAGGCGGTGCCCGCTCCCGAGCCCGAGCCCGAGCCGCGCCCGTGCGCAGGAGCGGTGTGCGGCGGGTGGTCCTCGCGGCGGTCCCCGTCGTGCTGGTGCTGGCCGCCGTCGCCGGAGCGGCCGTGTACACGAAGGCCACGGTCGACGGCGCCGACCGCACGGTGCCGACGAGCCTCTGGTACGAGGACGAGAAGGGGCCGGGCCCCGACCCGGCCGGTGACGTCTCGCGCGGCCGGACCACCACCGAGCTGAGCAGGCTGCTCCTGCCGGTGCCCCGGAACTTCCGGCTCGGCCCGGACTCCGGGGTGCACGGAAACGACAGCGAACTCGGCGGACGCGCGGCCACCGCCGAGATGAAGGAGAGCGGCCGGGGGCTGGCCGGCAAGCAGCGCCGGGAGCTGGAGAAGCGGATAGACAAGCTGCGCGTCCAGGGCCTCGCCATCCGGACGTACGCGCAGGACACCAACGACCTCGTCGTCAAGACGGAACTGGTGCGGATGAAGGACACCAAGGCCGTCCGGGACCTGTACACGATGCGGACCGGTCTCTTCGAGGCCGTCGACTTCTTCCGGAAGGGACCGAAGGTCACCGGCCACACCAGGAACGCCCGGTGCTTCCTGGCGCCCAAGGAGAAGGAGAGCGGGGTCGAGGGCATGACCTGCCTGGCGTTCGACGGAGAGATCACCCTCACCTTCACGGCGTCCGGCACCAAGCCCTTCGACGCGTCCGCCGTCGTCGGGCTGGTGAAGGACCAGCTCGACCACCTCACGTCCCCGGGGGAGTACGTATGACCGAGCAGACGGCCGCACCCGCACTGCAGCCGCCCGAGCAGCCTCAGCCGCCCGAGCAGGCCGAGCAGCCCCAGCAGGCACAGCCGCCTCAGCCGCCCCAGCTTCCGCCCGTGCCCCTGCTGCCGCCGGTCCCGGTCCCGGCCGTGGTGCCGCCCGCGCCCCGGCCGCCGCGCCGGGCGCTGCGGGCCGTGGCCCGGTGGACCGCCGCCGTGCTGGTCTTCGGCGCCTTCGGGGCCGGTACGGCCTACGCCCTCGCCTCGGCGGACCGCGGCGACGTACCGGGGCTGGCCACCGAGAGCGACGGGCGCTGGGACTACCCCCGGCTGAGCCTGCCCGCGCTGCCGCCCGGCGCGCCCCGCCCGTTCACCGACGGCAACACCGCCGAGGTCCACCACGTCGACCTGCGCCGGCTGCTGCTCCCGGCCCCGGCCGGGGCGACGCCGGACCCGAAGCTGACGGGCGGCTGGATCGGCACCGAGCAGTTCCTCGCCGCGTTCGCGAAGAGCTCCCGCGCCGATCTCCGCCTCCAGCTCAGGGAGTCCGCCGTGCGGCACATCGCGGCGCGCGGCTGGACCATGCCGGACGGCACGTCCACGCGGATCTACCTCCTCCAGTTCAACTCGACGGCCTTCGCCGACGACTTCCGGGACACCCGGTACATCGGCTCCACACCCGGGGACGCGCTGACCGGCGTGGAGCACATGGACCTGGACGAGACATGGAAGGGCGGCGGGAAGGTCCCGGAGACGGCGACGTACGTCTTCGACGAGCCGAAGCCGTTCGGCGCGGCCCAGACCCGGGAGGGCTTCGTCGTCGCGGGCGACACGATCGGCCTCGTCGTCCAGGAGCGGAAGGACGCCGCGGGCACGCCGCGCGTCCCCTTCCACCAGACGCTGATCCTCCAGAACCAGCTGCTGGGCTGAGGCAGGACGGCCGGGCCCCGGCACGCCCCGGAACGGCGTGCCGGGGCCCCACCCATTAGGCTGGGGCCCGGCCCTGTACTGCCGCCATACCGCTCGTTCAAGGAGCTCCACGTGCTTGAGGCATTCTTCTCCGCCCTGCTGGTCCTCGTGTGCGTGGGCGTCCTCGCCTTCGCGGCCGTGACCGTGAAGAAGCTGTACCAGGGTCAGCGCTAACCCCCTCCGCCTCACCGATCGATTGAGCCGCTCATGATCGAGATCCCGTCCGACCTCCACCCGGACCTCGTGCCGCTGGCCTTCCTGCTGGGCAACTGGGCGGGTGCCGGGGTGTCCGACTTCCCCGGTGCCGAGAAGTGCAACTTCGGCCAGGAGGTCACCTTCAGCCACGACGGCCGGAACTTCCTGGAGTACGCCTCGCACTCCTGGGTCCTGGACGACCAGGGCAACAAGGTCGCCCCGCTGGAGTCGGAGACCGGCTACTGGCGCATCGACAAGGACCGCAAGGTCGAGGTCGTCATGGCCCGCGACCAGGGCGTCATCGAGATCTGGTACGGCGAGCTGGCCGACAAGAAGCCGCAGATCGACCTGGTCACCGACGCGGTGGCGCGGACCGCCGCCTCCGGCCCGTACAGCGGCGGCAAGCGGCTCTACGGCTATGTGAACAGCGACCTGATGTGGGTCGGCGAGAAGGCGACCCCCGAGGTCGAGCTGCGGCCGTACATGTCGGCGCACCTGAAGAAGGTCGTCACCCCGGAAGAGGTCGAGGCCATGGCGAAGAGCCTGGGCGACCTCCCGGACGACGGCATCGCGTTCTTCAAGTAGTCCAGGGGCACCCCGGGGCCGAGCAGCGGATGCCGGCTCCCGGGGTGCCGTGTTTCCTCAGGGGTAGAGGCTGCGGCCCGGACGCGCCCTAGACTGGAGCCTGTGGTGAGCACCGACTGGAAGTCCGATCTCCGGCAGCGCGGCTACCGGCTGACGCCGCAGCGGCAGCTTGTCCTGGAAGCGGTCGACGCGCTGGAACACGCCACGCCCGACGACATCCTCTCCGAGGTGCGGCGCACGGCGTCCGGGGTGAACATCTCGACGGTCTACCGGACGCTGGAGCTCCTGGAGGAGCTGGAGCTGGTCAGCCACGCCCATCTGGGCCACGGTGCGCCGACCTACCACCTGGCCGACCGGCACCACCACATCCACCTGGTCTGCCGCGACTGCGCGGACGTCATCGAGGCCGATGTCGACGTCGTCGCCGAGTTCACCGAGAAGCTGCGCGGCGCCTTCGGCTTCGAGACGGACATGAAGCACTTCGCGATCTTCGGCCGCTGCGCGGACTGCACGGCGAAGGCGGCGGCGGCCGACAAGGACGCGAAGCGGACGGCCCCCGCCGCCGAGTGACCTCCGGTCCGGTGCCGCCTGCGTGAACGGCCCGTGCCGGGACGGTCGTACGCTGGTCGTATGAAGAGCCCCCTGCTGTCCCTGCCCGGCGCCGTCCCCGCCGAAGGCCGCGACGAAGGCGTCGCCGCGCACTACGGCGACCTGTTCCGCGAGCAGCGCGCCCTCGCCGACGGCTCCGGCCTCGTCGACCTCTCCCACCGCGGTGTCATCGCCGTCTCGGGGAGCGACCGGCTGGCCTGGCTGCACCTCCTGATCACCCAGCACGTCAGCGATCTGGCCCCCGGCCGTGCCACCGAGGCCCTGGTCCTCACGGCGAACGGCCACATCGAGCACGCCCTGTACCTCGTCGACGACGGCGAGACCGTGTGGGTGCACGTCGAGCCGGGCACCCAGGGCGAGCTGATCGCCTATCTGGAGTCGATGAAGTTCTTCTACCGGGTCGAGGTCGCCGACCGCACCGAGGACTTCGCCGTGGTGTACCTTCCGGCCGGTTCGATCGCGGAGGTGCCCGAGGGGGCCGTCGTACGGGAGACGGCGTACGGCCGCGACCTGTTCCTGCCGCGCGGCGCGCTGGAGGCGTACGCGGCCGACAACGGCCCGGCCGTCGGCGTCCTCGCGTACGAGGCACTGCGGGTGGAGGGCCACCGGCCCCGGCTCGGCTTCGAGACCGACCACCGCACCATCCCGCACGAGCTGGGCTGGATCGGCACCGCCGTCCACCTCCAGAAGGGCTGCTACCGGGGCCAGGAGACCGTGGCCCGGGTGCAGAACCTGGGCAAGCCGCCGCGGCGGCTGGTCTTCCTGCACCTGGACGGCAGCGAGGTCGTGCTGCCCGGCCACGGCACCCCGGTCCGGCTCGCGGCGGACGGGCCCGAGGGCCGGCAGCTGGGCTTCGTCACCACCTCGGCCCGCCACCACGAGCTGGGGCCGATCGCCCTGGCGCTGGTGAAGCGGAACGTGGCGGTGGACGCGGAGCTGCTGGCCGGGGACACGGCGGCGGCCCAGGAGACGGTCGTCGAGCCCTGAGGTTCTGCGCGGGCCGTCCGGGCCCGCCTCGGCTCAGACCTCGACGAGGACGGTGAACGGGCCGTGGTTCGTGAGCGAGACGCGCATGTCCGCTCCGAACCGGCCCGTCTCCACGTGCGCGCCCAGCGCCCGCAGCTGGGCCACGACCTCGTCGACCAGCGGTTCGGCGACCTCGCCGGGCGCCGCCGCGTTCCAGGTGGGCCGGCGGCCCTTCCGGGCGTCCCCGTAGAGAGTGAACTGTGAAATCACCAGAAGCGGTGCGTTCACGTCGGAGCAGGACTTCTCGCCCTCCAGGATCCGCACCGACCAGAGCTTGCGGGCCAGCTGGGCCGCCTTCTCCGGGGTGTCCCCGTGAGTGACTCCGACCAGGACACACAGGCCCTCGCCGACTATTTCGCCGACGACGGCCGTACCGTCGCCCCCGTCACCGGCGCCGGCCACCGAGACGCTCGCGCCATCCACCCTCTGTACCACTGCACGCATACAGACCAACCTATCTTGGGCTGAACGGGTACAGAGCACCTCCACGGGACCCCTCGGAGTGGCACCATGCACGGAGGCGGTGTGCCGACGCACCGGTCGAGGGGATGGACACAAGCATGAGCACGTATGGAACCGGGCAGTCCCCGGGCACAGTGCCGGTTGCGCGCCCCGGCGTCAACAGCGGTGTCAGTACGAGTATCGGTACGAGTGCGGGCATCGGCACGGGGACGGCGGGCGCGAGCACCCTGCGTCCGCCCGTGCAGCGGACCGGGCACGGGTCCGAGGAGGGGCCCGGCGGCCCGGCGGCGCCGGATCTGGGCGGGCTGCGGCTGCCGGAGCTGCGGGCGCTGCGGCGCGCGTCGCAGCGGGACGAGGCGGATCTCAGCTATGTGCGGCGGCTCGTGCAGGGCCGGATCGACATCCTCCGGGCGGAGCTGGCGCGGCGGCGCGATCCGGAGACCCCGGTGGTGGACCGGCTGTCCGAGATCCTGGCGGACGCCCCGTCGCCGCATCGTTCCTCCGCCCGGCACGTCACGCTCGGCCCGCCGCGCAGCGACGAGTACCGCAGGCTGGCGGCGGAGACGCTGGCGGAGGTCGAACTGTCCGACCTCGACGCCCGGACGGACGAAGAGCTGCACACCGCGATGGGGCGGCTGGTCCGCTACGAACAGCAGGTCTCCCGGCGCCGGCACCGGCTCCAGCGCACCGCGGACGATTGCGGCGCGGAGATCGCCCGCAGGTACCGTGACGGAGAAGCACAAGTAGACGACCTGCTCGCCTGAAGCGATCCTTCCGGGGGCGGGTCCCGCCCGTCCCCGGAAGGCCACCATGACCTCCAGCGCAGCTCCGTCCGCCATATCCGAGCCGGGCGCGGTCCCGCCCGTCCTGGCCGAGGTCGTCCGCTCCGGTTTCGTCGAGGGGCATCACCGGGGCTCCCTGGTGCTGCTGGACGCGGACGGCGGTGTGGAGCGGACGCTGGGTGATCCGTACGCCCCGGTCTTCCCCCGCTCCTCCAACAAGCCGATGCAGGCGGCGGCGGTGCTGCGGGCCGGTCTCGACCTCTCCGGGGAGCGGCTGGCGCTGGCCGCCGCGAGCCATTCCGGCGAGGGCTTCCACCTCGATCTGGCCCGCAAGATGCTCGCGGAGCACGGCTTCGGGCCCGAGGATCTCCAGACCCCGCCCGATCTCCCGCTGGACCCGGTGGAGGCGGAGGCCTACCTCGCGGCGGGGCACGTCCGGGAGCGGATCACGATGAACTGCTCCGGCAAGCACGCGGCGATGCTCGCGGTCTGCGCGCACAACGGCTGGGACCCGGCGACGTATCTGGACCCGGCCCATCCGCTCCAGCGCCTCGTCCACCGGGTGGTGGAGGAGGCGGCGGGCGAACGGGTCGCCGCGGTCGGCACGGACGGCTGCGGGGCGCCGCTGATGGCGCTGTCGCTGGTGGGGCTCGCGCGGGCGTTCCGCACGTTCGTGACGGCGGCGCCGGGGACGGCCGAGCGGCGGGTGGCGGACGCGATGCGGGCGCACCCGGAGTACGTGGCCGGGACCCGGCGGCCCGACACCTGGCTGATGCGGGAGGTGCCGGGGACGCTGTCGAAGATGGGCGCGGAGGCGGTGCAGGCGGTGGCGCTGGCGGACGGCCGGGCCCTCGCCTTCAAGATCGACGACGGCGCGGGCCGGGCACTGGGCCCGGTGCTGGCGCGGGCACTGGGGCTGCTGGGCGTGGACGCCCCGGTGGTGGCGCGGATCGGCCGGGCGCCGCTGATGGGCGGGGCGGCGGAGGTCGGGGAGATCCGCGCGGTGTTCTGAGGGGGCCCGGCCCCCTTGCTCACCGGCCCGAAGGCACGGGCCCTGTGCACCGGGCCCGAAATACGGGCGACACACCCACCCCGGCTGTTTAGCGTGAGGGGCATGACCAGCCTTGATGTCCGCCCCCTCCGCGAAGCCGAGTTCCCCGAATGGCTCCGCGCCCTGAATACCGGCTTCCTGCGGGTGCCGACCCCGTCGCGGGAGGAGGTGGAGGGCCGGCTGCCGCACATGGACCTGGCGCGGGTGCGGGGCGCCTTCGACGAGGGGCGGTGCGTGGCGACGTTCCGCTCGTTCGCGCAGGAGCTGACGGTGGTCGGCGGGGCGACGGTGCCGACGGACGCGGTCACGAACGTCACGGTGACCCCGACGCACCGCCGGCGCGGGCTGCTCACGCGGATGATGGCGGCGGACCTCGCCGAGGCCAAGGAGCGCGGCGACGTGGCGGCGACGCTGATCGCCGCCGAGTACCCGATCTACGGGCGGTACGGGTTCGGCCCCGCGGCCTGGACCACGGAGTGGGAGGTCGACGTCCACCGCACCGGCCTGGACCTCGGCGCCCGGGTGCCCTCGGCGGCGGACGGGGGCCGGATCGACCTGGTGGACGGGGCGGAGGTGCGCGCGCTCGGCCCGGCGCTCCACGACCGGCTGCGGGCCGCCCGGCACGGGACGGTGAGCCGGGGCGCGCGGTGGTGGGACCTGTACACCGGGCAGGCGCTGTTCCCGGGCGACCCGTGGACCGAGCCGTTCCACGCGGTGTACCGGTCGGCCGGGGGCAGCGTCGACGGTCTGCTGACGTACCGCGCCGACGGCACCTGGGGCGACGCCAAGCAGCCGCTGAACCGGGCGACGGTGCGCGGTCTGGTCGCGGTGACCCCGGAGGCCGAGCGGGCCCTGTGGCACTACCTCTGCTCGATCGACTGGATCGCCACGGTCCGCACCGGCCACCGCGCCCCCGACGACCTCCTCCCCCTCCTCCTGCCCGACCCCCGCGCCGCCCGCACCGTCACCCACGCGGACTTCCTCTGGATCCGCGTCCTGGACGTCGTCCGCGCCCTGGAGGCCCGCACCTACGCCGTCCCCGGCTCGCTCGTCCTCGACATCCACGACCCCGCCGCCCTCACCGGTGGCCGCTTCCACCTGGACGCCTCCCCGGACGGCGCGAGCTGCACCCCCACCACCCGCCCCGCCGATCTCGCCCTGGACATCCGCGAACTCGGCACCCTCTACCTCGGCGACGAGAGCGTCTCCCGCCTGGTCGCCCTGGGCCGCGTCGAGCAGCTGACCGAGGGCGCCGCCGTCCGCGCGGACGGGATGCTGCGGGCGGGGCGGCGGGCCTGGTGCCCGGATGTGTTCTAGGGGGTGTCCGGACACCCCCTGGGCCCTGTCCGGAGTGCCGCCCCGTTCGCCCCGAGGGACGCATCGCCGTGTGAGGTGACGCCTCCCTAGGATGGGCGCCGAGGGGAAGGCGGGGTGCGGGTGACGCGAGGGGAACGGGCGTCGGGGGACACGGGCCTGCCGGTGAGCATCGAGCGGGCCTGGGGGCTGCGGGCGCGGCCGGCGAAGGGGCCCCGGCCCGGTCTGAGCCTGGAGCGGATCGTGGACGCGGCCGTGGGGATCGCGGCGGCCGAGGGGCTCGGCGGGGTGTCGATGGGGCGGGTGGCCAAGGAGCTCGGGGCGTCGACGATGTCGTTGTACCGGTACGTGGCCGCCAAGGACGAGCTGTACGTGCTGATGCAGGAGGCGGCGCTGGGGCCGCCGCCCCCGTTGCCCGCGCTGGAGGAAGGGGCCGGCTGGCGTGCGGCGCTCGGGCAGTGGGCGGGTGCGCAGCGGCGGGTCTTCCACGCGCATCTGTGGATGCTCCGCGTCCCGGTCGCCGGTCCGCCGGTGAGCCCCCATTCGGTCGCCTGGTGGGAACAGGGGCTCCAGGCGCTGGAGGGCACCGGTCTGGAGCCCGGCGAGCAGCTGTCCGTGCTGATGCTGGTCAGCGGGTTCGTACGGAACGAGGCTCTGGTGCGGGGGGATCTGGACGCCGCCGCGGCGGCCGTCGGGGCCCGTGGGGTCCCGGCCGAGGAGGTCAGGGAGGGGTACGCGCGCACGCTGAGCCGGCTGGTCGACCCGGAACGCCATCCCGCGCTCTCCCGGCTCGCCGCCACCGGGAGCATGGGGGCGCCGCGCGACCCGGACCACGACTTCAGGTTCGGGCTGGACACGGTCCTGGACGGGATCGACGTCCTGGTGCGCGCCCGGACGCGGCCCCCGGGGCCGGACGGCGGGCGCGGCTGAGGCCGGCGCGTACCCTTCATGGCCATGAACGCAGAGAAGCCCGGATCCGCGGGGCGGCCGCCCCGGTCCGAGCCCGCCGCGCCGCTGGGGCTGCGCGAGCGGAAGAAGCAGCTGACCTATCAGGCCGTCTCCGAGGCGGCGATCTCGCTGTTCCTGGAGCGCGGTTTCGACAAGGTCTCCGTCGCCGAGGTCGCGGCCGCCGCGGACATCTCCAAGCCGACGCTGTTCCGGTACTTCCCGGCCAAGGAGGACCTGGTCCTCCACCGGTTCGCCGACCACGAGGACGAACCCGCCCGGGTGGTCGCCTCCCGCGCGTCCGGCGAGACCCCCCTGGACGCGCTGCTGCGCCACGTTCTCGACGGACTGGAGCGCCGCGACCCGGTCACCGGGCTCTGTGACGTGCCTGCGGTTCTGGACTTCCTCCGGCTGCTGTACGGGACGCCGTCCCTGGTGGCCCGGATGTACGCGTACCAGAGCCGCTCCGAGGCGGCGCTCGCCCGCGCCCTCGGCGACGGGACGGGGGACCGGCTGGCGGCCGGTCAGATCATCGCCGTGCTGCGCATCCTGGCGTTGGAGAACTGGCGGCGGATCGACGAGGGCCGCACCGCCGACGCGCTGTACGCGCAGGCGGTCCGCGAGGCCGAGGACGGCTTCGCGCAGCTGCGGTCGGGGCTGGAGGGGCGGTAGGGGCGGCGGGGCAGGGAGCCGGGTCCGGGCCTCAGCGGCTGTCGTCCGCGTGCTGGACCGCTTCGGCTATCTCCCGTACCCGGTCCAGCGTGATGCCGGTGCGCTGCTCCACGGCGAGCGGGTGGTCGGTCGGTTCCAGTTCGATGCGCGGGCGCCGGCCGATGGGGCGGGTGTGGGCGTTGGTCTTGAGGTTGGTCGTACGGGGGGTGTACAGGCCCAGTTCGGTGGTCAGCCAGCCGAAGTACGGCTTCTCCGACTCCCGGCCCGGGGTCTCCCACATGTCCA
This sequence comes from Streptomyces sp. NPDC024555, assembly GCF_055559335.1. Classification (NCBI taxonomy): domain Bacteria; kingdom Bacillati; phylum Actinomycetota; class Actinomycetes; order Kitasatosporales; family Streptomycetaceae; genus Streptomyces; species Streptomyces sp. NPDC024555. The sequence goes on from NZ_JBVHKV010000013.1 coordinate 79,510, forward strand.
GCGCCCGGCCGAAGTTCTCCCTGCTCAGCGAGACCCAGACCCCCCAGGAGAACGGCTCCGGGCTGCCGGTCACGGGTATCTCGATCAGACCTTTGATGAAGTAGTGCTCGTGCCTGACGATGCACTGGTCCGAGGAGAGCATGCTGTCCGGATCGTTCTCCAGGCTCGCGTCCCACACGTCGGGCGCCATGGTGGAGTACCCCATCGGGAGTTCCGGGTGGTGTTCGCCGCAGCGGGAGCAGGTGTAGCCGGGATCGGTAGCCATGGGCGGGATCCTAATGGGGCAACGGAGGTGTGTGAGCCTCGTGTTCCGGTTCGGCGGGGGTGCGGAGGGGTCCGCCGGCGGCGGGTGCCGGGCGGGCCGGACGGCGCAGCACGGTCAGGGCCACCAGCAGGGCGGCGGCGAGGAGTCCGGCACCGACGGCGAAGGCCAGGTGGTAGCCGCCGGTCAGCGCTTCGGCCCGGTCGTGGCCGGCCGCGAGGAGGCTGCTGGTCCGGGACGCCGCGAGGGTGGTGAGGACGGCGACGCCGGCGGCCATGCCGAGCTGCTGGGTGGTGTTGAAGAGCCCCGAGGCGAGTCCGGCGTCCTTCTCGCCGGCCCCGGACATCCCGAGCGTCGTCAGCGCGGGGAGCGCGAGTCCGAAGCCCGCGGCGAGCAGCATCAGCGGCAGGAGGTCCGTGGCGTACTGGGCGTGGACGGGGAGCCGGGCGAGGAGCCCCAGCAGGGCCGTCAGCAGGACCAGGCCCGCCACCAGCACCCGCCGTTCGCCGAAGCGCGCGATCAGCCGTGCCGAGATCCCGAGCGACACCGCGCCGATGGTCAGGGCGGCGGGCAGCATCGCGAACCCGGTGGCGGTGGCGCCGTAGCCCCGTACCCGCTGGAGGTACAGCGCGACCAGGATCTGGAACGAGAACAGCGCGGCCACCATCAGCATCTGGACCAGATTGGCGCCCGCGACGCTGCGTGAGCGCAGGACGCGCAGGGGCAGGAGCGGGGTGTCGGCCGTGGCCTGGCGTACGGCGAAGGCGGCGATCAGGGCGAGGGCGAGGGTCCCGAGCCCGAGCGTGTGGGCCGAGAGCCAGCCGTACGACTCGACGCGGACGACGGCGTAGATGCCCGTCATGACCCCGGCGGTGACCAGGAACGCGCCGAGCGCGTCGGCTCCGGCCGCGAGTCCGGGGCCCCGGTCGACGGGCAGGACGCGGGCGGCGACGAGGAGCGTGCCGATGCCGATGGGCAGGTTGATGAGGAAGATCCAGTGCCAGCCGAGCGCGTCGGTGAGGATGCCGCCGAGCACCTGCCCGAGCGAGGCGCCCGCCGAGCCGGTGAAGCTGAACACGGCGATGGCGCGGGCCCGTTCGCGGCGTTCGGTGAACAGGGTGACGAGGATGCCCAGGCCGACCGCCGAGGCCATCGCGCTGCCCGCGCCCTGGAGGAAGCGGGCGGCGATCAGCAGCGCGGGGGAGCCGGCGGCGCCCGCGAGGACGGAGGCGGCGGTGAAGACGCCGGTGCCCGCCAGGAACATCCGCTTGCGGCCGATCAGATCGCCGAGCCGCCCGGAGAGCAGCAGCAGTCCGCCGAAGGCGATCAGGTAGGCGTTGACGACCCAGCTCAGGGCGGAGGGGGTGAAGCCCAGGCCGTTCTGGATGGCGGGCATCGCCACGGTCACGATCGAGCCGTCGAGCACGGTCATCAGCAGACCGGTGGCGATCACGCCGAGGGCGAGGCGGCGCGTGCGGGGCGAGCCGGGGACGGGGTCAGGGGCGGGGGCGGGGGTGAGGGCAGGGGGATGCGGGGCGGACATGGCGCTCTCCTGTCGGTCGGTGCGGCAAGAGAGAACGTAGCAGATGGTTTTGTTGCAGACTATTTCTTTCGGTTCTTGTTTTCGGGCATGCCGCGGCCGGGGGAGGGCGACCCTCGTGGTTCTCGTGGCTCCCGTCGGGCCCGGCGGGCTACTTCCGGCGGGTCTGGCGGGCCCGGCGGGCCGTGTGGGGAAGCTCGGACGGGGTGGCGAGGTGCCCGCCGGCCAGCCGCTCCAGCGCGCGCAGCAGGGTGGTCCGGTCCTCCTCGGACAGGGCGCCCAGCGCGTCCGTGTGCACCCGGTCGACGATCTCCTGGCTCCGGACGGCCAGCTCCGCGCCCTTCCCGGTGACCGCGATGATCCGCGCCCGGCGGTCCCGGCTCGATGGCCGCCGCTCCGCCAGCCCCGCGCTCTCCAGGGCGTCCACCGTCACCACCATCGTGGTCTTGTCCATGTCGCCGATCTCGGCGAGCTGGATCTGGGTGCGCTCCTCCTCCAGCGCGTGGACCAGCACGCAGTGCATGCGCGGGGTGAGTCCGATCTCGGCGAGCGCCGCCGACATCTGGGTGCGCAGCACATGGCTGGTGTGGTCGAGGAGGTAGGAGAGGTCCGGTGCGGTGCGCGTGGGTGCCATGGCCGTCATGCCCGCCAGCGTAACAATTCGGTCTGTGGCAGATCGTCCGCAAGTGGACGGCTTGCGAAAAGCGCTCGCCGTCGCCCCGCGAGCCCCGCATAGTGACCGCATGCCCGCTGCCGAACCCGCCTTTCTGCCCGGTCTCGACCTCTCCCGGATCCTGTACGAGGAGGCGGTGCGGCCCCTCCTCGACGAGGCCTTCCCCGGTCTTCCGTACGCAGCCGCGCGGATCGGCGCGGGCTCGGAGGTGCTGGGCTTCGACACCGCGCGCTCGGCCGACCACGACTGGGGTCCGCGTCTGGACCTCTTCCTCGCGGCACCGGACGCGGCGGCCCACGGCGAGGCGATCCGGCGGCTGCTCGCGGACCGGCTGCCGAAGCGGGTCCGGGGCTGGTCCACCCATTTCGCCCCGGCCGACGACCCGCTCGACCCGGTGGCCCACATGACCGTGCCCGACGGCCCGGTCGACCACCGCGTGGCCGTGCACGCGCTCGGGGACTGGCTGGTCGCGGAGGTCGGCCAGGACGCCGCCGCCTGCGAACCGGGCGTACGGGACTGGCTCGCCATGCCCCAGCAGCGGCTCGCGGGCGTCACCGCAGGCGCGGTGTTCCACGACGGCCCCGGCGCCCTGACCACCGCGCGGGCCCGGCTGGCCCGCTACCCGGACGAGGTCTGGCGGTATGCGCTGGCCTGCCAGTGGCAGCGGATCTCCCAGGAGGAGGCCTTCGTCGGGCGCTGCGCCGAGGTGGGGGACGCGCTCGGTTCGGCCGTCGTCGCCGCCCGGCTGGTCCGCGATCTGATGCGGCTGAGCCTGCTGCTGGAGCGGCGCTACGTCCCGTACACCAAGTGGCTCGGGAGCGCCTTCGCCCTGCTGGACGCGGCCGGGGAGCTGACCCCGCTGCTGAGCGGCGCGCTGGCCGCCACGGACTACCCGGAGCGGGAGCGGCTGCTGTGCGCGGCGTACGAGGCGGTGGCCGTCCGGCAGAACGCGACGGGTCTGGTCGACCCGGTGGACCCGTCCCCGCGCCCGTACCACAGCCGTCCGTTCCTCGTTCTGCACGCGGAACGGTTCGCCCGCCCGCTGGCCGACTCGCTCACCGACCCGGAGCTGCGCGGACTGCCGCTGACGGGGACCGTCGACCAGTGGGCTGACAGCACGGACCTGCTGATGGGCGCGGACGCGCGGGCGCTTCGGTCGGCGGGCGCGGCGGTGCACGGAGGAGCGCGAGCGGAGCGGGCCGCCCGCACCCGCGCCGCCGGCGGCCTGGGGGAAACCCGTGGCAGGCCCGGGGAAAATCCGTGGCGGGGCCGGGTCCGGCGCACCTAGCCTGACGGCCCGTGACCCATGATCGGAAGGCGTCCGGCGACGGACGGTGCGCGGCGGAGCCGGGGCGGGCGACGGCCCCGGCGGAGGCCCCCGAGGAGCGCTTGTTCTCCCGGACGTACGCGGCGGCCACGTTCAGCTTCGCCGCGGTGATGTTCCTGACCGGCTTCGCCGCGCTCGCCGTCGTCCCGATGCTTCCGGTGGCCGCCCGGGAACTGGACGGGGTGCCGCTCTATCCGATGGTGGCGGGCTGTTTCGTCGCGGCGAGCCTGTTCGGCGGGGTGCTGGGCGGCGACTGGGCGGACCGCTCGGGCGCGGCGCGGCCCCTGGCGGCGGGCGTGGTCCTCGCGGTGACCACCCTCGTCGTCTCCGCGACCAGCACCAGCATCTGGCAGCTCGCGGCCGGGCGTTTCCTCGACGGGGTGGCGGCCGGAATGATCGCGGTCGCGATCAACACGGCCATCGCGCACGCCTATCCGGACCGGCTGCGGGCCCGCGCCCTGGCCCTGATGAGCACCTGCTGGATCATCCCGTCCCTGGCCGGCCCGCCCCTCGCGGGCCTGGTGGCGGCCTGGTGGTCATGGCGTGCGGTGTTCTTCGGCCTGGCGGCCCTGACGGTGATCCCGTCGCTGATCGTCGTACTCCAGCTGCGCGGCCGCTCGTGGAAGGCGGAGGACGCGGGGGATGCGGGCCGGCCCGGGGACACGGGGGATACGAGCGGTACGGGCGGTACGGAGAAGGCCGGGGGCGCGGTCGGGCCGAGGCCGCCGTTGCTGGTCGCGGCGGCGGTGAGCGTGGGGGCGGCGCTGGGGCAGTTCGGCGTCTCGGGCTGGAGCCTCACGCATCTGCTGTGCGGGGCGGTGGGGCTCGCGCTGCTGGTGGTGTGCGTGCCGCGTCTGCTGCCGGCCGGCACCTGGCGCGCCGCGCGGGGGCTGCCCGCCACGGTGCTGCTGCGCGCGATGACGTCGGGGGCGTACTTCACGCTGGAGGCCTTCGTGCCGCTGCTGCTCAACACGGTGCGGCGGGTGCCGCCGGTGCAGACCGGGCTGGCGTTCACGGGCGCCGCGATCGCCTGGGCGGGGTCCTCCTGGCTGCAGGGCCGCCTTCAGGGCCGGGTCGCCCGGCACCGGCTGGTCACGGCCGGTGCGCTGGTGATGGGCGCGTCGGTGGCGCTGGCCGCGGCCGGAACGCTGCCCGCCCTCCCCGCGCAGACCGCCGCCGCGGCCATGGTCCTGGCGGCCGTCGGCATGGGCATGGCCGCCCCCTCGCTCACCCTGCTCTCGCTCACCCACAGCCCGCCGGGCCGTCAGGGGTACGCGAGCAGTGCGATGCAGACCAGTCAGAACCTGGGCCAGATGGCGGTGATGGGGGTGGCCGCCGCCGTGTTCAACCTCGTCCTGGCCGGCGGTTCCGCCGATCCGGCCGCGTACACCGCCGCCTTCGCCCTGCTCCTCGTCCCGAGCGTCCTGGCCGCGAGCCTGGCGGTGCGGGCGCGCGGGGAGTGAGGGTGCGGACCGTCCCCTCCGTGGCCGGGGAGCCGGGGGCGGTACGCGTGCGCGGGTGAGGGCCGCTGTTCACGAAGGGCCTGGTCCGCCACATGGCGGCACGCGTGCGCGGGGAGTGAGGTTCCGTCAGCGCTCGGGGGTGGGGTGGGTGTTCCCGAGGGCGTCGCGCTGGAGGCGGTGGGCGAGGGCGCGGCGGACGGAGGGGGTGCCGGGCGGAGCGACGGCCGGCGGTGCGGCCGGCAGGTCGAGCCCGCGGCTGATCTCGTCGTACGCCCGGCGGTGGGCGGAGTCCGTGGTGGCGTAGCGCCGCAGGTCCTCCTCGACGAGGCGGCGCAGCGCGTCGACGTCCTCCGGGGCGAAGCGGTTCTTCCCGCGCGTCAGGGCGCGGAGCCCGGCGGTGCGGCGGGCGTCCGGCCCGTACGCCTCGGCCAGTTCCTCGGCCAGCCCCCACAGCCGTCCTTCGAGCCAGGGCGGGTCGCCCTGGCTCAGGGAGAGGTCCATGACCGGGCCGGGTGCGGTGCCCCGTTCCTTCGCCATCTGCTTGGACACGGCGGGCTGGCTCAGCCCGGTGAGCCGGGCGATGCGGTCCTGGGTCCAGCCGAGCCCGGCACACACCTTGATCAGCTCGGCGCGGAGCCGGCGCGCCTCCTCGCCGGCCCGGATCACCTCGTTCATCCCCGCGAACATCCCCGCGGCCTGCGCGTCGGTCAGGCCGGGCGGTCCGCTTGCGGGCGCGTTGTTGGTCTCCTCGACTGCCACACCCCAGTTATATACCCACGCCATGGCGTCATAACTGGGTTGTATAACAGGGTTATGGCGTGCAGGATCCTGCCATGACCACTTTCTACGCGGCAGATGACGGAACGCGCCTCGCCCTGCGCCTCCACGGGGAGGGCGAACCGCTCCTGTGCCTGCCGGGCGGCCCCGCCGACTCCCGCTACCTGGGCGACCTCGGCGGCCTGTCCGGCGGGCGCCGGCTGGTCCTCCCGGACCTGCGCGGTACGGGCCGCTCGCCGGTGCCCGAGGACCCCGCCCGGTACCGCTGCGACCGGCTCGTGGACGACGTCGAGGCGCTGCGCCGCCATCTGGGGCGGGACCGCGTGGACCTCCTCGCCCACAGCGCGGGCGCCAACCTCGCGGTCCAGTACGCGGCCCGCCACCCTTCGCGCGTCGGCCGTCTCGTCCTGGTCGCCCCCGGTACGCGGGCCGTCGGCATCGACGTGGACGGCGCGGAGCGCCGGGCCCTCGCGCGGCTGCGGGCGGACGAACCCTGGTTCCCGGCGGCGTACGAGGCCCTCGACGCGATCACCCGCGGCACCGGCACCGACTGGGAGGCCATCGCCCCGTTCCTCTACGGCCGGGGCCGCTGGGACGACAGCGCCCGGACCCACCACACGGCCGGCGCGCCCGACAACCCGCGCGCCGTCGCCGGCTTCGGCGCCGACGGGGCGTTCACCCCCGCAGCCACCCGCACCGCTCTGGCCGCCCACCCCTCCCCCGTCCTCCTCCTCGCCGGCGCACTCGACCTGAACAGCCCGCCCCGGCCCACGGCCGACTGCGCCGCCCTCTTCCCGGACGCGCGGCTCGTCGTGCAGGAGGGGGCGGGGCACTATCCGTGGCTGGACGACGCGGGGCGGTTCAGGGAGACGGTGGAGGGGTTCCTGTCGGGACGGCCGTGAGGCGGACGGATGCCGGGGCAGGGGCCCGGCTCAGCGGAGGAGCCGGAGCACCCGGGCGGCCTGGTGGTCCACCGACCCCGGGGGGTTGCGCGGGTGCTCCGGGTCGTCGAGGGCGAGCAGGAACAGCCAGACGAGGGCCAGCAGCCGGCGGGTTTCGAGCAGCAGGGACCGCTCGCCGGCGGTCAGGTCGAAGCGGGCGAGGAACCCCTCGGCGTCGAGCGGTTCGCCGTCGACCCAGGAGCCCACGTGCTCGGTGATCTCCGCCAGTTCGAGGGGCCGGTCGCTGCGGCCGGACTCCTCGAAGTCGACGATCCGCACGCGCGAGCCGTCCCAGAGGTAGTTGGCGAGGTTGCCGTCCCCGGGCCCGAAGACGGCGGGGACCCCGGACCCGGCTGGCGTCCACTCCGTCCCCGCCAGCCACTCCAGTCCGGCGTCCATCGCCGCACCCGCCTCCTGCCCCGCACGGGGCCGGGCGTGCGGAGTCCAGGCGCGGATACGGCCCGTCAGATACGCCCGGGTGCCGGGCCGTACGGGAACCTCCTCCAGCAGCGGCGCGGGCACCGCCCCGTACACCCGGCCCACCGCCGAGGCCAGGGCGTCCAGATGTGCGGCGTCGAGCCGGCGGCCCCGCAGCGGCGCGCCGGGGAGCCGGGACATCGCCACGGACGGCCGTTCGGCGTCCAGGTCCGCGTGCCGGGGTGCGGGCGCGAGACCGGGCGCGTGGGCGTCGAGCAGGGTGAGGGCCCGCCACTCGCGGACGGCCTGGTCGTGGGAGCCGGTTCTGAACCGCTTGGTGACGGTGGCGGGCCCGAGGTCGAGTCCGTGGGTGCTCCAGACGGCGGTCATACGGGCTCCCGGGGGTGGTCGGGCGGCCGGACCGGCGGCGGGTCCGGCCGCGTGGGGCGCCCGGTCGGTCAGGGCGTCCGGTTGTGGGCGAGGCGCTCGGCGATGCGGGCGAAGCCGTCGGGGCCGTGGCCGGCGGCGATGGTGCGGAGGGTGAGGGCTTCGGCCGCCCGGATCGGTCCCGATTCGATGCCGTGGGCCTCGGCGGCGTGGACGATATGGGTCATGGAGGAGGCCGCCGAGGTCAGCGGGTTGGCCTCGCCGGAGAAGTCCTGGTTCTCCAGGGCCTCGGCGACGTCTCGGAAGACCGTGGGCAGCAGCGTACCGATGCCTTCGGCGAACGGCAGGAGCGAGCCGGGGGTGATGCCCTCCGCCGAGGCGAGGGCCAGGGCGTGCGCGTAGCCGGACATGGCGGTCCAGAAGATGTCGAGCAGGGCCAGGTCGTAGGCGGCGGCGCGTCCGATGTCCTCGCCGAGGTGGGTGTGGGTGCCGCCCAGCGCGTCGAGCACCGGCCGGTGCCGGGCGTACAGCTCGGCGGGACCGCTGTGGAGGAAGACGCCCGCCGGGGTCCCGATCGTCGGGGTGGGCGTCATGATCGCGCCGTCGAGGTAGCCGACCCCGTGCCGTGCGGCCCACGCGGCGGTGGACCGGGCCCGGTCCGGGGTGTCGGCCGAGAGGTTCACGACGGTCCGGCCCCGGGCGGCCGCGGCGACCGCTTCGTCCCGCAACACGGCGTCCGCCGCGTCGTAGTTGACGACGCAGACGACGGTCAGCGCACTGGCGGCGACCGCCGCCGCGGCCGATTCCGCGCCGGCCGCGCCCCGCGCGACCAGCTCCGCGTCCCGGCCCGGGGTGCGGTTCCACACGGTGACCGCGAGCCCCGCGGCGAGGAAGGCCCCGGCCAGGGCGCGGCCCATCGGGCCCAGACCGAGCACGGTCACGGCAGACTGGCCGGGGGACGGGTCCGTCGTGGACGGGGGCGTTGCGGGCATGGGGGTCGTGGACATGGTGAGACTCCTGGAGACGTGAAGGACGGGCTGGGGGAGACCGGAATGGGACGCAAGCGCGCACAGGACACGAACGTCTGCGGGGTCACCGCCGCGATCGCGGTGATCGACGGCAAGTGGAAGACGCCCCTGCTCTGGCTGATGGAGGCCGGACCGCAGCGGCCCGGCGAACTGCGCCGCCGGCTCGACGGGCTCAGCGAGAAGGTGCTGACCCAGGCACTGCGCGAGATGGAGGCGGACGGACTGGTCCACCGCGAGGTGTACGACGAACGGCCGCTCAGGACGGAGTACTCCCTGACCCCGTTCGGCCAGGACCTCGCCGACGCCCTGGCCCCCCTCTCGGACTGGGGCCACCGCCGCCTGGACCAGCTGACCGGGACGCCCTCGCCCTCGCTCTCCCCCTCCTGACCTGCTCGGGCGCGCCGCGGTACGACCAGCTTCGCCGCGGCGCGGGACGGTGCCAAGTACCCACAAAAAGGTGGGTAGGGGGGTGGCGGTCGGCCTCGGGCCGGCCCGAGAGGGTCCCTACGCCCTCCCCGCCGCCCCCATCCCCGCCAGGTGCGCGGCCAGGATCTCCTCGAAGGCGGCGGCCCGGTCCGCGCCCAGGGGGCGGAGGTCGCGGGCGAAGTGGGCGACGGCGGGGAAGCGGGCCGGGTCGGCGCCGAGGACGGCGACGCGGAACAGCTCCATGCCCTGGGCCTGTTCGTCCGGGCCCACGGTGGCGGCCCCGGCCTCGAAGGCGATCAGGGCGGCGATGAGGACGGCGAGGCGGTGATAGCGCTCCGGGATCTCCTCGTCGGGGATTCCGGAGGCGCGCAGGGCCTGGACGACCTCTTCCATCATCAGCCGGGCGCCGTCGCCGCTGGAGGCGTAACGGCCCCAGACGGCGGCGAGTTGGGGCTGCTCGCCGAAGGCCTCGCGCAGCCGCAGGGCCAGGGCGGTGATGCGCTGCTTGCCGTCGCCCTCGGGGCGGTGGCCCTCCATGGCGGCGAGGAGGACCCGGTCGGCGACCGCGCGCAGCAGCTCGGTCTTGCTGCGGAAGTGGCGGTAGAGGCTGGAGGAGTCCGTGCCCAGCTCGGAGGCCAGTCTGCGCACGCTGAACGCGTCGGCGTCGCCCGTGCGCAGCAGCTCGGCCGCCGCGTCCAGGATCTCCTCGGTCGACCAGCGCCTGCGGCCCGCCATGTCGTTCCCCTCACGCTTCCGCTGCCGGATCAGGGCGCCAGCGTAACGCAGGCGCCCAGAGGTGCGTTCACCTATGCACTTGGCGTTGCACGCACCGCGTGCATAATGGAGGCATGAACGTGAGGGACACGGACTTAGGCCGGCCGCAGGACACGACGGAGGGACACCCCGACATGGGCAACGCACTGGATTCCGCGGCACTGGACGCCGCGATCGACCGCGTCCACCGGGCAGGCGTGCCGGGCCTGTTCGCCGAGGTCCGGGCCGGGGACGAGGCCTGGCGCGGGGCCGCGGGCGTCGCCGATCTCGGCACGGGACGACCCGCGGAGCCCGGACTGCGCCACCGCGTCGGCAGCGTGACGAAGACGTTCACCGCCGCCGCGGTCCTCCAGCAGGCCGAGGCCGGCCGGATCGGCCTGGACGCGCCCGTCGGCGGGTATCTGCCGCGGCTGGTGCCGGGGGAGCGCGGCGAGGCGATCACCGTACGGATGCTGCTCGACCACACCAGCGGGCTCCCCGAGTACCTCCCGTACGCCTATCCCTCGCTGAAGGCGTACCCGGTCGTCGCGGAGACGGGGCCCGAGAGCCTGGAGGAGCACCGGTTCACGCGGTTCGACCCGGCCGAGCTGATCGGCATGGGGGTCTCGGCGCCGCCGGCGGGGGCGCCGGGCGGCCGGCCTGGGGTGTACTCGAACACCAACTACCTGCTGCTCGGCCGGCTCCTGGAGGAGGTCACCGGTGTCCCGGCCGAGCGGTACATCACGCGGCACGTCATCGAGCGCGCCGGGCTCCGGGACACCGGATTCCCGGAGGGCCCGGAGGTCGCGGGGCCGCACTCCCGGCTGTACGAGTCCTGGTTCGGGAAGCTCGACCCGCCGCGCGACTTCAGCGTGTTCGACATGTCGTGGGTGGGTCCGACGGCCTCGCTGGTCTCGACGGTCGCCGACCTCAACCGCTTCTACGCGGAGCTGTTCGCGGGCCGGATCGTCGGCCCCGACTCGCTGGCGGAGATGCGGCGCACGGGCCCGGTCGTCTCCCAGGAGGGCCGCCTGATCGCGTACGGGCTCGGACTGCACCCGATGGAGGGCGAGGAGGCGCACGAGGGGCCGGACGCCTTCTGGGGGCACGGCGGCACGGTGTGGGGCGGCGGCACCCTGGCCATGACCCGCGCCGACGGCGGGCGGCAGCTGGCCGTCGGGATCAACCTCCAGCGCTGGAACCGCCTCGGCGCGGACGGCAGGCCCCGGCCGCACCCGATCGACGCGGCCCTGGCCGGGCTGTACCGCGTGGCGCTGTACGGCTGAGGCGCTTCCCGTCCTAGCGTGGCGGGGGCAACGCTCCGCGGGGGCCGCCCGGCCGGGCGGCCCCCGCGCGCCCACCCCCACCCCCACCTCGGCCACGGAGGAACCCTTGACGACCAACGCCGGCCTCGCCGACCTCACCGGGGACTACGTCCTCGACCCCACCCACACCCGGATCGGCTTCGTGGCCCGCCACGCCATGGTGACCAAGGTCCGCGGCGCGTTCCACCAGTTCGAGGGCACCGCGCATCTGGACGGCACGGACCCCTCGCGCAGCACCGCGCAGGTGGTCATCAAGACCGAGAGCATCGACACGGGCGTCGACCAGCGCGACCAGCACCTGCGGACCAACGACTTCCTGGACGCCCCCAACTTCCCCGACATCACCTTCCGTACGACGGCCGTGGAGACGGTCTCGGCGAGCGAGTACCGGGTCACCGGCGACCTCACCGTCAAGGACGTCACCCGCCCCGTCACCATCGACTTCGAGTACACGGGCAACGCCGTCGACCCGTACGGCAACCTCCGCGTCGGCCTGGAGGGTTCCGTGACGATCTCCCGCAAGGACTTCGGCGTGACCTGGAACGCGGCCCTGGAGGGCGGCGGGGTGCTGGTCGGCGACAAGATCGTCCTGGAGTTCGACATCTCCGCGATCAAGCAGGGCTGACCCGCCGGCCCGCGCGCCCGCGTCGTCGCGCGGCCCCGGTCGTAGGCGGGGCGGGGCTCCGGATCACAGCCCCTCGGGCCAGGTGAATCCCAGCTGTTCGGCGCGGGCGCGGTTGCCGCCGCAGACGTCGGCGTACGTCGTGGGGTTCTCGGCGGCGAGACGGCCGAGGGCGGCGGCGGCCCGGGTCTCGGGCGGGGTGCCGTCCTCGGGGATGACCCACCGGAACTGGAGCGGGATCCCGTCCGGCGTGCCCGAGCCGAGGCCCGGCGCGTGGTCGAAGGTCACGACGGTGGTGTCCGGATCGTCGAACCCGGTGCTGATCCACCCGCGCCGCGCGTCCCACCGGCCCAGCAGGTCCGGACGCGCCACCAGCCCCGCCCTGATCAGCCGGCCCGTGGTCCTGGCCGGCCACGACCAGGCGGTGTCCGCCTCGGCGCGGGCGATCTCCGCGTCGTAGGCCGCCGCGTCGAAGCGGAGGACGGCCGGTTCGGCGGGGACGCCCGGCGGCAGCGGCGGGGTGGTCGGCCGCCGCCAGTTCTCCCACACCACCGTGTCGCCGTCCCGCCGCACGGTCACGTACAGCGCCCCGCAGCACCCCTCGGTGCAGTACGCCTCCGCCAGCCGCACCTCGTGGGGCTCCCCGCCCGCCCGGAGCGCCCCGTTGTCCAGCAGCGCCTCGGGATCGTCGGCCGGGCCCCACGGGAAGAGCGCCGGGACGAGGGGCCGTCCGTCCACGAGGACGCGGGTCTCGACGGGTTCGCGGTCCACGGGATCGCCCGCGACGACTTCGATGCGGAGCGCCTGCGGTGCGGCGGCGAACGCGAAGGGACGCCGGCCGGTGCGGCGGATCCAGCGGGCGCGGAGTTCTTGTTCGCTGTCCGCCGGGCCGGACTCCGAACGTCTGTGGAGCCCTTGTCCGCCTTCCGCCGGGCCGGACTCCGATACGGCGACAGCCGCAACGGCGGCGTCGGCCCAGTGCGGTTGCGCCAGCACCTGGTCCAGCGCGTCCAGCAGGGCGGTGCGTCGTCCCGGCGCCCAGTCGAGCAGGACGGCGGCGCCGCTGCTCAGGTCGAGGGCGAGCGAGAGCAGGGTGGCGCGGTGTTCGGTCGTCGGCGGCAGGAGCCCGGCACGGGCCACCACCCGCTCGTACAGCGCGGGCGCGTCGCGGAAGGCGAGGAGCCCGGTGTCGCCGTCGCGGGAGGCCGCGCCCCGGACCAGGAGCCGGGCGGCGCGGGCGAGCAGACGGGGGTCGTCGGGGTGCCGGTCGAGCAGGTCCGGGAGCGGGGCGGCCTCCGCGATGCGGCGGGCGACCTCGGCGGGGAGGAAGCGCGGTCCGGGGGAGAGCACGCCGAGTTCCTCCCGGACGGTGTCGGGATCGCCTGTCCACAGGGCGTGGACAAGGGGCGTCAACTCGGCCGGGCGGGCCCGGACGACGAGCCAGACGGCTGCGGCGCGGCGGCGGTCCAGCCGGTCGAGGGCGCGGACCGCCCCGTCGGTGAACTCCCGGTACAGCCCGAGGGCGGTGAGATACCGGACGTCCCCGGGCTCCCCGAACCGGCCGAGCAGCGCGATCCCGACGGCGACGGCGGACTCGGTGGTGCCGGTCCGGACCAGCTCCCGGGCCAGCGCGGCTGCCGCCCGTCCGGACGGCCCCTCCGGCACGGGCAGGGCCGCGACGGCCGCCCGGAGCCGGGGGAGATGGCTGTGGTCCAGGCCGAGCGGGGTGAGGCGGCGGCCCAGTTCGGCCGCGTCGCGCGGCAGCGGCGTCAGTACCTCCGCGAGGACGCGCGCGACGTCGTCGTACGGCAACGGCTCCGCACCGGAGGCGGGCTGCCGGGGGAGCGGGAAGCCGCGCCGGGGCGGGATCCCGTTGTGCGCCGAGTGCACCAGTCGGCGCACCTGGTCGTACAGGGCGTCGGGTGCGGGGGTGAGCGCGTCGCGCTCCTCCTGGGCGCTCACCGGGCGGGACGGGTCTCGATTCCATGGGTCATGGGGGGAGCGTGCCAGTCCGGCGAGTGCGCTGTCGAGGGAGTTACGGGGCAGGGAAGACACGGGGACACGGAGACGGGTCCGCGTCCGGCCCCTCACCCCGTACGGACGGCCATCAGCAGCCCGGTCGACCAGGCCAGCCGTACGCACCGGAAGTCGTCGCGGGCCTCCAGCTCGACGAGGAGCGCGTCGACGGACTTCTGGTGGCTGTCCGGCCAGTTGGGCTGGGGGTCCAGGTCGTCGATCAGATAGGTGCCGCCGACGGCCACCAGCCCGAGGGCCTGGTCGAGGTGGGTGAACTTGCCGGGCCAGGTGTCCGCGAAGACGAGGTCGAACGGGGCGCCGTCGTACTCCTCCAGCCAGGCGCCGCCGTCGCCGGAGACGAAGGCTGCCCGGGGGTCGGCGCCCAGCTCCTGGCGGGCGACCTCCTGGACGGCGGCGTCGAGTTCGACGCTGGTGAGGCGGGCGGCGGCGTCCATGCCGTCCAGGAGCCAGGCGCTGCCCTCGCCCACCCCCGTACCGAGTTCGAGGATGCGCCCGCCCGGCCGGGCGGCGGCCAGGGCGGCCAGCAGACTTCCCGTGCGATCGTCGCTGGACATGGTGAAGCCCGCGTCACGCGCCCGGGAACGCAGGGCGGGCAGGGAGGCGGGCCGGATGCTCGGAGTGTCGTCCATGCGCTGATCATGAAAGGCTCATGGGCGTACGGGCAAGGCAATTAGGCCCGGATGTCAGCAGGTGGACGGGCGGGGCGTTCCGGGTCACGTCTTCGCGCCCAAGGGCCGCTCCGCCGACCGGAGTTCGGCCTGTCGCAGAGTCGTGGCGGCGGCCCCGAGCACCGCCCCGAGCAGGCAGATCGCGCCGCAGACGGTGAAGAAGGCGGCGGCTCCCCGCGCGGCCACGGTGACGCCGACGACGGGGAAGAGGACCGGGGCGAGCCCCACCGCGCACAGGGTGGTGACGGAGGTGACCCGGCCCAGATAGCGGGGGTCGGTCTCCGTCTGGGCCAGCGCCCCGGTCACCGTCGCGGTGACCCCGTTGGACAGACCGACCACCGCACCGCACACCACGGCGGCGGCCAGGGACCGGCTGTGCCCCAGGGCCACGGTGCCCACCGCCGTGACGCACAGGGCCCCGGACACGGCCAGTCCGGCGCGCGGGATCCGGGGCGCGACGGCCGGCAGCAGCGCACCGGCACCCGCCCCGGCGCTGAACGCGCCCGCGATCCAGCCCATGCCGGACGCGCCCCACCCGCGTTCGTCGGCCAGCAGCACCAGCCCGGCGGCGACCGGCCCGCTGAAGCACATCTCGCTCAGACCGATCACGGTGACCAGCGGGGCGAGGAGCCGGTGCCGGCGTACGTAACGCAGCCCGTCCCTCAACTCCCTTGCTGGGGAGGCGAGTTCCGGTGCCTCCGGCAGCTCCTTCGTCCGTACGGTGAGCAGCAGGACCAGGGACAGGGCGAACAGCGCCCCGGACACCGCGAAGGCGCCCGCCGCGCCGCCCGCCGCCAGAACGGCCCCCGCCAGGACCGGGCCCACCGCGTTGCTCAGCCGGACGGCCAGCCCGCGCATCCCCTGGACGCGGGCGAGCTGTCCGGGAACCGTGAGGCGCGGCGGCAGCGCGCCGACCGCAGGCATGAACACCGCGTCCACCACGCCGAACAGCAGCGCCACCGGCACCAGCAGCCACAGGCGGGGCGAGGTCAGCAGCAGGACGGCGGCCGCCGCCAGGATCACGGCGCACCGCGTCGCGTCACTGACGACGGCGACCCGGCGCGGCCCGAACCGGTCCGCCACCACGCCCCCGCCGAGCATCAGCACCGCCCGGGGCAGCGCCCCCGCCGCGATCACGAACCCGGCGACCGAGGGCCCGCCGGCCCGCGTCGCGGACCACGACAGCGCGAGGAAATACACCACGTCACCCATCACCGATGCGGTGTAGGCCCCGAGCCAGCGGAGGAGGTTGGCGTCGCGGTGAGCGGGGGGAGCGAGGCGACCGGCGGGGGCCGTGGGGTGCCCTCCGCAGTGGTCCAGGGGCCGCGCGGCCTCCCCGCCGTGGGCGGTCACGCCCCGCCCGTGCCGGGTCCCGCGCCGCCGGGTACGGGGAACGCCTGTATCTGGAGGGCGACGGGGACGGTCCCGGGCGGGGCGTCGGCGGGGTCGCGCCGGTAGCGGTCGACCACCGCGAAGAGTTCGGCGCGCAGCCGTTCGACCTCGTCCGGGGCGAGCCGGAGCGCGAAGTCGGCGTACACACCGGCCGCGTACCACTCCGGCGGAAGGGCGGGCACCTCGTCGGCGGCCCTCCGCAGCCGTTCGGCGGCGGCCAGCGCGACCGCCTGCGCGTACGCCCGCCCGGCCGCGCGCCGCTCCCCGGGCTCCCCGGCCGGATCGTGCACCGACTGCCGGTGCACGGCCCGCCACCACCGCTCGCGCCCCGCACCCCGCTCCGGAACCTCCGCGATGAGCCCGCCCGCCGCGAGCCGCCGGAGGTGGTAGCTGGCGGAGCCGGGGGTGATGTCCAGCGCGTCGGCGACCCGGGTCGCGGTGGAGGGGCCGTGGAGGCGCAGCAGCGCCAGGACGTTCAGGCGCAGCGGATGGGCGAGGACCCGGAGCCGGGCGGTGTCGAGGCGGACGTCGGGGTCGGGCGCGGGCGCGGAGGAGGCCATGGGCGACGAGCGTAGACGTACAACAGTTGTTTCGAAAGAGTTGTTGTGAGAGCAGAATGCGCTGTCCGAGGGGCAGTTGACGTCGTACGCCGCCGACAGCGCTCCTATCCTCGGCCGCATGGCTGACGAGTGTTTCGGGGATCCGCGTCTGGCGGCCGTGTACGACGCGCTGGAGCCCGACCGTGGGGACCTCGACGCGTATGTGCGGATCGCGGAGGAGTTCGGGGCGCGGCGGGTGCTGGACATCGGCTGCGGTACGGGGGTGTTCGCGCTGCTGCTGGCCGGGCGGGGGATCGAGGTGGTCGGCGTGGACCCCGCGCGGGCCTCCGTCGACGTGGCGCGCGGCAAGCCCGGGGCCGAGCGGGTCCGGTGGATCGACGGCGACGCGACGGCTCTGCCGCCCCTGCGCGTCGACCTGGCGACCATGACGGCGAACGTCGCCCAGGCCCTCGCCGGCCCGCCCGTCTGGCGTGCCACCCTGTCCGCCGCCCACGCGGCCCTGCGCCCCGGCGGGCACCTCGTCTTCGAGACCCGCGACCCGGCCGCCCGCGCCTGGGAGCAGTGGAACCGCGCGGCCTCGTAC
The DNA here is from genome assembly GCF_055559335.1 of Streptomyces sp. NPDC024555. Lineage (NCBI taxonomy): Bacteria > Bacillati > Actinomycetota > Actinomycetes > Kitasatosporales > Streptomycetaceae > Streptomyces > Streptomyces sp. NPDC024555. The sequence goes on from NZ_JBVHKV010000013.1 coordinate 96,691, forward strand.
CGGGTGACGGACATCCCCGGGACCGGCCCGGTCGAGAGCTGGGTGGAGCTTCTGGACGTCAACGGCCCGCTGGTGAGCTTCCGTTGGACGTACGTCTTCGGCGCGGACGGGACCGTGCTGACCTCCGACTCCACCCTCCGTTTCCGGGAGCGCGAGGAGGTGGCGGCGGAGCTGGAGGAACTGGGCTACGAGGTCGAGGACGTACGGGACGCCCCCGACCGGCCGGGGAAGGAGTTCGTGTTCGTGGCGCGGCGCGGGTGAGTTGGTCAGGGGTGCGGGGGTACGGCGTACGGCCGCACCGGCGGGTCGGAGATAGGGCATTCCGGCGTCTCGGAGGCACGGCATTCCGGCGCCCCGGACGTCACGGTGTGGGCGAGGCCTCCGTCAGGGCCGTCCACGTCCGGACCGTCTCCTCGTGCGAGCCGTGCGCCGTGCTCGCCGCCACGGCCCGCGCCTCCGGATCGTCCGGGGAGCGGGGCGCGCCCGCCCGTGCGAGCAGGGTGAGCGGCCAGACGGGGGCCGCGCCGTACGAATCGCCGTCGAAGGCGGTCCAGTCCCACGGCCCGTTGAACCGCCAGGCCCGCCCGGCGGCGTCGGCCACCTCGTCGTCCGCGAGCAGGGCGGCGTACGGGCGGAGCACCAGCTCGAAGGCGTACGGGATGCCGTCCCCGGGGTGGAGGGTGTAGCCCGAGCCGTCGAGGTGGCTGCCATCGGGGTATTCGCAGTACGACAGGCCCCGCCGCAGCACGGTCACCGTCCGCGTGGGGCGCGGCAGCCAGACCGTCTCCAGCGGGGGATCGTGCCGTTCGACGTCCGTCACGTGCACCACGGTGGGCGGTATCCCGACCCGGCAGCGGTCACCCGCCGCCAGCTCCTCGGCCGGCGGATCCGTGCGGAACATCTCCACCTCCGCGTCGGGCCGGAAGGGGCCGCCCTTCTCCCGCACCACCGCCAGGGCGACGACCCCGTTCCAGTGCCCGTACGTCCGGCTCTCGTCGATCTCCCACCAGGGCCACCGCACCGCTAGGTGATCCCTGTCGGACGCGGCCCCGCGCACGACGTCGGCGGGGGTGAAGGGGCAGGCGACGGAGAGCACGTCGCCGGGCCGGATGTCCTCGGCGTCGATCATCCGGCCAGGTTAGACGGCCGGGAGAGGGCGTTTCACGGACACGGGGCATCCCGTAACACGGCCGGGCGTCCTGCCGCCGTGACCTGGTCCTTCGTGACCGGCGCGCCCCGGAGCGCGCCCGCTGTCGCGGAGGGGGCGTGGACGTCCGGTCGATGCCCTCGGGTGCCCCCGCCCGCCCCGTGCGGCCGGCCGCTCAGCGGAGGGAACGGGGCGCTTCGAGGACGGCGCGCAGGCGCGCCCGGCACTCGGTGACGAAGGCCGGATACGTCGTCCAGTAGTACGGGATCCCGAGGACGGCCACCGCGACAGCCCAGGCGCGGGCGCGGGTCCAGGTCGCCTCGTCGAGGTCCAGCGCGTCCCAGTACGCCTGACGGGCCTGCGGCGGCAGATCCCACACGGCGGCGTGCTCGGCGTCCGGAAGCCCGATCGACAGCCCGCCGAAGTCGATGACCGCGTGGAACCGCCCGTCCCGGACCAGGAGATTGGTCGCCTTGAGGTCGCCGTGCAGCCACACGGGCCCCGCTCCGGAATCGGGCAGCGCGAGCCCGTCCCGCCACATCCCCTCCAGAGCGTCCACATCCAGCTCGTCCCCCACGAGCGGCCGGCACGCCTCGAACGCCGGCCGGACATACGCGTCGCACTCGCCCGGCCGCCCCCCTCGGTACCAGCGGAGCCCGTCCCCACGCGTCGCCCCCATGAGCCCGACTCCGTGCAACTCGCCTACGAACGACGCCAGATCGGCCCCGAAGGCCCCCCAGTCCCGTACCGTCTCCGGCCCGACCGGATCCCCCTCGATCCACCGGTACACCGACCAGACCAGCGGAAAGTCCTGCGTGGGCACCCCCGCATGAACCGGCTCCGGAATCGGCCACGACAGGGCCGGCCCCAGCCGCGGCAGCCACTCCCGCTCCTTCACCAGCGACGGCGCGTGCTCAGCCGTACGCGGGAGCCGCACCAGCATCTCGTCCCCCAGCCGGAACATGGTGTTGTCCGTCCCCGCCCCCGCCCGCGACAGCGGCAACCCCGCCCACTCCGGCCGCTGCGCCTCCAGCAGCGCACGCACCAGCGCCTCGTCGACCGGGATCTCGTTCTCGTGAATCGTCACGCGGGGAGTCTGACGGGCGGCCGGGCGGGATTCCAACGACTTTCCCCGCCCGGGGACGGGTCGCCTACGGGCTCAGTGTCCGGCGGCGTACGACACGAACCCGGCCCAGGCGGTCTCGCCGAAGGCGAGCCGTGGTCCCGGCACGTCCTTGGAGTCCCGAACGTGCACCGCGCCGGGGGCGGCGGCGACCTCGACGCAGTCGCCTTCGTTTCCGTTGCTGCTGTAGCTGCTCTTGAACCAGGCCAACTCGGAAACGTCCTGCGCGGACGTCCTGCGGATCATGTCTCTCCCAGAATTCGCTCGATGAGGGCCCGGCTCGCTCGGGGTGTGTGAGCCTCGGCCCGGATGGCGCTCCACCGCAGTTCCAGGATACGGAGCTGCCTGGCATCGGTCACCCGTCGGCCGTTGAAGGCCCCGGGGGAACGGCCCACCGCCGTACCGTCGTTGAATTTCAGCACGTCGATGTCACCGTCCATCCCCGGGTGCGCCTCGCGATGCGTGGGCATTACCTGGAGGGTTACGTGGCGCAGCTGCCCGATCTCCAGCAGTCGTTCGAGCTGCCTCCGCCACTCCTCCCTGCCGCCGATGGGGCGCAGGAGTGCCGATTCCTCCTGGACGAAGCTGAGCGCGGGTGCGGGTGATTGTTCGTAGATCGACTGCCGGGCCATGCGCGCGGCGACCATGCGCTCCACTTCGTCCTGTGTGTACGGCGGCTGCCGGGCCTCGAACAGTGCCCGCGCGTGCCCAGGGGTCTGTAAGAGCCCGTGCAGTCCGTGCGCCACATAGGCCGCGATCTCAACAGCCTTGGCCTCCACACTTGCCAGATCCCGGACCTTCTTCGGGTACCGAACCCGCGCGACATCCGCCTTCATCGCCGCGATCTTGCCGCCCGCCCCGCAGATCTCGTCCACCTTGTCCAGGAACTCCGGCCGGGGGATCCTGCGCCCGCCCTCGACCTTGTAGACCAGGTCCTCCCCGTACCCGATCAGCGCTCCGAACTCGCCGGCGCGGAGCCCGGCCGCCTCCCGCCAGGCCTTGATCTGGCGGCCGACGGCGGCGACGACCGCGACGCCCGACTCGTCGTCGGGGTCGACGTCCCAGCCGGGCTCGTCCGCACCGCCGTTGACCTGCTCCGTACCCGCCCCGTTCACACTCATCCGTGCCCCATTCCCGACCGCGCGTGTGCTGGTGTTCCTCAACCGCGTCCGTTCCCCGCAGGTCACTCCGGACAGCCGGGACAGCGCTGGACAAGCCCGGGACAATCACCGTACGCAAGGGCTGTGTCACTGGGCACGGTATGCGGCGGCGGCCACGCTGTGTGATGTGAACCAACAAACCGTCACGCTTCAACAGACCACCGCCGAGCGCACGTTCACCGTGCTGCTCTCCCCGACCCGACGCGGGGCCCGCCTCGCCAGGCTTCTGGCCGTGGCCCATCTCGACCTGTGGGGGCTGCCCTCCGCGACGGCCGCGCACGTGGTCGCGGAACTGGCCGCCAACGCGGCGCTTCACGGCCGGGTGTCGGGGCGGGACTTCCAACTGCGCCTGGCGTTGGTCGCGGAGGCGCGGCTGCGGATCGAGGTGACCGATACGCGGGGCGACAGCCTGCCTGTCACGGCTGTTCCCGATCCGCTGGCGGAACGCGGGCGTGGGCTGCTCATCGTCGAGGCGCTGGCGGACCGGTGGGGCGTGGTCCGGGGGCCGGTGCCGCGCAAGACGATCTGGGCGGAACTCGACCTCGTACGCTGACCGGTTCCACCGGTTCCACCGGTTCCACCGGGAAACCCAACCCCGCCCCGTCCTGACCTGCATCACTCGCGCACGGTGTCGTCACCACGTCGAAGTTCGTCCGCAGCCGCATCACCGCGCTGCTGCCACCGCCTCTCCCCGGCAGCGCGGATCTCGCGCCGCCACCGCACCGCAGGGTGCTCGTCACTCCCCTCCAGAACTGCGACGGCTGCGACCGCGCGTTCCGGGCCGGGGAACCGGGCCACTGCCGTACATGCCGTACCCCCTCGTCCCCGGACCCGCACGCGACCGCCGTCTGACGGCGACATCCCCTCCCGGAACGGACCCCCATGGTCAGCTCACCCCACGAAGCGATGCACCGGATCTTCCAGGAGTACCCGGGCCTCTTCTCCGGCGTCTCCGAAGTCCTCGGGATCGACATCCCACCGCCCACGTCCGCCACGGTCCTGCCGACCGACCTCACCGAGAACAGCCCGGTCGAACGACGCGTCGACACCCTCCTGCGCATCGAGACCGAGCGCGACGGCCCCTTCCTCCTCGCCGTCGAGGCGCAGGGCAAGAAGGACCCGCGCAAAACCACCAGCTGGCCCTACTACGTCAGCTATCTCCACAACCGCTACGGGGCCCTGCCCGTCCTCCTCCTGGTCGTCTGCCAGGACCACGCCACCGCGCAGTGGGCCGCCAGCCCGGTCACCATCGGCTTCACCCAGTGGCCGACCCTGATCCTCCGCCCCCTCGTCGCCGGACCCCACAACATGCCGGTGATCAGGGACGTGGCCGAGGCCCGCAAGGACCTCGCCCTCGCCACGCTCGCCGCCATCACCCACGCCGATCATCCGGACGTCGGTGCCATACTGAAAACGCTCTCCGCCGCGCTGCGGGACACACCCGAAACCCTCACCGACCCCATCGTCGAACTCACCGCACAAGGCCTGGGGACCCGCCCGGCCGCACAACAGTGGAGGAACCTGGTGGCCGTGGACACTTCTTTCTACAAGTCCTTCATGTCCGAGGAAATTCGCGACGAGGGGCGCGCTCAAGGGCGCGCCCAGGGGCAGGCTGAGGGGCAGGCCGGCAGCCTCCTTCTCATCCTCGACACCCGTGGGATCCCGCTCAGCGAGGAGCACCGGCAGCGGATCGCCACCTGCACAGACTCCCACCGCCTGAGGCAGTGGCTGACGCGTGCCGTGACCGCCACCACCTCCGAGGACGTGTTCGGCCCGGCGTCCTGATCGCGGACCGCCGTGGGCACTACCGGTCGGCCTCCACGACATCGGCCACCACACAGCTGATGTTGTCGGGGCCGCCCGAGCCGTTGGCGAGGGCGATGAGGGCGTGGACGGCCTCGTCGGGGGTGGTGGACGTGCTGAGGACGCGGTGGAGGTCGGGGGCGGGGACGACGGTGGAGAGGCCGTCGGAGCAGAGGAGGTAGCGGTCGCCGCTCCGGGCGTCGTGGAGGCGCAGATCGGGGGAGGAGCCGGTCTCCGCGCCCAGGGCCCGGACCAGGAGGGAGCGCTGGGGGTGGGAGGCGGCCTCCTCCGGGGTGAGCCGGCCCTCGTCGACCATCGACTGGACCATGGTGTGGTCATGGGTGATCTGGGAGAGGCTCCCGTCGCGCAGAAGGTAGACGCGTGAGTCGCCGATGTGGACGAGACCCAGTTGCGAGCCGGTCCAGAGCATCGCCGTGAGCGTGGTGCCGGATCCGGTGGGGGAGGTACCGGTACTGGTACCGGTGGGGGACGTACCCGTACCGGTGGCGTCGTGGACGGCCCGGCGGGCCTCCTCGATGACGTCTTCCAGGGCGTTGAGGAGTCCGCCGGCCGGGATGCCTTCGGCTTCGAGGTGCTTGAGCGCGTCGACGGCGGCCGCCCCGGCCGGGGCTCCCCGGTCGCCCCAGCCGTCGGCGACGGCGAGCAGCCGGTTCCCGGCGTACGCGGTGTCCTGGTTGCTCTCGCGGATCAGGCCCCGGTCGGACAGGGCGGCGCAGCGGATTCCCAGGGGTGCGGTGGTCGAGGACATGGCGGGTTCCTTCCCGGACAGATGGTCGACGAGGAAGGTGGCCAGATCCCGCCGTGCGGCGGTGTCGGCCTCGACCCGGGCCCAGTACGCGCGGACCTCCCGGGCCGCCTCTTCGGCGTCCAGGGTCCGTACGTGCCGGATCAGGGCCAGGGGCATCCCCAGCCGCCGCAGCCAGGCGACGAGCCGTGCCGCGTCCAGCTGTTCCGGTGCGTAGAGCCGGTAGCCCGTCACCGGGTGGACGCGGGCCGGGGGCAGCAGGCCGAGTTCGTCGTAGAGGCGCAAGGCCTTCGGCGAGAGCCGGGACGCCTTCGCGAACGCCCCGATCGTCAGCAGCTCCATGCCCGTCCTTCCTCGTACCGGGCACGCCGCCCGGCACCACCGATGCTGTGGGCTGCCCCAAGGGGAAGGTCAACCCGCTACGGATCCACGCTCCGGCCGTCCCACGGTCCCGCCGCCCCGCCGCCCCGCCGCTCCACCCTCCGGGCTCCGCGGAAATCCCTCGCCCCGGCCCCCGTCCGGATGATGAGCTTCCCCGGTGACGAGTCACGACGCGACCGCGCCCCTCCGCCCGCAGACCCTGGCCTGGGTGAGCCGCCACCTCGAAGCGGGCGAACAGGTGGTCCGGGCCGAGCCGTTGCACGGCGGGGTCACCGCCGACGTACGGAGACTGACGATCACCGCACGGGACGGCGGCACCCGGGACCTGGTCCTGCGGAGTTACGTCGACCCGTTCTACCTCCGCGACGCCGAGTCCGCCCTGAACAGGGAGGCCGCCGCCCTGACCCTGCTCCCGGGAACCGGCGTACCCGCCCCCGCCCTGGTCGCCGCCGACCCCACGGCCGCGTACTGCGCGCACCCGTCCCTGCTGATGACCCGCCTGGAGGGCCGCACGGTCCTCGACGACGCGGGCATCCCGACCCGCCTCCCCCTCCTGGCCCGCCACCTCGCGGCCGTCCACGCGCTGCGCCCCGCCGAACGGCCCCCGGAGTACGTCACCCTCTCGACCCCCGACACGGCCGTGGTCCCGGACCACGCCGACCGCGCGGTCTGGTCCGCCGCCGCCGACGCGATCCGGACACCCCGGCCCCCGTACCAAGGGCGCTTCCTGCACCGGGACTTCCAGCCCGGCAACATCCTCTTCGACAGCTCCACCGCCCTCACCCCCTCCGCCCGCATCACCGGCATCATCGACTGGGCCGGCGCCTCCTGGGGCCCCTCCGACCTCGACGTCGCCCACTGCTCCACCGTCCTCGCCCTCCTCCACGGCCCCACCTGGGGCCTCCGCTTCCCCGACGCGTACGAGGCAGCCGGCGGAACCCTCGCCCCGACCCCGGCCCAGCGCCGCTACTGGCAGCTCCGGGACGCACTCGCCGCGTCCGAAGAGGTGGGAATCGTCTCCCGGGTGTGGCGGGAGGCGGGGCGCCCGGAACTGACGGAACGGGTGGCGGGGGAGCGGCTGAACGCGTATGTCGTCGCGTTGATGGGGGCGGCGGGCTGAACGCGAACGGGCCGGGAGGCGCCTCGTTCGCGAGACGAGAAGGGACAGCAGATGTTCACCATTTCGTGAGGCACGAGAGTCTGGTGCTGCTCGGTCCAGGCAGACCAGGCCGATCTCGTTGAACCGGTGGATCACGTCGCGGACCGTGTCCTTGTCCGCGCCCACCCGCGTCAGCGGACCACGGGATTGCCCTGAAGGTTCGCGTCGCCGCACGGCCAGGGGCCTTCGGCCAAGGGGCCCAGAGGGGTTCGAAACACGACCACCTCACTGTCCAGCGGGACGACGACGAGGCCGTCGTCCAGGAGCAGGGTGCGGCCCATGATGTTCCTGTCGTCGTTCCGGGCATACAACTCGTGCGAAGTCAGGTCCGCACCGACGGCAATCAGCGCGCCGTCGCGCCAGAACACCGTGGTGCCCGCCCTGTCCATCGCCGGAGAGGACGTGTAGTAGCCCGTCAGCCGGGGCCCGTCCACGAGCGTTGAGTCCGGGGCGAGTCGCCGGAAACGCGATGTGGACGGCAGGCGATTCTCCAGTTCGGGGCCGCATACGGTCCCCCAGTCGTTGACGACCATCGCGCCGTGGCTGGCCCACCGGTCCGTTTCGCTGCCGCTCCGGTCGTAGCGGCGCGTGATGAACTCCCCGTATCCCTGGGACCCGATCAGGAACGCGCCCGGACCGGCGATCGCCTTCCGGCCCGTAGGGGCGGGCGCGGTGGCCGAGACGATCGTCCCACTGGCCAGGTCCAGGAGGAAGGTCCTCCCGAGCCCGCCACGTGCGTCGGTGTAACTGGCCGCGACCCTGTCCCCCGAGACCATCAGTGGTTCCTGGCGATCGACATCGATCTCTTCCGGAACCCAGGGCCGCAACGGACGTATCTCCCAGCCACTTTCCTCGCTCATGCCTTTGACACCCGGATGCGAGACCGGGCCGAGCGCGATCGGCGTCGACCACAGGCACTGCCCGTCCCGTGTGTACCGCGCGACGCGAGGCGGCGGCGGCTCGGACGCGATGCCCTGCATCCTCCGCAGCATGGGCAAAGTACCGGCCCACGCGATACAGAAACCGTCGTCCAGCAGCACGAACGCGCCGATCTCCTCGCCGGCCTGGCACTCCGGGACAACGGTCCGGTGAGTGGATCCGTCGGGGAGTACGCCCTCCAGAACCCGCCCTGTGCCCTCCGGGCACGCGACCCAGAGCGTCCCGTCCGCGGACAAGCGGGACCGGGGCCGTCCGGTGCCGGGGTACGACCGCTGCCACGTCACCGATCCCGTGACATGGACCATCGTCACGACCGTCTCCAGAGGATTCCCCCCGCAACCGGTCACGTACAGCGGGCCGGACGGATCCTGTACCGCCACGGACCAGATCTGGCCCGGCATGGCGAGGGCCGATACGGAAGTCATGGCCCGGCATCCTACGAGAACCGGTCGGCGACCGGAGGGGAACGGACCTCTGCGGACCTATGCGCCACCGCGGACGAGAGCGGTGCCCTGGGAGACGCCGGGGCGCCCGGCCTCCCCTCAGGACTCCTCGGCCACGAACGCGAGGTACCGACCGAACACCTCCTGGCTGTCGGGAGTGAACGGCCACTCCGCCAGGGCCGATCGCAGCTCCGGAACGGTCAGCCGGCCGTGCCAGGCGATCTCCTCGGGGGCGATGGTCACGGCGTCCGGTACGACGGCCTCGTGCACGCCGAGCCAATGGGGGCTCAGGCCGCCCCGGTTGAGGAAGGTGAACAGGGGGCGGGGCCGCGCCCGTACGCCGAGTTCCTCCGCGATCTCCCGCGCGGCGGCCTGCTCGTAGGTCTCGCCCACCGTCACGGCACCGCCGATGACGGCCTCGTAGCGCCCGGGGAAGCGGGACAGATGCTCCGCCCGCCGGTGCACGAGGACCCGGCCGCGCGTATCGCGGCAGACCGTCACGGCGACCCGGTGCAGCCATCCTTCGCGAACGGCCCGGCTACGGCTGACGACCTCCCCCGTCGCCCGGTCCTGATCGTCGACACGCTCCACGAGTTCGTCCACGAAGGACAGCCTGGCAGGCGCCACCGACAACGCGGCATGCGTTCAATCTTTCCCATGCATCCCATACATCCCATGTGTTCAACTGCGTTCTGGGGACGGCTCCCTGAGGGCGCGGATCGGGGAGACGCCTGTGATCAGGCAGTGTTGCGACGACGACGCGGGTTCCGGCGGGGGGCGCCGGGAGCCGGTGCCATGCGTGGCCGCAGTCGTCGGCGCAAAGCGTTCCCGCCGGTGCCGGTCGGCGACGGTCGGCACCGCGATGAGCAGCCGGAATACCTTGAGGCGTTCGTCGTACGGGTCGAGGGCGGTGATTTTCCGGAGTTGCCGGTCGATCCGGCCTCGTACGAGCAGGACCGCCGCTGCCCGGGTGGTGCGTCGTGGTGCGATGTGGAAAGCCCCGAACCCGCCCTCGCCGCTTCGGATCTGCACGTGGTGATGTGCTGTGCGCTGTGCACCTTTACCTGTACGCCGTGCTGAGCTGCGTTGTTGACTGGGGAGTCGAACCCCTGCGTTGCTCTTCACGCGCCAGAAAGGGGCCGGAAACCGCCGGCCCTCGGTGTGTGCACGCCTCCGGAGTGGCTACCTGCTCCACATCGTTCCCGTCCGCCGGACCTCTCAGTCCAGCAGGTCCACCTCCCAGTTCGTGCGCTGGATCCGCACGTCGACGTCGCGGATCTCCCGCGCGAGGACGTCGGCCTGACCGCGCAGTTCCGCGACCGGAAGCGCGGCCAGCATCATCAGCTCCGACCGGAGCTGCCGGCCGTATCCCCGGTCGCCGCCGCCCGCCGCCGCGTCCGCCGCCGCGGTGACGACGGAGTGGCGCAGCCGCAGGACGTCCCGACGGGCGAGGGCGTCGGTGAGCGTGCCGCCGGATTCGAGCTCCACGGTGGCGTTGGTGCGGTTGATCCGCCGGATCAGCGTCTCCAGCGTGTTCAGCACCTCACCGGCCTCGGCCAGGAGTTGGGTGGCGTCCTCGGCGGGGGTCTCGCCCTCCTGGTACCGCGCGCTGCTGACGACGCGGGCGCGCAACTGCTCCACACGGCGCGTCGCCTCCGCCCGCTCGGCCAGTGCCTCGGCAAGCTTCACCGTCTCGACCTCCCTCTCCGGAACGCGCCCGAGTATAGGGGCGGGGGGAACGGCGCACCCGTACCAAGCCCTTGCGGGGCCAACACTCCGTGTCAGGACGAACGGGCGAGGACGCAGAACTCGTGTCCCTCCGGGTCCATGAGACACGTCCACGGGACATCGCCCTGGCCGACATCGAGATCGGCGGCGCCGATGGCCCGCAGCCGGGCGACCTCCGCCTCCTTGTCGTCACCGGGCTCCGGCACCACGTCGAGATGAACGCGGTCCGGCACGGTCTTCACGTCGGGCGAGCGGCGGAACTCCAGATACGGACCCACGCCCGCGGCCGACCGCCACACCGCATGGTCGTCCGTCACCTCGTACAGGTCCCAGTCCACCGCCTCGTCCCAGAACCGCGCCATGGCCCGCGGATCCGCGCAGTCGACCACCACCCGGGCGATCGGCCCGGTGTCGCGGTACGTCTCCCGGGGCTCCAGTACGCAGAACTCGTTGCCCTCCGGATCGGCGAGGACCGTCCACGGCACGTCCCCCTGGCCGACGTCGGCGGGCGTCGCACCGAGCGCCTTGAGACGCGCGACCCACTCCGCCTGGTGGGCCGCTGAACTGGTGGCGAGATCGACGTGCACACGATTCTTCGTCGCCGTCTTGGCCTCCGGGACGGCGACGACGTCGATGCACACGCCGACCGGATCCAGCCAGTCGAAGCCGGCGGGTTTGGCGGCGGTCGCGCCCGATCCCTCGCCGCTGACGCTCCAGCCGAGCGCTTCCGCCCAGAACCGTCCGACAGCCGAGTCGTCACATGCCTTCATGTTCACCAGGACGGGTCGCAGCGCCATGCCGGGGATCCTACGCACCCGCCCCGCACGGCACAGCCGATACGGCGAAAGCTGAAATGCGACGGCAGACGCCGGAGACCGCACCGGCTGGGGACCACGGGAACCCGTGTGACTCGCAGCGACAGGAAGTCATTTCCATCGGACCTCCATTGGGCCTGTCGGCGTCCTTGAAAGCGGTCGGCACGGTGCCGGGCGCTGAGGCATGCGCGGGCCGAAGGGCCCGGTCGCTCAGCTTCTGCCGGGTTTGCCCGTCGAGACCAGCAGGAGGACGGACGAGCCCGGTGCCACCGGTGCTGCGCCGCCCCGGGGGTCACTGCTGATCACCTGCCCGGCGGGAGCGTTCCAGTCCGTGTGCCGCATGATCGTGCAGCTCAGTCCGAGTCTGCGCAGCAGGCTTCCGGCCTGTTCGACCGGCATGCCGGCCAGGTCCGGCAGCGCGATGTTCGCTTCCGCGGTCTGCTCCTGCTCCTGTGTCGGAGTCGCATCGGCGCTTCCGCTCTTGGGGGTGCCGGTGGCGAGCGGGCTGCACGCCCCGTTCGCCGGTGAGGACAGGGTCGGGGAGGCGCCGGGCGCGGGCGGCACGGGCTTCAGCGCGAAGAACCCCACCGTGGCGCACGCCAGCACGCAGCACGCCGCAGCGGTGCCGAGGAGCGCCCGGCGGGTGCGGCTGCGGCTGACGGCTCGCTCGATCGCGGCCGCGTCGACGACCGGCGCCGTCGGCCCGTCGGCGAAGGAGGCCACCGCGGCACGCAGCTCGGCTTCGAGGCTCGGCTCGAACGGGGCGGGTCCGGACGACGTGTTCCTCACTTCGTACCTCCGAAAGCGGTCGACGGGGTGTGCGGCGCCTGGGCGCCCGATACGGAATCGCGCAGCTTGGCCAGGCCGCGGGCGAGCTGGGACCTCACCGCACTCGAAGAGATGTCCAGGACGCCGGCGACCTGTTGGGCGTCCAGATCGTGCAGGTAGTACAGGACCACCACGCTGCGCATGCCCATCGGCAGCCCGAGCAGTGCCTCGATCAGTTCCGCGCGCAGATCCGCCTGCCCGAACCGGTCCCGGGGGTCGGCCGTCTCGGGCACCCCCGACAGCCCGGGGCGCTCGCCCAGGCGCGACAGCCGCCGCCAGCGGTCGTTGGCCAGGTTGACCAGCACTTTGCGCACGTACGCCTCCGGCGAGTCCGCCACCTCGACCTTCCGCCAGTGTCGGCACGCCCGCTCCAGCGCCTCCTGCACCAGATCCTCGGCCACGTGCACGTCACCGGTCAGCGCATACGCGGTGCGGAACAACGCTCCCGACCGATGTGCGACGAACTCCGTGAATCCGTTGCCCGGACCGCTCCTGCGAAACCTCACCCGCCGACCTCCTCTCCTCGTCCCGTCCCGATCACTGCCCCCATGACGGCGGAACGGGGTCGGGTGCTGCACCGAGCCACCAGCAGTGACGTGAATCACATCTGGGACGGAAGGGTGTCCCGGGACCTCGCGCCGCTGCCGCCCGGGGTGGGAGCGGGGCCCGGCGTCCCGCACGGGCGGACGCGACGCCGCTCTCGACCTCGGCGAGTTCGCCTCCGCCGGTCCCGTCCTGCGGGTCAAGTCACTCCGAGTGGTCCGGCACACTTTTGCAAGCGCCTGCTTGCAAAAGTTAGCGCGAGGGGTCCAGTATCGGAACATGGCCTCACTCAACGTCGGCAATCTCGGCGACTACCTGCGCGAGCAGCGCCGCAGTGCGCAGTTGTCGCTGCGGCAGCTCGCGGATGCCGCCGGGGTGTCGAATCCCTACCTCAGCCAGATCGAGCGCGGGCTGCGCAAGCCCAGCGCCGAGGTGCTGCAGCAGGTCGCGAAGGCGCTGCGGATCTCGGCCGAGACGCTGTACGTACGGGCCGGGATCCTGGACGAGCGGGAGCGGGAGGAGTCGGAGACGCGGGCGGTGATTCTGGCCGATCCGTCGATCAACGAGCGGCAGAAGAGCGTGCTGCTCCAGATCTACGCCTCCTTCCGCAAGGAGAACGGGTTCGAGGACGAGCCCGTCGACGGGGCCCCGGGCAAGGAGGGGCGCGCGGACGGGCCCCTCAGTGTCGACGGCCGTGCTGCCGATACAGCTGATGCGGGCCGGGAACCGACGGACGCCGACGGGCCGTCGGCGGAACCTCCGCACCGCGCCTCATAGATCCACCACCCTCAGACCGAGCTGATGATCCGGGAGGACCACAGTCATGGCCATCACCGATGACCTGCGCAAGACCCTCACCGACCCGACTCCCCTCTACTTCGCCGCCGGTACGGCCGATCTCGCCGTGCAGCAGGCCCGGAAGGTCCCGGCCCTGCTGGAGCAGCTGCGGGCCGAGGCGCCCGAGCGGATCGAGGCGGTACGCAACACCGACCCCAAGGCCGTGCAGGAGAAGGTGACCGGGCAGGCCAAGGAGGCGCAGGCCACCCTCCAGGCCCGGGTCACGGACCTGATCGGCGCCTTCGACACCGATCTGAAGAAGCTCGGCGAGAGCGCCCAGGATCTGGCCCTGCGCGGGGTCGGCGTGGCCGCCGAGTACGCCGTCCGGGCCCGGGAGACGTACGAGAAGGTCGCCGAGCACGGCGAGCAGACCGTCCGCACCTGGCGCGGCGAGCCCGCCGAGGAGGTCGTCGAGATCGCGGTCGTCGAGCCGCGCAAGGAGGCCCGTCCGAGTGCCGGGTCGCCGGCGGCCGCCGAGGCCCGGCCGGCCAAGCCCGCCCCCGCTGCCGCTGCCGTGAAGACCGCCCCCGCCGCCAAGCCCGCCCCCGCCAAGCGGGCCCCCGCGGCGAAGACGGCCAAGGCGGAGGACAAGCCCGCGGCCGCCAAGAAGGCTCCGGCGCGCAAGCCCGCCGCGAAGAAGACCACCCCGCCCGCCAAGTAGCCGTCGGCGAGCAGCCGTGCCGTGCCCCGGGCAGGTGTGCCGGGGCGGCGGGCGGGCACTTTTCAGGGGTGCCCGGCCGTTGTCCCGGTACCGTGGCCGCGATCGCTCATCCACTGACTAGGCGGTGCACATCATGTTGCTCGAAGGCTTCACCACATTCCTCGGGCTGCTCTCCCTGGCCATGCTGGTTCTCGCCGCCGTCGCGCTCATCATGGCCGCGATCGCCCGCGAGGACGCCTACCGCGCCGCGGACAAGCAGAAGAAGTCCTTCTGGCTGATCATCCTCGGCATCGCGGTCGTGGTGAACCTGGTGCCCCTGGGCGGCCTCCAGATGGTGCTCGAAATCGCCGGGCTCGTCGCGACCATCGTCTTCTTCGTCGACGTACGGCCCGCGCTCAGGGCCGTCTCGGGCGGCGGCCGCGGCGGCCGGCGCGGCGGTTCCAGCAGCGACGGACCGTACGGGCCCTACAACGGCGGCCGCTGACCACCGACGGCCGACCACCGGTGTCGACCAGCGGCCGCCGACCACCGACGGCCGGTGTCGACTACCGATCACCGACCGCCGATATCGACCGCCGACCACTGACGGCCGGTGTCGGGCCCTACAGCTCCCCCAGCTCCTCCAACCCCTCCAACTCCTACAGCGGCGGTCGCTGAACGGCCGCCGCCGACGCCTCCCCGGGCCGCGGGCGCGGAATGCTCCGGCCCGGTCCCGATCCCGGCCCCGAGCCCTGCGGCCGGTGGCGGGCGGTCTCGCCGCCCCGGTCGAGCAGCAGGACGGCGACGTCGTCGGTCAGCTCGCCGCCGTTCAGCTCCCGGACGTGGGTGACGGCCGCCTCCAGCAGGTCCTCGCCGGTCAGGCCCTCGGCCAGCTGGCGGTTGATCATCGCGACCATGCCGTCCTGGCCCAGCCGCTGCGTTCCGCTGCCGACCCGGCCCTCGATCAGCCCGTCGGTGTACATCATCAGGCTCCACGAGCCGCCCAGCTCCACCTGCCGGCGCGGCCACCGCGCCCTCGGCAGCAGTCCGAGCGCCGGGCCGCCGTCCTCGTACGGGAGCAGCCGCGCCGCCCGGCCCCGGCGGGCGATCAGCGGGGCGGGGTGGCCCGCCAGGCACAGGCCCGCGCGCCGTCCGTCCGGGGCGATGTCCACCGTGCAGAGCGTCGCGAAGATCTCCTCGCTCTCCCGTTCGTGCTCCAGGACCTGCTGGAGGGTGGAGAGCAGTTCGTCGCCGCACAGCCCCGCCAGGATGAGGGCCCGCCAGGCGATCCTTAGTTCTACGCCGAGTGCCGCCTCGTCGGGGCCGTGGCCGCACACGTCGCCGATCATCGCGTGCACCGTGCCGTCGGGGGTGCGGACCGTGTCGTAGAAGTCGCCGCCCAGCAGGGCCCGGGAGCGGCCGGGGCGGTAGCGGGCCGCGAAGCGCAGGTCCGAGCCGTCCAGCAGCGGGGTGGGCAGCAGCCCGCGTTCCAGGCGGGCGTTCTCCTGGGCGCGCAGCCGGGACTCGGTGAGCTGGTGGTGGGCCGCGTCGGCGCGTTTGCGTTCCACGGCGTAGCGGATGGCGCGGCTGAGCAGCCGGCCGTCGAGTTCGCCGCGGAAGAGGTAGTCCTGCGCGCCGACCCGGACCGCCTCGGCGGCCAGTTCGGCGTCGTCCTCGGCCGTGAGCGCGAGGACGGCGTGCCGGGGCGCGATCCGCAGGACGTGCTTGAGGGTCGCGAGCCGGTCCGCCCCTTCGTCGGCCCCGTCGGCCCCGGCGGGCGCGGCGGTCGCGGCGGCCGCGCGGGTCTCGCTGCCGGCCGGCAGGGCCAGGTCCAGCAGGATGCAGTCCACGTCGTCGGTGAGGAGCCGGCCCGCCTCGGTCAGATTGCGGGCGGCCCGGATGCGGACGCGGGCGCCGGCCGCCGCCGAGAGTTCCGGGACGGTGATGGTGCCCGACGGGTCGTCCTCGATCACCAGGAGGGTGAGGTCGGTGCCATTGCCGGGCTCCGCAGCGGACGCGGAACGTTGCTGCGGTACGGGTACGGGCATCGGTAAAGGTTTCCTTCCCTCCCCCCGAGGGCGCGGCGGGACGACGATCGACGACCCGCCAGACGGGGACGATAGCGGTACCGGATGCGGGAACGGAATGGCGTACGGCACTCGGCCGTTGGCATATGCGGAGCCATAAGCCGCGTCAGGTCACGGATCCGGCGCGATGGGCCCGCCCCGGCGTGTCCATGAGGGCATGACAAAGGTCACGCCGACCGGTTGAACCGCAGTGGCGCCGCTCACGTGGGAAGAGGCCGGGAACGGGCCTCCCCTTCGGCGGCCCCGGAAGGGCGCGGGAAACGCGCGTCCCGGGAGGGTGCGGGTAAGCCCCCGTCCCGGGAGGGTGCGGGTAAGCCCCCGTCCCGGAAGGGCGCGGGAAACCCCGTCCCGGAAGGGCGCGGGAAACCCCGTTCCGGAAGGCCGCGGGAAACGCCCCTCTCACTTGTCCGGGCGGACGACTCCCAGGATCTCCATCGAGCCCGCCCCCGCGACCGTGACATTGCGGCCGGGACGCGGGGCGTGCACGATCGCGCCGTCGCCGATGTACATGCCGACGTGCGTGGCGTCGCGGTGGTAGATGATCAGGTCGCCGGGGCGCATGTCCCGGATGGCGATGTGCGGCAGCAGCCGCCACTGCTCCTGCGAGGTGCGGGGGATGGGCCGGCCGGCCGCCGCCCAGGCCTGCGAGGTCAGTCCGGAGCAGTCGTACGACTTGGGGCCCTCGGCGCCCCATACGTACGGCTTGCCGATCTGCGCGGTCGCGAAGGCCACCGCCTTCTTGCCGGCCGGGCTGGCCTCCTGGCTGATCTCCTTGAGGATGCCGGAGCCGAGCCAGGCGGTCTGGGCCTGGTACTCCTGTTCCTGCTCCAGCTGGAGGAGGCGGGCGCGCTCCTTCTTCTCCAGCTGGTCCTCCAGCTTCTTGGCCGCCGCGATCTGCTCGTTGATCTTCTTCTTGGCCTTGGCCTGCTTGACGCGGTTGGCTTCCAGCTTGGTCCAGTTGATGCTGGCGTCCTGGGTGTAGGTCTCCAGGTCCTCCTGGGTCCTGTTCAGTTCGCCGAGCAGCCCCTTGGCGGCCTTCTGGCCCTGCTGGGCCCGGCTGAGGCCGTCGAGGAAGAGCCGGGGGTCGCCGCTGAGCATCAGCCGGGCGCCCGGCGGCAGGCCCGCGTTGCGGTACTCCTCGCGGGCCTGGGCGCCGGCCCGCTGCTTCAGCTCGGCGATCTTCGCCTGGCCGGCGACGATCGCCTGGGCCAGCTTGACGATCTCGCCCGACTGCTTCTTGGCCCGTTCCTCGGCGAGGTTGTACGCGTCCGTCGCCGCCCCGGCCGCCCGGTAGAGGCCGTCGATCTCCTGGCGCACCTCTTCGAGGCTCTTCTTCGCGGGCGGAGCGGGCGGACCGGGCTGTGCCGGGAAGGGCGTTCCCGGAGGCGCGGGAGCGGCGAACGCCTGGACCGGCGCAGCCAGTACGGCCAGCGCGCAGACCAGCGTGATCGCGGCAGCGGCACAGTGGCGTCGGTACACGAGCTCCCCCTCCGAGCGGAAAACAGAATCTGATTTACCGTCAGTAACTTGTGGTCCCCGACGAGATCGTGCCATGCCCTACCGAAAAGCAACAGAGGCAGACACATCCAGCGCCCGTCCGGCCCCCAGTTCACAGGGACGAGTGAAGGGGCGCGGCCGTTCCCGCCGCCGGGGGAGTTTCCGTTGTTCTCCCGTCCGTTCTCCCGTCGTTCCCCCGGTATTGGGGTGCGGCAGGGTGTCGGGGCCGGCGTCAGCCGCCGGGCCGCAGGGCCTCCCAGGCCACGGTCACCTCGCCCTGGCGCCAGCGCCGTTCGCCGTCCCTCAGCGGCCAGTCGGCGGCCAGCGCGCGGACGGCCGCGATCCAGCGCTGCCGGGCGCCGAGCGAGGCGTACGGGGCGGCCGCCGCCCAGGCCCGGTCGAAGTCGCGCAGGAAGGCGTGGACGGGCTCGCCCGGCACATTGCGGTGGATCAGCGCCTTGGGCAGCCGTTCCGCGAGGTCGGACGGGCGGCCGAGCGAACCGAGCCGGGTCGCGAACGTGACCGTACGGGGCCCCTCCGGGCCCAGCGCCACCCAGACGTGGCGGCGGCCGATCTCGTCGCAGGTCCCCTCCACCAGCAGCCCCTCCGGCGCCAGGCGCTCGCACAGCCGACGCCAGACGGCGGCCACCTCGCCCTCGTCGTACTGGCGGAGCACGTTCGCCGCCCGGATCAGGACGGGCCGCCGCGGCAGCGGGATCTCGAAGCCGCCGTGGAGGAAGGCCAGCCCCTCGCGCTCGTACGGGCGGGCCGCCTCGACCCGTTCCGGGGAGATCTCGATGCCGACCACCCGGGTGCGCGGTTCGGCCGTCCGCAACCGGGCCAGCAGCTCGACGGCGGTCCAGGGCGCCGCCCCGTAGCCGAGGTCGACCGCCACGGGGTCCTCGGCGCGGCGCAGGGCGGGGCCGTGCACGGCGGCGATCCAGCGGTCCATGCGGCGCAGCCGGTTCGGGTTGGTGGTCCCGCGCGTCGCGGTGCCGATCGGGCGCATGGCACAGAGCGTAACGATCCCGGCGGACGGGGCGGCGCGCCGGCCGGTCCTACAGGGGGTGATGCGGGCCCCGGGGCGACGCGCCGAAAGTCTGGGGTAATGATTTGGCAAAGTGGAAATGAAAGGACGTGCTCCGCTGTTCGACACCTTCGAAGGGCGGCTGTGCCCCTGAGGCATGCCGTGCGACGCAAGCAGATACGTACGCCGGCGGAGCCGGAGCCGGTGCCCGTGCCGGTGCCCCGGGCGAGCGAGGAGGACCGGACGACGTGAGCCAGTACGTCTCCCGACTCGGCAGCGGCCGGGTCGCACCGCGTCTCAGGTTCCCCGCCGGTCTCACCGGTACGTTCACGGGCGGCCACCGCAGACCGCGCCGGATCGCGATGCTCTCCGTGCACACCTCCCCGCTCCACCAGCCGGGGACGGGCGACGCGGGCGGCATGAACGTCTACATCGTGGAGCTGGCCCGGCGGCTGGCCGCGATCAACATCGAGGTCGAGATCTTCACCCGCTCCACCACCGGCGCCCTGCCGCCGGCCGTCGAGCTGGCCCCCGGCGTCCTGGTGCGACACGTGGACGCGGGGCCGTACGAGGGACTGGCCAAGGAGGAGCTGCCCGCCCAGCTCTGCGCCTTCACGCACGGCGTGATGCAGGCCTGGGCCGGCCAGCGCCCCGGCTACTACGACCTGGTGCACTCGCACTACTGGCTCTCCGGCCACGTCGGCTGGCTCGCCGCGCAGCGCTGGGGCGTCCCGCTCGTCCACGCCATGCACACCATGGCCAAGGTCAAGAACGCCTCGCTCGCCGAGGGCGACACCCCCGAACCGGCCGCCCGGGTCATCGGCGAGACCCAGATCGTCAGCGCCGCCGACCGGCTGATCGCCAACACGGCCGAGGAGGCGGACGAGCTGGTCCGCTTCTACGACGCCGCGCCCGGTTCCGTCGCCGTCGTCCACCCCGGCGTCAACCTGGACCGCTTCCGCCCGGCCGACGGCCGCGCCGCCGCACGGGCCAGGCTGGGGCTGCCGCAGGACGCGCTGATCCCGCTCTTCGCGGGCCGCATCCAGCCGCTGAAGGCCCCGGACGTGCTGCTGCGGGCCGTCGCGGTGCTGCTGGACCGGGACCCCTCGCTGCGGTCCCGGATGGTCGTGCCGGTCGTCGGCGGGCCCAGCGGCAGCGGTCTCGCCAAGCCCGAGGGGCTGCAGAAGCTGGCCGCCCGCCTGGGCATCGCCGATGTCGTGCGGTTCCATCCGCCGGTCGGGCAGGACCAGCTCGCCGACTGGTTCCGGGCCGCGTCCGTGCTGGTCATGCCCTCGTACAGCGAGTCCTTCGGCCTGGTCGCCATCGAGGCCCAGGCGGCCGGCACCCCCGTCGTCGCCGCGGCCGTGGGCGGGCTGCCGGTCGCGGTGCGGGACGGGGCCAGCGGCTTCCTGATCCCGGGGCACGACCCCGAGGCGTACGCCCGCGCGCTCCAGCGCTTCGCCGCCACGCCGGAGCTCGTCGACCGGATGGGCGCCGAGGCCGCCGCGCACGCCCAGCGCTTCGGCTGGGACACGGCCGCCGGGGCGACGGCGGACGTCTACACGGCGGCGATCCACGACCACCGCCGCCGGGTCCGCACCCACCACGGCTGAGCCCCCTTCCCGCGCACCCCTTCCCGTGCGCCCCGCCCCGCGGACCCTTCCTCGCGCCCCGCCCCGCGCACCCCGCTCCCGGCGGACGGGCGCGAGCCGGCTGACGTACGCTCGATCCATGGCTGACGCACCCGAGGAAGCGGCAACACCGCAGGTCGCCCACGCGACGCAGATCGCCCGGGTCATCGAGACGACGCTCGCGGACGCCGGACTCGACTGGGAGAGCCCCGGGCCCGGCAGTTACGTCGTCCAGCTGCCCGGTACCCGCAAACTGGCCACCACCTGCTCGCTGCTCGTGGGCCGGCACTCGCTCTCCCTCAACGCCTTCGTCATCCGCCACCCCGACGAGAACGAGGCGGCCGTCCACCGCTGGCTGCTGGAGCACAACCTCCGCCTGTTCGGCGTGGGTTACGCGATCGACGCGCTCGGGGACATCTACCTCGCCGGCAAGCTGCCGCTCTCCGTCGTCACGCCCGAGGAGCTGGACCGGCTGCTCGGGTCGGTGCTGGAGGCGGCGGACGGGGCCTTCAACTCCCTGCTGGAGATCGGTTTCGCGAGCGCGATCCGCAAGGAGTACGCCTGGCGGGTGTCGCGCGGCGAGTCCACGCGGAACCTTGACGCGTTCACGCATCTGATCCAGCGTCCGACTGCCTGACGCGGAGCACTCCCTTCTCTTTCCCCGGTGCACGGCTCTTCCGTCGTGCGCCGGGGTCGTGGCATGCTCACCGCCGACGCGGATATGAACCATGTTCATATCCATGAACTAGCAGTCAGGGAAGGCGGATCGGGCTCATGGCGATCGACGGAACACCCGGCGGCAACGGCATCAGCAGGCGCGGACTGCTCGGCAGCGCGGTGGCCGTCGCCGCCGCGACGGCCACCGGAACACTCGCGGCGGCACCGGCCCAGGCCGCACCCGCGCGCCCCGGAGCCGGTCTCCGGCCGACCCCGCTCTGGCGGGAGTTCACGGCCGCCCCCTACACCCACCCGCAGATCCCGTTCATCGGCCGGGCCGGCTACCGCGCCGGCTCCGCGCTGCCCCGGCCCCGTACCGGCCACGGCTTCACCGTCGACGTCCGGCACTACGGGGCGCGGCCCGACGGATCCGCCGACGCCGCCCCCGCGATCAACCGGGCGATCGCGGACGCCGGGCGGCGCGGCGGCGGCACGGTCCTGATCCCCGAGGGCACGTACCGCATCGACGACCTGATCCGCATCGGCCACAGCGATGTCGTCGTGCGCGGCGCGGGCAGCGGCCGCACCACGCTGTACGCGACGAAGAACCTCACCGAGCTGATCGGCCCGTACGGCAGCCGCTACGGCGGCGACAAGTCCAGCTGGTCCTGGGCCGGCGGGCTCATCTGGCTCTGCCCCGAAGCCCGTTGGACCTCGCTCACCGACGCGATCAGGGCGAAGGCCTGGCCGTTCGAGGGCTGGACCGGGAACGCGCGCGACGCGTGGGAGACCCTGGCCACCGTCGCCCCGGCCCGGCTCGGCGACCGTACGGTCACGGTCGACGACGCCCGGAGGCTGCGGCCCGGCGCCCTCGTCCTGCTCCGCCTAGCCGACGACCCCGCGCACACCCTCCTGGAGCACATGGCGGGCGGCGGCCCCGGCCCCGAGGCGTACGTCTGGGACGACAAGACCAAGCTCACCTCGTACGTCCCCTACGAATGGCCGGTCCGCGTCACGGCGGTGCACGGCCGGCGCGTCACCCTGGAGCGGCCCCTCCCGCTCGATGTGCGCCCCGAGTGGGACCCGCGCCTGACCACGCTCGTCACCCCGCTCACCGGCTCCGGCGTCGAAGGGCTCACGCTGGAGGCCGTCGAGACCCCGCAGTCGCCGCATCTGCTGGACAAGGGGTACAACGGCGTCGCGTTCCAGTGCGCGTACGACTGCTGGGCCGACGACGTCACCGTCCGCCACGTCGACAACGGCTTCGGCCTCATCGGCGCCTCCGCCTGCACCCTGCGCCGTACCCGGGTCGCGGGGCGCGGCTCGCACCACCCGTACTACTGCCGGGAGGGCAGCCACGACAACCTGATCGAGGACTTCACCATCGAGCAGCGCACCGTGCCCGCGCCCGCCGGGACCCAGTTGCACGGCATCAACGTCGAGGGGCTGTCCAGCTACAACGTCTGGTCGCGGGGTGTCATGGAGATGGGCACCTTCGACTCGCACCGGGGGATGCCGTTCGCCGACGTGCGGACCGACATCACCGTGAACAACAACGGGCGGCACGGCGGAGACGCCAGTGCGGGACCGCTCTTCGGCGCCCGCTTCACCCACTGGAACATCCGCGTCACCAACGGCCGGGCGGGGCTGATGCGCATCGACGGGCTCGCCCCGTACAGCGCGACCGTCGGCGTCAGCGAGGTGAGCGAGTTCGACCAGATCGACGTTCCCGACTTCGCCGGCGACCTGCACAGCCGCCTGGAGGCGTACGGAACGCCGGAAGCGGTGCGGCCCGCCAACCTGTACGACGCGCAACGCGCCCTGGACCGCTGAGGGGTGCCGCGCGGCGGCGGTGCGGCGAAGTGATCACGACGTCGTCACGATCATGCGTAATGCCCAGGTCAAAGGATTGCCAAACCACAGCCTGCTCATAGAGTTGGCCCACCCCCACGAAGCGCGAGGCCGCGCCGTTTCCCGGCGCCGGCCGCCTTCGTGCTGGGCGGAACATCCCGAGACCAGAAGGACGGGCCATGCGACCCACTGCCATACGCCGTACCGCCGTTGCCGCCTCCGTGCTGTCGCTGGCCCTCCTCACCGCGGCCTGCGGCTCGGACGGCGGCGACAAGGACAAGGAGAAGGACGCGGGCAAGGCGGGCTCCTCCGCCTCCGCCGCGCCCGCCGAGAAGCCCGCCGCCAAGGCGCTCACCGCGGCCGAACTGGAGAAGGCCTCGCTGGCCCAGGGCGACGTCAAGGGCCACAAGATCACCAAGGCCGGCCCGGCCGACGCCATCACCGGCGACAAGGTCACCACCGACAAGGCGGAGTGCGACGTGCTCGCCGACGCCCTGATGGGCGCCAAGGCCGGTACACCGGCCGCGTCCACGCAGCGCAAGGTCATCAGCGAGCCCAAGAAGCCCGCGGGCAAGGAGAGCGAGGACCCGGCGGAGGCCTTCAAGGCCGCGTTCGACATCACGACGACGCTGGCCACGCTCGCCTCGTACGACGGCACGGGCGCCGCCGACACCCTCGCCGAACTGCGCACCGCCGCCACCACCTGCGCCTCCGGCTTCTCGTTCACCGCCGCCGGCTCGAAGCAGAAGGTCCTCAAGATCGCCGAGGTGCCGGTCAAGGGCGCCGAGGAGGCCGCCGGCTGGACGGTCACGGTCGAGGCCGAGGGCGAGACCAGCGCGATGAAGCTCGTCGAACTGCGTCAGGGCGGCACGATCGCCTCGCTGACCTCTCTCAACCTGGGCGCGTCCGGCGCGGGCGGCGACTTCGACCTGCCGACCGCCGTCATCGACGCCCAGGCGGCGAAGCTGGCCTGATCCGGCGTCGGGCGAAGGGGCCCGGCCCCTCCGTCACGGCAGCGGCACCAGCCGCACCACGGTGACGGTCAGGACCGAACCGGAGACGTAGTAGAGCACGATCGCCCCGGCGACCGTCGCCTCCCGGCGATCGTGCTCCCCCTTCACGGCGGACGAGCCGTGCCCGTACGGGTCGCGCCCCAGCGTGCGCACCATCTCGTCCCGGAAGGTGTCGCCGTCCCGCATCTTGGCCAGGGTGTCGTCGGCGGGCGGTGCGTAGGAGATCCGGAGACTCAAGCGACGCTCCGCCTCTCGGCCTCGTCCTGCGCCAGCCGGTCCAGGATCCGCTCGGCCTCCGGATCCGGCACCGCCTCCAGCATCCAGTGCCGCATCACGGCCTGGATCTCGTGCACCCCCGCCTCGTTGATGGCGCGGTCGAACTCCTCGCGTCTCGCCTCCGGCAGGGCGTCACGGATGGCCGGAATGCTGTTCGGCACCTCGACCTCGGCACCACCGACAAAGGTCTTGAGGGGTTCACCCATGACTGCTCTCCCCGCTTCTTCCCCGCTCTCTCCTTACCCCACGGTATCCGCCCCACCCCCGCAACACCGCGACCCCCGCCACGAGTTGCTCGCGACGGGGGCCGGGGTGCGGGGTGCCCTGGGGCGGGGCTACTTCTTGCCCTGGTTCTTCACGGCCTCGATGGCCGCCTTCGCCGCGTCCGGGTCGAGGTAGGTGCCGCCGGGCTTCAGGGGGCGGAAGTTCTCGTCCAGCTCGTAGGCGAGCGGGATGCCCGTGGGGATGTTCAGGCCCGCGATGTCGGCGTCGGAGATGCCGTCGAGGTGCTTGACCAGGGCCCGGAGGCTGTTGCCGTGGGCGGCGACGAGGACGGTCTTGCCGTCGAGGAGGTCGGGGACGATGCCGTCGTACCAGTACGGCAGCATGCGCGTGACGACGTCCTTGAGGCACTCCGTGCGCGGGCGCAGCTCCGGCGGGATCGTCGCGTAGCGCGGGTCGTCGCTCTGGGAGAACTCGGTGCCGTCCTCCAGGGCGGGCGGCGGGGTGTCGTACGAGCGGCGCCAGAGCATGAACTGCTCCTCGCCGAACTCGGCGAGGGTCTGGGCCTTGTCCTTGCCCTGGAGGGCGCCGTAGTGGCGCTCGTTCAGCCGCCAGGAGCGGTGGACGGGGATCCAGTGGCGGTCCGCGGACTCCAGCGCGAGCTGGGCGGTGCGGATGGCGCGCTTCTGGAGGGAGGTGTGCAGCACGTCGGGGAGCAGGCCGGCGTCCTTCAGCAGCTCACCGCCGCGGACCGCCTCCTTCTCGCCCTTCTCGGTGAGGTTGACGTCCACCCATCCGGTGAACAGGTTCTTCGCGTTCCACTCGCTCTCGCCGTGGCGGAGGAGGATCAGCTTGTACGGTGCGTCGGCCATGGTTCCGAGCGTAATCGAACCCGTACGAGCCGCGCGCGACCGGTCACAGGGCGGACACCGGGGGAAGGGCGGGGGAGGGGCGGGGGCCGTGTGCGGCGCGGATTGACGGGCGGCGTCAATTGAGTGGCCCGCGCCGATCGGGGCTTCGTAATGTTCGGGTGGTCGGTGGGCCTCTTACGTGCCGCCGCCGCTCCCGCGCTCCGCACGTCCCTGGGGGGAACCCGTATGTCTGTCACCGGTCTCGGCCGGGCGGCCCGTGAAACCGTCTCCGGCCTCCCACGGGAGTTCTGGTGGCTGTGGACCAGCACGTTGGTCAACCGCCTCGGGGCGTTCGTCGCCACCTTCATGGCCCTCTATCTGACCCTGGACCGGGGCTACTCCGCCTCGTACGCGGGTCTCGTCGTCGCCCTGCACGGGCTCGGCGGCGTCGTCTCCTCGCTCGGGGCGGGGGTGATGACCGACCGGCTGGGCCGGCGGCCCACGATGCTCGCCGCGCAGACGGCGACCGCGGTCGCCGTGGCCGTGCTCGGCTTCATGACCCACCCGGCGGCCATCGCCGCCGTCGCCTTCCTCGTCGGCATGGCGAGCAACGCCTCCCGCCCGGCGGTGCAGGCGATGATCGCCGACATCGTGCCCGCGAAGGACCGGGTGCGGGCCTTCTCGCTCAACTACTGGGCGATCAACCTCGGCTTCGCCGTCTCCTCCGCCGGGGCCGGGTTCGTCGCCGAGTACAGCTATCTCGCGGGCTTCGTCGGCGAGGCGGCCATGACGCTGATCTGCGCCGTCGTCGTCTTCCTGAAGGTGCCCGAGTCCCGGCCCGAGCGGACGGCGCCGGCGTCGGACGCCTCCGGTGCGCCGGCCGACGACGGCGTACGGCTGGGCGACGTGCTGCGCGACGGGCGGTTCATGGCCGTCGTCGGGCTGTCGTTCGTCATCGCGCTGATCTTCCAGCAGGGGTACGTGGGGCTGCCGGTGGCCATGGGGGCGGACGGCTTCAGCAGCTCGGACTTCGGGACGGCCGTCGCCGTCAACGGCGTGCTGATCGTGGTGCTCCAGATCCCCGTCACCCGGTTCATCCAGAGCCGCGACCCCCGCCGGCTGCTCGTCGTCTCGTCGCTGCTCGCCGGGTACGGATTCGGGCTGACGGCCTTCGCGGGCTCCGTCGGGGTCTACGCGCTGACCATCTGCGTCTGGACCGTCGCGGAGATCGTGAACGCGCCCGTGCAGAACGGCCTGGTCGTCCAGCTCTCCCCGGCCCAGGGACGGGGCCGCTACCAGGGGATGTACACCCTGTCCTGGTCGGCCGCCGCGCTCGTCGCCCCGCTGATGTCCGGTGTGGTCATCGACCGCTTCGGCGCCCCGTGGCTGTGGGGGACCTGCGCCCTGCTGGGCACGGCCGCTGCGCTCGGCTACTGGCTGCTGATGCGGGGGCTGCCGGGGGAGGGCCCCGGGGAGCCGGAGACGGTGGTCACCGCTCCGCTCCCGGACCAGAAGCCCGCGGTGGAGCGCGCCGCCTGAGGACCGTCGCCCCTGAAGGCGGGGGGGCGTCCCGCGCGCAGGTCGCGCGGGACGCCCCGGCCGTCCACGCGGCCGGCCGTGCGTCAGCCGGAGCAGCCGCCGCACTGGCACGGCGCGCCGGACTGGCAGCCGCAGCCGCAGCCCGAGCCGCAGCCGCAGGCGCCGAGCACGGTGAGGTGCACCACCTCCGCGGGGGCCTCCTGCGGGGTTCCGGTCGTGGGGGAATCGGCCATGGTTCCTCCTCAAGGCGTACGAAAGGGCCGTACGCCCGAGCGGGGCCCACGACCGGGGCCGCACGACAGCTCGTGCGTCCCCACCCCATTGCATGCCCACCCGGACGGGCGCATCAACGGCGCACATGCGCAGGAACACATGTGCGGATCCACACGCCTCGCGTGCGCCGTCCACGCCCGCTCACGTACGCCCTACGCGCCCTCCACCGGCGCGGCCTGCTGGATCTCGTCCGCGTGCTCGCCCGTCACCAGGTAGACGACGCGCTTGGCCACCGACACCGCGTGGTCCGCGAACCGCTCGTAGTAGCGGCCGAGCAGCGTCACGTCGACGGCCGTCTCGATGCCGTGCTTCCAGCGGTCGTCCATCAGGTGCTGGAAGAGCGTCCGGTGCAGCAGGTCCATCTCGTCGTCGTCCTGCTCCAGCTGGAGGGCCAGGTCGACGTCCTTGGTGATGATCACCTCGGCGGCCTTCGCCATCAGCCGCTGCGCGAGCTGCCCCATCTCCAGCAGGGTGGCGTGCAGGTCGTGCGGGACCGCGGACTGCGGGAAGCGCAGCCGGGCCAGCTTGGCGACGTGCTGGGCCAGATCGCCCGAGCGCTCCAGGTCGGCGCTCATCCGCAGCGAGGTGACGACGATCCGCAGATCCGTCGCCACCGGCTGCTGCCGGGCCAGCAGCGCGATCGCCCTGGCCTCCAGGTCGTGCTGGAGGTCGTCGACCTTCTGGTCGGCGGCGATCACCGACTCCGCGAGCTTCAGATCGGCGTCGAGCATGGCCGTCGTCGCCCGGCCGATCGCCGACCCGACGAGCCGGGCCATCTCGACCAGACCCTCGCCGATCGAGTCGAGTTCCTCGTGGTACGCGTCACGCATGGATGTCCCTCTCCAGTCCTCGGAAGCTGTCGTACGGCACAGCCGGGGCCAGCTCTGAACCCCACGGTGCCACCGTGACGGCCGTACGCGTCGGCTTCCGGCCGGTGAAGTGAACCGTCCCTTGCCCCTCGGTGAACTCTGGGCGACGAGTGTTCGGACAGGCACTCGGACGGCTGGGAGAGTGTCCGCGGTGCCGCATAACCTGGAGCCATGGACGTGAACGCGGCGGTCGCCGCAGCTGCAGCGATCGCCGGGGTGTGCACCGGCGTGATCGCCATGCTGGCGTTCCGCTGGAGCGAGCGCGACCAGAAGAGGCCCACGCGTACGTCCCTGCGGCCCGACAGCAACGCCCCCCTGCCCCCCGGGGTCGACACGGTCCTGTCCGTGCTCTCCTCCTCCGCCGTCGTGCTCGACGAGAGCGACAGCGTCGTCAAGGCCAGCTCCGCCGCGTACGCGCTGGGACTGGTCAGGGGCGGGCGCCTGGCCGTCGAGCCGATGCTCAACATGGCCAGGGACACCCGCAGGGACGGGGAGATACGCCAGGTCGAGCTGGACCTGCCGCGGCGCGGCACCGGCCGGGGCGAGGCCCTCGCGGTCTCCGCCCGGGTCGCCCCGCTGGGCTCCCGGCTGGTCCTGCTGCTCGTCGAGGACCTCACCGAGGCCCGCCGCATCGAGGCCGTCCGCCGCGACTTCGTCGCCAACGTCAGCCATGAGCTCAAGACACCGACCGGCGCCCTGTCCCTGCTCTCGGAGGCCGTGCTCGACGCCTCCGACGACCAGGAGGCGGTGGAGCACTTCGCCCGCCGCATGCAGATCGAGGCCACCCGGCTCACCAACCTCGTCCAGGAGCTGATCGACCTCTCCCGGGTGCAGAACGACGACCCGCTGGAGGACGCCGAGCCGGTCCGGGTCGACGAGCTGGTCGCCGAGGCCATCGACCGCTGCCGGCAGCAGGCCGGCTCCAAGCAGATCACCATGGCCGCCGGCGGCACCGCCGAGCTCCGGATATGGGGCAACCGCGGCCAGCTCGCCGCGGCCCTCGGCAATCTCGTCGAGAACGCCGTCAACTACAGCCCCGCCCGCACCCGCGTCGGCATCGCCGCCCGCCGCGTGGTCGTACCGGGCGGGGACGAGATCGAGATCGCCGTGACCGACCAGGGCATCGGCATCTCGGAGAAGGACCGCGAGCGGGTCTTCGAACGGTTCTACCGCGTCGACCCCGCCCGCTCCCGCGCCACCGGTGGCACCGGCCTCGGCCTCGCCATCGTCAAGCACGTGGCCGCCTCGCACGGCGGGGAGGTCACCGTGTGGAGCTCGGAGGGACAGGGCTCCACCTTCACCCTGCGGCTGCCCGAGGCGGGCTCCGTACGGGACCGGGACCGCACATCCGGCGGCCCGCTGATCGTCAACGGCGACGAGGCGTCCCACCCGGACGCCGCACCCGACACTTTTGATTCATTCCCTGCCCCGGAGGCTCTTCCGTGACCCGAGTGCTTGTCGTCGAGGATGAGGAATCCTTCAGCGACGTCCTGTCCTACATGCTCCGCAAGGAAGGCTTCGAGGTCGCGATCGCGGCCACCGGGCCCGACGGCCTGGACGAGTTCGAGCGCAACGGCGCCGACCTCGTGCTCCTCGACCTGATGCTCCCCGGCCTGCCCGGCACGGAGGTCTGCCGGCAGCTGCGCAGCCGCTCCAACGTTCCGGTGATCATGGTCACCGCCAAGGACAGCGAGATCGACAAGGTCGTCGGCCTGGAGATAGGAGCCGACGACTACGTGACCAAGCCCTTCTCCTCGCGCGAGCTGGTCGCCCGCATCCGCGCGGTGCTGCGCCGCCGCGGGGAGCCGGAGGAGGTCACCCCGGCCGCCCTGGAGGCGGGCCCGGTCCGGATGGATGTGGACCGGCACGTGGTGACGGTCGGCGGCGGCAAGGTCGACCTGCCGCTGAAGGAGTTCGACCTGCTGGAGATGCTGCTGCGCAACGCGGGCCGGGTGCTGACCCGGATGCAGCTGATCGACCGCGTCTGGGGCGCCGACTACGTGGGCGACACCAAGACGCTCGACGTCCATGTGAAGCGGCTGCGCGCCAAGATCGAGCCGGACCCGGGCGCCCCGAGGTTCCTCGTCACCGTGCGCGGGCTGGGGTACAAGTTCGAGCCGTAGACCGGCGGGACACCCGGAGCGGATACGACACGGCCGAGGCGCCTCCCGGTGGGGGAGGCGCCTCGGCCGTGTCGTGCGTGCGGGGTTCGGTCAGCCGGGCTGCTGCGTGGTGGCCTCGCCGGCGCCCGGGGTGGCCGAGCCGCTGGGGCTGCCCGACGGGGAGGCGTCGGCGGACGCGGAGGCCTCGGGGGTCTTCTCCGGGAGCTTCGGCAGCGAGCTGGGGCCGAAGCCGGTGAAGTAGTTCTCCGCCGGGACGACGGTGACGCCCAGCGGGATGTCGCCGGTCTTGCTGAGCGAGAAGACGAGCGACTGCACGTTGCCGTTCTGCGTGGCCTCGTTGCCGTTCTCGATCACGGCGGAGGCGTTGCCCTTGCCGCCGATGACCAGCCGGCCGCCGGCCGGGACGACGACCGGGCCCGAGCCCTTGGCGGCGTGCAGCTGCACCGTGCCGCTGCTGCCCTTGAGGGCGATGGCGTTCAGCGTCTCGTCCTGCGTGCCGCTGTTGAAGAGCGTCGCGGAGACCACGGCGGGGCCGTTGGCGCCGCGCACGGGCTGCGTGATGACGTTGGCGTTCTGGATCTTGATGTCGCCGGACGAGGTGGCGGCGTTGTCCGGCCGGACCTTCAGGGTTTGCGCGTCGTTGCCCGCTCCACAGGCGGAGAGGCCGGCGATCGAGAACGCGAGGGCGGTGGCGGCGAGGACGCCGTGTCGAAGGCTGCGGCTCACGGCGGCGGCAACTCCTTGAACGAGCGGACGTACGGACGGAGGGCGAGCGGTGTAAAGCCGCCCTAAGGGTGTGTCAGCGGCCAGGTTACCGAGCCGCCGTGAGCGCTCCGCACCCGACCCGCCCCTGTGCGTTCCGAGATCACCGGCCCCCTTACGGCCGTCGCCGCGCCCGAGATCATTCGCACGCCGTTCACAAAACGCGCGTGATCAATTCCGCCCGGCGCGGGGCCCGGGGTTGCGCCGCTGTTCAACGCGGTGTGACGCATTCATTGCGGATAAGCGCGGCCGGGCAAATCCGGCGGGTGTCCGCGGCCGGGCGTTGATCAATTTCATTGGCCACCGGCACTTACCCCGTACGAGTGATCGATCTCCGAACGGCCTGCGGAATCTCCCGCTCCAGGAACCCGGCAAAACGGGACGTTCGGTCACTTCCGAGCGGCTTCCGGGGCGTGTAACGTGCGCGTTTCTCTGCGCCCGCACAGCCGCTCCGACCTGCGAATACCGCTCCGCGCGCCCCTTCCGCAGCACGTCCGTGTCTCAGTTGTCAAGCCCCGAGATATGCCCTGACCTGCGAAAACGCCATTCAGGAGAAGCTGTTCTCGTGTTACTCTTGATAGCCACGGAAGGGGTACCTGTCACATGACGTTCAAGGTTGGCGACACCGTGGTCTATCCCCATCACGGGGCCGCGCTGATCGAGGCTATCGAAACTCGCCAGATCAAAGGCGTGGACAAGACCTACTTGGTGCTCAAGGTCGCCCAGGGCGACTTGACGGTGCGTGTGCCGGCGGACAATGCCGAGTTCGTAGGCGTGCGCGACGTGGTCGGGCAGGAAGGGCTGGACCGGGTCTTCGAGGTGCTCCGCGCGCCGTACGCGGAGGAGCCGACGAACTGGTCCCGACGCTACAAGGCAAATCTCGAGAAGCTCGCGTCCGGCGATGTCATCAAGGTCGCGGAAGTGGTTCGCGACCTCTGGCGTCGTGAGCGCGAGCGCGGACTCTCCGCAGGTGAGAAGCGCATGCTCGCCAAGGCTCGGCAGATCCTGGTGAGTGAGCTCGCCCTCGCGGAGAACACGAACGAGGACAAGGCCGAGGCTCTGCTCGACGAGGTCCTCGCGTCCTGAACCGGATCGCGCCGGTCGTAAATAATGTGCCGCGGTGCCCGCTGACCAGCCGTCTGTACGGCCTGTCGTCGGGCGCTGCGGCATGTCCGGAAGCGGAAGGATCCGGAGGCGACGACTCCGGACGTGCCGACGCGTTGGCCTCGTCGACGATCCCCCGGTACTTTGCTCGCGATCTTGTGAAGTCGACGACCCCGAAGCCGACGATCCGTCCGATCCCGAGCGGCCGGTGCGGTGCCCGTCTCGCCCGGGGTCACGGAAAGGGTCCCGGTCGAGTCATGGCGCAGTGCCCGGCTCGCTTGTGGCCATACCCACGTCGGCCGTGAGGACAAACATGCCGAAGCCTCGGAGTGCTACCGATGTCTGAACAACCGCGTCCCTCCCGCACCGCCGCCGTGATCCCCGCGGCCGGCCGCGGCGTACGGCTCGGCCCCGGCGCCCCCAAGGCGCTCCGCGCGCTCGGCGGGACACCCATGCTGGTCCACGCCGTACGCGCGATGGCCGCCTCCCGCCATGTCTCCGTCGTCGTGGTCGTCGCCCCGCCGGACGGCGCCCCCGAGGTCCGCGCACTGCTCGACGAGCACGCGCTGCCCGAACGCACCGAATTCCTCGTGGTCCCCGGCGGCGCCACCCGCCAGGAATCCGTACGGCTCGGCCTGGACGCCCTGCCCGAGGACATCGGCACCGTCCTCGTCCACGACGCCGCCCGGCCCCTCGTCCCCGTCGACACCGTCGACGCGGTCGTCGAGGCCGTGCGCGACGGCGCTCCCGCCGTCGTCCCGGCCCTGCCGCTCGCCGACACCGTCAAGGAGGTCGAGCCCGGCGCCCCCGGCGCACCGGAGCCCGTGCTCGCCACCCCGGTCCGGGCCCGCCTCCGGGCCGTGCAGACCCCGCAGGGCTTCGACCGCGACACCCTGGCCCGCGCCCACGCCCGGGTCGCGCTCAGCGGCGAGGGCGCCACCGACGACGCCGGCATGGTCGAACAGCTCGGCGCGCCGGTCGTGGTCGTCCCCGGCCACGAGGAGGCGTTCAAGGTGACCCGCCCCCTCGACCTCGTCCTCGCCGAGGCCGTACTCGCACGCAGGAGGGCCCACGATGGCTTCTGACCCGTCCGCCGCCCCCGCGCCGGTGATCCCGCTGGTCGGCATCGGCACCGATATCCACGCCTTCGAGGAGGGCCGCGAGCTCTGGTGCGCCGGGCTGCGCTGGGACGGCGAGGGCCCCGGCCTGGCCGGGCACTCCGACGCCGACGTCGTCGCGCACGCCGCCTGCAACGCGCTGTTCTCCGCCGCCGGTCTCGGCGACCTGGGGCAGCACTTCGGCACCGGGCGCCCGGAGTGGTCCGGCGCCGCCGGCGTCACCCTGCTCACCGAGGCCGCCCGGATCGTCCGCGCCGGGGGCTTCGAGATCGGCAATGTCGCCGTCCAGGTCGTCGGCGTACGCCCCAAGATCGGCAAGCGGCGCGAGGAGGCGCAGAAGATGCTCTCCGCTGCCGTCGGCGCCCCCGTCTCGCTCTCCGCCGCCACCTCCGACGGACTCGGCTTCACCGGCCGCGGCGAGGGCATCGCGGGGATCGCGACGGCCCTGGTCTACCGCACCGGCTGACCCCGCGCCGGAGGCGCACCGGCCCGTGGTGGGCCGGTGCGCCCGGCCCCCGTCCTTGTTGCACATCACTTGCACGTACGCTGATACGGCAATGATGTGGTGCGCAAGGGGCGGTGGAACTCCGGGATGAGTACGACGACGGCGGCGCCGGTACGGGCCGACGCGGACGGATACGTCCTGCGTACCGCCGGACCGGCCGACATCGACGGGGCGCGTGCCGTGATGCTCGACACCGTCTACCGCGATCTGCAGTCGGGGTACGTGCCCCGCTGGCACGCCGACATCATCGACCCCGAGGCCGCCTATCTGCGCCCGGCGCGGTGCACGCTGCTGGTGGCCGAGCGGGCGGGCGAGATCGTGGCGACGGGCGCCGTGCGCGACCGGGGGCCGCAGGCGCCGCCCAATCCGCAGTGGGTCGCGGACCGTTTCCCGTCCGGCACCACCGCCCAGCTCTGCCGGATCTATGTCGCACCGGAGCACCGCAGGCGCGGACTCGCCCGCCGGACGGTGCGCGAACTGCTCGGCTTCGTGGCGCGGACCGGCGGCTACGAGGCCGTCTACCTGCACACCGACCCGGCCGTGCCCGGCGCCGAGCCGTTCTGGCGGTCCATGGCGCGCGAGGTGTGCGACGAGCGCACGCTGCCGGGTGGCGGTCAGGGCATCGTCCACTTCGAGCTGCCGCTGCCCGGGGCCGGTGCACCCCTCCCGGTTAAATGACAATCGTTTTCATATAAGGTCGTTGCCATGCCCGCGCCCCGACGCTCCACGCTGCCGCTGATCCTCTCCGCGACCGTCCTGCTCGTCCCCCTCGCCACCGCCTGCTCCGGCGGCGCCTCCGAGGGCGCGGACGGCGGGCAACGGCTCCGGGTCGTCATGGCCTTCCCGCCCGCCCAGGCGATGTCCCCCTACGGCGACGACGCCGTCACCCTCAGCCGCCTCGCGGTCGTCGAGGGCCTGACCACCCTCGGCCGCGACGGCACGGCCCAACCCGCCCTCGCCTCCTCCTGGACGCGCGACGACGCGAAGACATGGACGTTCACCCTGCGGAAGGCCGCCTTCCACGACGGCACGAAGGTCGACCCCGCCGCCGTCGTCCGGTCGCTGACCGCCGCCGAGAAGGCCTCTCCCAAGCCCCGCGTCCTGTCCGACACCGGCATCACCGCCACCGCCGAGGGCGCCGACACCGTACGGATCACCACCGACGAGGCCGACCCCCTGCTGCCCCAGCGCCTCGCCAACCCCTCCCTCACGATCCTGTCCGCCGCCGCGTACACCGGCCGCACCGTCGACCCGGCCGGACACGCCACCGGCCCCTTCGTCCTGGCCCGCGTCAAGGGCGCCGTCAGCGCCACCCTGGAACGCAACGACACCTACTGGGGCGACAAGGCCGAGGCCCCCGGCGTCGACGTCACCTTCGTCGCCGACGGCACCGCCCGCGCCAACGCCCTGCGCACCGGATCCGTCGACATCGCCGAGTACGTACCGGTCTCCCAGGCGTCCCTCCTCGGCGACCGCCTCGTCCACGGCTTCCCCTCCGCCCGCACCAACGGCCTCTCCCTCAACACCCGGCGCGGCGTCTTCGCCGACCCCGCGATGCGCGCCGCCGCCCGCGAGGCCATCGACTCCAAGGCCCTCGTCAAGGCCGTCTACGAAGGCCGCGCCGACACCGCGCGGGGACTCCTCGGCCCCGGAGTGAGCTGGGCCGCCGAAGCCCGCACCGCCCCCACCGGCCGGACCGGGGCCGCCGGCCGGGCCCAGGTGGCGCGGACGAAGCCGATCGTCCTCGCCACGTACACCAACCGGCCCGAACTCCCCGAGGCCGCCACCGTCGTCCAACAGCAGCTCACCGCACGCGGCTTCACCGTCAAGCAGGTCGTCCGCGACTACGCCCAACTGGAGGCCGACGCCCTCGCCGGGACGTACGACGCCTTCATCCAGGCCCGCAACACCCTCCTGGACACCGCCGACCCGGCCTCCTACCTCGCCTCCGACTTCACCTGCGACGGCAGCTTCAACATCTCCCAGCTCTGCGACCCGCGCGTCGACGCCGCCGTGGACAAGGCCTCCGCCGCCACCGGCACCGACGCCCGCCGCACCGCCGCGGCCACCGCCGAGGCCGCCGTCCTCGGCACCGACGCACTCGTCCCGCTGCTCCACGAACGCTTCATCCAGGGCTACGACGACAGCCGCGTCCACGGCGTCGCCCTCGACCCCCTGGAACGCACCCTCGTCACCGCGCACACCCGCGTCGGATGACCGGGTGAAACACCTCACCGGCCGGACCGCCGCCCTCCTCGCGGTCCTCGCCGTCATCGGACTGCTGCCCCGGCTGACCCGGACCGACCCCGCCCGCACGATCCTGCACGCCCGCTACCCCGACCGGCCGCCCACCGCCGAGACCCTCGACGCCATCCGCGCCGAGACCGGACTCGACGGCGGCCCCCTCCGCCTCCTCGGCCGATGGCTCGGCGGGCTCCTCCACGGCGACCTCGGCACCTCCTGGGTCTCCGGGCAGCCCGTCGCCCCCGACGTCCTGTCCGCCCTCGGCGTCTCCCTGACCCTCATGGGCGCCTCCCTCGCCGTCGCCCTCGCGGTGGCCGCCGCCCTCACCGCCCGCACCCTGCGACGCGGGGCGCGGAACCGGACCGCCACCGGGGCGGGCACCGGCGCCGCCGTCCTCGCCGCCCTCCCCGAATTCCTGCTCGCCACGGTCCTCGCCGCCGTCCTCGCCGTACGGCTGGACTGGTTCCCCGCACTCGGCTGGGGCACCCCCGAACAGGCCGTACTGCCCGCCCTCGCCATGGGCATCCCCGCAGGCGCCCTGCTCGGCCGGCTCCTGGACGACGCGCTGCCCGCCGCGTTCGCCGAACCCTGGGCCCGTGCCGCCACCGCGGCCGGACTCCCCGGACACCGCACCGCCCGCCACGCACTGCGCCGCACCCTGCCCGGCCTGCTGCCCCAGCTCGGCCTGACCGTCGTCGGCCTCACCGGCGGAGCCGTCGCCGTCGAAACCCTCTACGCGATACCCGGCCTCGGCGGCACCGCACTCGCCGCCGCCCTCGCCCAGGACCTCCCCGTCCTCCAGTCCTGCGTCCTGCTCCTGCTCCTCCTCGGCACGGCCGCCGGACTCGCCACCCGCCTCACGGCCCGCACCCTGCTCGGCCCCGCCCTCCACGACGGCGCCCTGCCCGCCCTCGTCCCGCCCGCCCCCCGCGGCCGCCGGTCCCTCGTCGCGGGCGCCCTCCTCCTCGCCGCCCTCTTCACCGCCGTGACCCTCGCCGGACTGCTCCGCGACCCGCTCCACATCGACGCCGCCGCCCGCCTCGCCGGCCCCTCCGCCGCCCACCCCTTCGGCACGGACTCCCTCGGACGCGACCTCCTCGCCCGCCTCGGGCACGGCACCGCCCGCACCGTCCTGACCGCCGTCGCCGTGTCCGCCGCCACCCTGCTGCTCGGCCTCGCCCTCGGCGCCGCCGGGGCCGGCGCGCTCACCGAGACCGCCAACGCCCTGCCCGCGATCCTCACCGGCCTCCTCGTCGCCGGCCTCGCGGGCCCCGGCCCCTGGAGCGCGGCCGCCGCCGTCACCGCCGTCGCCTGGGCCCCCCTGGCCGCCCACACCGCCGCCCTCTGCGCCCAGGAACGCGCCGCCCCCCACCTCGCCGCCGCCCGCGCCCTCGGCGCCGGACGTCTCCACCTGCTGCGCCGCCACCTCCTGCCCGGCGTCCTGCCCCCCGTCGCCCGCCACGCCGTCCTGCGCGTCCCCGCCGTCGCCCTGGCCCTCGCCTCCCTCGGCTTCCTCGGCCTCGGCACCGAGCCCCCCGCACCCGAATGGGGGCGCATGCTCGCCGAGAACCTCCCCTACGCCGAACGCGCCCCCTGGTCCGTCCTCGCCCCCGCCGCCGCCCTCGCCGCCCTCGGCGCCCTGGCCGTCCTCACCACGGCGGCGGTCCGCACCCGCCGCACCCGGACGACCGCCACGTGACCACCGCCCCGACCCCCTACCTCCGCCTCCTCACCGCCACCCAGTTCGCCTTCAACACCGGCTTCTACGCCGTCCTGCCCTACCTCGCCACCCATCTCGGGACCGGACTCGGCATGGCCGGCTGGCTCGTCGGCCTCGTCCTCGGCCTGCGCACCTTCAGCCAGCAGGGCCTCTTCGTCATCGGCGGCGCACTCACCGACCACTACGGCCCCCGGCCCGTCGTCCTCACCGGCTGCGCCCTGCGCATCGCCGGCTTCGGCTGGCTCGCCCTCGCCGGATCCACCCCGGCCGTCATCGGAGCCGTCCTCCTCACCGGACTCGCCGCCGCGCTCTTCTCGCCCGCCGTGGAGTCCGAGACCGCACGCGAGGCCGTCCGCCACGAACAGCGCACCGGCGTCCCCCGGGCCCGGATCCTCGCCGGATTCGCCGCCGCCGGACAGGCCGGAGCCTTCCTCGGCCCCCTCCTGGGCTCGCTGCTGCTCCTCCTCGACACCGGATTCCGGGGCGTCTGTCTCGCCGGCGTCCTCGTCTTCACCGCCGTCCTCGCCGGACACGCCCGGCTCATGCCGCACCGCACCCCGCTCACCCGGACAGCCGCACCCCGCCGCCCGATGCGACAACTCCTCACCCACCGCCCGTTCCTGCTGCTCTGCCTCGCGTACAGCAGCTACCTCGTCGCGTACAACCAGCTCTACCTCTCCCTGCCCCAGGAGGTGCGGCACGCCACCGGAACGGAGACCGCCGTCGGCTGGCTGTTCGCGCTCTCCTCGCTCCTCGTCGTCTGCGCCCAGCTGCCCCTGACCCGCTGGTCCGCCCACAGGCTGGCGCCGCGCACCGCCCTCGTCGCCGGACTCGTCACCGTCGCCGCCGGATTCGCCGCCGTGCCCCTGACCCCGGCGGGCCCCCGCGGACTGCTGCCGTCGGCCGCCCTCGTCGTCCTCCTCACCCTGGGCCAGATGCTCCTGGTGCCCGCCGCGCGCGGCCTCGTACCCGATCTGGTCGACGACCGGCAGCTGGGCCTGGCCACCGGGGCGCTCTCCTCGGTCTCCGGCCTCGCCGTGCTCGGCGGCAGCGCCGCCACCGGCGCCCTGCTCGACGGGCCCGCGGCCCTGCGCTGGGCCGCCCTCGCCGCCGTACCGCTCACCGGAGCCGCACTCGCCGCCGTTCTCCCCACGGGCCCGGCCGCCACGCGAGGACGGGAGCGCCCCGGTGGGATAGACGTAGAAGGAACGACGACCCGACCGGAAGGACGCACACCATGACCGCCGCACTCTCCGAAGAGCTCAAGGCCCTGCTCGACTCCCCGGTCTTCGTCACCGTGGCGACCATCCAGCCCGACGGCAGCCCCCAGGTCTCCCCCGTCTGGGTCAAGCGCGACGGCGAACACGTCCTCATCTCCACCACCACCGGCCGCCGCAAGGAACGCAACCTCGCCCGCGACCCCCGCGTCTCCGTCGTCGTCCAGCCCTTCGACGCCCCGTACACGTACGCCGAGATCCGCGGCACCGCCACCCTCACCACCGACGGCGGCCAGGCCCTCATCGACGAACTCTCCCTGAAGTACACCGGCAAGCCCTACGCCGAGTTCAACCCCTCGGCCGACGACGACGCACCCCGTGTCGTCGTCCGGATCACCCCCCGCAAGGTCGTCGGACGCGTCTGAACCGCGCACCGCGCACCAACAGGCCCCGCATTCCCC
This sequence comes from Streptomyces sp. NPDC024555, assembly GCF_055559335.1. Lineage (NCBI taxonomy): Bacteria > Bacillati > Actinomycetota > Actinomycetes > Kitasatosporales > Streptomycetaceae > Streptomyces > Streptomyces sp. NPDC024555. The sequence goes on from NZ_JBVHKV010000013.1 coordinate 136,050, forward strand.
CAAGGGGTCGCGGGGCACTGGTGCGCGCCCACTACCCTTGAGGCGTGACTATTCGCCTGTACGACACCAGCGCCCGGCAGATCCGTGACTTCGTCCCGCTCACAGCGGGCTGTGTCTCGATCTACCTCTGCGGTGCCACTGTCCAGGCCGCCCCGCACATCGGGCACATCAGGTCCGGACTGAACTTCGACATCATGCGCCGCTGGTTCGCCCACCGCGGCTACGACGTGACGTTCGTCCGGAACGTCACCGACATCGACGACAAGATCATCACGAAGTCCGCCGAACAGGGACGACCCTGGTGGGCCATCGGCTACGAGAACGAGCGCGCCTTCAACGACGGCTACGCCGCCCTCGGCTGCCTGCCGCCCACCTACGAGCCCCGCGCCACCGGGCACGTCCCCGAGATGATCGAGATGATGCGCGGCCTCATCGAGCGGGGCCACGCCTACGCCGCCGACGGCAACGTCTACTTCGACGTGCGCTCGTTCCCCGGCTACCTGGAGCTCTCCAACCAGGACCTCGACGACCTGCGCCAGCCCTCCGGCGACAACGAGACCGGCAAGCGCGACCCGCGCGACTTCGCCATGTGGAAGGCGACCAAGCCCGGCGAGCCCAGCTGGGAGACCCCCTGGGGCCGCGGCCGCCCCGGCTGGCACCTCGAATGCTCCGCCATGGCGCACAAGTACCTCGGCACCGCCTTCGACATCCACGGCGGCGGCATCGACCTGATCTTCCCCCACCACGAGAACGAGATCGCCCAGGCCAAGGCCTACGGCGACGACTTCGCGGGGTACTGGGTGCACAACGGCTGGGTCACCATGTCCGGCGAGAAGATGTCGAAGTCCCTCGGCAACTCCGTCCTCGTCAGCGAGATGGTCAAGGCCTGGCGCCCCATCGTGCTGCGCTACTACCTCGGCACCCCGCACTACCGGTCCATGATCGAGTACAGCGAGGAGGCCCTGCGCGAGGCCGAGTCCGCGTTCGCCCGCATCGAGGGCTTCTGCCAGCGCGTCACCGAGAAGGCCGGCGAGACCGTCGCCCCCGCCGCCGAGGTGCCGCCCGCCTTCGCCGAGGCCATGGACGACGACCTGGGCGTCCCCCAGGCCCTCGCGATCGTCCACACCACCGTCCGCCAGGGCAACTCCGCCCTCGCCGCCGACGACAAGGAAGCCGCCGTCGCCCGCCTCGCCGAGGTCCGCGCCATGCTCGGCGTCCTCGGCCTCGACCCGCTCGACGAGCACTGGGCCGGCGAGAACGACCGCGGCGACGACCTCCACGGCGTCGTCGACACCCTCGTACGCCTCGTCCTCGACCAGCGCCAGGCAGCCCGCGACCGCAAGGACTGGCCCGCCGCCGACGCCATCCGCGACGAGCTCAACCAGTCCGGACTCGTCATCGAGGACAGCCCCTCCGGACCGCGGTGGACCCTGGGCCCGCGCCCGTAGCGCCCCGAGTGCCGCCCGGCCCGCCGGGCGGCACACTTTCACTTACACGTACGCACGACGAAGCAAGAAACAGGTAGGTCATGGCCGGGAACAGCCAGCGCAGGAACCGCCGCACGTCCAACAAGAAGGGCGCGACGGTCGGCAGCGGTGGCCAGCGACGCCGTGGCCTCGAAGGCAAGGGCCCCACCCCGCCCGCCGAAGCCCGCAAGAAGCACAAGAAGAACCGCATCGCGACCGCCAAGGCCAAGCAGGCCGCCAACCGCCGCCCCGCCCCCCGCCGCGGCGGCGTCAAGGGCACCTCCGAAATGGTCGTCGGCCGCAACCCGGTCTACGAGGCCCTGCGCGACGGCGTGCCCGCCACCACCCTGTACGTCCAGCAGTACATCGACAACGACGAGCGCGTCCGCGAAGCCCTCCAGCTCGCCGGCGAGCGCGGCAACATCAACCTGATGGAAGCCCCGCGCCCCGAGCTCGACCGCATGACCGGCGGCCTCAACCACCAGGGCCTCGTCCTCCAGGTCCCGCCCTACGAGTACGCCGACCCGCAGGACCTCCTCGAAGGCGCCTACGACAAGGGCGAGGAACCCCTCGTCGTCGCCCTCGACGGCGTCACCGACCCGCGCAACCTCGGCGCCATCGTCCGCTCCGTCTCCGCCTTCGGCGGCCACGGCGTCGTCGTCCCCGAACGCCGCGCCGCCGGCATGACCGCCGGAGCCTGGAAGTCCTCCGCCGGCACCGCCGCCCGCACCCCCGTCTCCCGCGTCACCAACCTCACCCGCGCCCTGGAGGCGTACAAGAAGGAAGGCATCGCCGTCGTCGGACTCGCCGCCGACGGCGAGCACACCGTCGAGGACCTCGAAGCCCTCGACGGCCCCGTCTGCATCGTCATCGGCAGCGAGGGCAAGGGCCTCGGCCGCCTCGTCGGCGAGACCTGCGACTACCGGGTCCGCATCAGCATGCCCGGCGGCGCCGAATCCCTGAACGCCGGCGTCGCCGCCGGCATCGTCCTCTACGAGGTCGCCCGCCGCCGCGCCTGACCACCCGCACGGGCGTCGGCCGACCGGAGCACCACCCCCACCGGCCGACGCCCCCGCACGCCCCCGACAGGGGCGCACTCCGGCACCCGCGCGCCCCGGCACACCCCGCCACCCCCTGTTGACGGGTCTCGGACACTTCGGGCCCGTCAAGGCAGTGTCCTAAACACACATCACTCGGTTAGATGAGTGTGGACACCAGAACGCCTCGGTTCGACGAACAACCCGCCCTGAGCATGGCCAAGGTGGACTGCGACCCCGCGCAGGTCATCGTCAACCACGCCAGCTTCCGGGTGCAGCTCGCCCCCGGCCAGCGCACCCGGCTGCGCGGCGTGGGCCCCGCCGTCGCGCCCAGGATCCCCGCCATGAGCGGCGCCGGAACAGCCCGCGGCCGACGCGCCCCCGTCGTCTGGAGCGGCAAATCCGCCCCCGGCGACCCCGGCGCCACCGGACTCCTCCAAGCCGTACGCAACTCCACCGCCGGCCACCCCACCACCGGCTACGACCCGTACGAGCCCTACGCCCCGTACGCGTACGACAACGGCCCCGGCCACCTCTCCCCCCGCGACACGCTCCTGGAGGAGACCCAGCCCAACCCCGTCGTCACCGCACCCCCGCCCCGCACCGGCGGCCCCCTGCTGCCGCCCATGCGCCAGGCCGTCGGCGCCTACGACCCGGTCGAACCCGGACCGTACGACCCGCGCACCCCCCACGACGCGTACGACGACCCCTACGACGACCCGGCCACCGACCTCACCGACGACCACGAGGACACCCGCGACCGCCGCGCCGACGACGTCCGGCACGCCTACTACCCCGGCCGCCGCATGAACCTCGGCGTCGTCCTGCTGCCGATGCGCGTCTTCCTCGGCTTCATCTCCATCTACGCCGGCATGGGCAAACTCTGCGACCCCGTCTACTTCGACGGCGGCGAACGCGGCTCCATGGTCAAGTGGCTCAACTCGCTCCACCCCTGGGCCCTCGCCGAACCACTGCGCGAATTCGCCCTCGCCCACCCCGTCGGCGCCGGACTCAGCATCGCCTTCCTCCAGGTCGTCGTCGGCGTCCTCACCGTCCTCGGCCTCTGGCAGCGCGTCGCCGCCACCATCGGAGCCCTGCTGTCCGCCGCGCTCCTCGTCACCGTCAGCTGGCGCACCGTCGCCGCCTACGACGCGCCCGACATCATCTACCTCGCCGCCTGGAGCCCGCTGATCATCGCCGGCGCCCCCGTCTACTCCATCGACGGACGCCTCGCCGGAGAAGCCTGGCGCAAGCTCGGACCCCGCTCCGAGATCTGGGACCTGCGCCGCCGCGTCCTGCGCCGCGGCGCCGTCGTCGCCTCCGTCGTCGTCGGCCTCACCCTCCTCATCGGCTCCATGCTCGGCGGCGCCGTCCGCTCCACCGAGGTCGTCACCGTCCCCGGCCCCAACGGCGTCCCCACCAACCAGCTCCCCGGCTCCCCCCTCCCCGAGAAGTCCCACCGCGGCAAGGCCTCCCACACCCCCGCCGGCCAGCGCCCCACCCCCTCCCGCAGCACCGCCCCGCAGACCCCGACCGCGGACGCCTCCACCCCCGCGACCGGCGGCAGCCGCCAGACCGGCCAGACCGCCGGGGCCAGTACGGGAACGGGCGCCGGACAGCCCAGCCAGACCCAGGGCACCGGCCAGACCACCCCGCAGCAGTCCACCCCCCAGCAGCCCCCGTCCACCAGCTCCGGCCCCAGCTCCTCCGGGCCCACCGGCAGCGGCGGAGGCGCCGGCAGCGGCGGCTCCGACCCGGGCAGCGGCTCCTCGGGCGGCTCCTCCGACGGCGGCGGCAGCAGCGGTGGCCGCAACCCCATCGGCGGCCTCCTCGGCTGACGAGCACCGCACCGCACGACACAAAGGGGGCGGGCGCCGGATCCCATCCGGCGCCCGCCCCCTTCTCCTTCGCCGTGCGGCGCGGCCTACTGCCCGTTCAGCTCCTTCGCCGCCTCCGTCAGGTCCTTCGCGGTGTCGATGGCCCGCCAGTACGCCCCGTGCGGCAACGGGAACCCGGCCAGACTCCGCTCACGCGCCAGCCGGGGAAACGTCGTCCGCTCATGGTCGCCCCGGTCGGGCAGCAGCCCCGTGAACGCCGGCGAGAACACGTACACCCCGGCATTGATCAGATACGGCGAGGGCGGCGCCTCGATGAAGTCCGTGATGTGCCCGAAGGCATCCGTCTCGACGGCACCCCACGGAATACGCGGCCGGGCCAGCGCCAGCGTCGCCGTCGCATCGCGCTCCGCATGGAACGCGGCCATCTCACGCAACGAGAAACGGGTCCAGATGTCACCGTTCGTCGCGTACCACGGCTGCCCCGGATCCGGCAGCCGGGCCGCCGCGTACTTCAGACCGCCACCACGCCCCAGCGGCTCGGTCTCCACGACCGTCGTCACCCGCAGCGGCAGCACGGCCTCGGCCAGCCACTCCTGGAGCACCTCGGCGAGATGCCCGCACGACACCACGGCATCGGTCACGCCCTCGGAGGCCAGCCAGGAAAGCTGATGGCCGATGATCGGCGTCCCGGTACCCGGGATCTCGACCATCGGCTTGGGGCGGTCATCGGTATACGGGCGCAGCCGTGACCCCTGGCCACCCGCCAGGATCACGGCCTGCGTCGGAAACGTATGCATGCCAGGCACGATATGCGGTGCCGGGCATGCACCGGTCAGCTGAACTGCGCGACACCCGAAGCGAACGAGGTGTCGCACACGGGACGCGAGAAACGGTGCGCCCGGGTCGGACCGTACTGCCGCACCGCCGCCTTCCCCAGCGCCCGCGCGATCGACATGCAGTGCTTGGCCAGCGACGGACGGCCCTCGACGGCGCGCTGGAGCTCGGTCAGCGCGACCCCGGGGTCCTTCTGCTGGAGCTCGGCCAGCAGGCGGTCCCGCAGGACGTCCTGCGGGGCAGGCGCCTTCGCGGTCTTGGAAACGGTCTGCGAGGACGCGGCGAGGATCTGCGCGTCGGAGTTGGACGCTGCCCACGGCACGGCGGTCACCGCGAGGGTCCCGGACAGGACCATGACGACAGGCAGGACGAAAGCGAGAGTTCGGCCGATACGGCGCGCGGAGTGGGTCACGCAGCGAGCGTAGCGGGCAGTGAGGGAACAGCGACATCGTGTCACCCTCGCGGGCGATGGTTCGATCCCGCCTTTCGAATCCCGTGTTGACGCGAGGAAACGAAATGACCGTTGTGCCGGGGAAAACGGGCCCCGCCCGTCCAAACCTCCCGGGCGCCCTTCCGGTACCCCCGACACGGCGGTGGCCCCGCACGGTCGTCGTGCGGGGCCACCGTACAGCGTGCGCGCGGGTGTCAGGCGGTGAGGCGCTCACCGGTCGACGTCGCGAAGACGTGCAGCTCGTCCGGGCGCGGGACGACGTGCAGCTTGGTGCCCTTCTCCGGGACGGCACGGCCGCCGACGCGGACGACCAGGTCCTTGTGCTCGCCACTGACCTCGGCGGCACCGTAGACGAAACCGTCGGCGCCGAGCTCCTCGACGACGTTCACGGAGACGGCCAGACCGGCCGGGGCGTCCGAGGAGTCCTTCGAGAGGCCCTTCGCGGCGGCGCCGCCGTGCTCGACGATGTCGAAGTGCTCCGGGCGGATGCCGACCGTGACGGTCTTGTCGCCACGGCTCGCGGCGGCGGTCAGCGCCTCGCGGGAGACCGGGACGACGCTGTTGCCGAACTTCACGCCACCGTCGGTGATCGGGACCTCGACGAGGTTCATCGCCGGGGAGCCGATGAAGCCGGCCACGAAGAGGTTCGCCGGCTTGTCGTACATGTTGCGCGGCGAGTCGACCTGCTGGAGCAGACCGTCCTTGAGGACCGCGACGCGGTCACCCATGGTGAGGGCCTCGACCTGGTCGTGCGTGACGTACACGGTCGTGATGCCCAGACGGCGCTGGAGCGAGGCGATCTGCGTACGGGTGGAGACACGGAGCTTGGCGTCGAGGTTCGACAGCGGCTCGTCCATGAGGAACACCTGCGGCTCACGCACGATGGCGCGGCCCATCGCCACACGCTGACGCTGACCACCGGAGAGCGCCTTCGGCTTGCGGTCCAGGTACTCGGTGAGGTCCAGCATCTTGGCGGCCTCTTCGACCTTCGCCCGGATGTCGGTCTTGTTCACACCGGCGATCTTGAGCGCGAAGCCCATGTTGTCCGCGACGGTCATGTGCGGGTACAGCGCGTAGTTCTGGAACACCATCGCGATGTCCCGGTCCTTCGGCGGCAGGTGCGTGACGTCGCGGTCACCGATGCGGATCGCACCGCCGTTGACGTCCTCAAGACCCGCGAGCATGCGCAGGGAGGTCGACTTGCCACAACCGGAAGGACCGACGAGGACGAGGAACTCGCCGTCCGCGATGTCGATCTCGAGCTGGTCGACCGCCGGCTTCGTGGAGCCGGGGTAGACGCGGGACGCCTTGTCGAACGTGACACTGGCCATGCTGATGCTTCTCCTTCACCGGCAGGAACGTGCCGGACGGTCCGTTGTAAGGGAGTGGTCTCACCCACTCGGGTGAACCATCAGCGACGCTACCTGGCGTTTTGGGATCTGTCAGTAGTTCTCAGGGGAGGAATATGTCGCAGTCGGGAGGGTGGGGGACACGGAAGACCGCGACGTGGTCGGGGTAGAACGCCAGCCTTTTGACCATGCGATCGCAGCGCCAGAGCAGAACACTTTTGGCCCGTGCAGCTGTGAGCACTTCCTGCTTCGTCACCCCAGCCGCCCGAACACACCCCTGAAGGGCGCCCCCGACCGGTCTTACACGGGCTCCACAGGCTTTACGGCCGACGGCCCGTCGGTCCGTACCTCAGTTCTTCACTTCCTCATGCGGCCAGCAGTACGTCCTCCAGCTCCGATGCCTTGATCACCGGCGGAGGCATCCGCCCCGGAGGCAGTGCGGAGGCCACCAGCCAGTACAGCCGCATCCCCTCGTCCCGGAGATTGCGCGCCGCGTTCACGTCCCGGTCATGCATCGCACCGCACTCCACGCACGACCACTCCCGCACCGACACATCGAGCGACGGCCCCTTGGCATGGCAGTCGGAACACCGGCGCGTCGACGGAAAGAAACGGTCCACGACCACCAGGGTCCGCCCGTACCACGCGCACTTGTACCGCAACTGCCGCATCAACTCGCCCCACCCGGCGTCGATGATCGACCGATTCAGCCGGGCCTTGCGCCGACGCCCCTGACCGACCGCCGGACGCAGAAGATTCACGATGGCCAGGTCTTCCACCACGAGCACTTGGTTCTCGCGCACGAGGCGGGTCGTCAACTGGTCCAGCATGTCCCTGCGCACATCGCCGATCAGCGCGTACAACCGGGCGATCCGCTCCCGGGCCTTCCCCCGGTTCCGCGACCCCTTCCTCTTGCGATGCAGCCTCCGCTGAAGCCGGGCCAACTCCCTGTCGTACTTCTTCAACAGCCGTGGGTGATCCACCTTCGTGCCGTCATCGAGCGTCACCAGCGCGGCCAGCCCCAGATCGATCCCCACGGCCTTCGGCGCCCGCTCACCCGGCACGAAGACTGCGGGCAGCGGATCAATCCGCTCCTCGACCAGCACCGCCACGAAGAACCGACCCGCCCGGTCCCGTGTCACCGACAGCTTCACGGGCACCACCCCCGCAGGCAGCGGCCGCGACCACCGCACATCCAACGGCACCGTCTGCTTCGCCAACGTCAGCAACCCCGTGCCCGGCCGCTCCGGGTCCTCCACCCAACGGAAACCGGTCCGCACATACGTCGCCGAATCCCGCGACCGACCCTTCCTCTTCCGCTGCGGATACCGCGCCGACTGCTTGAAGAACCGCGTGAACGCCCCGTCCAGATGCCGCAACGACTGCTGAAGCACCGTCGAGGACACCTCACCCAGCCACGACGTCTCCGCCGCCCGACGCCAGCCCGTCAACGCCCGGCACGTCTCGGCGAACCCCACCGACACCCTGTGCCGCTCCCAGGCGCCCACCCGGAGCGCCAGCCCCTCGTTGTAGACCCAGCGGCACGCCCCGAAAGTCTTGCCCAGCTGCTCGGCCTGCGACGGGGTCGGATAGAAGCGGTACCGGTACACACGCTGCTGCGTACCGGGCGCCTTCACCCGGCTCTTCATGGCCGTCGACGCACGACCGTGATGTTTCCTCCGGTCGGCGATACCCAGAGCCTCCCGCTTGATGCGCTTGGCCTCCTCACCGGTAACCCGGACCGGACCGCCCACGCTGTCCGTCGTATCCGCCATGCTGCGCCGCCCCCGACTGTCCGATATCCGGATTGGTACGTCAGTGTTCTTAACGCACGGGTGCTCGGGTGGTTACGGGGGCGGCGGAACTTCGTGGATCGGTCGCTGGGCGCTGTGTAGAGTGGAGGCTCGCGTGCGCGGTTGTTTTGGTGTGCGCGTTGCCGCCTTAGCTCAGTTGGTTTAGAGCAATTGATTTGTAATCAATAGGTCGTCGGTTCGAATCCGACAGGCGGCTCAAACCCCAGGTCAGCACTTGCTGACCTGGGATTTTTTATGCCCGAACCGGCTCAGCCCCGCCCCGACAGCTTGTCCGCGAGCTTTGCGAGCGGGTCGGTGTCCGGGCGGGAGGTGGCGAGTTCGCGGCGGTCGGCGGTGCGGTAGGCGGCGTAGAGGCTGTGGACGCCGAGCCAGCGCAGTGGTTCGGGTTCCCAGCGGCGGACGTGGTGGTTGACCCAGGGGAGGGTGGTGAGGTCGGTGGCGCCGGCCTGGCCGGAGTCCTGCTGGATGAGGTCGCGGAGGGTGCGGGCGGCGAGGTTGGCGGTGGCGACGCCGGAGCCGACGTAGCCGCCGGCCCAGCCGAGGCCGGTGGAGCGGTCGAGGGTGACGGTGGCGCACCAGTCGCGGGGGACGCCGAGGACGCCGGACCAGGCGTGGTCGACGGCGGTGCCGGCGGTGGCGGGGAAGAGGCGGACGAGGAGGTCGCGGAGGGAGTCGACGGTGGCGGGGTGGGTGCGGCCGTCGTTGTCGGTGGCGGAGGCGTAGCGGTAGGGCCGGCCGCGGCCGCCGAGGGCGATGCGGTTGTCGGCGGTGCGCTGGGCGTACATGTAGGCGTGGGCCATGTCGCCGAGGGTTTCGCGGTTGTCCCAGCCGAGGGCGTCCCAGGTGGAGTCGGGGAGCGGTTCGGTGACGATCATGGAGGAGTTCATGGGGAGCCAGGTGCGTTTCTGGCCCTTGAGGTCGGCGGTGAAGCCTTCGGTGCAGCGCAGGACGTAGGGGGCGCGGACGGTGCCGTAGGGGGTGACGGCGTGCTTGGGGCGGATCTCGGTGACGCGGGTGTTCTCGTGGATGGTGACGCCGAGGGCTTCTACGGCGGTGGCGAGTCCGGTGACGAGTTTGACGGGGTGGATGCGGGCGCCGTGGGGGGTCCAGGTGGAGCCGACGGCTCCGTGGACGCGGACGCGTTCGGCGGTTTCGCGGGCGCCGTGGAGGGTGCGGTCGGTTTCGCCGAAGGCGATTTCGACGGAGTGGAAGTCCTTGAGGCGGGCGAGCTGGGCGGGGGTGTAGGCGACTTCGAGGACGCCGCCGTGGTGGATGTCGGCGTCGATGTTCTCGGCGGCGGCGGTGTCGATGACCTCGGTGACGGTGTCGTTCATCGCCTGCTGGAGGCGGACGGCGGCGTCGTGGCCGTGGAGGCGGGCGTAGCGGTCGCGTCCGGCGATGCCGTTGTAGAGCCAGCCGCCGTTGCGTCCGGAGGCGCCGTATCCGCAGAACGCGGCTTCGAGGACGGTGATGTTGAGGAAGGGGACGGCTTTTTTGAGGTAGTAGGCCGTCCAGAGTCCGGTGTATCCGCCGCCGACGATGCAGACGTCGGCGTTGCTGTCGCCGGGCAGGGGTTCGCGGGGGTCGGGGATGCCGTGGTCCGCGTACCAGAAGGATATGCCGCCGTTGACGGTGCTGACGGTGCTCATGTTGCCCCTGCTTGTCCGTGTCCGTGTCCGGGTGTGGGGACGGCCGGGTGGCCGGTGTCCGGTGTGGCTGTGGAGTGTGGTGCTGCGACGGGAACTTACTGGGCGGGGGTGGGTTTCGTCTCGGGGCGGGTGCGGGTGAGGGGGTAGCAGGCGAGGCCGATGAGGACGGCGGTGAGGTGGCCGAGGTCGGTGAAGGTGGGGCTGGTGGCGAGGGGGATGCCGTAGATGACGAGGACGGTGAAGAGGTAGAGGGGGCGCCAGGGGCGGGCGATGTAGTAGGTGAGGACGGCGACGACTCCGGCGAGTGCGTAACTGACGCCGATGTCGAGGGTGTTGGCGGCGGAGGGTGGGGCGTGGCCGTGGCGGATGGCCCAGGCGAGGACGCCTTCGCTGACGAGGGTGGCGAGGACGTGGGCGGTGGCGGCGACGGTGAGCCAGCGCAGGGTGCCGAGGCGGCGTTCGGCGGGGGCGTGGAAGAGGGTGTAGAGGGCGGCGTAGGGGAGCCATTGTCCGCCGTCGATCCAGAAGGCGCTGCTGATGAGGACGCGGACGGGGTTGCGGGTGAGTTCGTGGATGTTGGTGGAGCGCTGGCGGAGGAAGTCCTCTTCGAAGTCGGGTGACATCTGGTGGACGATGACGGTGGTGACGAAGAGGGCGGCGAGCCAGAGGTAGGTGCCGGGCGCGCTGCGGATCCAGGAGCCTGTGCCGCGGAGCCACGTGGCGGGCGGGGTGCGGGGCCGTGTGGGTGGGGCGGGGTGGCTCGGGGTCATAGCCGATTGACGCACGCTCCTAGGATCTGGCGCGTGATTGACATTCCGGATGAGCTGATCGCCACTCAGGGTCGGTACAACGGTGCGGCCGGCCGTGTGTTCGTGGCGGGTCTGCCGGCGTTGGTGGAGGGGTTTCTGGAGCGGTGGGGGCTGCGCCGGGACGGGCCGGTGGCGTGCGGGGTCTGTGCGTTGGTGGTGCCGGTGGTGCGGGTGCGGGATGGGCGCCGGGCGGTGCTGAAGTGTCAGTTGGTGGACGAGGAGACGGTGGGGGAGCCGGTGGCTCTGCGGTTGTGGGGGGCCGCGGGGGGTTCGGCGTGTGCGGTGGGTCTGCTGGAGTGGGACGCGGCTACGGGGACGATGTTGCTGGAGCGCCTGGACGCGGGGCGGCCGTTGTCGGGGGTGGCGGAGGCCCGGGAGGCGGTGCGGGTGGTCGCGGGGCTGCTGGCGGGGCTGACCGCCGTGCGGGTTCCGGCGGGGGCGGGGTTGCGGGGGCTGGGGGCGGCGGCGGTCCGGATGCTGGAGGCGGCGCCGGGGGTGGTGGGGGCGCTGGCCGATGCGGAGGAGCGGCGGCTGGTGGCGGACTGCGCGGCGGCGGTGCGGGAGGTGGCGGGGGAGCCGGGGGACCGGTTGCTGCACTGGGATCTGCATTTCGGGAATGTGCTGGCGGCCGAGGGCGGCCGTGGTGACGGGGGGCCGTGGGTGGCGATCGATCCGAAGCCGTTGGCGGGGGATCCGGGGTTCGATCTGTTTCCGGCGCTGACGGACCGGTTCGATGCCGGGGACGTGGGGTGGCGGTTCGATGTGCTGACGGGGGCGCTGGGGCTGGACCGGGAGCGGGCGCGGGCGTGGACGCTGGGGCGGGTGTTGCAGAACGCGTGCTGGGAGACGGAGGAGGGTGGGCGGCGGCTGGTGCCGGCGCATGCGGAGGTGGCGCGGCGGTTGCTGGAGGGTGGGCGGCGGGGGTAGCCGCGGGTTTCGCCGCTGCTGGGGAGCGGTGGGTATCGCCGCTGGTGGGAGGGGCGGGGTGGCTTACGCTGCCCTCATGATTCGTACCGCTACCCCTGCCGATGTGCCCGTCATTCACGCCATGGTCCGTGACCTGGCCGAGTACGAGAAGGCGTTGCACGAGGTCAAGGCCACCGAGGAGCAGTTGCGCGAGGCGCTGTTCGGTGAGCGTCCGGCCGCCTTCGCGCATGTCGCCGTGTCGGACGAGGACGGCGAGGTGGTGGGGTTCGCGCTGTGGTTCCTGAATTTCTCGACGTGGAACGGGGTGCACGGGATCTATCTGGAGGATCTGTACGTGCGTCCGGAGCGGCGGGGTGGTGGCCACGGGAAGGCGCTGCTGACGGAGCTGGCGCGGATCTGTGTGGAGCGGGGGTACGGCCGGCTGGAGTGGTCGGTGCTGAACTGGAACGCTCCGTCGATCGCCTTCTACGAGTCGCTGGGGGCGCGTCCGCAGGACGAGTGGACGGTGTACCGGCTGACGGGTGGGGCGCTGGAGGGTCTGGGGGCCTGAGGGGCCTGAGAAGCCTGAGGGGCCCGGGGGACTGACGGGTGCGGCCGGGTCTCGCGCGGTGGTGGGCCCGGGGCGGGCGTGGGGCCGGTCGCGGGGGCGTTGTCAGTGGGGTGCGTCACGATGGGGTCATGGTGCGCAGCAGCGGTGGTTCGGGCAGGTCCGGCCGGGGGGCCGGGGGCGGTGTCGTGGGGGCGCGGCGTCCGGAGGTGAGACTGCCGGCGCTGGTGGCGTACGACGGGGGTGGGCTGGAGCCGGACGGGGACTACGACGGGGTGCGGTTCGCGGAGGCGGATCTGGCGGACGAGCCGGGGCGGGGAGCCCGGTTCATGGACTGTGCGCTGGAGGGCTGTTCCCTGGACCGTACGGAGTTGGGCCGTGCCCGGTTCATGGACTCGGTGCTGACGGGGGTCCGGGGGGTGGGCACCGATCTCGCGGGGGCGTCGCTGCGTGACGTGGAGGTGGTCGACGCGCGGCTGGGCGGGACGCAGCTGCACGGGGCGGTGCTGGAGCGGGTGCTGTTCCGGGGCGGCAAGATCGATTACCTGAATCTGCGCAAGGCCCGGCTGAAGGACGTGGTCTTCGAGGGCTGTGTGCTGGCCGAGCCGGACTTCGGGGACGCGCGGCTGACGCGGGTGGAGTTCCGGGACTGTGTGCTGCGCCGGGCGGATTTCAGCGCGGTGCGGATGGAGGACGTGGATCTGCGGACGGTCGCGGAGCTGGACATCGCGCGGGGGGTGGACCGGCTGGCGGGGGCGGTGATCAGTTCGCTCCAGCTGATGGAGCTGGCGCCGGCGTTCGCGGCGCAGATCGGGGTGCGGGTGGAGGACTGAATCCCGGGCGCGCGCGGGGTGCCCAGGACGCTTGGGGCGTCAGCGGGGGCCGGGGCGGGGTGTCCGGTGCGGTGGGTCCCCGCGGGGCGGGGGCCCGGCGGGGCGGGGGCCCGGTGGGTGGGTCAGATGCGGGGGAAGCGGGCCTGGAGGTCCCAGACGACGGGGTTGTCGGCCAGGCCTTCGTGCAGGTCGGCGAGGTCGGCGATGAGGTCGTGCAGGAAGTCCCGGGCCTCGCGGCGCAGCAGGGAGTGGCCGAAGGTGAGCGGGGGCTCCTCGGCGTCCATCCAGTCGGCCTCGATGTCGACCCAGCCGAAGCGGCGCTCGAAGAGCATGCGGTCGGTGGACTCGGTGAAGTCGAGTTCGGCGAACTGGCGGCGGTGGGAGCGGTTGCCGCGCGGGTCGCGGTCGAGCTGTTCGACGATGTCGCACAGCGCCCAGGCGAAGTCGAGGACCGGGACCCATCCCCAGGCTGTGGATACCTCGCGGTCCTCCTTGGTGTCCGCGAGGTAGACGTCCCCGGAGAACAGGTCGTGGCGCAGGGCGTGCACGTCCGCCCGGCGGTAGTCGGTCTGCGGGGGGTCGGGGAAGCGCCGGGAGAGGGAGTAGCCGATGTCGAGCACGGTCCGATGGTGTCATGCCGCCGGAGCGGGTCCGGCAGGGAGCGTGGGCCCGTCCGTGCGTGCGGGGCGGTGGGGGTGCGGGTCCGTGGGCGTGCGGGTCTGCGGGCGTGCGGGGCGGGGGAGGTGCTCAGGGGAGGAGGCGTTGTTCCTTGGCGACGGCTACGGCGCCGGCGCGGGTGTCGACGCCGAGCTTGTCGTAGATGCGGCCCAGGTGGGTTTTGACGGTGGCCTCGCTGATGAAGAGGGCGCGGGCGATCTCGCGGTTGCCGAGGCCCTGGGAGAGCTGGCCGAGGATGTCGCGTTCGCGGTCGGTGAGGGTGGGCAGGGGTTTGCGCATCCGGGCCATGACGCGGCTGGCGACGGGCGGGGACAGGGTGGTGCGGCCCTGGGCGGCGGAGCGGATCGCGGCGAAGAGTTCTTCGGGCCGTTCGGCCTTGAGGAGGTAGCCGGTGGCGCCCGCCTCGATGGCGCGGGTGATGTCGGCGTCGGTGTCGTAGGTGGTGAGGACGAGGACGTGGGCGTCGGCGGAGGCGGCGACGATGCGCCGGGTGGCTTCGACGCCGTCGATGCCGTCGCCGAGCTGGAGGTCCATGAGGACGACGTCGGGGGCGAGCCGGGCGGCCAGGGCGACGGCCTCCTCGCCGCTGCCGGCCTCGCCGGCGACCTCGATGTCGGGTTCGCTGCCGAGGAGGGCGAGGAGTCCGGCGCGTACGACGGCGTGGTCGTCGCAGAGCAGGATCCGGACGGGCGGGTGCGCGGCGGTCATGCGGGGTCCTGGGGGGTGAGGGGGCCGGTGGGGGCGTCGGGGAGCGGGACGGCGGCGGTGACGACGGTGCCCTCGCCGGGGGCGGACTCGATGGCCAGGGTGCCACCGAGCTGCTGGAGCCGGGCGCGCATCGCGGGAAGTCCGTGGCCGCGTACGCCGGTGGAGGCTCCGGCCGACGCGGCAGGGGTGAAGCCGTGGCCGTTGTCCGCGATGTCGAGGACGGTGCGGTCGTCGAGGTGGGTGAGGGTCAGGGCGGCCTCGGTCGCGCCGGCGTGTTCGCGGACGTTGGCCAGGGCGCCCTGGGCGATCCGCAGCAGTGCGGACTGGGTGCGGTCGGGCAGGGGGGCGTGGGCGGTGCCCTCGACGTGGCAGCGGACGGTGTACCGGCCCTGGGCCTGGGCGGTCTCGCGGGCGGCGAGGGCGTGCAGGGCCTGTTCGAGGCCGCCGCCCTCGGCGAGGTCGGCGGGGGCGAGGTCGTGGACGAAGCGCCGGGCCTCGGCGAGGTTGCGTTCGGCGATGCCGGTGGCGGTGCGGACGTGGCGGCGGGCGGTGCCCGGGTCGGCGTCCCAGGTGCGGTCGGCGGCCTGGAGCAGCATCTGCTGGCTGGACAGGCCCTGGGCCAGGGTGTCGTGGATCTCCATGGAGAGCCGCTGGCGTTCGGCGAGGGTGCCTTCGCGCCGTTCGGTGGCGGCGAGTTCGCGGCGGGTGCGCAGGAGGTCGTCGATGAGTTCGGCCTGGGTGGCGGCCTGGCGCTGCATATGGACGAAGACGGCGGTGGCGACGGCGGCGACGGCGGGCGGGGCGAGGATCAGATTGGGGTCGAAGCCGCTCGCCAGGCGCAGTTGTGCGGCGACGACGAACAGGGTGAGCACGGTGACCAGGACGAGGGCGGCGCGCGGCGGCAGGATGCGCAGCCCGGTGTAGAAGAGCGGCACCGCGCACCACGCGAAGCTCGGCGCGAGGACGACCAGGACCATCCATACGGCGACGAGCGCCCCGAGCCAGACGAGGCGGCGGGGCGTCGGGCGGGAGCCGAGGACGGGCCCCAGCACGTACAGGGCGGCGAGCGCGACGGACAGCCCGATGATCCACGGGGTGCGGGTCTCGCCGGGGTGGCGGAGCAGGAAGCGGGTCAGCGAGGCGCCCAGCAGCAGGAAGAACGCGGCGTGCATGAGCCGGGCGAGTGCGCGGGTGCCGGGGTCGTCGGCCGCGCCGGTGGCGCGCGGGCGGGCGGAGCCGTCCGTGCGCCCGGAGCCGTCCGTGTGTCCCGAACCGCGGGTGCCTGCGGAGTCGCCCGTGCGTCCCGAGCCGTCCGTACGTTCCGAGTCGCGCGTGCGCTCGGAGCCGTCCGCGCACGTGGAGCCGTCCGTGCGTGCGGAGTGGCCCGTGCGCCCGGAGCCGCCCGCACGTCCCGAGCCGTCCGCACGCCCGGAGCCGCCCGCGCGTCCCGAACCGTCCGCTGGCCCCGAGCCGCCCGTACGTCCCGAGCCGTCCACCCGCCCCGACCCGTCCACCCGCCCGGCGTCGTCCTTCCTCGGCCCGCCCCGCGTCACCGTGTGTCCCTCGGCCGGGACCGGTTGTGCCGCGTCACTCGTACCCCTTGCTTCCCGCCGCTCGTAGCGCTCGTTCGTACCGCTTGCTCGTAGCGCCCGTTCATCGCGCCTGCCCGTACCGCTTGCTCGCAGCGCCCGCCCGTACCGCTCGCTCGTACCGTTCGGACCCGTGCTGACCTGCGTGGACATTCCATCGTCACCCCGGCGGCCGACGGGCGCATCAACCGATCGGCCGATGGGGACGTCAGCCGTCCCGCGCGCGGCGTCGAGCCGGTACGACGACGGTCGGGGGGCGGTGGCGACCGGAGGATTGATGTCAGAACGCAGGAACCACCCAGCGCGACTCCCGAGGAGCACCCCATGAAGAAGATGACCATGCGTACCCGTGTCCTGACCGGTGCCGTCGCCGCCGCCGCGCTCGGAGCCGGCACCTTCGGCGCCATGTCCGCGAACGCCTCCGCCCCGGCCGCCGCGCCCGCCACCACGGTCAAGGCGGACACCGCGAACCGGAACCTCCAGCAGACCACGCACCTGACGCTGGACGCCGCCACCAAGGCCGCCAAGGCCTCCCTGGACGCGGCGAAGAAGGAGAACCAGCGCGTCGCGGTCTCGGTCGTCGACCGCAACGGCAACACCATCCTGACGCTGCGCGGCGACGGCGCCGGCCCGCAGGCGTACGAGTCGGCCGTGAAGAAGGCGTACACCGCCGTGTCCTGGAACGCCCCGACCTCCGAGCTGACCAAGCGGCTCGCCCAGGCCCCGACGCTGAAGGACATCCCTGGCACCCTGTTCCTCGCGGGCGGCGCCCCGGTGCAGGTCAAGGGTGCCCCGGTGGCGGGCATCGGCGTGGCCGGCGCCCCGAGCGGCGACCTCGACGAGAAGTTCGCCCAGGCCGGCGTCGCCGCCCTCGCGAAGTAGTTCCTGTCCGGAGTTCCCCGTCCGCCCTCCGGGCGGGTGACGCGGAACTCCAGGCAGAACCTCACCGCACCGACCCACGGGAGACCGGGATGAATGCCCTCGACCAGCAGTTGCTCGACGCCGCGCGCACCGGCGACACCGATGCCGTGCGGGCCGCGGTCGAGGGCGGTGCCAGGGTGGACGTCCGCGACCGGGAGCTGCGCACCCCGCTGCTCCTGGCCGTCCACGGCGACCATGTGGAGACCGCCCGGGTGCTGGTGGCGGCGGGGGCCGACCCCGACGCGCAGGACACCCGCGAGGAGAGCCCCTGGCTGGCGACCGGGGTCACCGGCAGCGTCGCGATGATGCGCGTCCTGCTGCCGGCCGGGCCCGATCTGGGGCTGCGCAACCGGTTCGGCGGGATCGCGCTGATCCCGGCGAGCGAGCGCGGTCACGTCGCGTACGTACGGGAACTGCTCCGGGCCACCGACATCGACGTCGACCACGTCAACCGGCTGGGCTGGACCGCCCTGCTGGAGGCCGTGATCCTCGGCGACGGCGGCCGGGCGCACCAGGAGATCGTCGAGCTGCTGCTGACGGCCGGGGCGACGCCGGGGCTGCCGGACGGCGACGGGGTCACGGCGCTGGCCCATGCGGAGCGCCGGGGCTTCACCGGGATCGCCGCGCTGCTGCGCGCCGCCACGGGTGGCCGGGCGGCCGAAGGCGGGGATCCCCGGTGAGCGGCCGCCGCTCCGGGCCGCTGCGTGCGGCGCCCGTGCTGGCCGCGCTCGCCGCCACCGCGGTGCTGGCCGGCTGCGCCGCGGAGTCCACCGGTACGCCGGACCGGCCGGCCGCGCGGAGCGCGGTGGAGCCGACGGCGGCGGCCCCGTCGGTGACGCCGTCGCGGGGGGAGACCCCCGGGGGCACGCTGCTGGTGGCCGACTTCGGCGGCGACACGGTGACGTTCGTCGATCCGGAGCGCGGCGCGTTCGACCGGGTCGAGGTCGGGACCGCCCCGTACGGTCTGGTCGTCGGGAAGGACGGCCGGGCCTGGGTGGCCACGGCCGAGGGCGTCGCGGTCGTCGACACGAGGACCCGCACCCGGCAGGCGCTGATCCCGTACCGGACGGGGACCGGGCCCGTCACCACCGGGGAGTACCGGGGCGGTGGCATGGGCATCGCCCTGGCCCCGGACGGCCGGCACGTCTACGTGGGCGTGAACGTCCCCGACGCCCACGGGGTGCTGGAGGTCGTCGACACGGCGACGCGGAAGGTCACCGGCACGGCGGACGTGGGCCGGCGCCCGTTCGACGTGGACGTCTCGCCCGACGGCGCGGAGGTGTACGCCACCGGCCACGACTCGTTCGACGTCACGTCCGTGCGGACGGACACCCTGCGCACCCGGCGCATGGAGGTCGCCCCGTACGGCACCGGGGGCGGGCTCGGTTCGTGGCTGAAGCCGCACTACGCGGTGGTGCGGCCGTCGGACGGGAAGCTGCTGCTGCCGTTCGAGGGCGAGCGGCTGGCCGTCCTCGATCCGCGCACCGGCCGGGTGGGCATCGAGCCGATGACGGCCGACACCCATCAGCACGGGGCGGCCCTGGCCCCGGACGGCACGCTGCTCGTGGTCGGTACGGGTCCGATCGCCTCCGACGACGAGGAGGCCTCGCTGACGGTCCGTTCGCCGGACGGCTCGGAGCGCGTCGTGCCGCTGGAGGGTCCGCACGAGGACGTCGCCGTGTCGCGGGACGGCCGTACCGCGTACGTCACCGGCGGGTTCACGCGTGACGGCTACTGGAACGGGATCACCGTCGTGGACCTGGCCGGGACGAAGGCCCCGGTACGGCTGGCGGCGGGCGAACGGCCGTTGGGCATCGCGGTCCTCTGACCGCTTCCCCGAGCGGTTCCCCGAGCGGTCCTCCGGGCGGTTCTGCGAGAGGTCTGCCGAGCGGTCTCGGACGCGGTGTTCCGACGTGGCCCTCCGCGTGGTCTCCCGAGCGGCGGAACGTGACATTCCAGGCATAGGATCCGTCGGATGGATCATCGAAACCCGGTACGTGCCGCCGTATCGCGCCCGGTCCGGGCCGGGGCCGTCGCGCTGCTGCTCGTCCTCGCCGTTCCCGCCTGTTCGGGCGGCACCGGCGGGGTGGAGGGGAAACCGGGCGCGTCCGGGGTGCGCGATCCGCTGTTCCCGAAGCTCGGCAACGGCGGCTACGACGTCACGCACTACGCGCTGACGCTCGACATCGACCCCGACGAGCAGACCCTGCGCGGCACCGCCGAGATCACCGCCCGCGCCACCCAGGACCTCAGCTCCTTCAACCTCGACCTCGCCGGGCTCACCGTGGACTCCGCGACCGTGGAGGGCCGCCCCGCGGCCGTCAACCGGGCGGGAAACGAGCTGACGCTGCGTACGGACGCGAAGGTCGAGGACCAGCTCCACAAGGGCGAGACCTTCCGCACGGTCGTCCGCTACTCCGGCTCCCCGAAGACCCTCACCGACGCGGACGACTCCGAGGAGGGGTGGCTGCCGACGGACGACGGGTCGGTGGCGCTCGGTGAACCGGCCGGTTCGATGACCTGGTTCCCCGGCAACAACCACCCGAGCGACAAGGCCGCGTACGACCTCACGGTCACCGTCCCCAAGGGGCTGACGGCGGTCTCCAACGGGGTGCTCGCCGGGCCGCCGGTGACGGACGGGGACCGCACCACGTTCCGCTGGCACACGGCCGAGCCGATGGCGAGCTATCTGGCGACGCTGGCCGTCGGCCGCTTCGAGCTGAAGACCTCCACCATGGCCGGCGGCACCACGGTGATCACCGCCGTCGATCCGGAGGTGGCCGCGGCGAGCGCGCGGACCGTGGCGCGGGTCCCCGAGGTGGTGGCGTGGGAGGCCGCGCACTTCGGCCCGTACCCCTTCTCCGCCACCGGCGCGATCGTCGAGCGGAAGGACGACGCGGGGTACGCGCTGGAGACGCAGAACCGTCCCTTCTTCCCCGGCCCGCCCGGTGTCGGGCTCCTCGTCCACGAGATGGCGCACCAGTGGTTCGGGAATTCGGTCACGCCGAAGAGCTGGCGCGACATGTGGCTCAACGAGGGTCTCGCCACGTACGCGGAGTGGCTGTGGGAGGAGGAGAAGGCGGACACCCCGGCGCAGGAGTCGTTCGACGAGGCGTACGAGGACGAGGACAACTGGGCCTTCCCGCCGGCCGATCCGCCGAGCGCGGCGGACGTCTCGGCGGATCCGGTGTACGGGCGGGGCGCGATGGTGATCCACAGGATCAGGGAGGCCGTCGACGACGACGAGGAGTTCTTCGCGCTGCTCAAGGGCTGGGCGACGGCCCACCGGCACGGGAACGTCTCGACGGAGGACTTCACCGCGTACGTCGAGGAGGAGACCGGGCAGGATCTGTCGGAGCTGTGGAAGGACTGGCTGTACGGCAGGAGCCGGCCCGCCGCGGACGGCTGACCGGCTCCTGGGTGGGGGGTGCGGGGCGTCAGCCGACGTTGACGGCGCTCCAGGCGGCGTCCACGGCGGCCAGTTCGGCGCTGTCGGCGCCGTAGAGGTCGGTGGCCGCCTTCTCGGTGGCGGTGCGGGCGTCCGCGTAGTCGGTGGTCGAGGTCATGTAGACGGAGAGGGCCTTGTACCAGATCTGGACGGCCTTGTCCCGGCCGATGCCGGTGACGGTGGAGCCGTCGGCGGTCGGCGAGTCGTAGTCCACGCCGTTGATGGTCTTCGCGCCGCTGCCCTCGGACAGCAGGTAGAAGAAGTGGTTGGCGACGCCGGAGGAGTAGTGGACGTCGAGGTCGCCGACGCCGCTGTCCCAGTAGTCGGCCGAGCCGCCGTCCTTGGAGGGCTCGTCCATGTAGCGCAGCGGGGTGCCGTCGCCGTTGATGTCGATCTCCTCGCCGATGAGGTAGTCGCCGACATCGGTGGAGTTGTCGGCGGCGAACTCCACGGAGGTGCCGAGGATGTCGCTGGTGGCCTCGTTGAGCCCGCCGGACTCGCCGCTGTACTCCAGGTTCGCGGTGGACGAGGTCAGACCGTGGCTCATCTCGTGGCCGGCGACGTCGAGCGCGGTGAGGGCGCTCTTGTTGTCGGCGCCGTCGCCGTAGGTCATGCAGAAGCAGCTGTCGTCCCAGAAGGCGTTGACGTACGCGTCGCCGTAGTGGACCCGGGAGTAGGCGGCCTTGCCGTCGCCCGCGATGCCGTCGCGGCCGAAGGCGGACTTGTAGAAGTCCCAGGTCTGGGCGGCGCCGTAGTGGGCGTCGACGGCGGCGGTCTGGCGGTCGTTGCCGGTGCCGTCGCCCCAGGTGTCGTCGTCGTCCGTGACGAGGTCGCCGGTGCCGCTCTCGCCCTGGTTCAGGTCGTACGTCGAGTGGCCGCCGCGGTCGCCGTCGGTCAGTTCGAAGCCGGAGCCGGAGGCGGTGGTGGAGAGGTCGACGGTGCCGCTGTACTGGCTGTTGCCGACGCCGGAGGTCTCGATCTCCTCGGTGCTGCGCAGGGTGGCGCCGGTGGTGGCGTCGGTGAGGACGCGCACGCGGCTCGGGGTCCCGTCCTTCCGGACGCCGGTGCGGACCGACTCCAGGGCGAGGACGGGGGTGCCGTCGCCCGCCCAGATCACCGTGCGCGCCCCGGCCGCCGTCTTGACCTCGGGTGTGGTGGAGGGCACCGATATCCGGGCGCCGGTCGCCTTCGTGACGCTCTTGAGGGTGCCGCCGGCCGTGGTGTGGGTGACCAGGTCGCCGCCCAGCACGGGCAGTCCGGCGTAGGTGCGTTCGTAGCGGGTGTGCACCGTGCCGTCGGCGTCCTTGACGACGTCACGGGCGATCAGCTTCTCCTGCCCGCCCAGGCGCAGGGCCTTCGCGGTCGTGGAGGCGTCGCCCTGCGCCGACTTGATCGCGGCGGTGCGGGCCGCGGCGCTGTGGAAGGTCTGGGCGGTGGGGGCGGAGGCGGTGGGGGAGTCGCCGGGGGTCTGCTGCCCTGCGCTGGCCGTACCGGTCTGGAGTCCGACGACGGTCATCGCGGCGACGGCGGCCAGGGCCGCGGCGCGGCGGGTGTTCCTGTGGGGGGACATACGTGCTCCGTTGCTCGTTCCGTGGGGGGTTACGAGCCGAGAGCGTGCCACCGAATGACCAGTTTTGACGGTGTACCAACAATTGCCTCACAAATCTTTGACCACTTCTTGTCCGACTGGAGGCGGTCTCTGTCCGCTATCCGGCGGGGGCTTCCGGGATGTCAGGGGGCCTCGGGCCCTGGGCCGTCCGGCCCCGCAAGAAGCTCCCGCACTGCCGACGGCCCCGTGAAGTCCCCGGCCAGAGCATCCATCACCAGCTCGTCACACACCCGCCCGAGCCAGTACCCGCCCTCCCGCAGCCGGCCCGCGTGCCGGAACCCGGCCCGCTCGTACGCCTTGATCCCGGCCGTGTGCGGCGCCAGCACCTTGAGCCACACCGCGCGCAGGGCGGCGACATGGAACGCGTAGTCGAGCGTGAGGCGCGTCGCTTCGCTTCCCAGCCCCCGTCCCCGCGCCTCGCGGCACAGCATCACGACGAACTCGGCCGTACGGACGGCCGCGTCCGGAAGCAGCGTGGTGACTCCCACGGGGACGGGTTCGCTCCCGCCCACGTCGTAGACGGTGAAACGGATGTTGCCGCCCCGGAGCTGGTGCTGCAGCCCTTCCCTGCGGGCCTCCAACGACTCGGGTGCCTGCCGGCCGTAGGCGATCATCAGCGTGGGGTCCTGCTCCCACCGCCAGTACGTCTCGACCAGGTCGGCGCGGTAGGGGCCGAGGCCGCAGGTCTCGGTGGTCAGCCACAGAACCGGCTCAGGCACGGGTGTCTCCGATCGTCAGGACGGGCGCGTGGAGAAGCGTGGAGAGCGGCTCGGCCACGGGCGTTCCGCCGACAGTCTGGACCCATGCGTGCAGGCGTACCGGGTCCGGCGCGACGCCGTGGCACCAGACGGCGGACCTGCGCCGGACGGCGAGGAGGAGCACGGCGGCGGCAGACTCCTCCAGGCAGGCGGTCCGGGCGGGGGAGAACCGTGCGGCCCGTCGTACCGCGAGCACGGCACGCTCGGCTTGTTCGAGGGTGGCGGGGTGCACGGCTGCGGATGTGACGGTGCGTAGGGAATCGGTGAGGCGCCGCATGGCGGTCTCCTTGCTCCCCGCCGCCTTCACCGCCAGGACGACGACGAGGGCGGCGACTGCCATGGGGCTCCCACCGGCGGGCGGGACGGTGAGGCCGGCCGGGTGCTCGGCGCTGCCCCAGCTCGCCCTCGGCGCGGTCGACGGACCGGGAACGGCAGGGATCAGACAGCGCACGCGTCCGGTGCGGTAGTCGATGACGACCCGGACATGGCCGAAGTCCACAGACCTCTCCATCACGCGGCCCTTCCGGGGACGGAGGACACCCAGGCGGGTCCGGGGGTGTGGGCGAGAGCGCGGAGCCAGGCGTTCACGGCGATGGCCTGCTCGATGTGTGCGAGCGGAATGGGCACACCGGCGGCGGCCCGGCGGACGTGGTCCTGGAAGCGCTTCTCGTCGATCAGGCCGAGCGCGGCCGGATGCGTGCCACCGGTGTGCAGCAGTTCGGGGAGCGCGGCGCGCATCCCGTTGTAGTGGTCGGCTTCGAACGAGCCCTTCGTGGTGCGGGCCGCCAGTTCGGCGGGGAGGACATCGGTGAACGCCCGCGTCAGCACCGGTTTGTAGGCGTGGAGCGGCGGGCGCCGGCCGAGCGGGGTCCGCAGCACCGCGTCGACCACCGATCCGTCCAGAAAAGGGTTGTGAAGTTCGATCCCGCATCCGTCGGCCAGTTCGGCGTCTGCGGCGGCGGTACGTGCCACCTCCCGGATCTCGTCCACGAGGACGCGCACCGACGCGTCCAGGCCCGGAAGCGATTCGGGTGCGGCGCCGTAGCGGCCTGCGGTCTCGACGAGGAGGCGTACCGCCGACGGATCTGCCCACTCGGGCACGGGGAGGGTGGGGAACCACTCGACGTCCCCTCGGTTTCGTGGTCCCCTGCCCGTCAGTTGGCCGGCGAGTGCGACGCGGGCCTGCTCGCGGCCGGTGTGCGCCATGGCCACCGCGGCGCGGAGCAGCGGGGCGACCGCGGTGCGGCGGAGCCGGGCCCAGCCGAGGGCCTCGTGGGCGGCGCGGGTGCAGCGGTGGTGGCGCAGCAGATCGGCGAGATGGGCCGGGGGCTGGAAGAGGACGCTGTCCCCGCCGTCGCCGGTCAGGTGGGTCCGGGTGCCGAATGACCGGTGCATCCAGCGGAGTTGAGCCAGGAAACGCGCCTGCGTGAGGGTGGAGGGCGCGGGTTCGTCGGTGACGGGCACATCGGTGAGCCCTGTGTACGGGCGGTGTTCGTCGCCGAGTGGGACCAGGTGGTGGCGGATTCTTCCGTGGGAGGCCGCGACGGCGAGCCTGGCGTAACGGAGGTCGGCGCCGTCGAGGATGCCGCGGGGGTGCACGGTGACGGCGTTGAGCGGGTCCGGTACGGCCCGTGAGGCGAGGACGGCGACCGTGGTGGAGTCGAGGCCGCCGGAGAGGTCACTGGACAGTGCGGGATCGGCGCGGGCGCGAAGGCGGACGGCGGAGGTCAGCGCGTCGCGCAGGCGCAGATGCGGCGACCCGTCCACGGGATCGGGGCGCCATGTGGTGCTGCACGCGTAGAGGCCCCCGGCGGCCGGGAGTTCGACGCGGGCCCCCGGCGGGAGCTGTTCGACTCCTGCGAAGAATGTGCGGCCGGAGACCAGCACGGGCAAGGAGGGGGCGAGGATCGCGCATGCCAGACGGGTGACGTCGACGCGGGAGCCCACCAGCGCACCCAGGTACCGGGCGGACGTCGACCACGCCCAGGTCCCCTGCCAGGGGACCGCGTACAGAGGCAGAGCCGCGGCCGGGTCGGTGTGGAGGACCAGTCCGTGCTCCCGCTCCTCCAGGACCGCGTACGCGCCCGGCCACTGCCAGGCCGCACGGGTGGGCACAGGGCGGTCGGCGAGAGCCTGCACCTCCTGGTCATCCGCTCCGCACAGGCCGATGACGTGGATGCGCCGACCGGGGCGATGCGCCGTGCGTACGGGGACGCGGCCGAGCCGCCAGAGGGACGTCGTGGTGACGCCTTCCGCGCCGAGGGGGCGAGGAAGGCCGGGCCGAGTGCTGCTGAAGCCGCCGATGGGCACCTTTTCCTCCGGATCGGGGGACGCGGGGCGCGGCCCCGGGGCCGGGACCGCGCTCGGTGGGGCACTGTCAGGCGTTGTACGCGCGGCGCTTGTCCTCGCTCTGGCCGGCGCCCTGGCCCTCGGTCAGCTCGGTGACGTCTCCGAGGTCGACGGTCACCGTCTCCCCCTCGGTGGTGGCGGCGCTGTGCTCGGTGATCACAGTGGTGCTCCTTTCGTCGATGCGTAAGTGAAGCCATTGCCTCCCTAGGGAGATTGAAGCACTTCTCCCTAGGGAGGTCAAGGGGGTGTGAAAAAGGGCCCGCGAGAACGGGCCCCTGGGGACGATGTGCGCGAGGTGGCGTCAGCCGGTGATGTGGTACTCCATGACGTAGGCGCCGGCGTCCAGTAGCATCCGGTTCACTTCGACCGGCCTGCCCTCGGCCGTGAGCGCCGTCCGGTAGATCTCGACCACGGGCGTCCCGTCGGCGAGCCGCAGCAGCTCGGACTCCTCCTGGCTGGGCATGCGGGAGCGGAGTTCCTCGACGAACCGGACAGGTCCGGCGCCGAGTTCGGCCAGGCGCGCGTACGTTCCGCCCGGCCCCGTGTCGTCCCGGGCGATGGCCGAATGGCGAACGAGGTCGGCCGGCAGGTAGGAGACGGCGGACTGCACCGGCTCGCCCTCGACCTCGAACACCCGGTCCCGCACGATCACCGGCGTTCCCGCGGCCACATCCAGGGCGCGGGCCACGTCGTCCGGCGCGGGTGCCTCGTACACGCGGACCCCCGTGACCTGCATCGGGCGCTCGCCCACGTCCGAGCTCCAGATCGACCGCCCCGTGCCCCAGCCTTCCTGTGCGAGCCGACGGTTCGCGACCCGGCGAATCGGCTGGAACTCCCGGACGTAGGTGCCGCTTCCCTTGCGGCGTACCGCGAGCCCCTCGCCGACCAGCAGCATCAGAGCGCGACGCGCGGTCTCCTTGGCCACCCCGTACGTTTTGACCAGGGCGGGCTCACCGGGCAGCCGCGCGCCGGGAGACAGTTCGCCGGAACGAATGCGCTTCCGCAGCACGTCGGCGATGTCCCTGGCGTTCTCCGCCATTGCTTCTCACTTCCCTAGGGTGGCCATAACAGCTTGGCACATGCGGAAGCCCCCGGCCGCAGGACGTTCGGCCGGGGGCTTCCGTGGAGCGCGGGACGAGTGTCAGATGCTGACGCCGAAGTCCTGGGCGATGCCGCGCAGGCCCGAGGCGTAGCCCTGGCCGACGGCGCGGAACTTCCACTCGGCGCCGTTGCGGTACAGCTCGCCGAAGACCATGGCGGTCTCGGTGGCGGCGTCCTCGCTCAGGTCGTAGCGCGCGATCTCGGCGCCGCCGGCCTGGTTGAGGATGCGGATGTACGCGTTGCGGACCTGGCCGAAGTTCTGGCTGCGGGTCTCGGCGTCGTAGATCGAGACCGGGAAGACGATCTTGTCGATGTCGGCCGGGAGGGCCGCCAGGTTGACGTTGATCTGCTCGTCGTCGCCCTCGCCCTCGCCCGTGACGTTGTCACCGGTGTGGACGATGGACTGGTCCGGCGTCGACTTGTTGTTGAAGAAGACGAAGTGGGCGTCGGAGAAGACCTTGCCCGCGGTGTTGACCGCGATCGCCGAGGCGTCGAGGTCGAAGTCCGTGCCGGTGGTGGTGCGGACGTCCCAGCCGAGGCCGACCGTGACGGCGGTGAGGCCGGGGGCCTCCTTGGTGAGGGAGACGTTGCCGCCCTTGGACAGGCTTACTGCCATGGGAAGTCCCTTTCATCTGTCGAGTCGGGCTTCGTGCCATCACGAAGCTACCGTCACAGGTCATAACGCAGGCAGGGGACCGCCAGGTTCCATCCGGCTTTACTTTCTTTACCGAACGATGAGAGTTACGCCGTACGGGTGAGGGGCCCGCGCCGGGAGGCCGGAGGGAAACCGGGGTGACGAACCCCCCGTCCGCCGGGGACCATGGGGGCATGTCCGGTCCCTATGTCATCCGCGGAGCGGTCTCCCTGCCGGAGGCCGAGCTCATGTGGCGTTTCTCGCGGTCCTCCGGGCCCGGCGGTCAGCACGTCAACACCAGCGACTCCCAGGTGGAGCTGCGCTTCGATCTCGCGTCCACCGGCGCGCTGCCCGAGGTGTGGAAGGAGCGCGCGCTGGAGCGGCTGGCGAACCGGCTGGTCGACGGCGTGGTGTCGGTCCGCGCCTCGGAGCACCGCTCCCAGTGGCGCAACCGCGAGACGGCCGCCGTGCGCCTGGCCGCGCTGCTCGCGGAGGCCACGGCGCCGCCGCCCCGGCCCCGGCTGAAGAAGAAGATCCCGCGCGGGATCAACGAGCGCCGGCTGCGGGAGAAGAAGCAGCGCGCCGAGACCAAGCGCGGCCGGTCCGGACGGGACTGGTAGCGCCGGTCCCGTAGCCGGAAGGGCCTCAGCCCAGCTGCCGGTAGCGTCCCCGGAAGTACGTCAGCGGGCCGCCGTCGCCGGTCGGCAGGTGCGCGCCCAGCACGCGGCCGATCACCAGGGTGTGGTCGCCGGCCGTCACGCGCTGCTCGGTGCGGCACTCCAGCGTCGCGAGCGCGCCGCCGACCAGCGGGGCCCCGCTGACCTCGCCCCGTACGTACGGGATGTCCTCGAAGAGCAGCCGGTCGCTGATCCGGCCCTTCATGGCGAAGCGGCCGGCGATGTGCCGCTGGCTCTCCGCCAGGACGGAGACCGCCCACAGCGGCTGCTCGGCCAGCAGGTCGTCCATCCGGGAGCCGTTGCGCAGGCTGACCATGACCAGCGGCGGGTCCAGCGACACCGACATGAAGGCGGTCGCGGTCATCCCGACGTCCTCGCCCCTGCCGTGCTCGTCGAGCGGCGGCTCCTGGGCGGTGATCAGCACCACTCCGGCCGCCAGCCGGGCGAGGGCGCCGCGGAACTCGTCGTTGCTCACCCCCTCAGCATGGGGGACGGGCTCGGTACGCGGGGCGGGGGTCTTCGTCTGCAACACATCCGGAACGCTAACCGCGTACGGTGGGCCCCCGCATCGGGCCAAGGGACCAGGCAGGTCCTAGGACCGGTCCCCGGCGTCGCGGGCCGGGTTTGCGTTTTGCGTTCATGAAACGGATGTGCGGACCGGCACGGCTCACGAGGCCCTTTTGCCACCTGTTGTGACTTGAGTCACAGAGCGCGATAATTGTTGACCCTGTGTACCGGGTGCACAGCTCACTGTGATTCAGTGGCCGTGACACTGCAGTAAGTACGTCAAGTGCGTCGATATGACATCTGGAGTGCTGTCGAGGTCTCGGGGAGTGCGAGCGATGGAGGCCGAGTCGGAGCCGTACGTCCGTCTTGCGACGATGCGGCAACTGCACCAGGTCGTGACCGATCTCAACACGGCACGGAGCCTGGCCGACACACTGCAGACCGTGGCCGACGGCATCGTCGCCGGTCTCGGCTACGAGCTTGCCTGCGTCAACCTCGTCCGCCCCGACGGCGATCTCGTCGTCGCCGCCTTCGCGGGCAACGCCGCCGCCGAGGCCCTGATCACCGGCCGCGTCGGCTCCCGCACCTCCTGGGAGCGCCGGCTGGCCATGGGCGAGCCCTGGGACGAACTGCGGTTCATACCCCACACCGACGGCTGGGTGCTCCTGGACGACGACGTCCCGCAGTGGCACACCGAGGGCCCCGAACCCCGCTTCGAGGACGAGTGGCACCCGCAGGACCGGCTCTACGCCCCGATGTACGCCACGGGCAGCGGTGTGGACCTCCTGGGCGTCATATCCGTCGACCGCCCCCGCAACGGACGCCGCCCCGGCGCCTGGGGCCGCGAGGCCCTCCAGATGTACGCCTCCCAGTCCGCCATTGCGATCAGCAACGCCAAGCTCCGAGCAAACATGCAGCGCGCCCTGGTCCGCCTGGAGCGCGAGCAGCAGGCGCTGCGGGCCAGCGAGGAATCCTTCCGCCAGGCCTTCGAGTACGCCCCCAGCGGCATGGCCATCGCCGAACTCGGCGGGGACCAGCACGGCCGGCTGCTGCGCACCAACGACGCCCTGTGCCGGCTGCTGGGCCGCCCCGCCTCGGTGCTGCGGCGCTACTCCTTCGCCGATCTGGTCCACCCCGAGGACATCGGCACCCTGCTGCGCACCTCCGCCGAGGGCGGCCGGGCCGAGCTGCGGCTGGGCCGCCGGGACGGCACCTATCTCTGGGTCTCGCTGCGCAACTCGGTGGTCGCGGACACGGCGGACGGGCCGCGCTTCCTGCTCACGCACGTCGAGGACATTGAGGAGCGCAAGCGCCACGAGCTGAACCTGGCGCACCGGGCCTCGCACGACGCCCTGACCGGGCTGCCCAACAGCGCTGAGCTGCGCGCCCGGCTCGGCGCCCGGCTCTGCGAGCGCCCGCACGCGGCGATGTCCTCGGACGTGGAGGCGCTGGACGCGGCGTACGGGGACGTGGACGAGGCCCGTGCGCACCACTTCCCCTCCGACGGTTTCGACCCGGCCCGGGGCGTCGCCCCGTACGACCACCATGTGCACACCGTCGCGCCCGACCCGGATCACGACGACGGGGCCAAGGGGCTCGCGGTGCTCTTCTGCGATCTGGACGGCTTCAAGTCGATCAACGACCGGTTCGGGCACCACACGGGTGACGCGGTTCTCATCGAGGTCGCCCGCCGGCTGACCACCTGTGTCCGCGACGGTGACACCGTCGCCCGGCTCGGGGGTGACGAATTCGTCGTGCTCGCGGACGGGCTGGGGTCCGCGGACGCCGCCGACCTGGCGGTTCGCCTGCGAAATGCCATCATTCCGCCCATTCGGGTCGACGGGCGCGCGGTCCGCGTCGGGGCGAGTTTCGGGATCGGCTGGGCGGCCTGCGGGATGACGGCCGAAGAGGTGCTGCGCTCCGCCGACCAGCGGATGTATGTGGAGAAGCGGTCCCGGTCGAAGGTTCACCGGAGGGCCGGCTGAGGTTCTCCGGGACGTCGGCCGCGGCCGGCGGGTCCCGCCCTCCGGCAATTCTTGACGTGGGCCGTTCGGGGTAGGCTCGGCCGGTCGGCGACGGCTGGCGACATTCGGCGACGGCTGGCGACATGGTGAGGAGTGACCCAGGGATGGCCGGGAACAACGGCGCGAGCACACCCGAGGACGACGATCCGTTCGGCTACCTCTACGAGGACGGTCAGGCGGCCGGCGCGCAGCCGCCGGGCGGCCAGGGCGGCTACGGCTACCCGGGGCCCGCCGCGCAGCCGGGACGGCCGCGGACCTCGTACAACCAGGTCCGGACCGTCGGTGAGCGCCAGTACGGCCAGGTGCCGCAGCAGCAGGCGTACGGGCAGCCGCAGCAGCCCTACGGCCAGCCGAATCCGCAGTACGCGGCCCCGGAGACGTATCCCGGCGGCCCCGCGACGCAGGTGCCGCGCCAGGGCGGCGGGCACGGCGGTTCCGGCGGCAAGGGCGGTCCGAACACCAAGGGCCTGCTGATCGGCGCGGTCGCCGTGGTCGCGGTCGTGCTCATCGGCATCGGCGCGGCGCTGATGACGGACGACGGCGACAAGGGCAAGAAGGGCGAGGCCGGGTCCTCCTCCACGGCCGGTCCGGCCGGTGAGGTCGAGGAGTCGCCGACGCCCGAGGCGAGCACCAGCTCCTCCGCCCCGCCGGAGCTGCCGAAGCAGGACGCGGCCGCGCTGAAGCTCGGCGGCGACGCGACCGTGGACAAGACCGTCAAGGGGGCCGAAGGCCCCGACGGCGCCTATGTCTCCGGTTTCAACGCCGTCGGATCGTCGGTGACGTGGCGCGCCGACATGAAGGAGGCCGGTTCGTACCGCCTGACGGTGCGCTACTCGATCCCCGGCAAGGACGCCAATGCGACGTTGACGGTCAACGGTAAGCCAAACTCGCAGCCGATCGGACTCAAGAACTTCATCCATTCCTCGGATCCGGACTGGGAGAAGAACTGGCAGACCACCTGGGCCCCCGTCGAGCTGGTTGAGGGTGAGAATGAGATCAGTGTTTCCTGCCAGGACGGCAATCAGTGCGATGTGATCCTGGACTGGCTGGAAGTCACCCCGGCGAAGAGTTAGCCCCGTTGCGATAGGTGATTGCGGCCTCTCCTGGTTTTTGAATCCGGGAGAGGCCGCATTCGTCTATCCGTAGACCTCGATCCCCGTAGCGGTTGACCCGGTGTTGTCCGTGTAGGTGCCCGGATTCAGGGTGATCAGCTTGGTGCCCTCGCCGCAGCCGGTGCTGATGTGCCAGAGAACTACGCGGTAAGACGTCTGGTTGGAGAAGGACCGGGCAGTGGTTATGGGATAGCAGCCGGGCGCCTTGGCGTAGACGGTCCTCGTTCCGGTCCTGTTGGTTCCCGACCACCCGCAGAGGTTTCCCTTTGGGCAGGTGTTGGGGTCGGCCGCCACGGCCGGTATGGCCGGGACTCCGGCCAGCAGCGCGCCGGCCAAAGCCACGGTCGTCAGACTTTTCCTGAGCATGCTCACGTGAGGCTCCCTCTCTCCCTTGGATCCCCTGGGTAGGGATCCAAGGGAGATCCTTTCTGGGACCGTTGCATTTGAGTAGAGCCACGGAAGAGCATTGGCTCGATCCATTTCACGTCGACGTGTCGCACCCCTTGCAATTCTGGCCGCGGCCGTACAGGTTCCTTGCCGGACCTTGGCCGAAAAGCCGTTCGGCGCACGCGGCGCGCCGGGTCGTGGGGTCAGCCCATCAGGGCGAGGAAGCCGGCGACCGTGGCGGCCATGGCCTCGCGGCCGGGGGCGAGGTACTTGCGGGGGTCGACGCCGGTGGTGTGCTCGGCGAGGTGGGCGCGGACCGCGGCGGTGAAGGCGGTGTTCAGGGCGGTGCCGACGTTGACCTTGACCATGCCGGAGGAGGCGACGGCGCGGCGGATCTCGTCGTCGGGGACGCCGCTGGAGCCGTGCAGGACGAGCGGGACGGGGACGGCGTCGCGCAGTCGGCCGATCAGCTCGTGGTCGAGGGCGGCGGTGCGCTCGGTCATGGCGTGCGAGGAGCCGACGGCGACGGCCAGCGCGTCGACGCCGGTGGCCGCGACGTACGCGGCGGCCTCGTCCGGGTCGGTGCGGACGCCGGGGGCGTGGGCGTCGAGGGGGGCCTCGCCCTCCTTGCCGCCGACCTTGCCCAGCTCGGCCTCGATCCAGATGCCGTGGTCGCGGCCCCAGGCGACGGCGGCGGCGGTGGCCCGTACGTTCTCCTCGTAACCGAGCTTCGAGGCGTCGAACATGACCGAGCCGAAGCCCGTCTCATGGGCCTGGTGGAGCAGTTCCACGGATTCGACGTGGTCGAGGTGGAGGGCGAGCGGGGCGGTGGAGGCGCGGGCGACGGCTGCGGCCGCGGCGGCGACGGGGGCGAGCCGGCCGCCGTGGAACTTCACGGCGTTCTCGGAGATCTGGAGGACGGCCGGGGCCCCGGCGCGCTCGGCCCCGGTGGCGATGGCCTCCGCGTGCTCCAGCGTGATGACGTTGAAGGCGGCGATCCCGTGGCCCCGTGCCTGGGCGGCGGAGACGAGTTCACCGGTGCTGACGAGCGGCATGCTGACCTCTGTGTTCTCTGCGGGCCCGGAGGGGGCCCGGCGCGGCGTTCAGGCGGCTCCTGGTGCGTGCCGCTCGACGGTGACGCGCGGCAGCAGTTCCTCGTAGGCCGCGCGGTCGAAGTCTCCGGCGGCGGGGGCCAGCACGGTCGCCGTCGACAGTGCCACCGCCCTGCGCAGCCGGTCCGGCCAGGCCAGCTCCTCGACGAGGCCGGACAGCAGCCCGGCCACCGCGGAGTCGCCGGCCCCGGTCGGGTTGCCCTTGACGGGGGCGGGCGGGGACGCCTGCCAGCCGCCGTCCGGGGTGACCGCCAGCAGGCCGTCGGGGCCGAGCGAGGCGATCACGGTGTGCGCGCCCCGGCGACGGGCGTCCCGGGTGGCGCGCAGCGGTTCGCGGGAGCCGGTGAGCTGGGCCAGCTCGTCGGCGTTGGGCTTGATCAGGTCGGGGCGGGCGGCGATGCCCCGGCGGAGCGGTTCGCCGCTGGTGTCCAGCAGGGCGGGGACGCCGGCGGCGCGGGCGAGCCGGACCAGTTCGGCGTAGGCGCCGACGTGGATGCCGGGCGGCAGGCTGCCGCAGAGCGCGACGGCGTCGGCGCCGGCCAGCAGCTCCCGGTAGGCGCCGAGGAAGGCGGTCCACTCCTCGGCGGTGATGTGCGGTCCGGGCTCGTTGAACTGGGTGGTGTCGCCGGTGGCCCGGTCGACGACGGCCAGGGTGCGGCGGGTCTCGCCGGACACGGGGACGAGGGCGTCGGTGAGGGTGCCGGGGGCGGGTGCGGTGGTGCGGGCGTCCGGGGGCGGTGCGGGGGGCGCGTCCGGCGCGGGGTGCGGGCCGGGGGTTCCGGAACGCGCGGCGAGGTGGTCGCGCAGGACGGCTCCGGTGCGGCCGCCGGCGAAGCCGGTGACGACGGTGTCGTGACCGAGGGCGGTGAGCACCCGGGCGACGTTGACGCCCTTGCCGCCGGGGCGTTCGACGGGGGCGGTGACGCGGTGGCTGGTGTGCGGGACGAGGGCCGGTACGCCGTAGGTCAGGTCGAGTGCGGTGTTCAGCGTGACCGTGAGGATCACCTCGGCCGCCCCCTCCCGATTCCTTGCCGGAACGCGCTTTCCCCCGTCTGTTTCCCAGGCGGGCCCGTCTTCCGGGTGATCATGCCAAAGGGAAGGCGGTCGGCCCAGTCCCGCAGGCCAACCGCCGTCTCTTCGTTACGTACGCCCGCTGTCCGGTGCGGGCGTGTGCCGCGGCCTCAGACGTTCTTCGGCCGGACGATCCACTCGCCCCGGCGCATGACTCCGGCGAGGTGGAAGTCCTCGTCGAGCACGACGAGATCGGCGTCCTTGCCGGGCTCCAGCGAGCCGACCCGGTCGTAGACGCCGAGGAGCCGGGCGGGGTTGGCGGAGATGGACTGCACCACGTCGCCGACCGGGATGCGGTCGATGGTGACGGCCCGGTGGAAGGCGGTGTCCAGGGTGAGGGTGGAGCCGGCGATGGAGCCGCCCTCGACGAGCCGGGCCACGCCGTCCTTGACCTCGACGGCGAGCGGGCCGAGCTGGTACTGGCCGTCGCCGAAGCCGGCCGCGTCCATCGCGTCGGTGATGAGCGCGACGCGGTGGGCGCCCGCGTGGTGGTAGGCGAGCTCCAGCGCGGCGGGGTGCAGATGCGTCCCGTCGTTGATCAGCTCGACCGTGATCCGCTCGTCCTCCAGGAGCGCGGCGATCGGGCCGGGCGCGCGGTGGCCGAGTCCGGGCATCGCGTTGTAGAGGTGCGTGGCGACGGTGGCGCCCGCGTCGATGGCCTCGACGGTCTGCTCGTACGTGGCGTCGGTGTGGCCGATCGCCGCGATGACGCCGTGCTCGGCGAGCAGCCGTACGGAGTCGATGCCGCCGGGCAGTTCGGTGGCGAGGGTGAACATCTTCGCGGTGCCGCGCGCGGCGTCCATCAGCTTGCGGACCTCGGCGGGGTCCGGGTGGCGCAGCAGGCTCTCGCTGTGGGCGCCCTTGCGGCACGGCGAGATGAAGGGGCCCTCGAAGTGGATGCCGGCCAGGTCGCCCTGTTCGACGAGCTCGGAGAGGATGCCGGCCCGTTCGGCGAGGAAGTCCATCTCGCCGGTGACGGTGGAGGCGACCAGGGTGGTGGTGCCGTGCTCGCGGTGGGTGCGGACACCGGTGAGGACCTCGTCCACGGTGCCGGAGGTGAAGGAGGCTCCGCCGCCGCCGTGGTTGTGCATGTCCACGAAGCCGGGGACGATCCAGTGGCCCGACAGGTCGACGCGGGGTGCGTCGTCCGCGGCGCTGCCGGCGATGCGGGTGCCTTCGACGATCACCCGGCCGTTGTCGACGGTGCCGGTGGGCAGTACCACCCGGGCACCGGCGAGAACGGTGCTGTCTGCGCGTCCGGCCATCAGGCGGATACCTCCGTGGAGAGAAGATCCCAGGCGAGCAGCCCTGCGCCCAGGCATCCGGCGGTGTCCCCGAGGGCCGCCGGGACGATGTGGGGCAGCTTCTGGAACGAGACGCGTTCCTCGACGGCCGCACGGAGTGGTGTGAACAAGGTTTCCCCGGCCTCGGCCAGCCCGCCACCGATGATGATCGTCCGGGGGTCCAGCAGGGTGAGGGCGGTGACCAGCCCGGCGGAGAGCGCGTCGACCGCGTCGAGCCAGACCGCGACGGCCTTCGGGTCGCCGGATTCGACGGCCTTGGCGCAGTCGGCGGCGTCGGCCTCGGGGTCGCCGGACGCGGCGGCCCAGGCGCGGCTGACGGCGGAGGCGGAGGCCAGGGTCTCCAGGCAGCCGCGCTGGCCGCAGGCGCAGTCCGGGCCGTCCGGCCGGACCACGACATGGCCGATCTCGCCCGCGTAGCCGTGGGCGCCCTCCTCGATGGTGTCGCCGATCCCGATGGCGCCGGCGATGCCGGTGCCCAGCGGGACGAAGAGGAAGCGGTCGGCGCCCTTGCCCGCACCGATGCGGCCCTCGGCGAGTCCGCCGGTGCGGACGTCGTGGCCGAGGGCGACGGGCACGTCACCGAGCCGCTCGCCCAGCAGCCGGCGGAGCGGGACGTCGCGCCAGCCCAGGTTGGCGGCGTAGACCGCGACGCCGTGGGCGGCGTCCACGATGCCGGGCACGACGATGCCCGCGGCGACGGCGCTCTCGCCGAAGTGCTCCTCTCCGTACGCGCGCAGATCCGCGGCGAAGGTGAGGATGGACTCGACGACGGCGTCGGCGCCGCGCTCTCTGCCGGTCGCCCGCCGTGCCTCGTGGAGCAGGGCGCCGTCGGCCCCGACCAGTGCGGCCTTCATTCCGGTGCCGCCCACATCGAGGGCGATGACGTGTTTCACGGGAAACAGTTTCGCCCGACGGACCCCAAAAGGTCTAGTCCACTAGCGCTGTTTGTTGCGCATCCATACAAAAGAGTGGCGCCCACCCGGCGCGATCACACCGCGTGAGCGCCCGCGCACTACCCCGGCAGGATGACGCTGCGCGAGAGGTTGCGCGGATGGTCCGGGTCGTACCCCTTCGCCTCGGCGAGCGTCACCGCGAGCCGCTGGATCCGGACGAGATCGGCCATCGGGTCCGCCGTCCGGTGGGCCACCAGCGTGCCGCCGACCCCCGCCACCTCGCCGGCCAGCCCGTCCGGCAGCGGGCCCAGCACCCAGGCGACGCGGTGCGGCCCGGTGATCGCGATCGGTCCGTGGCGGTACTCCATCGCCGGATACGACTCGGTCCAGGCGCCCGCCGCCTCGCGCATCTTCAGCCCGGCCTCCAGCGCCAGCCCGTACGTCCAGCCGCGCCCCAGGAAGGTCCACTGCTCGGCCGAGACCACCGCCTCGTCCAGCGGTTCGGCCACCGCCAGCTCCGCGTCCACCGCCGCCTCCGCGACCGTCTTCACCCCGGCCGGCAGCGGTCCGGCCGCTTCGAGTCCGGCGCGCAGGAAGGCCAGCGCGGTGGTGGCGAACCGGGTCTGGACGACCGATTCCTCGTCCGCCCAGTCCAGTACGGCCACCGTGTCGGCCGCCGTCATGACCGGGGTCGCCGGGTCCGCCGTCAGCGCGACCGTCGCCGTCCGCCCGCGCACCTGTGCCAGCAGGGCCAGCACCTCGCTGGTCGTGCCCGAGCGGGTGATCGCCACGACCCGGTCGTACGTCCGTCCGGTGGGGAACTCCGAGGAGGCGTAGGCGTCCGTCTCGCCCTGTCCGGCCGCCTCCCGCAGCGCGGCGTAGGCGATCGCCATGAACCACGAGGTGCCGCAGCCGGTGACGGCGACGCGCTCACCGGGGCGCGGCAGCCCCTCGAAGGCCGCGCCCGCCTGGGCGGCACGCCGCCAGCTCGCGGGCTGGGTGGCGATTTCCGATGCGGTACGGGACATGCTGGACGGCTCCTCGGAGGGGGAATCTGACGACAGGGCCGGGACCTCCTTAGCAGCCGCCGCGCGCCGCGTGCAATGCCCCCGCTTTGCGGAAGCGATATCGAAGTGGTGTAGACCTCCTGGGGCGGGGTGGTGCAAAATCGCAGCTCATCCGGAGGGCTCCACGACGAGGTGGGCGCCGCGGGTGGCGTGATCCTGCCGGGTGGCGCAAACAATGAGGACGGACTTGGCTGTGCAGCGGCGTTATACGGGACTGACAGCGGCGCTCGCCGCACTGGGGATGGCGGCCACCCTGACGAGCTGCTCGGGCGGGGATCCGGACGAGGACGTCACGCTGAAGGTGGTCGCGGCCGACTACGGCACCGGCGAGGCGGACAAGTCCGACACCTACTGGAACGGCGTCGCCCGGAGCTTCGAGGCCTCCCACCCCGGCATCAAGGTCCAGGTGACCGTCCTGCCGTGGACGGACATCGACCGCAAGGTCTCCGAGATGGTGGCGTCCGGCCAGGCCCCCGACATCGCCCAGATCGGCGCGTACGCCGACTACGCCAAGGCCGGCAAGCTCTACTCCGCGGACCAGATGCTCTCCATCCCCACCCAGGCGAACTTCCTGCCCAAGCTCGCCGACGCCGGCCGGGTCGACCGCGTCCAGTACGGCCTGCCGTTCGTCGCCAGCACCCGGCTGCTCTTCTACAACAAGGACCTCTTCTCCCAGGCCGGGCTGACCGCCCCGAAGACCTGGGGCGACATAGCCGCCGACGCCGCCGCGCTCAAGGGCCGCGGGGTGCGCTACCCGTTCGCCCTGCCGCTCGGTCCGGAGGAGTCCCAGGCCGAGACCCTGCAGTGGGTGCTCAGCGGCGGCGGTGGCTACACCGACGACGTCGGCACGTACACCATCGACTCGCCCGAGAACGTCCGCACCTTCGGCTGGCTGAAGGAGAACCTGGTCGACAAGGGCCTCACCGGCCCCGTCGCCCCCCGCAAGCTCAACCGGGCCAAGGCCTTCGAGGCCTTCGGCAAGGGCCAGGTCGGCATGCTCAACGGCCACCCCACGCTGATGGAGGACGCCGAGAAGAAGGGCGTGCACGTCGGCATGGTGAAGCTGCCCGGCGCGAACGGGCCCACCAAGACCTCGATGGGCGTCGCCGACTGGATCATGGGGTTCAAGCAGAACGACCACCGGGTCGAGATCGGGAAGTTCTTCGACTTCCTGTTCACCGACAAGAACGTCATCGAGTTCGCCGACACGTACGACATGCTGCCGGTCACCGACAGCGCCTCGGCCGCGATGGAGGACGACCCGCAGTACAAGCCGCTGCACCAGTTCCTGGCCACGCTGTCCAGCGCGGAGTTCTACCCCTTCGGCAAGACGTCCTGGGCGAAGGCCAGCGAGTCGATCAAGGAGAACATCGGCAAGGCGGTGGACCCCGGAGCCACCCCCGGACTGGTTCTCGAACACATCGCGCAGGAGGCGACCACCGCCGAGAAGGCGGAGTAGGGGCGCTCCCCGGCCGCCGTGGCGGTGTCGGTCCCGCGCAATATATTGGCTGATATGACCGCCCTCCCCCCGAACGGCCCCGACGAGCCCGCGGACCCGCTCTCCGAGCGCGACCTCGCGGTGCTCGCGGTCGAGCGGCGCTCCTGGACCGGCCCGGGGGCCAAGGAACGGGCGATCCGGGAGCAGCTCGGCATCTCCCCGACCCGCTACTACCAGCTGCTCAACGCGCTCCTGGACGACCGCCGCGCCCTCGCGGCCGACCCGGTGACGGTGAACCGGCTGCGCCGGGTCCGCGAGGCCCGGCGCGGACGGCGCTGACCCCCGCGCACCGGGCCCCGCGCCCCGGCGGCGTCCGGCGAAGCCCGGACGATAAGCGTCCGAAGCCGCCCCTCCCTAGCGTCGCCTGACGCACGCAGCGCTCTGCGTGCGCAGGCTTCCAGGGAAAGGGATGCACGCATGCCCGAACGGAGCAGCAACGGACCGCACCGGGAGAGAAGGCCACGGACCCGGACCCGGACCGGGAACCGACGGCGGATCGGGGGGCTGCTCCTCGCCCTCGGCGCCGTCCTCGCCTCGCTGACGGCCGCCCCGTCCGCGCAGGCCGCCGGTGACGGGATCATGGCGGTCACCCGGGCCCCGATCGACGTGCCCGGCGCGGGCCCCGGCCGCGACGCGCAACGGTCCGCGCTGCGGGCGTACTGGACGCCCGAGCGGATGCGCGAGGCGATCGGCGACGGTGAGGCGGACACGGCGGCCGGGTCCGCGCGGCGCGGCGCCGCCACGGCGGCCGTCGCGGAGGGGGCGCTGTCCGAGACCGTCGGCTATCTGCTCTTCAACCACCCGGACGGGACCCCGTCGCACTGCACGGGCACGGCGGTCGACACCGCCTCGCAGATGCTCGTGCTGACCGCCGCGCACTGTCTGCACGAGGGCCCGGACGGCGGCTGGATGAAGAACATCGTCTTCGTCCCGGCCTACGACAACGGGCCCGGTGCGTACGGGCTGTTCGAGGCGTGGAACATCGCCACGGACTCCCTGTGGTCCAGCGGTTCCGAGTCCGACCCCGAGCACGACTACGGCATGGTCATCACCGAGGACAACAGCCGGGGCCAGCGGCTCGGCGAGGCGGTCGGCGGCCAGACCCTGGTCACCAAGGACGACGTCCGCACCGGTGAGCCGATCGCCCTCATCGGCTACTCCGGCACGCCCTACGACGGGGAGCACCAGGAACTCTGCGAGGACCTGATCCTGCCCGTGCCGCCGCCCGAGAACCTGTGGCACACCGACTGCCCCAACATCACGGGCGGGGCGAGCGGCGGTCCCTGGATGCTCGACTACGATCCGGCGACCGGCAGCGGATACGTCGCCGGACTGACCAGTCAGGGCATCCCCGGCGGCACGGCGATCTCGCCGCAGTTCGACGACCGGACCGCCGCGTTCGCCGATCTGATGGAGCAGTTGACCGCGGCCCGGCCCTGACGCCTCGAAGGCCGGGGGAGCCGCGGTCGTACGGTGGAGGAGTACGGAGGGAGCGCGATGCGGGACGAACCGGACCCCGGGAACGGGCCCGCCGCCACGCCTCCGTACGCCTGGACCCCCGAGCGGATGCGGGCGAGCCGGCCGCTGCCCCTCCCGTCCCGGCCGCCGTGGCGGGGACGGACCGCGGACCGCGCCCGGCTCCCCGCCGCCGCGCTGGACCTCACCGCGCCCCCGGAGCAGTGCCGCCGCGCGCCGGAGGGGGCACGGGTGTGGACGCTGCTCCTGCCGGAGCAGGGGCCGGCCGAGGAGGCCGCCGGGGCCGCCGCGCTCACGGCGGGCGAGCGCCGGGCGTACGCCGGGCTCGAACCCGGCCCGGAGCGGCGCGCGTTGGCCGTCGTGCGCGGCGGACTGCGGCTGCTCGCCGCCGCCCACCTGGGGTGTTCGCCGGACCGGATCACCGTCCTGGACGGGCCCTGCCCGCTGTGCGCGCGGTGGCACGACGGCACGGCGGCGGGCGGGGACGGCGGGCCGGTGCGGCTCTCCTGGGAGCGGTGCGGCGGGCTCGTCGTCTACGCCCTGTCCACGACGACGGTGGGCGTGGGCGTCGTACGGCTCCCGGAGGGCGGCGATCCGGCCGCCGTCCGGGAGGCGCACCGGGCGGCGCGGCTCGCCGCGGGGCGCCGCGCGCTGATCCGCGGCGGCTGCGCGGCGGGGCCCGGGGTCACCGGGGACCGCTCCGTGGAACGGGTCGCGGTGCCCGACGGCTACGGCGCCGCGGTGGTCCGCCATGTGTCCGGGGCCGGGGCTCCGGAGCGGTCCGCCGGTAGCCTGTGAACGCTGTCCGGGGCTTTCGCGGTCCCCGATCGAACGTGTGGTTGGGTACCGTGATCGACGGATGTCCTCGGGGGGCGGGGCAGACGGCAGGGGGAATCGTGGGGGAACGGCTGAGTTTCAGAATTCTGGGACCACTGGCGGTGGCGGACGCCGAGAGCCGGGTCCCGGTCGGGGGCGCACGCCAGCGCACGATCCTCGCGCTCCTCCTTCTCAGCCCCGACCGCGTCGTCTCCGTCGACACCATGGTGGACGTCGTCTGGAACGGCCGCCCGCCCGCGACCGCCCGGACCCAGATCGCGATCTGCATCGCGGCGCTCCGCAAGACCTTCCGCTCCCAGGGGGCCGGCGAGGAGATCATCGCCACCGCCCACCCGGGCTACCAGCTGAACACCACCGGCCACGACATCGACGCGGTGGACTTCGGCCGCCTCGTCCAGGAGGCCGAACTGGCCGCGGGCGAGGGGCGGACGGCCGAGGCCGCGCACGCCTACGCACAGGCGCTCGGCCTGTGGCGCGGCCCCGCGCTCACCGGGGTGACCGGACGGCTGATCGAGGACGAGGCGGGCCGGCTGGAGGAGCTGCGGCTCAACGTCTTCGACGACTCCACCCTCGTACAGCTGGAACTCGGCCGCCACCAGGAGCTGGTGCCCGAACTGACCGCCGTCGTCCGCGAACACCCCCTGCGGGAGCGGACCCGGCACCATCTGATGCTCGCGCAGTACCGCTCGGGCCGCCGCGCGGAGGCGCTGGAGACCTTCCGCGACGCCCGGCGCCACTTCATCGACGAACTCGGCCTGGAACCCGGCCCCGACCTCCAGGAACTGCACGACGCGGTCCTGGCCGACGACCCCGCGCTCGCGGTGGTGGCCGCCGAACCGGCGGAGCCGGCGCCGCAGCGGGCGCCCGCCGTCGAGGAGGTCGTCATCATCCCCTCGGAACTCCCGCCGGACGTGCCCGGGTTCGCGGGCCGCGAGGACGAACTGGCCGCGCTGGACTCGCTGATGGACGGGACGGGCGAGGAGAACGTCACGCCGGTCGGGCTGATCACCGGCGTCGCCGGGGTCGGCAAGACGGGGCTGGCGATGCGCTGGGCCCACCGGGTCGCCGAACGCTTTCCCGACGGCCGGCTCTTCGCCGATCTGCGCGCCTACGACGAGGACCACGAGGCCACCTCGTCGACCGAGGTGCTGGGCCGGCTGCTGCGGTCGCTGGGCGTGCCCAGCCAGCAGGTCCCGGCCGCCCTGGAGGAGCGGGTCTCGCTCTACCGCAGCGTGCTGGCCAGCCGCAGCGTGCTGATCGTCCTCGACAACGTCCGCACCCTGGCGCAGATCCGGCCGCTGCTGCCCGGCAGCGGCAAGTGCTGTGTGCTGGTCACCAGCCGGGAGCAGCTGGAGGGGCTGGTGACCTCGCCGCAGCGGGCCCGGGTGCATCTCGGCGCCCTGTCGGAGCCGGAGGCCCTCCGGCTGCTGGGCCATGTGGTGGGCACCGCCAAGATCGACGCCGTGCGGAGCGATTCCGTCCGGCTCGCCGAACTGTGCGACCGGCTGCCGCTCGCCCTGCGGATCGCGGCGGCCCGGCTCGCCTCCAAACCGCACTGGACCGTCCGCCATCTGGTGGCCCGGCTCAGCGACGAGCGGCGCAGGCTCGACGAGCTGAGCCAGGGCGAGTCCCAGGTGCGCGCGGGGTTCGCGCTCAGCTACCGCTATCTGCCGCTGGACGCGGCCCGGCTCTACCGGCGCATCGGCCTGCTGGACGCGCCGGACTTCACCGCCTGGGTCGGGGGCGCCCTGCTGGACATCGACGACCTGGAGGCCGAACGGCTCATCGAGCACCTGGTCGACGCGCAGTTCCTCGAAGTCATCGGCACCGACGCCACCGGCCAGCTCCGCTACCGCTTCCAGAACCTGCTGCGCCTCTACGCCCGCGAACGCGCCCAGGAGGAGGAGGCCGAGGCCGACCGGCTGGCCGCCTGCGAGCGGGTCTTCCGCACCTGCCTCACCCTGGCCGAGGAGGCCCACCGCCGGGAGTACGGGGGCGACTTCAGCATCGTGCACGGCCGGGCGCCGCGCCGCCCCACCGATCCCGGGCTCCGGGAGGCGCTGCTCGCCCAGCCCCTGGAGTGGTACGAGGCCGAGCGGCTGCCGCTGGTCGCGGCGGTCGGCCAGGCCGCCCGGATGGGGCTGGCGGAACTGGCCT
Organism: Streptomyces sp. NPDC024555; assembly: GCF_055559335.1. NCBI lineage: Bacteria > Bacillati > Actinomycetota > Actinomycetes > Kitasatosporales > Streptomycetaceae > Streptomyces > Streptomyces sp. NPDC024555. Next base: position 179,521 of record NZ_JBVHKV010000013.1, read on the forward strand.
GGGACCTGACGCTGTCGATGACGGTGCTCTTCGAGACCCGTAACTACATCGACGACTGGCGGGCCTGTGCCGAACAGGCGCTGGAGGCCGCCCGCGCCTGTGGTGACGTGCTGGGCCGGGCCGCGATGGCGCACAGCCTGGGCGCCGCCGATCTGCGGCTGCGCAAGCTGGACGACGCGGAGAAGCACCTCGGGACCGCGCTGGAGCTGTACGGGACGGTCGGTCAGGAGCTGGGCCGGGCCCTGGTGCTGAAGAGCCTGGCGGTCATCGACCGGATCCGGGGCGACGTCGGCGCCGCGATGGAGCGCCTGGAGGAGGCGCTGCCCGTCTTCCGGGCGCACGGCGACCTCTCCTCGGAGGCGTACGCCTTCAGTGGGATGGCCCAGCTGGAACTGGAGCGGGACCGGCCGGACACCGCCCTGGAGCGGGGGCTCGAAGCGGTGCGGGTCTCCGAGAGCATCGGGGAGGGCGGGGAGCGCAACCTCGCCCAGTCGGCGTACCGGGTGGCCTGCGCGCATCTCGCCCTGGAGCGCTGGGAGCCCGCCGAGGAGACCTTCCTGCGGGTGGTGATGATCGTCAAGGAGAAGTCCGACATGGTCGGGCTCGCCTACGCCCTGCTGGGGCTCGGCCAGACCCGGTTCGGCGCCGGCTCGCTCCAGCTCGCGGAGATCACCCTGCTGGACGCGCTCGACATCGCGCAGCGCGTGGACAGCCCGCTCGTGGAGGGCATGATCGGCCTGGCCCTGGGCGAGACCGCCCGGCGCGGCGGCCGCACCGCGGAGGCCCGGGACTGCCTGACGGCGGCCGAGGCGCTGTTCAGCCAGGTCGGCGCACCGCGCTGGCAGGAGCGCGCCCACCAGCTCCTGGACGACCTCGGCCGCACCGACTCCTGACGGCCGCACCCCCTCTGAGCACGGCCGATATCGTTCGGCGCGGCGCTTGAAACCCGGTCAATAGCGCCTCGAAGCCCGGTCTTCCTACGGTTCATCCCGACAAGAGATCCGCACGTCGGCGGAGTCCGGTCCACGGGAGAGGGAACGACCATGCAGCGCACCTGGGGTACCCGCATCAAGTGCACCACCGCCGCCCTGATCGGCGCGACGGCCCTGCTGACCGCCGTCCAGGCCGGTACGGCCGCGGCCGGTACCCACGCCGGTGCGCCGACGGCCGCTTCCCTGTCGTCCTCGGTGATCGTGACGCCCGCGGACGAGGACTGGAACTGACCGCGGGCCCGGCCCGCCGCTGATCCCACAGGGAGATCCAGTGACCGCTGGAACCGCTTCACTCACACGCATCCACCCGCCCACCTGGCCACGGCTGCTCCACGCCACCATGAACGGGCGCGATCTGACGGGCGCGGACGCCTCCTGGATGATGGACCGCGTCATGCGGGGCGAGGCGTCGCCCGCCCAGATCGCGGGCCTGCTGGTCGCCCTGCGCGCCAAGGGCGAGACCGTGCACGAGCTGGAAGGGCTCGTCGACGGGATGCTCGCCCACGCCGTGCGCATCGAGGTGCCGGGACCGTGCGTCGACGTCGTCGGCACCGGTGGCGACGGCGCCCACACCGTCAACATCTCGACCATGTCCGCGCTCGTCGTGGCGGGCGCGGGCGTGCCCGTCGTCAAGCACGGCAACCGCGCCTCCAGTTCCGCCTGCGGCTCCGCCGATGTGCTGGAACGGCTCGGTGTGACCCTGCGGCTCGCCCCGGAGCGGGTGGCCGCCCTGGTCGCCGAGGTCGGCATCACGTTCTGCTTCGCCCCGGACTTCCATCCGGCGATGCGGCACGCGGCCGGCGCCCGCCGCGAACTCGGCGTCCCCACGGTCTTCAACGCGCTGGGACCGCTCACCAATCCGGCCTCCCCGACGGCCCTGGCCGTGGGCGTGGCCGATGCCCGGCTGCTGCCGCTGATCGCGGGCGTGCTGGCCCGGCGCGGGTCCACGGCGCTGGTCTTCCGGGGCGACGACGGGCTCGACGAACTGACCGTCACCACCACGTCGACCGTGCTGAGCGTCGAGGACGGTGCCGTACGCCGGGAGAGCTTCGACCCGCGCGACCTCGGCCTCCCGTACGCCTCCGCCGAGGCGCTGCGCGGGGCGGACGCGGCGTTCAACGCCGGGGTCGCCCGCCGGGTGCTGGCGGGCGGGTCCGGGCCGGTGCGGAACGCGGTGCTGCTCTCCGCCGCCGCCGCGCTGGCGGCGGCCGAGCCGTCCGGGGGCCGCACGGTGGCGGAGCGGCTGGCGCCCGCGCTGGAGCGGGCCGCCCGCTCCGTCGACTCGGGGGCCGCGGCCGCGGTGCTGGACCGCTGGGCCGGCGCGACCGCCCGGTACGCCATGGAGCCCGCCGCCTGACCGGAATTCTCCGCCCTATTCTTTTCGCTCATGAATACGAGCCGCCCCGACCGGTGAATCGGGGCGGCTCGAATGCATTTCTCCGCCCTTTTCTTGTCCGAAATTATAAGGAAAACCCACCTGTTCGCGGGCGCTTCCTTTCACTAGCATTGGGACAACAGGGGGAAAGAAATTCCGACGACTGGGCAGAGTGCCCCCAAGGAGGCGAGACCGTGAATTCCGCCGCGAGTGCTGTCATCGCGAGTTCGATCATGCTGAGCAGTACGATCCTGGTACTCGCGGGCCTGTTCTGGTTCACGTCGGACCGGGCCGGGGAGCGGAGCCGGTCCGCCCGGAGGGCCACGGCCGAGCAGGAGGGCCTGCGGGCCGAGCTGGCCGAGGTCTCCGCGCGGGTGGTGGCCATCCAGCGGCTCCTGGAGGACGCGGCCGAATAGCACGGGCACCGCGCGGGACGCGGACGCAAGGGAAGGGCCCCGGACCGAAGTCCGGGGCCCTTCCCGTGGTGCCGGGGGGGTGGCTCAGACGTCGCGCCGCTTCAGCAGGACCGCGGCGGCGGTGAGCAGCGCCACGCCCCACAGGGCGCAGACGGCCAGGCCCTGCCAGGGCGAGAGCAGCGCCTCCGGGTCGGGGCGGGCGAAGACGATGAGCTGGCCCGCGTTGGTCGGCAGGTACGCGGAGAGGTGCTTGCCCACCGTGCCCGGCAGGGTGGAGGCGAGCGGCGAGAGCACCAGCACGAAGCCGATGACGCCGGCGATCGCCCCCGCGGTGTGGCGGACGAGCGCGCCCACACCGAGCGCGACCAGGCTCATCGCGGCCAGGAACAGCCCCGTTCCGGCGACGGCCCGCAGCACGCCCGGGGCGTCCAGCGTGACGGTGACGTGGTCGCGCAGCAGCGCGGCGCCGGAGAAGAACGAGGCGAACGAGGCGATCTCGCCGACCACCAGGGCCATGGCCGCGAAGACCAGCGCCTTGGCGACCAGCATGGGCGAGCGGCGCGGTACGGCCAGGACGCTGGCCCGGATCGTGCCGGTGGAGTACTCGCTGGTGACGACGAGGACGCCGAGGACGCAGATCACGAGTTCGGCGAGGCCGAGGGCCCCGAAGATGGTGCCGACCGGGTCCTCCACGATGCCCTGGCGGTCGGCCGGGGAGGAGTCCTTCCACTGCGCGGCGGTGATCGCGGAGATGAGGACCGAGACGCCGATGGCGGTGGCGGTCATCAGGGCCAGCGTCCACAGGGTGGAGCGGACCGAGGTCAGCTTGATCCATTCGGCGCGCAGCAGTCCGGTGAAGCCGCCGCCGCGCGCGGTGAGCGGGGCCGTGGGGGTGACGAGGGCGGTGGTCATGCGGCGCTCCTGGAAGGCGTGGTGTCTCCGTACTCGACGCTGTCGCTGGTCATGCGCATGAACGCCTCCTCCAGGGAGGCGCGCTGCGGGGTGAGTTCGAGGACGACGATGCGGTGCTCGGCGGCGATCCCGGCGATCCGCGCGGTGTCGACGCCGGTGATCACGAGTTCGTCGGGTCCGGCGGTGACGTCGCCGCCGGCCGCCGTGACGAGGTCGGCGAGCCGGACGGCGTCCGGGGTGCGGACCAGCACCGAGGAGGTCGAGTTGGCCTCGATGAACTCGGAGACGGGGCAGTCGGCGAGCAGGGTGCCCCGCCCGATGACGACGAGGTGGTCGGCGGTGACGGCCATTTCGTTCATCAGGTGGCTGGAGACGAAGACGGTCCGGCCCTCCTCGGCCAGGGACTTCATCAGATTGCGGATCCAGAGCACGCCCTCCGGGTCGAGGCCGTTGACCGGCTCGTCGAGCAGGAGGATCTGCGGGTCGCCGAGGAGGGCTGCGGCGATGCCCAGGCGCTGGCCCATGCCGAGCGAGAAGCCGCCGGCGCGGGCCTTGCGGACCTCGGTGAGCCCGACCCGCTCCAGCACCTCGTCGACCCGGGTCAGCGGCAGGCCCTGGGTCAGGGCGAGGAAACGCAGGTGGTTGTAGGCGCTGCGGCCCTTGTGGACGGCCTTGGCCTCCAGCAGGGCGCCGACGGTGCGCAGCGGGCTGGTGAGTTCGGCGTAGGGCCTGCCGCCGATGGTGGCGGTGCCGCTGTCGGGCCGGTCCAGGCCCAGCAGCAGGCGCATGGTGGTCGACTTGCCGGCGCCGTTGGGGCCGAGGAAGCCGGTGACCTTGCCGGGACTGATGGTGAAGCTGAGATCCCGTACGGCGGTCTTGCCACGGTACTTCTTGGTGAGTCCGCGGGCTTCGACCACGGGGGCCGTCGCAGTCATCAACGGGTCCTTTCCTTGTGGGGGCGGGGTGTCACAGCGGTGAGCCGGGCGGCCACGTCCTCGGTGAGGGCGGTGGCGTGCGGCACGAGGTAGAAGTGGCCGCCGTCGAAGCCGCGCGCGGTGAAGCGGTCCGGGGAGATCTCGGACCAGGCGTGTACGGCGTCGGGGGCGACGTGCGGGTCGTGTGCGCCGTAGTAGGCGGTGACCGGGATGTCGAGGGCCCGCGGCCGGGCCCGCGGGGCGTAGTCGTCGAGCAGGGCGTAGTCGGAGCGGATGGCCGGCAGGACGAGGTCCAGCAGATCGGGGTGGTCCAGCGCCTCGGCCAGCGGACCGCCGCGCCGGCGGACGTCGGCGACGAGGGCGTCGTCGTCCTGTTCGGAGAGCCCGTTGCGGACGAGCCGGTGGGGCGCGGCGCGGCCGGAGACCAGCAGTGCGGCCGGGGTGCCGGCGCCCCGGTCCGCCAGCCGCAGCGCCGTCTCGTACGCGACGGAGGCGCCCATGCTGTGGCCGAAGAAGACCACCGGCCGGTCGAGGAGCGGGGCGAGCGCGTCGGCGAGCGGTTCGGTCAGCTCCTCCATGGTCCGGGCGAGCGGTTCCGCGATCCGGTCCTCGCGGCCGGGGTAGCGGACGGCGTACACCTCGGCGGCCGGGCCGATCAGCCCCGGCCAGTTCCGGAAGAAACTGGCGGCGCCGCCGGCGTGCGGGAAGCACACCAGGCGGACCGGGGCGCCGGAGGCGGTGGCCGGGGCGCGCAGCCAGGGCGAACGGGCGGCGGTGCCGCCGGACGGGCCGGTCACTTCCGGTTCCGGTACTGCCGGACGGAGAGCGGGACGAGGATCGCCATCATGCCGACGCTCCAGGCCAGCGCGGTGATCACATGGCCGGCGACCGGACCGCCCAGCATCAGGTTGCGGGCGGAGTCCACCACCGCGGACATCGGGTTGTGCTGGACGAGGAAGCCCAGCCACCCCGGCATGGTGCCGGGCGCGGCGAAGATGGAGCTGCCGAACTGGAGCGGGACCATCGCCAGCATGCCGACGCTCTGCACCGTCTCGATGGAGCGGGCGGTCAGTCCGATCAGGGCGTGCAGCCAGGACAGGGCGACCCCGTACAGCAGGATCAGCCCGATCGCGGCGAGGGCCTGGAGCGGTCCGGTGTGCACCCGGAAGCCGATGAGGAGCGCGAAGCCGAAGACCGTCAGCAGGGAGACGAGCATCCGGATCGTGTCGGCGAGGATCCGGCCCGTCAGGACCGCGGAGCGGGCCATCGGCAGGGAGCGGAAGCGGTCCATCACCCCGGTGGTGAAGTCCACGTTCAGGGTGGTGCCGGAGGTGCGGGAGGCGATGGTCGTGGTCAGCGCCATGATGCCGGGCATCACGTACTGCTTGTAGGCGCCGCTGCTGCCGGAGATCGCGCCGCCGAAGACGTACACGAAGATCAGGGCGAAGATCACCGGCATCAGCGTGGCGTCGAGGACCTGCCCCGGACTGCTCAGCACCTTGCGCAGATTGCGCCGGCAGATGGCCAGCGAATGGCGCACGGTCTCCTGCGGTCCGGACATCCCGGTCGCGGACAGGGCGACGCTCATGCCGCACTCCTCGTCAGTTCGTCGTGCGTGGCGGACCGGTCGGACGGTGTGCCCGCCCCGGCGTTCCCGGTGAGGGTCAGGAACACCTCGTCCAGGCTGGGTACATGGGTGTCGACCCCGGCGAGCGGGAGGCCGGCCTCGCCGAGCACCCGGATCGCGGAGGTCAGTTCGTGCCCGCCGGCGCTCAGCGGCAGGGAGACCCGCTCGGTGTCGCGGTCGCCGGTGGCGGGGCGCAGCCCGGCCGAGACCAGGGCGGTGCGTACGGCGGTGAGGTCGGCGGGGCGCTCCGGGGTGATCCGCAGCACCGGTCCGCCGATCCGCTCGCGCAGTCCGGTGCTGGTCCCCGAGGCGATGACCCGGCCGTGGTCGATGACCACGATCGCGTCGGCGAGGGCCTCGGCCTCCTCCATGTACTGGGTGGTGAGGAGCACCGTGGCGCCCTTCCGGGCGAGGGTGCGCACCTCGTCCCACAGCTCGTTGCGGCTGTGCGGGTCGAGTCCGGTGGTCGGCTCGTCGAGGAAGAGCACCCGGGGCTCGCCCATCAGGGAGGCGGAGAGGTCGAGCCGGCGCCGCATGCCGCCGGAGTAGCCGCCGACGGGGCGGTGCGCGGCGTCGGTCAGCCGGAAGCGCTCCAGCATGGCGTCGGCGGCGGAACGGGCCTCCTTGCGGCCCATGTTGAGCAGCCGGCCGATGAGGTACAGGTTCTCCCACCCGGAGATGTCCTCGTCCACGGCGGCGTACTGACCGGTCATGCCGATCAGCGAGCGCACCTCGCGGGACTGGGTGGCGGTGTCGTAGCCGTGCACGAGGGCGCGGCCGCCGTCCGGCTTCACGAGCGTGGACAGCATGCGGACGATGGTGGTCTTGCCGGCGCCGTTGGGGCCGAGCAGTCCGAGGACCGTGCCGGTCGGAACCTCAAGGCTCACACCCCGCACGGCGGGAGTGTTCCCGAAGTTCTTGACGAGATCTTCGGTCCGTATCGCAGGGTGCGTGCTCATCGGGTCCTCTCGGTCTTCCGCGGGACGGTCAGTGACACACGAACGTAGGCGCGCGCCTTATCGGCGCCATATCACCGGCTTATGCGGGCCGCCGGGCGGCCGCTGAAAGGCTTTCAATAACGCGCTGAAATGGCGCGTTCCTAGGTTGTGCCTCCAGGTCGAATGCGAGCGGACCGTGCAGACGCGCGAATTGAGGAGTCGGACCCATGGCAGGTGTGGTGATACGGGACCTGGAGCGATCCGGACCCGGCCCGGTGGCACGGCTTTCCGGACACGCCCGGCTCACGCCGGACCGGGTGGCGGTGTCCGGTCCCGGAGTCTCCTGGAGCTACCGGGAGTTCGACCGGGCGACGGACCGGGTCTCCGCCGCGCTGCGGGCCCTCGGGGTGACCGCCGGCGACACCGTCGCGGTGCACGCGCGACGCACCCCGCTGCTGGCCCTGGCGCTCCTCGGCATCGCGAAGAGCGGCGCCGCCTTCACCGTGCTGGACGCCTCCCACCCCCGGGAGCGGCTGGCCGCCTGCGCCCGCGCGGCCCGCCCCGCCGCGTGGATCGCCTGCGATCCGGCCGGGGTCCCCGGGGAGACGGCGGACGGTGCCCCGGTGCTGTACGCCGGGGACTTCCCGCCGGGCCTCCCGGAGCAGGACGGGGCCCCGGAGCCGCCCGCTCCGCCGGCCGCCGGTCCCGCCTATCTGGCCTTCACCTCGGGCACCACGGGCGAGCCGCGTGCCGTCCTCGGCGACTGGGCCCCGGTCGAGCACTTCCTCGACTGGTACACCGCGCGCTTCTCCCTCGGTGCCGACGACCGCTTCGCCGTGCTGTCCGGTCTCGGCCACGACCCGCTGCTGCGCGATGTGTTCGCCCCGCTGTGGGCCGGCGGCACCCTGGTCTTCCCCGGCGCCGAGGTGCGCGAGGCGGACCGGACCGCCCGGTGGCTGGCCGACGCCGGCATCACCGTCGCGCATCTGACCCCCGGCCTGGGCGCCGTGCTGGCCGAGGAGGCGCCCGAGGGCGGCTGGCCGGCGCTCGCCGTGGCCGGATTCGGCGGCGAGCCGCTGGGCTGGGCCACCGCCGACGCCTGGGCGGCCCTCGCCCCGCACGCCCGGGTCCTCAATCTGTACGGCACCACGGAGACCCCGCAGGCCGTCTCCGTCCTGGTCGCCCGCGAGCCCGGCACCGCCCCGGACCCGGCCGCCCGCCACGGGGCGCTCGTGCCGCTCGGCCCCGGTATCGACGGGGTGCGGCTGGAGCGCGCCGACGACGGCGAACTGACCGTCCGCACCGCGTACCTCGCCCGCTACGCCGACGACGCCCCGGCCGGTTTCGGCGGCGTCTACCGCACGGGCGATCTGGTGCGGGAGCTGCCGGACGGCACCTTCGCCCACGAGGGGCGGCGCGACGACCAGGTCAAGATCCTGGGCTTCCGGGTGGAGCCCGCCGAGATCGAGTCCGTCCTGCTCGGCGCCCCGGGCGTGGCCCGTGCCGCCGTCGCCGTACGGGACGGTTCGGTCACCGGCTATGTGGTTGCGGACCGGGACACCGTCCTCGACCCGGAGTCCGTCGCCCGGTTCGCCGCCGCGCGGCTGCCCGGATACAGCGCCCCGGCCCGGGTGCTGGTCCTCGACGCCCTGCCGCTGACCGCGAACCACAAGGTCGACCGGGCGGCGCTGCCCGTGCCGCCCGTGACCGGGGACCCGGAGCGGGCGCCCCGCACCGTCCGCGAGGAGCTGATGTGCGGGCTGTTCGCGGAGGTGCTGGGGCGGGACCGGGTCGGCCCGGACGCCGACTTCTTCGCCCTGGGCGGCCACTCCCTGAAGGCCAACCGCCTCACCAACCGGATCCGCCGGGTCTTCGGCGCGACCCTCCGGGTCGGTGACGTCTTCGAGGCGCCGACGGCGGCGGCGCTGACCGCCCGGCTCGACGCGGCCGGCACGGGCCGCCCCGCCCTCGCCCCCGTGGAGCGCCCGGAGTCGGTGCCGCTCTCGGCCGCCCAGCGCCGGCTCTGGTTCGTCTCGCAGCTGGACGCCGGGGACACCTCGTACAACACCGCGTACACGCTGCGGCTGACCGGCCGCCTCGACACCGACGCGCTGCGCGCCGCGTTCGCCGATCTGGCCGCCCGGCACGAGATCCTGCGGACGGTGTACCGGGAGTCCGGCGGGGAGCCCCGCCAGGTCGTCCTGGACACGGCCCCGGTCCCGTTCTCCGTCACCGGGGTGGCCGAGGAGGAGCTGCCCGCGCGGCTCACCGCGGCCTCCCGGCACCGCTTCGACCTGGCCGCCCGGCCGCCGGTCCACACCGCCGTGTTCACCACCGGAGAGGACCGCCACGTCCTGCTGATCGTGGTCCACCACATCGCGGTGGACGGCGGTTCGCTCGGCCCGCTCGCCCAGGACCTGTCCACGGCGTACGCGGCCCGGCTGGCCGGCCGTGCCCCCGACTGGCAGCCGCTGCCCGTCCAGTACGCCGACTACACGCTGTGGCAGCGCGCCCACGACCGGGGCGAGACGGACCTCGGCTACTGGGAGCGGCGCCTGGCGGGACTGCCCGACGTGCTGGACCTGCCCACCGACCGCCCCCGCCCCGCGGTCGCCGGGACCCGCGGCGGCCGGGTGGCGTTCGCCCTGGACGCCGGGGTGCGCGGCAGGCTCGACGCGCTGGCCCGGCGTACCGGCACCACGCTCTTCATGACCGTCCAGGCGGGCATCGCCGCCCTTCTCACCCGGCTCGGCGCGGGCACCGACATCCCGCTGGGCACGGCGGCGGCGGGACGCGACGACGAGGCGCTGGACGGGGCCATCGGCTGCTTCGTCAACACCGTGTGCCTGCGCACCGACACCTCGGGCGACCCGTCCTTCCACACCCTGCTGGCCCGGGTCCGGGAGGGTTCGCTGGGCGACCTCGCCCACCAGGAACTGCCCCTGGACCGGCTGGTGGAGCACCTCAACCCGGTGCGCTCGCTCGCGTACCACCCGCTGTTCCAGACCATGCTGACCTTCCAGGGGGGCGAGCGCCGCACGGAGTTCGCCCTGCCGGGGCTGTCCGCCGAACTGGGCACCGTGGACCGGGGATCGGTGAAGGTCGACCTCTCGTTCCTCTTCGAGGAGGAGGCCGCGGCCGACGGGGGAGCCGCCGGACTCGCGGGCACCCTCGAATACGCCTCGGCGCTCTTCGACGCCCGGAGCGCCGAGGACATCGCCGCCCGGCTGGTGCGGCTGCTGACCGCCGCCGCCGACCGCCCGGACCTGCCGATCGGCGCGCTCCCCGTGCTGGACCCGGCCGAACGCGAACGGCTGACGGTGGAGTGGAACGACACCGCGCACCCGGTCGCGGAGGCGACCCTGCCGGAGCTGTTCGAGGCGCAGGCCGCCCGCACCCCGGACGTCGTGGCCGTCGAGCACGAGGGCAGCACCCTCACCTACCGCGAGCTGGACGCCCGCGCCGGACGCATCGCCGAGGAGCTGGCCGGACTCGGCGTGGGGCCCGAGACGTTCGTCGCGGTCGCCCTGCCCCGGGGCGTCGACCTCGTGGCGACGCTCCTCGCGGCCGGCAAGGCGGGCGGCGCCTATCTGCCGCTGGACCTCGATTACCCGGCCGACCGCATCGCGTTCATGATCGACGAGGTCGGCCCGGCCGCCGTCGTCACCACCACCGCCCTCGCCGGGCGGCTGCCCGAGGCGTACCACCGGGTGGTGCTCGACGACCCGGAGACCGCGGCCCGGCTCGCCGCACCCGCGCCGGAGCCCGTCCGCATCCGCCGGGCCGGACCGTCCAACACCGCGTTCGTCATCTACACCTCGGGCTCCACCGGCCGCCCCAAGGGCGTCATGGTCGAGCACCGCTCGCTGAACGTGTACCTCGCGTGGACCCGGCAGGCGTACGACAGCGTGGCGGAACGGGCCCTGGTCCACTCCCCGGTCTCCTTCGACCTCACCGTCACCGGCCTGTTCGCCCCGCTCACCTCGGGCGGCACCGTGCAGCTGGCCGCCCTCGACGGCACCGCCCGGCCCGAAGCGCTCACCGAGGCACCCGCGTTCGTCAAGGCCACGCCCAGCCATCTGCCCCTCCTGATGGAGACCGACGCCACCTACTCACCGACCCGGCAGCTCGTCCTCGGCGGCGAATCCCTCATGGGCGAGGTGCTGGACGCCTGGCGGGCCCGGCACCCCGGCGCCACCGTCATCAACGAGTACGGCCCCACCGAGACCACGGTCGGCTGCACCGAATTCCGCATCGCCCCCGGCGACCCGGTCCCCTCCGGCGTCGTGACCATCGGCAGGCCCGTCTGGAACACCCGGATGTACGTCCTGGACCGCCGGCTCCAGCCCGTGCCGGCCGGGGTCTCCGGCGAGCTGTACATCGCCGGTGACCTGGTCACCCGCGGCTACCACGCCCGCCCCGGACTGACCGCGGGCCGGTTCGTCGCCGACCCCTTCGGACCGCCGGGCGCCCGCATGTACCGCTCGGGCGACCTGGCCCGCTGGAACCGCGACGGGCTCCTGGAGTTCGCCGGCCGCGTCGACCACCAGGTCAAGGTGCGCGGCTTCCGCATCGAACCGGGCGAGATCGAGTCCCTGCTCGGCACCCACCCGGACGTCCGGCAGGCCGCCGTGATCGTCCGCGAGGACCGGCCCGGCGACAAGCGGATCGTCGCCTACGCGGTCCCCGAGGGCCCCGGAGCCGACGCGGCGGCACTGCGCTCCTTCGCCGCCGCCCATCTGCCGGACTACATGGTCCCGGCCGCCGTGGTGCTGCTCGACGCCTTCCCGACCACCGCCAACCGGAAGCTGGACCGCGACGCGCTGCCCGTCCCCGAGACGGTGCCCGAGGACACCGGGAGCACCGCCCCGCGCACCGCCCGCGAGGAGATCCTGTGCGGGCTGTTCGCCGAGGTGCTGGACCTCGAACGGGTCGGCGCCGACGCCGACTTCTTCGCCCTGGGCGGCCACTCGCTGCTCGCCACCCGGCTGATCAGCCGCATCCGCACGGTCTTCGGCGTCAAGCTGTCGCTGCGCACCCTCTTCGAGGCGCCGACCCCGGGCGGCATGGCGGCCCGCCTCGTGGACGCCGACACCGCGCCCGTCCCGCTGGGCCCGCAGCCGCGCCCGGAACGCGTCCCGCTCTCCCCGGCCCAGCAGCGGCTGTGGTTCCTGAACCGGCTCGACGACGCCGGCTCCACGTACAACGTCCCGCTCGCCCTGCACCTCGACGGCCCGCTCGACGTGACCGCGCTGGGCGCCGCCCTCGCCGACCTCACCGCCCGCCACGAATCGCTGCGCACCCGGTACCCGGAGAGCGGCGGCGAGCCCCACCAGCAGATCCTGCCGCCGGAGGAGGGCGCCCCGCGCCTGTCCACCGTCACCTGCGAAGCGGAGGAACTGCCCGCCGCCCTCGCCGCCGCGTCCCGCTGCGCGTTCGCCCTCGACCAGGACCTGCCCGTCCGGGCCACCCTGTTCGCGCTCGCGCCCGAGAAGCACGTGCTGCTCCTGGTGATCCACCACATCGCCGCCGACGGCTGGTCCACCCGGCCCCTGCTGCGCGACCTGTCCCAGGCGTACGCGGCACGGGCCGGCGGCCGGGCGCCCGACTGGCGTCCCCTGCCCGTCCAGTACGCCGACTACGCGCTCTGGCAGCGCGGCACCCTCGGCGACGGCGACGACCCGGCGAGCCCGCTCGCCCGGCAGTGCGCCTACTGGACGGAGCAACTGGCGGGCCTGCCCGACGTGCTGGAACTTCCCCTGGACCGGGCCCGGCCCGCCGTGGCCGACCACCGGGGCGAACAGGTCTCCTTCCGGCTGGGCGGCGACGCCCACCGCGCCCTGACCGCCCTCACCCGCTCCACCGGCACCACCGTCTTCATGGCGGTGCAGGCGGCGGTCGCCGCCGTGCTGACCCGGCTGGGCGCGGGCACGGACCTGCCGATCGGGACCGCCGTCGCGGGCCGCTCCGACGAGGCGCTCGACGACGTCGTCGGATTCTTCGTGAACACGCTGGTGCTGCGGACGGACACCTCGGGGGATCCGGGCTTCCGGACGCTCCTGGAACGGGTCCGCGCGACGGACCTGGCCGCCTTCGCCCACCAGGACGTGCCCTTCGAGCGGCTGGTGGAGGCGGTCAACCCGGCCCGCTCCCTCGCCTACCACCCGCTGTTCCAGGTGATGCTGGTCCTCCAGGACCCCGCGTCCGCGCCCGCCCTGCCCGGACTGACGGCCCGCGCCGAGGACCTGAGCGCCGGAGCCGCCAAGTTCGACCTCACCTTCAGCGTCGAGGAGCACGACGACGGCCTCGCCGGCACCCTCGGCTACGCGGTCGACCTCTTCGACCGGGACACCGCCCGGTTCGTCGCGGACGCCCTGGTGCGCGTCCTCGAAGCCGCCGTCGCCGACCCGGAGCTGCCGATCGGCGATCTGGAGATCCTTCCGGCCGCCGAACGCGACCGGGTGCTGCACCGCTGGAACACCACGGCGACCCCGCTGCCGCAGGGTTCGCTGCCCGCGCTGTTCCGGGACCGGGCCGCCCGCACCCCCGACGCCACCGCCGTCCGGCTCGGCGCCGACACCCTCACGTACGCCCAGCTCGACCGGCGGGCCAACCGCATCGCGCACCGGCTCATCGCGGCCGGTGCCGGACCGGAGACCCGGATCGTCCTCTTCCAGGACCGGTCCTTCGACGCGGTCGCCACGATCCTCGGCGTCCTCAAGGCGGGGGCGATGTACGTCCCGCTGGACACCCGTTACCCCGCCGACCGCATCCGCACGATCCTCGGCCAGGCGGACGCCACGCACGTCGTCCTCGACCGGGGCCACCCGGCCGCACCGGCCCTGCCCGACGGCACGACGGTCCTCCACGTCGACGACCTCGCCGACGCGGACGACAGCGTCCCGGACCACGACCCGGACCTCCCCGTCCACCCCGGCCGGCTCGCCTACGCCATGTTCACCTCCGGGTCCTCCGGCGTCCCCAAGGGCGTCGCCGTCACCCACGCCGACGTGGCGGCCCTCGCCGCCGACCGCTCCTTCGCCGGAGGCGGCCACGCCCGGGTCCTGCTGCACTCCCCGCTCGCCTTCGACGCCACCACGTACGAGATGTGGGTGCCGCTGCTCAGCGGCGGCGAGATCGTCATCGCCCCGCCCGGCGCCACCGACCTCGACACCCTGACCGGGCTGCTCACCGGCGGAACCCTCACGGCGGCCTTCTTCACCACCGCCCTGTTCAACGTCCTCGCCGAGGCGGAGGGCCATCCGCTCGGCGCCCTGCGCGAGGTGTGGACGGGCGGCGAGGCCGGCTCACCGGCCGCCTTCCGCCGGGTGTCCGAGAACTGCCCGGACACCAGGGTCGTCCACGTCTACGGACCCACCGAGTCCACCACGTACGCCACCCGCCACCGGGTGCGCCGCCCGTACGCCTACGACGGGACCCCGCCCATCGGCGGCCCCATGGACAACACCGCGGCCTACGTCCTCGACGCCCGGCTGCACCCGGTCGCCACCGGGGTCCCCGGCGAGCTGTACCTCGCCGGAGCCGGGCTCGCCCGCGGCTACCTCGGCCGCCCGGACCTGACGGCGGGCCGCTTCGTCGCCAACCCGTACGGCGCGCCGGGCGAGCGGATGTACCGCACCGGAGACGTCGTGAAGTGGACGGCGGACGGGCAGCTGGAGTTCGTCGGCCGCGCCGACGACCAGGTGAAGGTGCGCGGGCTGCGCATCGAACTCAGCGAGATCGAGGCCGAGGTCAACAGCCACGCCACCGTGCTCCGGAGCACCGTCGTGGTCCGCGAGGACCGGCCCGGCGACCACCGGATCGTCGCCTATGTGGTCCCCGGCCCCGGCTTCGACGCCACGGCCGTGCGGACCGCCGCCGGAACCCGGCTGCCCGAGTACATGGTCCCGTCCGCGTTCGTGACGCTGGACGCCCTGCCGCTCACCCCGAACGGCAAGGTCGACCGCAAGGCGCTCCCGGCCCCGCGGCAGAGCACGGAGCGCACGGGCCGAGCCCCCCGGACGGCACAGGAGGAGATCCTGTGCGGCCTGTTCGCCGAACTCCTGGGCCTGGAGGGCGTGGGAGCCGACGAGAACTTCTTCGAGCTGGGCGGGCACTCGCTGCTCGCGACCCGGCTCATCAGCCGGATCCGCACGGTGTTCGACGCCGAACTCGCGATCCGCGCCCTGTTCGAGAACCCGACGGCCGAAGCCCTCGCGGGGATGCTGGCCGGCGCCGAGAAGGCACGGCCCAGGCTGCGGCCCATGAAGAGGACTGAGGAGACGTCATGATTCCGCTCTCGTACACCCAGCAGCGGCTGTGGTTCCTCCACCGTCTGGAGGGCCCGAGCCCCACGTACAACGTGCCCCTCGCCCTGCACCTCGACGGTCCGCTGGACGTGGCGGCGCTCGGGGCGGCGTGGGCGGACGTGGTGGCCCGGCACGAGGTGCTGCGGACCGTGTTCCCCGAGGTGGACGGGGTGCCCCGGCAGCGGGTGCTGCCGGCCGGTGCCGGCCTGCCCGGCCCGGTCGAGTCCGACGAGGAGTCCGTCCGCGCGGCCCTCGCCGAGGCCGCCGGATACGGCTTCGAGCTGGAGCGGGAGATCCCCGTCCGCCCGACCCTGTTCCGTGTGAACCCCGAGCGGCATGTGCTCCTGGTCCTCATGCACCACATCGTCGCGGACGGCTGGTCGACCGGCCCGCTGCTCCGCGACCTCTCCGAGGCCTACGCGGCCCGGACCCGGGGCGAGGCGCCCGGATGGGCGCCGCTGGAGGTGCAGTTCGCCGACTTCGCGCTCTGGCAGCAGGAGGTCCTGGGTGAGGAGTCCGACCCGGACAGTCTCATGTCCCGCCAGTCGGCCTTCTGGGAGCGGGAGTTGAAGGGAGTTCCGGAACTGCTGGAGTTGCCGTTGGACCGGCCGCGTCCGGTGGTGGCGTCGCATGTGGGGGGTGATGTGGATGTCCGGGTGGGTGCGGGGACGCATCGGGCCTTGGTGGAGTTGGCTCGTTCGACGCGGTCGACGGTGTTCATGGTGGTGCAGGCTGCGGTTGCTGCGTTGTTGACGCGGTTGGGTGCGGGGTCGGATGTGCCGATCGGTACGGCGGTGGCGGGGCGTTCGGACGAGGCGTTGGATGATCTCGTCGGGTTCTTCGTGAACACGCTGGTGCTGCGGACGGACACTTCGGGTGATCCGGGGTTCCGTGAGCTGGTGGAGCGGGTGCGGGAGACGGACCTGGCCGCTTTCGCGCACCAGGACGTGCCCTTCGAGCGCGTCGTCGAGGCCGTCAACCCGGCGCGCTCCCTCGCGTACCACCCGCTCTTCCAGATCATGCTGGTCCTCCAGAACAACGCGAGCGCCGCACTCTCCCTGCCCGGCCTGACCGGCCGGCTCGAAGACCTCAGCGCGGGCACCGCCAAGTTCGACCTCACCCTCAGCCTCCACGAGCAGACCGCCGAGGACGGCACCCCCGCCGGGATCACCGGCGGCCTGACGTACGCCACGGAGCTCATCGACCGGGCGAGCGCGGAGCTGCTGGCGGAGCGGCTGGTGCGGTTGCTGGACGCGGCGGTGGCGGATGTGGAGCGTCCGATCGGTTCGCTGGAGGTGCTGGGCGAGTCGGAGCGGGTGCGGCTGCTGGAGGAGTGGAACGACAGCGCGCAGGACATCGCCGTGGAGACGTTGCCGGCGCTGTTCGAACAGCGGACGGCCGAGGCTCCGGACGCCGTCGCGGTGGTCTGCGGGGACGTCTCCCTCTCCTACGCCGAACTGGACGCGCGGGCGAACCGCCTGGCCCGGTATCTCGTCGGACGCGGGGTCGGCCCCGAGCAGCGGGTGGCCGTCGCGCTGCCGCGCTCGGTGGAGTGGCTGGTCGCGGTTCTGGCCGTCGTCAAGGCGGGCGGTGCGTATCTGCCGGTCGACCTGACCTACCCGGCCGACCGTATCGCGTACATGCTCGACGACGCCCAGCCCCTCCTGGTCCTGACGGAGACCCCCTACGCGGACGGGCTGCCCGGTCCGGAGAAGGTGGCGACGGACGCCCTGGTGGACGTTCTCGCCGAGTACGCGGACACCGCGCTGGGCGACGCCGAGCGCACGGCCCCGCTCGTTCCGGAGGCTCCGGCCTGGGTGATCTACACGTCCGGTTCCACCGGCCGTCCGAAGGGCGTCGTCGTCACCCATGCGGGGATCGCGAGCCTTGTCCGTTCGCAGATCCAGTCCTTCGACATCACCCGGGAGAGCCGGGTGCTTCAGTTCGCTTCCCCGAGCTTCGACGCCGCCGCGTGGGAAGTCTGCATGGCGCTGGTGTCGGGGGCCCGGCTCGTCATGGGCACCTCGGAGGAGCTGCTGCCCGGTGAGGGCCTGGCGGGTGTGCTGGCCCGGCACGGGGTGACCCATGCGACGCTGCCGCCCGCCGCTCTGTCCGTGATGCCGGAGAACGGCCTCCCGGACGGGATGACGCTGGTCGTGGCGGGGGAGGCGTGCCCGCCGGCGATGGTGGAGCGGTGGTCGGTCGGCCGCCGGATGATCAATGCGTACGGCCCGACCGAGACGACCGTCTGCGCCACGATGAGCGGACCCCTCTCCGGGCCCGTCATCGCACCGATCGGGCGGCCGATCGTCAACAGCCGGGTGTACGTCCTCGATGCCCGGCTCCGGCCGGTGGCGCCGGGAGTGGCCGGTGAGCTGTACGTCTCGGGCGCGGGCCTGGCCCGGGGGTATCTGGGCCGGCCCGGTCTGACGGCGGGGCGGTTCGTCGCCGACCCGTTCGGCGGGCCGGGGGAGCGGATGTACCGGACCGGGGATGTCGTGCGGTGGCGTGCGGACGGGCAGTTGGAGTTCGTCGGCCGCGCGGACAACCAGGTCAAGGTGCGTGGCTTCCGCATTGAGCTGGCCGAGGTCGAGGCCGTCGTCGGTGCGTGCGCGGAGGTCGAGCAGGCCGCTGTGATCGTGCGCGAGGACCGGCCGGGCGACCGCCGTCTCACCGCGTACGTCGTCGGCGGCGCCGACCCCGTACGACTCCGGGCATACGTGGCGGAACGGCTGCCGGAGTACATGGTCCCGTCCGCGTTCGTGCCTCTGGACGGGCTGCCGCTCACCCCGAACGGCAAGCTCGACGTGAAGGCCCTGCCGGAACCCGAGGTCTCCATGGGCGGCGCCGACGGGGGCCGTGGTCCGCGCAGCCAGCGCGAGGAGATCCTGTGCGGCCTCTTCGCGGACGTGCTGGGCCTGGACCGGGTCGCGCCGACCGCCAACTTCTTCGAGATCGGCGGGCATTCACTGCTCGCGACCCGCCTCATCAGCGGAATCCGCACGGCGTTCGGCGTCGAGCTGGCGATCCGGACGCTCTTCGAGGCGCCCTCGCCCGCCGCCCTGGCCGGCCGGATCGACGACGCGGGCTCCGCGCGCACCTCGCCGGTGCGCGGGGAGCGGCCCGGGGTCCTTCCGCTCTCCCACGCCCAGCGGCGGCTGTGGGTGCTCGGCCAGGTCGAGGGAGCCGCCGCCACCTACAACATCCCCCTGACGCTCGGCCTCGACGGTCCGCTGGACGTGCCGGCGCTGACGACGGCGTGGGCGGACGTGGTGGCCCGGCACGAGGTGCTGCGGACGGTGTTCCCCGCCGTGGACGGGGTGCCCCGGCAGCAGGTGCTGCCCGTGGACGGCGACGTGCCGGCCCTCACGGTCGTGGACGTGGACGGGGCGGAAGCGGATGCCGCCCTGGCCGGGGCCGCCGCCTACGCCTTCGCGCTGGAGCAGGAGGTCCCGGTCCGCGTCACGCTGTTCCGGTCCGGCCCGGAACGCCACGTCCTGCTCGTCCTCATGCACCACATCGTCGCGGACGGCTGGTCGACCGGCCCGCTGGTCCGCGATCTGTCGGCGGCCTACGCGGCGCGGACGCGGGGCGAGGCGCCCGGGTGGGCGCCGCTGGAGGTGCAGTTCGCCGACTTCGCGCTCTGGCAGCGGGACGTGCTCGGCGAGGAGTCCGACCCGGAGAGCCTGGTCTCGCGCCAGTCGGCTTTCTGGGAGCGGGAGTTGAAGGGGCTTCCGGAGTTGGTGGAGTTGCCGTTGGACCGGCCGCGTCCGGTGGTGGCGTCGCATGTGGGGGGTGATGTGGATGTCCGGGTGGGTGCGGGGACGCATCGGGCCTTGGTGGAGTTGGCTCGTTCGACGCGGTCGACGGTGTTCATGGTGGTGCAGGCTGCGGTTGCTGCGTTGTTGACGCGGTTGGGTGCGGGGTCGGATGTGCCGATCGGTACGGCGGTGGCGGGGCGTTCGGACGAGGCGTTGGATGATCTCGTCGGGTTCTTCGTGAACACGCTGGTGCTGCGGACGGACACTTCGGGTGATCCGGGGTTCCGTGAGCTGGTGGAGCGGGTGCGGGAGACGGATCTTGCCGCTTTCGCGCACCAGGACGTGCCGTTCGAGCGCGTCGTCGAGGCCGTCAACCCGGCGCGCTCCCTCGCGTACCACCCGCTCTTCCAGGTCATGCTGACCTTCCGCACCGATGTGTCCGAGGCCGACGTCCAACTGCCCGGCCTGCGCGCGGTGGTCGACGGTCTGGACACCCCGGCCGCCAAGTTCGACCTGGCGTTCAGCCTGAGCGAGCGCCGCGACCCGTCCGGTGCCCCCGACGGCCTGGCGGGCAGCCTGGTCTACGCGACCGACTCCTTCGACCGGGCGAGCGCGGAGCTGCTGTCGGAGCGGCTGGTGCGGCTGCTGGACGCGGCGGTGGCGGACGTGGAACGTCCGATCGGTTCGCTGGAGGTGCTGGGCGAGTCGGAGCGGGTGCGGCTGCTGGAGGAGTGGAACGACAGCGCGCAGGACGTGCCCGTCGAGACGCTGCCGGCGCTGTTCGAACAGCGCACGGCCGAGGCTCCGGACGCCGTCGCGGTGGTCTGCGGGGACGTCTCGCTGTCGTACGCCGAACTGGACGCGCGGGCGAACCGCCTCGCCCGGTATCTCGTCGGACGCGGGGTCGGCCCCGAGCAGCGGGTGGCCGTCGCGCTGCCGCGCTCGGTCGACTGGCTGGTCGCCGTGCTGGCCGTCGTCAAGGCGGGCGGCGCCTATCTGCCGGTCGACCTGACCTACCCGGCCGACCGCATCGCGTACATGCTCGACGACGCCCAACCCCTCCTCGTCCTCACCGACCGGGCGTCCGCCGACGGGCTCCCCGGCCCCGAGAAGGTGGTGACCGACGACCTGGCCGATGTCCTGGCCGGGTACGCGGACACCGCGCTGAGCGACGGGGAGCGCACGGCCCCGCTCGTTCCGGAGGCCCCGGCCTGGGTGATCTACACCTCCGGTTCCACGGGCCGTCCGAAGGGCGTGGTCGTCACGCACACGGGGATCGCGAGCCTTGTCCGTTCGCAGATCCAGTCCTTCGACATCACCCGCGAGAGCCGCATCCTCCAGTTCGCCTCGCCCAGCTTCGACGCCGCCGCCTGGGAACTGTGCATGGCACTCGTCTCCGGCGCCCGGCTCGTCATGGGCACCTCGGAGGAGCTGCTGCCCGGTGAGGGCCTGGCCGGTGTGCTGGCCCGGCACGGGGTGACCCATGCGACGCTGCCGCCCGCCGCCCTCTCCGTCATGCCGGAGAAGGGCCTCCCGGACGGGATGACGCTGGTCGTGGCGGGCGAGGCGTGCCCGCCGGCGATGGTGGAGCGGTGGTCGGTCGGCCGCCGGATGATCAACGCGTACGGCCCGACCGAGACGACCGTCTGCGCCACGATGAGCGGACCCCTCTCCGGGCCCGTCATCGCACCGATCGGATGGCCGGTCGTCAACAGCCGCGTCTATGTGCTCGACGCCCGGCTCCAGCCGGTGGCGCCGGGTGTCGCGGGTGAGCTGTACGTGGCCGGTGCAGGGCTGGCCCGTGGGTATCTGGGCCGCCCGGACCTGACCGCCGGGCGCTTCGTGGCCAACCCGTTCGGTGCGGCCGGCGAGCGGATGTACCGGACCGGGGACGTGGTCCGGTGGCGTGCGGACGGGCAGTTGGAGTTCGTCGGCCGCGCGGACACGCAGGTCAAGGTGCGCGGTTTCCGGATCGAGCTGGCCGAGGTCGAGGCCGTTGTCGGTGCGCACGCGGAGGTCGAGCAGGCTGCCGTGATCGTGCGCGAGGACCGGCCGGGCGACCGCCGTCTCACCGCGTACGTCGTCGGCGGCGCCGACCCCGTACGGCTCCGGGCGCACGTGGCCGAGCGGCTGCCGGAGTACATGGTCCCGTCCGCGTTCGTGCCCCTGGACGGGCTGCCGCTCACCCCGAACGGCAAGCTCGACGTGAAGGCCCTGCCCCGGCCCGAGATCCCGGCCGCCGGGACGGAGGGCGACCGCGGTCCGCTGACCGAGCGGGAGGAGATCCTGTGCGGTCTCTTCGCGGAGGTGCTGGGCCTGGACCGGGTCGCGCCGACCGCCGGCTTCTTCGAGAGCGGCGGGGACAGCATCCTGTCGATCCAGCTGGTCAGCCGGGCCCGCCGGGCCGGGTTCGCGTTCACCGCCCGGGACGTGTTCACGCACCAGTGCCCGGCGGTGCTCGCCACCCTGGCCGAGGAGCCCGGGACGGGAGAGCGGGAGCGGGTCCCGGACATCGCCACCGGGGCCGTCGAGGCCACCCCGATCATGCACTGGCTGCGTGAACTCGGCGGAGCCTGGCAGGGGTTCAACCAGTCCATGACCGTCCAGGTGCCCGCGGGCGCCGACCCCGCCCGGCTCGCCGCGTCGCTCGGGGCGCTGGTCGCCCGGCACGACGCGCTCCGGATGCGGGCCGTCCCGGACCCGGACGGCGGCTGGCGGCTCACCGTCCCGCCCGCCGCCCCGGCGGACGGCACCCCGCCCCCGGTGGCCCCGCGCCGCGTGGACACCGCCGGTCTCACCGGCCCGGCGCTCGACGTGGTCACCGCGCGCGAGGCCGAGGCGGCGCGGCGGGAGCTGGACCCGGCGACGGGGGCGGTGATCCGGTTCGTCTGGTTCGACCGGGGGCCCGTGCTGCCCGGCCGCCTCCTGATCGTCGCCCACCACCTGGTGGTGGACGGGGTGTCCTGGCGCATCCTGCTCCCGGACCTCGCCGCCGCCTGGGCCGGGCGGGAACTCGACCCCGTACCGCTGTCCTTCCGCCGCTGGGCCGGACTGCTCGGCGACGCCGCCGAGGCGCGCCGCTCCGAGCGCGCGCTGTGGGAGGCCGCGGTGGGCGGACCCGATCCGGTGATCGGCTCCGGGCCGCTGGAGCCGGGCCGCGATGTCGCGGGCACCACCCGGTCGCTCACGCTGCGGCTGCCCTCCGAGGTCACCCGGGCCCTGCTGACGACGGTCCCCGCCTCGTACCACGCCGGGATCAACGACGTCCTGCTCACCGGGCTCTCCCTGGCCGTCCTGGAACACCGCAGACGGCAGGGCACCGAGCTGGGGACCTCACTGCTGCTGGACCTGGAGGGGCACGGCCGCGAGGAGATCGTGCCGGGCGCCGACCTCTCCCGCACCGTCGGCTGGTTCACCTCCCTCTACCCCGTGCGGATCGACCCGGGCGCGGTCACCGACGCGGAACTCGCCGACCCGGGAGCGGCCGTCGGCCGGGCGCTCAAGCAGATCAAGGAGCAGCTGCGCGCCCTGCCCGACCACGGCATCGGCTACGGGCTGCTGCGCCACCTCACCCCGGACGGCGGCGAACTGGCCCGCCCCGCCCCGCAGATCGGGTTCAACTACCTCGGCCGGTTCGACGCGGCGGCCTCCGGGGAGCCGGCGGACACCGCCGACTGGGCCGTCGTCCCCGGTGCGGACGGTCCGCAGCCCAGGGACCCGGACATGCCCGTCGGACACGCGCTGGAGATCAACGCGCTGACCGAGGACCTGCCGGCCGGACCCGAACTCACCGCCACCTGGACCTGGCCCGACGCCCTGTTCGCCGAACAGGACGTCCGCGCGCTGGCGACGGCGTGGTTCCGCATGCTGCGGGCGCTCGCCGAGCATGCCGAGGCACCGGACGCCGGGGGCTACACCCCGTCCGACCTCTCCCTGGTCTCCCTGAGCCAGGACGAAATCGACGA
Organism: Streptomyces sp. NPDC024555; assembly: GCF_055559335.1. NCBI lineage: Bacteria > Bacillati > Actinomycetota > Actinomycetes > Kitasatosporales > Streptomycetaceae > Streptomyces > Streptomyces sp. NPDC024555. The sequence continues at coordinate 202,751 of NZ_JBVHKV010000013.1, forward strand.
CCTGGAAGCAGAATTGAGGGAACTCGCATGACGCACGCCACGATGTCCCCGGCACGGACCGCGACGAAGGCCCCCGGGAAGGGCTCGGGGCTCGAAGACGTCCTGCCGCTCTCGCCGCTCCAGGAAGGGCTCCTCTTCCACGCCCTCGCCGACGCGGAGGGGGACGCGCACGCCGACGGGACCGACGTCTACAACACCCAGTTGTGCCTGACCCTCGAAGGGCCCCTCGACCCGGCCCGGCTGCGCACCGCCGCCGGCGCCCTGCTGCGGCGCCACGCCAACCTGCGGGCCGCGTTCCGGCAGCGGGCCAACGGGCAGGCCATCCAGGTCATCCACCGCGAGGTCGTCCTGCCCTGGGCCGAGAAGGACCTCTCCGCCCTCACCCCCGCCGAGCGGGACACCGCCCTGGACGCCCTCCTCGACGAGGACCGGGTCCGCCGCTTCGACCTCACCACCGCACCGGCCCTCCGCTTCACCCTGGTCAGGGCCGGGGCCGAACTGCACCACCTGGTGATGACGAACCACCACATCCTGCTCGACGGCTGGTCCGCGCCGATCGTGCAGCAGGAGCTGCTGACGCTGTACGCGGAGAACGGCGCCCCGACCCGGCTGCCGGCCGTCACCCCGTACCGCGCCTATCTCGCCTGGCTCGCCGGGCGCGAGGCGGCCGGCTCCGCGCACCGGGACGCCGCCAGGGAGGCGTGGACCGGGGCCCTGAAGGGGCTGCGCGGCCCGACGTTCGTCGCCGCGCCCGACGCGGAGCGGGCGCCGCTGCTCCCCGCGTACGCCACGGCCCGGCTCGACGCCGAGCGGACCGCGGCCGTCGTCGCCGCGGCCCGCGCCCACGGGCTGACCGTCAACACGCTCCTCCAGGGCATGTGGGCCCTGGTGCTGGGCGGGCTGACCGGCTCCGACGACGTGGTGTTCGGCTCGGTCGTGTCCGGGCGCCCGCCGGAGATACCCGGCATCGAGACCATGGTCGGCCTCTTCATCAACACCGTGCCGGTCCGGGTCCGGCTCGACCGCTCCGCGCCCCTCGCCGCACAGCTGGCCCGGCTCCAGGACGAGCAGGGGCTCCTCCTGGACCACCAGCACCTGCGCCTGGGCGAACTCCAGCGGCTCGTCGGGCGGGGCGACCTCTTCGACACCGCCCTCACCGTCGAGAACTACCCCGGCGGCGACACCGAGCCGCCCTCCTACGCCGGGGTGCGGGTCCGCGAGGTGTCCGGCAAGGACGCCGCCCACTACCCGCTGCGCATGATCTCCGGCATCGAGGGCGACCGGCTGCTGCTGCGCCTGGAGTACCGGACCGATGTGTACGGGGCCGAGGCGGCCGGCATCCTCGTCGCGCACGCCCTGCGGCTGCTCGGCGCGATGACGGACCGGCCGGGCGCCCCGGTCGCGGAGCTGCCGGTGCTCGACGCGGCCGAGCGGGCCGCCCTGCCCGCCGCCCCGGCCCTGCCCGCCGCCGCGCCGGAGGCGGAGACCCCGCGCCCCCGGCGCACCGGACGCACCCCGCAGGAGGAGATCCTGTGCGGGCTCTTCGGCGAGGTGCTCGGGAAGACCGGCATCACCGCCGACGACAACTTCTTCGAGTGCGACGGGCACTCCCTGTCCGCGGTGAAGCTGCTCGGCCGGGTCCGTGCCGCCTTCGGCGTCTCGGTGCCCGTCCGCGAACTCTTCGAGTTCCCCACCCCGGCGGCGCTCGCCCGGCGCCTCCAGGACGGCGAGCGGACCGGACCCTCCCTGGAGCGCGCCGAGCGGCCCGCGCGCGTGCCGCTCTCCTTCGCGCAGCAGCGGCTCTGGTTCATGCACCGGCTGGAGGGCCCCGGCCCGACGTACAACATCCCCATTCCGCTGCGGCTCACCGGGGTGCTCGACCTGCCCGCGCTGACCGCCGCGCTCGGGGACCTGACCGCCCGGCACGAGACGCTGCGCACGGTGTTCCCGGAGGCCGACGGCACCCCGTACCAGCGGGTGCTGCCGGCGGAGCCGCCCGCCGTCGAGCTGCGCGACACCACCGCCGAAGGGGCCGCCCAGGCGCTGCTGGAGGCCGCGCGCCACGCCTTCGACCTCACCACCGAGGCGCCCCTGCGCTGCACGGTGCTGCGGATCTCGGAACGGGAGCACCTCCTGCTGCTCCTGGTCCACCACATCGCCGGGGACGGCAGCTCCGTCGCCCCGCTGCTGCGCGACCTCGCGCAGGCGTACACCGCCCGGTGCGGGGGTGCGGCTCCCGACTGGGCCCCGCTGCCCGTCCAGTACGCCGACTTCGCGCTCTGGCAGCGCGCCGTGCTCGGTGACGCCGACGACCCCGGCAGCCCGCTCGCCCGGCAGCTCGACTTCTGGCGCACCGCGCTGGCCGGTGCCCCCGGACAGCTCGAACTGCCCACGGACCGGCCCCGGCCCGCCGTCGCCGACCACCTGGGCTCCTCCGTCGCCTTCCGGCTGGACGCCGAGGCGCACCGGGGGCTCGCCGCCCTGGCACGGGCCCGCCAGAGCACCCTGTTCATGACGGTGCAGGCCGGGCTCGCCGCGCTCCTCAGCGCCGTCGGCGCCGGGGACGACATCCCGATCGGCACCGCCGTCGCCGGCCGCACGGACCCGGCGCTCGACGATCTGGCCGGCTTCTTCGTCAACACGCTGGTGCTGCGCACCGACACCTCCGGCGACCCCGCGTTCGCCGCCCTGCTGGACCGGGTGCGCGAGGCCGACCTCGCCGCCTACGGCCACCAGGACCTGCCGTTCGAGCGGCTCGTCGAAGCCCTCAACCCGGCCCGGTCCTCCGCCCATCCGCTGTTCCAGGTGATGCTGGCGTTCCAGAACACCGCGGAGCCGGAGATGGACCTGCCGGGGCTGAACGTCGGCTTCGAGGGGTTCGGGGTCGGCGTCGCCCGCTGCGATCTGTCCTTCTCCGTCGCCGAGACGCACGACGCCGCCGGGGAGCCCGCGGGGCTGACCGGCATCGTCGAGTACGCCACCGCGCTCTTCGACCCGGAGAGCGCCCAGGCCCTCGCCGACCGGTTCGTGCGGCTGCTCACCGCCGTGGCCGCCGATCCGGCGCTGCCGCTCAGCCGCGTCGATCTGCTCTCCGCCGCCGAGCGCACCGCCGCGCTCGACGCGGGCCGGGGCCGCCCGGCGCCCGCCGCCCCGTCCACCCTGCCCGCCCTGTTCGCCGCGCAGGCCGCCGCCACCCCGCACGCCCCGGCCGTGCAGTACGGGGACCTCGTCCTCGACTACGCGGAACTGGACGCCCGCTCCACCCGCCTCGCGCACCGGCTGCGTGCCCTGGGCGCCGGACCCGAGACGGTCGTGGCGCTCGCCCTGCCCCGCTCGGCCGACCTCGTCGTCGCCGTCCTGGCCGTGTCCAAGGCGGGCGCCGCCTACCTCCCGGTCGACCCGGACTACCCCGCCCAGCGCGTCGCCCTGATGCTGGAGGACACCGCGCCCCGGTGCGTCGTCACCACCACCGCGTACGCCGGGCGGCTGCCCGGGGACGCCGGACCGCTCCTCCTGCTCGACGGCCCGGGGCCCGGCGCGGCCCCGGAGGACACCGCGCCGCCGGTCACCGGACTGCTCCCGGACCACCCCGCGTACGTGATCTACACCTCCGGCTCCACCGGGACGCCCAAGGGCGTCGTCGTCACCCACCGGGGCCTCGCCCCGCTGGCCGCCAACCACCGCGCCCTGCACGGGGCGGGGCCGGGCAGCCGGGTCCTCCAGTTCGTCTCGCCGAGCTTCGACGTGTCCGTCGCCGAACTGACCATGGCGCTGCTCACCGGCGGCTGCCTCGTCATCCCGGAGCAGGTGCCCGTCGGCGCGGAGCTGGCCGAGCTGCTGCGCGCCGAACGGATCACCCACGCCCATCTGCCGCCCGCCGTCCTCGCCGGGCTCCCCGAGACCGAGCTGCCCGACCTCGCCACCCTGATGTCCGGCGGCGAGGCCGGCACCCCCCGGCTCGTGGAGCGCTGGGCCCCCGGCCGGCGCATGGTCAACGCCTACGGGCCGACCGAGGCGACCGTCGAGGTGACCCAGGGCGTCATGGACCCGGCCGAGCCCGGCCGCCAGCCGATCGGGCGTCCGCTGCCCGGCGTCCGCGTCTATGTGCTGGACGCCCGGCTGCGCCCCGTCCCGCCCGGGGTGCCCGGCGAGATGTACATCGCGGGCGACGGCGTGGCCCGGGGCTACCGGAACCGGGCGGGGCTCACCGCGGGCCGCTTCGTCGCCGACCCGTACGGGGCGCCCGGCGAGCGGATGTACCGGACGGGCGATCTGGCCGCCCGCCGCCGCGACGGCCGCATCGACTTCCTCGGCCGCGGCGACGGACAGGTCAAGCTCCGCGGCTTCCGCGTCGAACTCGGCGAGATCCAGGCCGCCCTGGCCCGGCTGCCCCAGGTGGCGGCGGCGGCCGTCACCGTACGGGAGGACCGCCCCGGCGACCGCCGTCTCGTCGCCTACACCGTCCTCCACGACACCGCCACCGACACCGGCGCGCTCCGGTCGGCGCTGGCCGGTGAACTCCCCGAGCACATGGTGCCGTCGGCGGTCGTCGCGCTCGACGCGCTGCCGCTGACCCCCAACGGCAAGCTCGACGTCCGCGCCCTGCCCGCCCCGCCCGAGCGGCACGGGGCGCACCGGGCGCCGCGCAGCGGGCGGGAGGAGCTGATGTGCCGGCTCTTCGCCGAGGTCCTGGGCGTCGACACGATCGGCATCGACGACAACTTCTTCGAACGGGGCGGTCATTCGCTGCTCGCCTCCCGGCTGGCCGGGCTCGTCGCCCAGGTGCTCGGGGCCGGCATCCCCATGCGGGCCGTCTTCGAGGCGCCCACCCCGGCCGCCCTGCTGCGCCGCATCGACGGCGCGGACGGCGCGGACGGCGGCGACGGCACGGGCGGCGGCTTCGACGTGCTGCTCCCGCTGCGCACCACGGGGGAGGGCACCCCGCTGATCTGCGTCCACCCGGTCGGCGGGCTCGGCTGGTGCTACTCGGGGCTGCTGCGCACCCTGGACCCGAGCGTCCCCGTCTACGGGCTCCAGTCCCGGGGCGTGGACGGGGTGACGCCCACGGCCGCGTCGATGGAGGAGATGCTCGACGACTACGTGGCGCAGATCAAGGCGGTCCGCCCGCACGGCCCGTACCACCTGCTCGGCTGGTCGCTCGGCGGCACGCTCGCCCAGGCGCTCGCCGCCGAACTCCAGCAGCGCGGCGAGGAGGTGGGGCTGCTCGTCCTCCTCGACGCCTATCCGGTGGAGGAGGAGCGGCGGGTGGCGATGGACGCCTGGGAGATCCTCACCGCCATGTACGAGGCGTACGCCCGCATGCACGGCGAGGACGACACCCTGCCCGCCGACGAGGCGGCCGTCCGGGCCGGGATCGTCGGCTACATGGGCCGCAGCGAGGGCGAGGTGCGCCACCTCGACGAGAAGCAGCGCGCCGACGTGCTGAACGTCCTCGTCAACAACGTGCGCCTCGCCTCCCCGACGGAGCCCGTGCCGTACAAGGGGGACGTGCTGCTCGTCGCGGCCGAGGAGAACGTCCGCGACTGGGCCAGGCCGCAGGACTGGGCGCCCTATCTCTCGGGGGAGTTCGAACGGGTCGGCGTCGCCGCCACGCACGAGGCGATGATGGCCCCCGAACCCGCCGCCGAGATCGGCCGGATCCTGTCCGGCCGCCTCTGACGGAACGGCGCGCACGCGCCGTCGCCCGGTGCCGGTCCCCGTACGCGGGGGCCGGCACCAGGCTTTTCCGGCGGCGTCCGCACGCCCTTGAGCGGCGCCCTCCGGCCGTCACGGGCGGTGAGAAAGATCCGATACTCCCCCGATAAGGCCCCTCCCTAGTGTTCCCGTCATCAACGTGAAGTCGGCCATCGGCTCACGGAACCGACGGGTACGTCGAGCGGAGGCACGCAGGTGAAGCGGTGCGCGGACGACAATGCCGGCGAGGCCGGCCGGGAGTACTGGCGCGGTGTGCTGGGCGCGGGGGGCTTCACCCCGCTGCCCCGCTGGAACGCCGCCGGCGCACGCCCGGACGACGGCGCGGCGGAACCCGCCGAGCACCGGGCGCCGCTCGACGGCATCCCGGTCACGGGCCCCGCGCTCCTCGCGGCGCACGCCAAGGTGGTCGCCGCCCTGACCGGTGACAGCGAGACCGTCACCGGCTGCCGGCAGCCCGGCCACGACGCCCTCCCGGTCCGGCTCCACACCGGGGACGGCACCTGGGGCGAGCTCCTCGCCACCGCGCGGGACGGCGCCGCCGCCCTCGCCCGGTACGCGGACGCCGTCCCCGCCACCCCCGGCGACGGACCGCTCTTCGACGCCCTGGTGACCCTCCCCGGGGGCGACGCCACCGCACCGGTGCCCGCCGGCACGGTCCTCGACGTCCGGACGGACGGCGGCGACCTCGTCGTACGCCACCGCGCCGACGCCCTCGACGCGTCCGCCGCCGCCCGGATCGCCGGCTACTACCTGACCGCGCTGGAGCGCGCCGCCCAGGACCCGGACGCCCCGCACGGCGCACGGTCCCTGCTCTCCGCCGCCGAGGTCCGCCACCAGACCGAGGAACTGGCCGGGCCCGAACGGGAGCTGCCCGACCGCCGGTTCCACGAACTCTTCGAGGAGCGGGTGCGGACCAGCCCCGACGCCGTCGCCGCCGTGCTGGAAGGCCGTGCGCTGACGTACGCGGAGCTGAACGCGCGGGCCAACCGGATCGCCTGGTCGCTGCGGTACGAGGGGCTGTGGGACGAGGACGTCGTCGCCGTCGTCACCGAACGCGATCTGGACTGGCTGGCCGCCGTCATCGGCGTCTTCAAGGCGGGCGGCGTCTACCTCCCCGTGGAGCCGCACTTCCCCGCCGCCCGGATCGCCGCGGTGCTCACCCGCAGCGCCTGCCACACCGTGCTCACCACCCGGGGGGCGTGCCCCGCCCTGGACCGGGCCGTCGCCGAGGCCGGGACCGCGCCCGTGGTCACCCACCTCGACGCGCTGCCCGACGAGGCGCCCGACACCGACCCGGGCCTCCCGGTCCGCGCCGACGCCGCCGCGTACCTCTACTTCACCTCCGGCTCCACCGGCGAACCCAAGGGCGCGGTCTGCGAACACGCCGGATTCGTCAACCATCTGCTCGCCAAGATCGAGGACTTGGGCATCACCGAGGGCACCATCGTCGCCCAGACCGCGCCGCAGTGCTTCGACATCTCGCTGTGGCAGCTGGTCGCCGCGCTGGTGACCGGCGGCACCACGCACCTCGTCCCCCAGGAGGCGATCCTGGACGTGGGCCGGTGCGTCGAGACGCTGCGGGCCGGCCGGGTCGAGGTCGCCCAGCTCGTCCCGTCCTATCTGGAAGTCCTCCTCACCTATCTGGACGAGGACGGCCGCACCGCCCTGCCCGCGCTGCGCGCGGTCTCCGCGACCGGCGAGGCGCTGAAGAAGGAGCTGGCCGAACGCTGGTTCGCCTCCTTCCCGGGGGTCGTCCTGTGCAACGCGTACGGGCTGACCGAGACCTGCGACGACACCAACCACGAGGTCATGCGGCGCGCCCCGGAGGGGCCCTCCGTGCCGCTCGGCCGGCCCGTGCGCAACGTCCGGGTGTACGTCGTCGACGAGCGGCTCCGGCCGGTGCCGCTGGGCTCGCCCGGCGAGATCGTGTTCTCCGGGGTGTGCGTCGGGCGCGGGTACGTGAACGACGAGGTGCGCAGCCGGGCCGCGTTCCTGCCCGATCCACACCGGCCCGGCGAACGGCTCTACCGTTCGGGCGACTTCGGGCGCTGGATGCCGGACGGGCGGCTGGAGTTCCACGGCCGGCGCGACGCCCAGCTGAAGATCCGGGGCTTCCGGATCGAGATCGGCGAGATCGAGAACCGGCTGCTGGAGGTCGCCGGGGTGCGCGACGGCGCGGTCGTCGCGGCCGGCCGGGGCGAGGCCCGCACCCTCGTCGGGTACTACACCGGCGCGGACGCCCCCGGCCCGGACGCCGTCCGGGCCCGGCTCACCGACATCCTGCCCTCCTACATGGTCCCCGCCCGGCTGGAGCACCGCCCGGCGCTGCCCCTGACCGCCAACGGCAAGACCGACCGCACGACCCTGGCCCGCGAGGCGGAGGGGGCCCTCACCGGCCCGGACACCCCGGCGGACGCCGGGAACCGCGCCCCGGGCACCCGGAGCGAGGCCGGACTCGCCGCGCTCTGGGCGGAGGTGCTCAAGGTGCCCGTCGAACGCATCGGCCGCACCGACCACTTCTTCGAGATCGGCGGCACCTCGCTGACCGCCGTGCGCCTCGCGATCGCCCTGGAACGGCTGGTCACGGTCAGGGAACTGGCCGGCACCCCGGTCCTGCGCGATCTGGCGGCCCTGCTGGACCGGCGCCGGGCCGACCGCGCGGCCACCGCCGCCCCCGCCCCCGTTCCCGCCGCGGCCGCCGGCTGAGCCGCAGCCGTACGACACCGCGCAACCCGTCACCGAGGGAGACCCGCAGAGATGACGTCCGTACTCGAAGCCACCGCGGAGACCGGCCACGGTCCCGTACCGGCGCCGCCGCCCGGCCAGGTCGCCGTGGTGCGCGTCCCGGCCCCCGACGACGCGGCCGGCTGGGCCGCCGAGCACCGCACCACCGTCCTGCGGGCCGTCGCGGAGCACGGCGCCGTGCTGCTGCGCGGCCTGGCCGTGGACTCGCCCGAGGCCGTCGAGGCCGTCGCCCGCGCGCTGGGCGTCGACCCGATGGAGGAGCGCGAGCGCTTCGCCGCCCGCCGCCGCTACCGCCCCGGCGTCCAGGGCTCCTCCGAATGGCCGCCCGACGAGCCGATGTGCATGCACCACGAGCTGAGTTACGCCGCCGAGGTGCCGGCCCTCGCGCTCTTCGGCTGCCTCACCGCCCCGGCGGAGGGCGGCGCGACCGCGGTCGCCGACGCCCACGAGGTGCTGCGCGCCCTGCCCGCCGGGCTCGTCGACCGCTTCGCCCGCGAGGGCTGGCAGCTGACCCGCACCTACCGCGAGGTGGGCGTCGCCTGGACCGAGGCCTTCGGCACCGACGACCCGGACCGGGTCGCCGCCTACTGCGCCTCCGCCGGCATCGAGCACACCTGGCTGGACGACGGCGCGCTCCGCACCCGCCAGCGCCGCTCCGCGGTCCGCGAGCACCCGGTCAGCGGGACGCCGCTCTGGTTCAACCAGATCGCCTTCCTGAACGAGCTGACCCTCGACCCGATGATCCGCGAGTACCTGACCGAGGTGTACGGGCCCGACTCGCTGCCCTTCACCACCGCGTACGGCGACGGCACCCCGATCCCGGCCGAGGAGATCGCCACGGTCAACGACGCCTACCGGGACGCCACCCGGCGCGAGCCCTGGCAGGCGGGCGACGTGCTGCTCGTCGACAACATCCGCATGGCGCACAGCCGCGAGGAGTACCGGGGCGAACGGGAGATCGTCGTGATCCTCGGCAACCCGGCCTGGCTCCCCGGACACGTCATGGACCCCCATTGACCTCCGTACCACCGTCCGCACCCACGGGAGAGCCCCGCATGACACCCAGTCCCACCTTCGCCGTGATCCCGGGAGCCCAGGTCCACCGCGTCCTCGGCGACCGGCACCAGGACGTCGTCGACATCGTGGAGGCCGCCTACCGCACCCACGGCGAGGGCGGCACCGTCAACCCGCCCTCGTACTTCCTGCGCTTCCCCGACCGGCCGTCGTCGCGGATCATCGCGCTGCCCGCCTCGATCGGCGGGGACGCCCCCGTCGACGGACTGAAGTGGATATCGAGCTTCCCGGAGAACGTGGCGGCCGGCCTGCCGCGGGCCTCCGCCGTGCTCGTCCTGAACGACCCGGAGACCGGCTACCCGCTGGCCTGCCTCGAAAGCTCCATCATCAGCGCCACCCGGACCGCGGCCTCCGCCGCGCTCGCCGCCGACGCCCTCACCCGGGGGCGCGAACGCCCCCGCACCATCGGCTTCTTCGGCGTCGGGCTCATCGCGCGCTATCTGCACGGCTATCTGGCGGGCACCGGCTGGGAGTTCGACGAGACGGGCATCTTCGACCTCTCGCGCGAACACGCCGAGGGCTTCGCCCAGTACCTGGAGCGCTCCGGGACGAACGGCGCCGTCACCGTGCACGACAGCGCCGAGAAGCTGATCCGCTCCTGCGACGTCGTCGTCTTCGCGACCGTCGCCGGACAACCGCACGTCACCGAGAGCGCCTGGTTCGCGCACAACCCCCTCGTGCTGCACATCTCGCTCCGTGACCTGTCGCCCGACGTCGTGCTCGGCGCCACCAACATCGTGGACGACGTCGAGCACTGTCTGAAGGCCCAAACCTCCCTGCACCTGGCCGAACAGCGGACCGGGAACAGGGATTTCGTGCACGGCACCCTCCACGACGTGCTCACCGGAGCGGTCGAGCCGGCCACGGACCGGCCGGTGATCTTCTCGCCGTTCGGTCTCGGGGTCCTCGACCTCGCGGTCGGCAGACACGTCTACGACACCGTGCGCGCCTCGGGGGAACTGGCGGTCGTCGACGGCTTCTTCCATGACATGAGCCGCTACGGCTGACCTTTCCGCCTTCACGTCCACGCCCGAACGCGGGAGGCAGCGTGCCGATCATCTCGGCTCCGCAGGAATTCAACGAGGACGACCTCTACATCGATCTGAGGTCGGTTCTCGGCACTTCGCTCTTCCTCAAGTGCGAGGGATTCAATTTCTCCGGTTCCATCAAACTCAAACCCGCTCTGGCCATGGTCGAAGCGGCCGAACGCAGCGGGGTCCTCACACCCGGCTCGATCCTCGTGGAGTCCTCGTCCGGAAACCTCGGCGTCGCGCTCAGCATGATCGCGGCGAGCAAGGGCTACCGCTTCCTCTGTGTCACCGACTCCCGCTGCAACCTCTCCTCGCGGCGGCTGATGGAGGCCCTGGGGGCCGATGTCCACATCATCACCGAACCCGACCCGGAGGAGGGATTCCTCGGGGCGCGGCTGGACCGGGTGCGCGCCCTGTGCGCCGCCGACCCGCGCCACGTCTGGCTCAACCAGTACATGAACCCGGACAACTGGCGGGCCCACTACCGCTGGACCGCGCCGCCCATCGCCCGCGCCTTCCCCGGCCTGGACGTGCTCTTCGTCGGGGCCGGCACCACCGGCACCCTGATGGGGTGCGCCCGCTGGTTCAAGGAGCGCAGGCCCGGGGTGCGCGTCGTCGCCGTGGACAGCGTGGGCTCGGTCACCTTCGGCGCCCCGCCGGGGACCCGGATGATTCCGGGACTCGGCGCGGGGGTGCGTCCGCCGATCCTCGACGAGACGTACATCGACGAGGTGGTGCTGGTCCCGGAGGCCGACACCGTCCGGATGTGCCACCGGCTGGCCGCGCGCGGCTTCCTCTTCGGCGGCTCCACCGGGACCGTCGTCGCGGGAGCCTCCGCCTGGCTGGAGGAGCACGACGCCGAACGCCTCGGCACGACCGCGGTGACCCTCTCGCCCGACCTGGGCGAGCGCTATCTGGACACCGTCTACCAGAGCAACTGGGTGCAGGACATCTACGGCAACGAGGCCCTGGAGACCCAGGACGTCGCCGAACAGGCCGTCGCCTGACCCCTCTTTCACGACCCCTGCGTATCGACAGCCGTACGGAAGACGTCCGTACGGCGGAAAGCGAGTGCGTCATGACCAACCCGTTCGAGGACACCGAGGGGCGCTACCTCGTGCTGATCAACGACGAGGACCAGTACTCCCTGTGGCCCGCCTTCGCCGAGGTGCCCGCCGGCTGGCGGGTCGCCCGCGAGGAGGGCGGCCACGCGGAGAGCCTCGCCCACATCGAGGAGCACTGGACCGACATGCGTCCGCGCTCGGTGGCCGAGGCGATGTCCCGTGCCCACGTCTAGCCCCCGGGCGCGGGCGCGGCTCATGGAGCTGCTGGCGTCCGCGCCCCACCCGTACCGGATGCTCGACCACCCGCCGCAGGGGGCGACCGACCTGGCCAGCCTGCTGCGCGGGCACTCCCTGCGGCAGGCGGCGAAGTCCCTGGTGATCCGGGTGGCCCTGCCGGGCAAGCAGCGGCGGTACGTGCTCGCCGTGGTGCGCGGCGACCACCGCGTCGACCTCGGCGCGGTGTGCGCGGTGGCGGGCGGGGTCCGGGCGGGCTTCGCCGACCGGGCCACCGCGGAACGGCTCACGGGCTGCGTCAGCGGCTCCATCGTGCCCTTCTCGTTCCACCCGGACCTGGACGTGGTCGTGGACCCCGCGCTGCTCGACGAGGACGAGATCTGGTTCAACGCCGCCCGGCTCGACCAGTCGGTCGCGCTCCCCGCGCACGCCTACCGGGCCCTCGCCGGGCCCCGGGTGGCCGGGATCGCGGACCGGACCGGCAGCACGGACCACCGCACCGCCCCGGCCGTCGCACGGGCCGCGTGAGCCCGCCGTGCCGCGCCACGCACCGCGAACCCGCCGCCCCACCGAAGCACGGACCCGCACCACCAGGAAGGCGATCCACCGATGACAGCGACCATCCACTCCACCGCCGCCACGATCCCCGTGGCCGACATGACCCACCGGGCCCCGGCCGTCGCCGACGTGGCCCGGACCCTCCAACGGTCCGCGGGCGACCGCGTCGACGACCGGGACTGGGTCGCCGCGGCCCGGGACGCCTGGTCCGACCTGCCGGCCGAACTCCGGCGCGCCCTGCGGGAGTTCCGCCGCGACTCGGGCCCGACCGGCACCTTCCTGGTGCGCGGCCTCCCGGTGGGTGCCGCGCAGCTGCCGCCCACCCCGGCCGCCGCCGGCTCCGTGCAGCGCACCGCGGGGCTGCCCGCCGCGCTGCTGCTGATGGTCGCCGCGGGGCTCGGCGACCCGGCGGCGTTCCGGCCCGAGAAGGGCGGTGCGCTCGTCCAGGACGTCGTCCCGGTGCCGGGGCAGGAGGACTTCCAGGGCAACGCCGGTTCGGTGCTGCTCACCTTCCACACCGAGAACGCCTTCCACCCGCACCGCCCCGACTTCGTCATGCTGCTGTGCCTGCGCGCCGACCACGAGCGCGTCGCCGGACTGCGCACCGGCTGCACCCGCCAGGTGCTGCCGCTGCTCTCGGCGGACGGCCGTGAGGCGCTGTTCAGCCAGGAGTTCCGCACCGCCGCCCCGCCGTCCTTCGGCGCGGGCGCCGGCTCCACCGAGGCGCACGCCGTGCTGTTCGGGGCGCCCGACGACCCGGACGTCCGCGTCGACTTCGCGGCCACCGAGCCGCTGACCCCGCGCGCCGGGCGCGCCCTGCTGGAGCTCCAGGAGCTGTTCGACCTGACCGCGCGGACCGCCCTGCTGGAACCGGGCGACCTGGCGATCGTCGACAACCGGGTCGCCGTCCACGGCCGGACCGCGTTCCGCCCCCGCTACGACGGCAACGACCGCTGGCTCCAGCGCAGTTTCGTCCTCACCGACCTGCGCCGCTCCCGGGGTCTGCGGCACGCCGACGGCTACGTCATCGGCTGAGCGGCCGGTCCCGGGCCCGCCCGATCCACCCGCCCGCCCGAGAGCACGGAAAGAGAGAAGCCTTGACCACACTGCTGGAGACCCCGGTCGCGCCCGCCGCCCCGGGGTACCGGTCACCGTCCGCGGGACCGCCCGTCATCCATGTCCGCATCGAGGAGACGCTCCTCCCGGACCACCGCCCGCTCGACCTGTTCACCGTTCTGCGCGAGACCTACGGCGAGGACGTCTTCCTGCTGGAGTCCCCGCAGGGCCCGCAGGAGGACTGCACCTCGGCGGTGATCGGTTACGACCGGCTCGCCGAGATCCGCGTCCACCCGGGGCATGTCACCGTCACCGGGACCGGGGGCGTCGCCGAGGCGCTGCTCGCGCTGGCCGACGGGCTCGGCATGGGCCCGGACACCGCCGGGTCGCGCCGCGTCGAGCGGCCCGGCCAGGCCCTGGAGCTGCTCGGCGCCGCCCAGAACCTGTTCACGCTGCACACCGCGCAGCCCGCCGACGACTACGTCTTCGGTTTCCTGGCCACCCTCGGCTACGGCACCGCCTGGCATCTGGAGGAGCTGCCGGAGCGCGACGGCACCCCCGGACCGGACTGCGTGCTCGCGCTCTACCGCAACACCGTCCGCTACGACACGCGCACCGGCCGGGCGCTGCACTTCTCGGCCGGGGCGGAGGAGTTCCCCCCGCCCACCCCGTTCGACGTCGTGGCGGCGGCCCGTACCGCCGCGACGGCCGCCGAGGAGCCCGTCCCGGCCGCACCGGCCCCGCTGGAGGTGCGCGACAGCACCGACCGGGAGACCTTCCTGGCGCGGGCCGCCCGCTGCCTGGAGCACATCGGGGTCGGCGACATCTACCAGATCCAGATCGGGCACCGGATCGACGTCACCACCCCGCTGACCCCGGTCGACGCCTACCGGCGGCTGCGGGACCGCAATCCCTCGCCGTACATGTACCTGGTCCCGCACGCCGGCACCACGCTCATCGGCGCCAGCCCCGAACTGCTCTTCCGCATCGAGGGCGACCGCCTCGTGATGCGGCCCATCGCGGGCACCACCCGGCGCAGCGGCGAGCCCGGGGCCGACGGGCGGCGCGTCGCCGCGCTGCTGGCCAGCGAGAAGGAGCGGGCCGAGCACGTGATGCTCGTCGATCTGTGCCGCAACGACATCGGGCGGGTCTGCGAGCCGCGGACGCTGACCGCGGGGCGGCTGATGGAGGTCGAGAAGTTCTCCCACGTCTTCCACCTCGTCTCCACCGTGGAGGGGCGGCTCGCCCCGGGCGCCGACGTCTGGGCGGCCCTGCGGGCCACCTTCCCCGCCGGGACGGTGACCGGGGCGCCGAAGATCCGCGCCATGGAGATCATCGAGGACCTGGAGAGCGAGCCGCGCGGGATGTACGCGGGGGCCGTCGGCCTCGTCGACGTGCGCGGCTGGGGGCAGTTCGCGCTCTGCATCCGCACCATCGTGCGCGACGGGGCGGTCTACTCCACGCAGAGCTGCGCGGGTGTGGTCGCCGACTCCTCCCCGGAGGCCGAGTGGCGCGAGACCCTGCACAAGATGGGCGCCGCGTACTGGGCGCTCACCGGCGAGGAACTGGCCCCGCCCCCGGCGGCGGAGGAACCGGCCCCGGCCGCGTCCGGGCAGGGCGGTGCCCGGTGAGGATCCTGCTGGTGGACGCGTACGACAGCTTCACCCACATCATCGACCAGTACCTGCGCGGTCTCGGCGCCGAGACCGACGTCGTCCGGGCCCGCTCCGAGTCGCCCGAGCGGCTCGCCGCCCGCCTCCCGGACGCCGTGGTGCTCGGGCCCGGCCCCGGGCATCCGGCGGACTCCGGCCATGTGGAGCTGGTGCACACCTTCTCCGGCCGGGTGCCGCTGCTCGGGATCTGCCTGGGGCACCAGGCGATCGGCCTGGCCCACGGCGGCCGGGTCGGGGTCGCCGGTCTGCTCAAGCACGGCAAGACGAGCCCGGTCCGGCACGACGGCACCGGCCTGTTCGCCGGGCTCGACGCGCCGATGACCGCCACCCGCTACCACTCGCTCGTCGTCGAGGACCCGCTGCCGCCCGCGCTGACGGCCACCGCCCACGCCGAGGACGACGGCTCCCTGATGGGGCTGCGCCACCGCGAACTTCCCGTCGAGGGCGTGCAGTTCCACCCCGAGAGCATCACCACCGTCGGCGGCATGCGGCTGATGGCGAACTTCCTGGAACAGGTCCGCCGGTCCGTGCCGGCGCCGGTCTCCTGACCCCTTCCGCCCTTCATCCCACCGAGGAGTAGTCCCGTGGTGTACCAGGACCTGTGGCGCGCACTGCCCGCCGCACAACAGCCCGACTGGCCCGATCCGGCCGCCCTCGAAGCGGTGTGCGCCGAACTCGGCGCGGCCGTCCCGCTCGTCGTCGCCGACGAATGCGAACTCCTCAAGCGGCGGCTCGCCGCCGTGGCCCGGGGAGAAGCCTTCCTGCTCCAGGGCGGCGACTGCGCCGAGACCTTCGCCGAGGCCACGGCCGACGCCGTACGGGGGAAGGTGCGCACCCTGCTCCAGATGTCGCTGGTCCTCACCTACGCGGCCTCCGTCCCCGTCGTCAAGGTCGGCAGAATGGCCGGCCAGTACGCCAAACCCCGCTCCCGCCCCACCGAGACCCGCGGCGCCACGACCCTGCCCGCCTACCGGGGCGACGCCGTCAACGGCTTCGGCTTCACCCCCGGGGAGCGGACCCCCGACCCGCACCGTCTCCAGCGGATGCACCGCGCCGCCGCGGCCACCCTCAACCTGGTCCGCGCCTTCACCACCGGCGGCTACGCCGATCTGCACCAGGCCCAGTCCTGGAACCAGGACTTCGTCTCCGGCTCCCCGGCCGGGGAGCGCTACGGCGAACTCGCTGACCAGATCGACCGGGCGCTCACCTTCATGAAGGTCTGCGGCGCCGACGCCGGCATCGCACGGGCTGTGGAGTTCTTCGTCAGCCACGAGGGGCTGCTCCTCGACTACGAGGACGCCCTCACCCGTACCGACCCGGAGACCGGCCGCACCTACGCGACCAGCGGCCATCTGCTGTGGATCGGCGAGCGCACCCGGGACATCGACGGCGCCCACGTCGACTACTTCTCCCGGATCGACAACCCCGTCGCCGTGAAGCTCGGCCCGACCGCCACGGCCGACGAGGCCCTGGCCCTGATCGACCGGCTCGACCCGGGGCGCGAACCGGGCCGGCTCACTTTCGTCGTGCGCATGGGCGCCCGGAACGTCCGCGACCGGCTGCCCACCCTGGTGGAGAAGGTCACCGCCGAGGGCGCGCCCGTGGCCTGGGTGTGCGACCCCATGCACGGCAACACCTTCGAGGCGCCCACCGGCCACAAGACCCGGCACTTCGACGACGTCGTCGAGGAGATCACCGGCTTCTTCGAGGTCCACCACGGGCTCGGCACCCACCCCGGCGGCGTCCACCTGGAGTTCACCGGCGACGACGTCACCGAATGCGTGGGCGGCGCCGACGGGCTGCGCTTCGACGATCTCGCCGCACGCTACGAGTCCACCTGCGACCCCCGGCTGAACCGCAGCCAATCCCTCGACCTCGCGTTTCTCATTGCCGAGAGCTACCGCTCGCGCTGACCCGCGCCCCGGTGCCCGGTGAAGGATGTGAACCCCATGCGTCTCCTGCTGGCCGAACCCTCCCCGGTCCTGCGGACCGGACTGGCCCAGCTGCTCGGCGGTCTCGGCCACCACGTGGCCGCGGGCCGCGACACCGGGGCGCTGGCCGCGCTCGCCGCCGCCCACCGCCCCGATGTGCTGCTCGTCTCCGCGGCGGCGGCCCCGGCGCGAGGCGGCGACGCGGTCCGGGACGCGCTGGCGGTGCGCCGCCGCCGCCCCGGCACCGGGGTGCTGCTCTGGTCCCGGACCCCCGACCCCCGGACGGCCGCCGCCCTTCTGGAGGCCGGCGGTCCGGGGCTCGGCCACCAGCTGGAGGCCGGGATGACGGACGCGGACCGGGTCGTCGCCGTCCTGGCCCGGATCGCGGCGGGCGGCAGGGCCCTCGATCCGGCCGCCGGGGGCGGCGCGGCGGCCGGGGACCTCGCCTCGCTCAGCGTGCGGGAGGCCGAGGTGCTGGCCCTCATGGCGCGGGGGCGCACCAACACCGCGATCGCGGCCCGGCTCTGCATCTCCGAGGGCACCGTGGAGAAGCGGGTCGCCGCCGTCTTCGGGAAGCTCGGCATCCCCGGCGGCAGCGGCGACAACCGCAGGGTCCTGGCCGTGCTGCGCTATCTGGAGGCCCGTGCCGTACCGGCCCCCGGGGAGTTCGCGGCGGCCGCCTGAGACCGGCGACGGCCGGGCGCGACCGGAATCCGGTCCCGCCCGGCCGTCGACGACGTTCCGGACCCGTGCGGTGCGCCCCGTACGGTCAGGAGGGCCGCTCCTCCCCGATGAAGCCGCGCACCAGCCGGACCTGGAGCCGGGCCAGCCGCACGATGATCCACGGACCGACGAAGAGCGCCACGACACCGGCCAGGAAGTGCAGCGAGACCACACCGAGCGGGTGCGGACCGCCCCACGCCGGGTCCGGGTAGGAACGCCAGCCCCAGAACGGGTACGTCAGATTGCGCACGGAGATCAGGAGCCAGCCGGCCACCGCGAGGAACCCCAGCGCGCCCGTCACCATGTTGAGCAGGAAGAACGCCGCGTTGCGGCCGAAGCGCCGCCCGCCCGTGCGGCGGCCGATCTCCTCGCCCAGCCAGAACCGCGCCCGCACCCGCTCGAAGCGGGGGCCGAACACGGCGACCACGACCAGGACCGCCAGCAGGATCACCGTGCCGATCTCCGGATGCCCCTTCTCCTGGGCGGTCTTCATCGGGTACTGCAAGCCCAGGACCAGGGCCAGCGTGAGCGGCAGCAGCAGCGCGTACAGCACATATCTCCAGGTCTGCCGGCGGAACGGCAGGACGAACAGCCCGCGCAGGCCGGTGGGCTCGTCCGCGGCGGCGAGCGGGGCGTGGGGACGGACGGTGTGCGGCATGAGGGGGGTTCCTTTCCTGGGTGCGGACGCGGAAATGTGCCCGGCGGGGGCGTTCCCCCACCGGGCACAGGGATCAGGCTGCGGTGGCAGTCTCCTCGACACCCACCGGCCGCCGGACCTCATTGCGCGCGATCGACAGCAATTGGAGCGCGATCGAGGTGCCCTGGCGTCCGAGAGCGTCGTGATACTGATGCAGAACCTCGTTTTCCCGGGTGAGTTGGAACTCATGCAGCCCGGCGAGGCGTCGCAGGGTGCGGAGTTGGACGTCGGCGCTGGCGCGCTCCTCGATCAGGGAGATGATCGAGCGGTCGAGCGAGGCGAGGTGCGCCTGGTGCTCCACGAGCCGGGACGAGTCGACGGGGGACATCTCAGACCTCCTGGGTGCGGGCCCGCCGCTCGGCGGGTGCGGTGATGGGGACGGACGCGGCGGCCGGCGGGCCGTCGGGGGAGGGGCCCTCGTCGGCGGGGTACGGGGACGCGTCGGACTGGGACGGGGGACGGACCCCGAAGGCCCGGAGCAACGGACCGGTCAGCGCCGTGGTCACCAGCGCCATCAGGACCAGGACGGTCAGCCCGTTCGCCCCGATCAGCCCCGCCTCGTAGCCGATTCCGGCGACGACGATCTCGGTCACGCCGCGGCAGTTCATCAGCGCACCGAGCCGCATCGCCTCGTTGCGGGGCATGCCCGCCGCCCGTGCGGCGCCCCCGGCGCCGACGAACTTGGTCACGGTCGCGGCGGCCACGACGGCCACCAGGACGGTCCAGTGCCAGGGGGCCAGGCCCAGCCCGCGGATCGAGACGTTGAGCCCGATCCCGGCGAAGAACAGCGGCAGCAGCACCGCCAGGGTGAAGCCCTGCAACTGCTCGTTCATCCGCTCCGCCGACCGGGAGCCGCGCGGCACCACCGTGCCGAACAGGAAGGCGCCGATCACCGGGTGCAACCCGATGACCTGGGTGATCGCCGCATAGGAGACGGCCCCCGCCAGCAGCATCATGGGCAGCATGACCTTGGCGCCGCCCGGCTGCTTCTCGGCGACGTGCACGGCGGCGGCCAGCAGCGGCCGGACGACCAGGACCGTGACGGTGACCAGCGCGAGCGTCAGCCCGACCGTGGCGGCGACACTGCCGGTGGCGCTGGTCATCGCGAGGACGACGGTGAGCGCCAGCCAGGCCACGCCGTCCCCGACGGCCGCGCCGGCCAGGGCGAACGTCCCCAGCTCCGAGCGGTCCATCCGCAGGTCGACCAGGACCCGGGCCAGCACCGGCAGCGCGGTCACCGACAGCGCCAGACCGAAGAAGACCGCGTAGCCGGTGTGATGGGCGGAGGCCCCGCGCAGCACGTCCGGCGCGGCCACCGCGATCCCGAGACCGGCCAGGAACGGCAGCCCCATCCCGCCCAGGACCGTCGCGGCCAGCGCGGTCCGGCCCGAGCTGACCCGCTCCATGCGCAGCTCGCAGCCGAGCAGGAACATGAAGGTGACCAGTCCGAGCTGCGCCGCCATCGCCATGGTCGACTTCACCTCGGCGGGCAGCAGCCACGCCTGGGCCGACGGCCAGGCCCAGCCGAGCGCGGACGGCCCCAGCACCAGACCCCCGACGATCTCCCCGATCACGGCGGGCTGCCCGAACCGGCGCAGCACCGTGCCCAATAAGTGGCTGACCAGCACGATCACGGCAACGGCCAGCAGGAAGCGGGCAGTCGGGTCGACCCCACCGTGCCCCTCCCCGCCGCGCACCAGACCGGGCCCCCAGACGACGACCGCGCTCACCAGCACGACCAGACCGGCGACGATGCCCACGGCGGGGCGCCGGGAGCGCGGGGTGCCCGGACGCACCGGGGGGACCGTCGAGACGGTCATGACGCCACCCCTTCCGGAGCGGGGCGGGTCCCGGGGACGGCGCCGCCTGGCCACTGCGCGAAGCGGCGCGCCCCGTACAGCAGCGGAGTCCCCGACTCCTGGACGACTCCGGTCACTTCGCCCAGAACCATCGTATGATCGCCGACCTCGATCAAGTCGGACACGCGGCAATCGGCCGTGGTGAACGCGTCGTCGACCAGCCGGGGCAGCCCCGCGCCGGGCGTGGGGCACCACGCGACCCGCTCGAAGCGGTCGGGGACGGGCCGGGCGAACACCTCGGCGGCGTCCTGGCCGCCGTCGTGCAGCAGGTTCACCGCGAAGGAGCCGTGCGTGCGCAGCGCCCGCAGCGTCTCGCCGCTGCTGGTGAGGCAGACCGACAGGGTCGGCGGCTCGGACGTCACGCTCGCCAGCGACGAGCAGGTGAGCCCGCGCGGCAGTCCGTCCGGACCGTAGGTGGTGATCACGGCGACCCCGGAGGGGAAGGCGCTCATCAGGGAACGGAACGCGTCCACGGCCACCGGGGGCCGTTCGGGAAAGGCGGGGGGCGTCGGACGCTCCCACGGTTTCACGGAACGCAGACCCGGACGCGGGTCCGCGGTCCGCGGGGCGGACTGGGCTGGCATGGTCACTCGCCTCCAGGCGCGTAAACGGAATGGGGCCGGTGTACGGGGCCGTCGGTGCCCGCACGGAGGGGGGTGGGCGCGGGCACCGGCGGCGGGGAGGGGCAGCTCGCGCTCAGTGGAGCGAGGCGAGGTACTCGTAGCAGCTGGGAAGCGCCTCGACCAGGCGCTTCGCGTCGTTCTGCACCGCGGCCAGCTCGGCGCGCGCGGCCGTCGGGTCGATGTGCGCGAGGGCCGGCCGGGGACCGGCGGGCTCGTGGCCGAGACCCATCAGCATGGTGATCCAGGAGTACTCCTCGAAGCCGTGGTAGGGCTGGTAGATGCTCCGGTCGTCCAGCAGGTGCGAGGAGGCGAGGGCCAGGCGCTCGGCGAGACCGTCCGGCAGGGGGCGGGTCTTGGCCTCCTTCCAGTACGGGGTGTCCTCGCGGGCCGCGGCCACGTAGTGCAGGACCAGCAGCTCCTTGACGCCGTCGAGGACCTCGGCGACCCGGTTGTTGTAGTCGTTGCGCAGCTGCGGGTCCCAGTTCGCGTCCGGGAAGTTCTTCACCAGCTGCTCGATGCCGTGCTGGATGAAGAAGATGCCGGTCGACTCCAGCGGCTCGACGAACGCGCTCGCCAGGCCGATGGCCACGCAGTTGTTGACCCAGGAGCGCTCGTTGCGGCCGATGCGCATCCGGATGTGGTTGGCCTCCAGGTCGTCCTGGCCCGGGGCGGCGAACTGCCGCAGCGTGCGCTCGGCCTCCTCGGGGGAGCAGAACTGGTCGGAGTACACATAGCCGTTGCCGTGCCGGCCGAACAGCGGGATCGTCCATATCCAGCCCGCGTCCATCGCGGTCGCGGTGGTGTACGGGTTCATGCCCTCGGTGGCCTGGTCCGGCTTGGGGATGCGCAGGGCGACGGCCCGGTTGTTGGGCAGCACGTCCTCGAAGGAGACGAACTTCTCCTCCAGCGCCTGGTTGATCAGCAGCCCGCGGAAGCCGGTGCAGTCGATGAACAGGTCGCCGGCCACGTCGCCGTGCTCGCGCGTGGTGACATGGCTGATCCAGCCGCGCTCGTCGCGGACGACGTCCAGCACGTCGTCCGTGACGTGCCGCACGCCCCGCTCGGTGCCGTACGTCGTCAGGAACTTCGCCAGCAGCGAGGCGTCGAAGTGGTACGCGTACGGGAACTGGGTCCGCTGCTCCTGGAGCGTCGAGCGGCCCAGCGAGTCGTCGAGACCGCCGGCGAACAGCGAACCGCCCAGCATCCGCGGGGAGCGCTGCGCCTCGCACAGGTGCGGGGTGAGGTAGACGCCCCGGTCGAACGGCTGGGTGCGGTCGCCCTCCTTCAGCCACCAGTCGGCGAGCGAGAATCCGTCGGAGGAACGGAGCCGTTCGAACGGGTGGTAGAAGTGGTCGCCGGCCTTGCGCCAGTTCTCGAAACGGATGCCCATCTTGTACGAACCGGCCACGTGCGGCAGCCAGTCGGTCTCGTCGAGACCGAGGTAGTCGAAGAAGTGGCGGACCGTACTGAAGGTGGCCTCGCCGACACCGATGCTCGACACCCGGGCGGACTCCACGACCGTGACGTCGATGCGGTCACCGAAGGCGGCCTTGAGGTAGGTGGCGCTCATCCATCCCGCGGTTCCTCCACCGACGATGACGACTGACTTGATCACTGGGCATCTCCTTGTTCCGAAACCGAAAGAATGAGCTGAGAAGAGCGCTGGACCGAGCCCGTTTCCCGTGCGGTGCGTGCCGGGTGGCGATCCATGTCCCGAAGCTAACCGGGCGGGTTTTCCTTCCGTTATCGAGCGGATTTACCGGAACCGTTCGGACAGCATTTCCGCGCCGCTGTGCATGCGTACGGCGACGGAACGGGCACCGAGCACGGCCACCGTCCCGTGGTAGGCCCCGTCCATGGGCAGATCGGCGAGCGCGGGCAGCGACCGCGTACCGCCCCCCGGACCGTGCCGGTGCAGCAGCGCGGCGGGGGCGTGCGGCGGTGTGACGCCGAGATCGGTCATGGCCGTGTACAGGCCCTCGCCGGTCGCCTTCAGCACCGCCTCCTTGCGGGTCCAGTACGTGAGGCAGGCCCGCGCCCGGTCCCGGGGCGGCAGCGCGGCCACGACGGTCCGCTCCTCGTCGGTCAGCACGAGCTCGAACTCCGCGGGCACCCCCGCGAGCCCTCCCGGGGCGGGCTCGCGGGCCCGGTCCGAGGGCCCGGGGAACTCCTCGACGTCCACGCCGACGGCCTTGCCGCGGACCACGGCCACGGCCACCACCTCGCCGGAGTGCGAGATCGACAGCTCCCAGCCTGCGGCCGCGCCGACCGCCTCGGGCTTGCCGTGGGCCCCGCCGCACTCCGCGCACCGGGTGCGCAGCCGGACCGTCTCGGGCGGTGCCCCCAGCAGCGCGCCGAGCGCGGTCCTGGCGAGCACCCGCCCGGTGACGAAGCGGGCCAGGTCGAGTTCCTGCACATAGGAGGAGCAGCGGCTGAGTTCCGCCGGCTCCAGCAGACCGAACCAGGACGCGGGGCGGGTCAGCGGCCGCTGCAGCCAGACATGGCATTCGGCCTCCTGGTGCATGACCGGTATCACCTGCCTTTCGGGTCGGCCCTGGTTCAGGCGGGAACGCGCGCGCTGTCCCGTTCCTTCTCGGCCTCGCGTACGGACTCGTTCAGCCGGTCCGTCCAATGGGCGTTCAGCCGGCCCTCGAAAAGCCGCCGGAAATTCGCCAGGAGGCGCAGCCGGTCGTCCGGGTCGGGTTCGTGCTTCACGAAGAACGGAAGATCGGCCGGGGTGATGTGGCGCATGCCCAGCAGCGGCATGGGGCTGGTGAACGGCCGGAAGTCGTCGTTGTGGAGCCCGATCGTCTCGTGCTCGGGCCAGAAGTCGCCGATCATCAGCCCGAGCGCCACGAACTCCGGCTTGAGCGCCGCGTGCACCCGGGCGACCATCGCCTTCAGCTCCGGCTCGGGCAGCCCGTACGGCACGGCCATGCCCACCAGGTACAGCCGGTCGGAGCCCAGCTCCGCCGCCTTCTCCAGAACCCCCGCCCGCAGCTTCCGGGCCAGCGCCATCAGCGCCTCGTCGCCCTGGGTCGCGTCGAACTCCTCCATGGTGACGTACCGGCGGCGGATCGCCTTGACCATGTACGGGCAGACGACTCCGTCGCGCCCGAGTTCGGGATGCGGATGGATCGGGTACGTGCTCAGCCAGTCCCAGGCCTGGGACATCCGGTCGCCGGACATGCGTGCCTCCCTCGTGGACATCTGCGGGGACGCTAGCCAGCCGCCGTATCGCCTCGGCATCACCACGGCTTCACCCCGCCGGGACCGGCACGGACCCCGCCCGGGGACAGACCCCGAACCCCGGCACCCGGGCCGTCGCACGGCTACGCTCGAACCATGGGCAGCCACCCGCACACCCCGCCTCTGCCGACCCCCGACACCGCCGCCGGACAGGAGGGTCTGGACGCGCTCCTGGCCCGGCCCGGCCGCGCGGTCGTCGCGCTCGACTTCGACGGCACGCTCGCCGACATCGTCCCCGACCCGGAACAGGCCCGCGCCCATCCCGGCGCCGTCGAGGCCCTGGTCGCGCTCTCCCCGCTGGTCGCCTCCGTCGCCGTGATCACCGGCCGGCAGGCCGGCGTCGCGGTCCGGCGCGGCGGCTTCGCCGGAGTGCCCGGCCTGGACCACCTCGTCGTCCTCGGCCACTACGGCGCCGAACGCTGGGACGCCGCCACCGGCACCGTCACCACCCCGGCCCCGCACCCCGGCGTCGCCGCCGTCCGGGCCGAACTCCCGGGCGTGCTCGACCGGTTCGACGCCTGGCACGGCACCTGGACCGAGGAGAAGGGCCAGGCCGTCGCCGTCCACACCCGCCGCGCCGCCGACCCGCAGGGCGCCTTCGAGGCGCTGCGCGGCCCCCTGGGCGAACTCGCCGCCCGGCACGGCCTGATCGTCGAACCGGGCCGCCTCGTCCTGGAACTGCGCCCGCCCGGCATGGACAAGGGCGTCGCCCTCACCCGCTACCTCCGCGAGGTGGGCGCCGAGTCGGTGCTCTACGCGGGCGACGACCTCGGCGACCTCGCCGCGTACGCGGCGGTGGAGAAGCTCCGCGCCGGCGGCACCCCGGGCCTGCTGGTCTGCAGCGGCAGCACCGAGGTCACCGAACTGGCCGAACGCGCCGACCTGTCGCTCCCCGGCCCGGAGGCGGTCGTGGGCTTCCTGCGGGCGCTCGCGGACCGGATCCGGGAACGCAAGGGCTGACCGCCGCCCCTACTCCCGCCGCAGCGCCTCCAGTTGGTCCAGGAACCAGCGCTGCGGCGGCAGCGCCGTGCCCGCCTCGGCGAGCCTGCGGGTGCGGTCCGCCCGTTCGTCACCGGCCATGGTCAGGGCCTCGTGGAGCGCGACGGCCGTGGCGGAGACGTCGTAGGGGTTGACCACGAGCGCGTCCTCGCCCAGCTCCTCGTACGCCCCCGCCTCCCGGGACAGGACCAGCGCGCAGCCCTCGTCGGAGACGACCGGGACCTCCTTGGCGACCAGGTTCATGCCGTCCCGGATCGGGTTGACGAGGGCGACGTCCGCCAGCCGGTACGCGGCGAGGGAGCGGGCGAAGTCGTCCTCGACGTGCAGGACGACCGGGGTCCAGTCCGCCGTGCCGTACGCCTCGTTGACGCCGTCGGCGACGCGGCGCACCTCCTCGGTGTACTCCCGGTAGACGGCCAGGTCCTGGCGGGAGGGGTAGGCGAAGGCGATGTGGACGACGCGGCCGCGCCATTCGGGCCGGGCGTCGAGCAGGGCGCGGTAGGCGTGCAGTCCGCGGACGATGTTCTTCGACAGCTCCGTGCGGTCCACGCGGACGATCGTCTTCCGGCCGGGGCCCACCTGCTCGCGCAGGGCCGCCATCCGCTCGTCCACGTCCGGTTCGTGCGACCGGCGGCGCAGGAAGTCGCCGTCGGCGCCCAGCCCGTGCACCCCGACGCGGGTGTGTCCGGTGCCGCCGAGGAGGTCCGTGCAGCAGGCGAGGAACGCGTCGGCCCAGCGGCGGGTCAGGAACGCCGCCCGGTCCGCCCCGAGGATGCCGCGCAGCAGCTGCTCGGCGATGTCGTCGGGCAGCAGCCGGAAGTAGTCGACGGGCGCCCACGGGGTGTGCGAGAAGTGCCCGATCCGCAGATCGGGGCGGAGCGCCCGGAGCATGCCGGGGACCAGGGCCAGGTGGTAGTCCTGCACGAGGACCGCCGCGCCCGGTCCGGCCTCCTCGGCGAGCGCGTCGGCGAAGGCCCGGTTGTAGGCCTCGTAGGACGCCCACTGCCGCCGGAACTCCGCGTCGAAGACGGGCTCGACGGGGGTCTGGTAGAGCAGGTGGTGGATGAACCAGAGGACCGAGTTGGCGATGCCGTTGTACGCGTCGGCGTGCACGTCCGCGTCGATGTCGAGCATCCGGACGCCCGGTTCGGCGGCCCCTCTGCGGACCGCCTCGCGGTCGCCGTCGCCCAGGGCGGCGCAGACCCAGATCTTGTCGTCGACGGCGCTCAGCCCGGAGACCAGCCCGCCGCCGCCGCGCTTGGCGTCGAGCGTGCCGTCGTCACGGAGCGTGTACGAGACCGGGCCGCGGTTGGACGCGACGAGGACCTGGGCAGCGGGCTGCGGGGCGTGCTCGGAGACCATGTTGCGGAATCTAGCCCGATCACGAACCGCCCAAACGTGCGAAGTCAGGCCGCGCGGCCTGAAACGTACTCCTCGATCTCGCGCATCGGCGGCCGTTCCTCGGTGTCCACCGGATAGGTGTGCGGGACGAAGCCGTGCTCACCGCGTTCGAACTGGGTCAGATGGGGGCGGACCAGATGGCCCCGGGAGAGCCGCAGCTGCGCGGTCCGGTAGATCGCGGCGGCCATCCGGCCGAGCGCCTGGCCGTCCTGGTGGCGGTGGCGGCGGACCCCGACGTCCACCTGCGCGAGGGCGTCCAGGCCCACGGTGTGCAGGGCGTCGACCAGCAGGCCCAGCTCCACCCCGTAACCGACCGGGAACGGCAGCCGCTCCAGCAGGGAGCGCCGCACCGCGTACTCGCCGCCCAGCGGCTGGACGAAACCGGCCAGCTGCGGCCAGTGCAGATTGAGCAGCGGGCGCGCCACCATCTCCGTGACCCGGCCGCCCTGACCCGCGGTGTCCCCGAACGGGCGGTCGTACATGGCCTTGACGAACTGCACCGACGGGTCGGTCAGCAGCGGTCCGACGATGCCCGAGACGAAGTCCGCGGAGAACTCCCTCAGGTCCGCGTCCACGAAGCACACGATGTCCCCGCCGGTCACCAGGAGTGACCGCCACAGCACCTCGCCCTTGCCGGGGACGGCCGGCAGACGCGGCAGGATCGCGTCCCGGTGGATCACCCGGGCACCCGCCCGGCGGGCCACCTCGGCGGTGGCGTCCGTCGAACCGGAGTCGATCACCACCAGCTCGTCGACCAGCCGGACCTTCTCCATCAGCTCGCGCCGGACCGTCGCGACGATGTCACCGACGGTCTCCGCCTCGTTCAGCGCGGGCAGCACCACGCTGACGCTTCCGCCGTGCGGGTCCCCGGCCCCCAGACCGGCCCTGGCGGCCAGCAGACGGTCCAGCGGACGGTCGGCGGCCGACCAGGAACGCCTGGCCAGCCAGCGTTCGACCTCTTCCAGCACGGTCGGCACTCCCTGTATGTGATCCATCTCGCGGACCGGACGACTATCTCAACCCTCCGGTGCTTCGGTTACAGTCTTGAACAACGCAGATGGCCATCGCATGCCGGGGTCCGTCCGCCGATAAACGCCCGGATCCATGGTGCGCCCACGATCCGGTGCCACAGCGCTCATCCAGAGGGACAGAGGGAACGGCCCGTTGAAGTCCCGGCAACCCTCCTGCCGACCGCGAGGTTCGGTGGGGAAGGTGCCAATTCCGTCTCGTGGCGAAACGCGCCATGAGGAAGATGAGGAGAAAGGGCCTCGCCATCATGGCTGTTGAGACTGTCGCAGTTCACACCGATTCCTCCCCGGACCTGGGTCCCGCCGCCGCGCTTTCCTGCCGCGAATGCGGCGAGCGATTCGCCCTCGGCCCGATCTTCGCCTGCGCGTCCTGTTTCGGGCCGCTCGAAGTGGCGTACGACCTCCCGAGCGGCTCTCCCGAGGAGCTGAAGAAGCGCATCGAGGCCGGTCCGGACAACATCTGGCGTTACGCGCCGCTGCTGCCGGTGCCCGCCGACGTCGCCGAGAAGCCCAACATCAACCCCGGCTTCACCAAGCTGGTCAAGGCCGACAACCTCGCCCGCGAGCTGGGCGTCACCGGCGGCCTGTACGTCAAGGACGACTCCGGCAACCCGACGCACTCCTTCAAGGACCGCGTCGTCGCGATCGCCGTCGAGGCCGCCCGCGCCTTCGGCTTCACCACCCTGTCCTGCTCCTCCACCGGCAACCTGGCCGGCGCCGTCGGCGCCGCCGCCGCCCGCGCGGGCCTGCGCTCCTGCGTCTTCATCCCGCACGACCTGGAGCAGGGCAAGGTCGTCATGGCCGCGGTGTACGGCGGCGAGCTGGTCGGCATCGAGGGCAACTACGACGACGTCAACCGCTTCTGCTCCGAGCTCATCGGCGACCCGCTGGGCGAGGGCTGGGGCTTCGTCAACGTCAACCTGCGCCCGTACTACGGCGAGGGCTCCAAGACCCTGGCGTACGAGATCTGCGAGCAGCTCGGCTGGCGGCTGCCCGACCAGATCGTCATCCCGATCGCGTCCGGCTCCCAGCTGACCAAGATCGACAAGGGGCTGCGCGAGCTGATCAAGCTCGGGCTGGTCGAGGACAAGCCGTACAAGATCTTCGGCGCCCAGGCCGAGGGCTGCTCCCCGGTCTCCGCCGCCTTCAAGGCCGGCCACGACGTGGTCCGCCCGCAGAAGCCGAACACGATCGCCAAGTCCCTCGCGATCGGCAACCCGGCCGACGGCCCGTACGTCCTGGACATCGCCCGCCGCACCGGCGGCGCGGTGGAGGACGTGAACGACGAGCAGATCGTCGACGCGATCAAGCTGCTGGCCCGCACCGAGGGCATCTTCGCCGAGACCGCGGGCGGTGTGACCGTCGGCGTGACGAAGAAGCTCATCGAGGACGGCCTGCTCGACCCGGCGCTCACCACCGTGGTCCTGAACACCGGGGACGGCCTCAAGACCCTGGACGCGGTGGCCGAGACCTCTCAGGCGACGGCCACGATCCGGCCGAACCTCGACGCGTTCCGCGCGGCCGGACTCGCCGGTAACTGAGTAGCTTTCGATCACCCGAGACTTCAGGAAGGGCACACCATGAGCGTCAAGGTCCGCATCCCCACCATCCTCCGCACCTACACCGGCGGCCAGGCCGAGGTCCCCGCGGAGGGCGCCGTCCTCTCCGAGGTGATCGAGTCCCTGGAGAAGAACCACCCGGGCATCGCCGCCCGCGTCCTGGACGACCAGGGCAAGCTCCGCCGCTTCGTGAACGTGTACGTCAACGACGACGACGTCCGCTTCGAGGGCGGCCTGGACACGGCCACCCCGGACGGCGCCGGCATCTCGATCATCCCGGCCGTCGCCGGCGGCTGCTGATCCCCGGGCCGCTCCGGGCGGCCCGACTCCACCGCGTCACCAGAATTGCCCCCTCCGCGAGAGAAGCGGAGGGGGCAATTCTGCATGGTTGAGCGCGGTAGAGTGTGGGAAGTCCCCTCCGCTGCCCGTGCCGCCCGCATACGAGAATGCGCCCGGCCACGACAAGATGCAGCCAAAGTGTTCGAGCACCTTGCGCCATAAGTGGCCTTTGCCTGGCCCGACTTGCCCTGGAATCTTATGAATTCCCCGTATTCGGGCGATCGTGGCTGCTCAGAATTCTCGTCCGATTGACCTGTTGCAGAGGGCAGTTGGGCAGATACATTCAGCCGCGGTCGACGCGTTCCGGCGCACGCACCCTCTCCTGACGGAGGGTGGGTTCTGACCCGGGTCCGCGAAGTGCGGTCCTGTGAAAGGGCCAGTAATAGGGGAGTTAGGCATGGCTCAGGGCACCGTCAAGTGGTTCAACGCGGAGAAGGGGTACGGCTTCATCGCGGTCGACGGTGGTGCGGATGTTTTCGTCCACTACAGCGCGATCCAGATGGACGGGTACCGCACCCTCGAAGAGGGTCAGCGAGTTGAGTTCGAGATCTCGCAGGGCCAGAAGGGGCCGCAGGCGGACATGGTCAAGCTCGCCGTCGGCTGAGCCCGGCCGGACACGACGCAGTCGGTCAACGACGCCACTCAGGCACGGAGGGCCCGCACCCAGGGGAAGCATCCCCGGGTACGGGCCCTCCGCGCGTGTGCGTCCACCTGCCCGGCCGCCCCTCCCGTCGCCCCCGGCCGCCCCTCCGGTTGTCCACACTCCGGAGGGAGGCGCTTGCACTCAAGGGGGTCGAGTGCTAATCATTGGGCTTAGCACTCTCCAGGTGAGAGTGACAGAACTTGGACCGGGCCGGTGAGGCCCGCAGGTCCGGTGGGGCAAGGAACCACCGGCACGCAGGCCGTCCGTCGCGGGCGCCACTCGGTCCGGAGCAATCCACCCCTGTCCGGGAGGACCACTTCACATGGCCAAGATCATCGCGTTCGACGAGGAGGCCCGGCGCGGTCTCGAGCGCGGCATGAACCAGCTCGCCGACGCCGTCAAGGTCACCCTTGGCCCCAAGGGTCGCAACGTCGTCCTCGAGAAGAAGTGGGGCGCCCCCACGATCACCAACGATGGTGTGTCCATCGCCAAGGAGATCGAGCTGGAGGACCCGTACGAGAAGATCGGTGCGGAGCTGGTCAAGGAGGTCGCCAAGAAGACGGACGACGTCGCCGGCGACGGTACGACCACCGCCACCGTTCTCGCCCAGGCGCTCGTCCGCGAGGGCCTGCGCAACGTGGCCGCGGGTGCGAACCCGATGGCTCTCAAGCGGGGCATCGAGAAGGCCGTCGAGGCCGTCTCCGCCGCCCTCCTGGAGCAGGCCAAGGACGTGGAGACCAAGGAGCAGATCGCTTCGACGGCCTCCATCTCCGCCGCCGACACCCAGATCGGCGAGCTCATCGCCGAGGCCATGGACAAGGTCGGCAAGGAAGGCGTCATCACCGTCGAGGAGTCCCAGACCTTCGGTCTGGAGCTGGAGCTCACCGAGGGTATGCGCTTCGACAAGGGCTACATCTCGGCGTACTTCGCCACCGACATGGAGCGCATGGAGTCGTCCCTGGACGACCCGTACATCCTGATCGTCAACTCCAAGGTCAGCAACGTGAAGGACCTCCTTCCGCTGCTGGAGAAGGTCATGCAGTCCGGCAAGCCGCTGCTGATCATCGCCGAGGACGTCGAGGGCGAGGCCCTGTCGACCCTGGTCGTCAACAAGATCCGTGGCACCTTCAAGTCCGTCGCCGTCAAGGCCCCGGGCTTCGGTGACCGCCGCAAGGCCATGCTCGGCGACATCGCCATCCTCACCGGTGGCACCGTCATCTCCGAGGAGGTCGGCCTCAAGCTGGAGAACGCCGGTCTCGACCTGCTCGGCCGCGCCCGCAAGGTCGTCATCACCAAGGACGAGACGACGATCGTCGACGGCGCCGGTGACAGCGACCAGGTCCAGGGCCGCGTCAACCAGATCCGTGCCGAGATCGAGAACTCCGACTCGGACTACGACCGCGAGAAGCTCCAGGAGCGTCTGGCGAAGCTGGCCGGCGGCGTGGCCGTCATCAAGGCCGGTGCCGCCACCGAGGTCGAGCTCAAGGAGCGCAAGCACCGCATCGAGGACGCGGTGCGCAACGCCAAGGCCGCCGTCGAGGAGGGCATCGTCGCCGGTGGTGGCGTGGCTCTGCTCCAGGCCTCGGCCGTCTTCGAGAAGCTGGAGCTCTCGGGTGACGAGGCGACCGGCGCCAACGCCGTCAAGCTGGCGCTGGAGGCCCCGCTGAAGCAGATCGCCGTCAACGGTGGTCTTGAGGGCGGCGTCGTCGTCGAGAAGGTGCGCAACCTGGCCGTCGGCCACGGTCTGAACGCCGCGACCGGCGAGTACGTCGACATGATCGCCGAGGGCATCCTCGACCCGGCGAAGGTCACGCGCTCCGCCCTGCAGAACGCCGCGTCCATCGCCGCGCTCTTCCTCACCACCGAGGCCGTCATCGCCGACAAGCCGGAGAAGGCCGCTGCCGCGGGCGCCCCGGGCGGCATGCCGGGCGGTGACATGGACTTCTGATCCTGACGGATCAGCGGACCAGCAGTACGCAGACACCGGCCCCCGGGGACTCGTCCCCGGGGGCCGGTGTCTTTGCGCGTCCGGTGTTTCCGCGCGTCCGGGCTCAGCCCGCGTCGAGGCCGTCGACGAGACGGGTGAGGAAGCGGTCGAACACGGCGTCCGGGGTGGCGGGCCGGCCGGCGGTCGCCAGCGCCTCGGCCAGTTCCGGATGGCTGCCGTCGGCGGCGACCTCGGCCAGATAGAGCGCTTCGGCGGCGGCCCGGCCGGGATCCCGGGCCACCCGTGCCTGACCGACCTCGAAGGCCACCTGGGCCGCCACGAACGAGGTGAGCTGGGCGAAGACCTCCAGGCGCGCCGCCCCGTCGAGCCCGCTGGGCCGCAGGGCGGCCAGCGCGTGCTCCAGGAAGGCGAGCGTGCGGGGGCCCGGTGTGCGGGGGTCCTGCACGGCGGCGGGCAGCCAGGGGTGCCGGAGCATATGGGCGCGTTGTTGGTGGCCGATGGTCTTGAGGTCGGCGCGCCAGTCGCCGGTGAGCGGGCCGGACGCGGGCAGTTCGCCGGCGACGTGGTCGATCATCAGGTCCAGCAGCGTCTCCTTGTCGGGCGCGTAGCTGTAGAGCGACATGACGCCCGCGCCGACCTCGGCGGCGACCCGCCGCATGGTGACGGCGTCGATCCCCTCGGCGTCCGCCAGGGCCACGGCGGCCGCGGTGATC
The DNA here is from genome assembly GCF_055559335.1 of Streptomyces sp. NPDC024555. Classification (NCBI taxonomy): domain Bacteria; kingdom Bacillati; phylum Actinomycetota; class Actinomycetes; order Kitasatosporales; family Streptomycetaceae; genus Streptomyces; species Streptomyces sp. NPDC024555. The sequence goes on from NZ_JBVHKV010000013.1 coordinate 235,613, forward strand.
GCCTCCCGGCTGAAGGCGGGCCGGCGCCCCCGCCGGGGTCCGCCGTGCGCGAGCCAGAGCTGTCTGGGATCGACGCCCCCGTGACGGGCGGCACCCCCGCCCCGGGCGGCACCCCCGCCCCGGGCGGCACCCCCGCCCCGGGCGGCACCCCCGCCCCGGGCGGCACCCCCGCCCCGGGCGGCGTTCCCGCCCTCCTGCTCCCCGGCCCCGTCCGTACGGCTCACGATCGCGCCGCTCCCTTCCTTGTTCCTCGCACGGCTGTCCCGTCCCGCCGTGCCCGTACCCCATCATCCGGGGCGTCGACGCGTCCGCTATTCTCGTACACAGTACGAGAATGATGTGAGCGACGGAGGCGAACGATGACAACACCCGCGCATGCCGACCGGCCGAAGTCCTCCTGGGCGCCCCCGTCGGCGAAGCCGCCGCTGTCCGCGCGGTTGATGCGGGCCACTTGGAAGGGGCTGCCCGCCGCCCGCCACAAGGTCGCCCGGGAGTCCGGTCTGACGGTGCCGGCGGCCGACGGCAGCGCGCTGGTCACCGACCACTACTTCCCCCGGGACGCGGGCGACTTCCCCACCCTGCTGGTCCGCTCGCCCTACGGGCGGGGCGTGCCGTGGTCCCCGCAGTACGGGATCCTCTTCGCCGAACAGGGCTTCCACGTCGTCCTCCAGAGCTGCCGCGGCACCGGCGGCTCGGGCGGCACCTTCGACCTCTGGCGCAACGAGGCCGCGGACGGCCTGGCGACGGTGGCCTGGCTGCGGGAACAGCCCTGGTTCACGGGCACCCTGGGCACGGTCGGCCCCAGCTACCTCGGCTACGTCCAGTGGGCACTGGCCCTGGACCCGCCGCCGGAGCTGAAGGCCATGGCGGTCCAGGTCGGCCTGCACGATCCGTACGCCCTCTTCCACACGAACGGGGTGCTCCATCTGGAGACCGCGCTCGCGGTCGGCGCGGGCATGACCTACCAGCAGCGCGGCATGCTGCCCCTCATCAGGGCGACGCTGCGCCTCCAGCGCGGGATGCGCGCGATCACCGCGGCCCGCCCGCTGCGCGGCTCCTACACGGCGGCGCTCGGGACGGACGTGCCCTGGCTGGACGACGTGGTGACCCACCCCGACGCGGACGACCCGTACTGGCAGGGGGCGTCCACCGCCAGGGCCGCCGACACCTCCGGTGTCCCCACCGCCCTGATCACCGGCCGGTACGACGTCCTCGCCGAGCAGACCTTCGCGCAGTACGAGCGGCTGCGCCGCGCGGGCACCGAGAGCACGCTGCTGGTCGGCCCCTGGACCCACACCTCCGCCCTCCAGCAGGGCTGGCCCGAGGTCTTCGCCGACACCCTGGCCTGGCTCCGCGCCCACCTCTGCGGCGACCGCTCGGCCCTGCGCCCCACCCCCGTACGCGTCCACGTCGGCGGCTCCGGCTCCGACGCCGAGACCGGCTGGCGCGACCTGGACGCCTGGCCACCCGCCCCCGCCACCACCTCCTGGCACCCGACCCCCGACGGCCACCTCACCCCCCAGCCCCCCACGGACGACGCCCCCCTGGCCACCGTCCGCCACGACCCGGCCGACCCCGCACCCACCCTCGGCGGCCCCCTCCTCTCCCGCACCGCGGGCCCCCGCGACAACGCGGCCCTGGAGGCCCGCGACGACGTCCTCACCTTCACCGGCCCGCCCCTGACCGAACCCCTCACCGTCCTCGGCCCCGTCACCGCCCGCATCAGCGCCTCCACCGACACCGGCCACGGCGACGTCTTCACCCGCCTCTGCGACGTCGACCCCCAGGGCCGCTCCACCAACCTCTGCGACGGCATCGCCCCACTCCGCACCACCCCCGGCGAACCCGCCCACCTCACCGTCCCCATGGGCACCACCGCCCACCGCTTCGCCCCCGGCCACCGCATCCGCTGGCAACTCGCCCCCACCGCCCACCCCCGCTACGCCCAGAACCCCGGAACGGGCGAACACCGTTTGGACGCACAGGAGTTCGTACCGATCCGGCTCACGGTGCACGCGGACTCGGTGCTGCTGCTGCCGGGGGAGGCGGGTGATCCCGCCTCCTGAACCCGATCGGCTAGCCTCGGTCCTCCGTCAGCAGCGCCCGGCTCGTTCGTGGGGGCCGGGGGAGCAGAGAAGGGGCCTTCCGCCGTGACGCAGGTGTCCAGGGAAGAAGTGCTGGCACGCATAGCCGAGGGGCTCGTCTACACCGAGTCCGAAGCGGCGTTCCAGGCCGGGGAGCGGCGGGCGGGGGAGATCTTCGCGTACAACATGACGCCGCCGGACGAGGAGGAGCGGCGCCGGGCGCTACTGACCGCGATCTTCGGGTCGGTCGGTGAACGGACGGTGCTGCTGCCGCCGTTCCACGCGGCGTTCGGGAGCCGTGTGCACCTCGGGGACGACTTCTTCGGGAACGTGAACCTGACGTTCGTCGACGATGTGGAGATCCGGATCGGGAACGGGGTGATGATCGCGCCGAGCGTGACGCTGACGACGACGGGGCACCCCGTGCACCCGGAGCGGCGTGCGGACTTCGGTCGGTTCTCGGAGCCGATCACCATCGAGGACAAGGTGTGGATCGGCAGCAACGTGGTCGTGCTGCCGGGGGTGCGCATCGGCTACGGATCGGTGATCGGTGCGGGCAGCGTCGTCAGCCGCAGCGTTCCGCCGATGAGCGTGGCCATGGGGACACCGTGCCGGGTGGTCCGCGCCATCACGGACGACGACCTCACGACCCGCACCGACGGGGCACGGAACGCGAACGGCAGGTCCGCCCCCTGAGTGCCTGATCGGGGAACCCGTCAGCGCCCGCGACGGCGCACGCTCGACGACCGGGGAACACGTTCCGACCGGGGCACCAGCCCCTCCCGTACGGCGTTCATCCGCTCCCGTACGAGCTGCGCGGGCACCGCGTCCGCCGGGCCGCCGTGCGGAGAGCCGGTGTCCGGGCCGCCCCGGCACGCCCCGCACAGTCCGCCGCGCAGGGCCTCCGGGCTGCCGGGGGCCTGGCACTCGCCGCACTCCAGGGACCGCAGGACGACGGCCGGCCGGGCGGGTGCGTGGCGGGCGGGCGGCAGCTTGTCGCGCAGGCGGGCGCCGACGAGGTGGAAGGCGCTGTGGACGGGGACGGGGAGCCCCTGCGTCAGCGCGTTCAGGATCTCGGCCTCGGTGGCGCCCCGGTCGAACCACTCCGCGACGCGCGGCTCCAGCGCCGCGCAGTGCGCGGCGGACAGCGTGAGGACGGGCGCGGTCCGGCCGAGGGCGGCGAGCAGGACGAACGCCCTTGAGCGGGTGGGGCGTCGGGGCGCGTCCCAAGGCGCGTCGCCCTGCGCGAAGGCCGTCCACCACGCGTCGTCGCGCGCCGTACGGGAGAAGAAGGTCCGCGTCACCCAGAGCAGCACCCCGTCCGCCTCGACGCACTCCCTGCCCCGCCGCAGATGCCCGGCCTCCTGGAGCCGGTTCAGCGTCGTCCGCAAGGCGCACTGCCCGTACGGCAGCACCTTGGCGAGCGTCTTCACGGAGATGTCGGCCCCGTCGCACAGCCCGTCGACATAAGCGGCGACAGCCGCGTCGCGAGGGCGGAGGTGGGCGAAGTCATGTCCGGTGGCCCGGAGTTGACCGGGGGTGGAGCGCTTGCCGTAACCGGGGCTCGCCATCGGGTGGCGCTCCAGTACGTCAGGGGAGGGGGCGGCACTAAACTCGTCGACAGCCATGAGATCGCCGTTTTCGATCGAACTGGTCAGGCCCCTGCTCGGTGTTTCTGCACCGGTGGGGGCCGTCTTGGTCGGGGCTGACGCTAGAGCGTGATGACGGCAGGTCGCAAGCCGATCGCGGAAAGTCAACCCCCTGGGTGGATCTTTCCGTGCGCGGACTCTCCCCGGCGCCGGGTGCTGGGCGTTGGGTGCCGGCCAGGAGGGCGGGAGGGTGGGAAGTGACCCTCCACCCATTCCTCGTAAAGAGCGCTCGGATCTCGCCCCTTGAGCTTCGGGCCGGACGATCGCTCAGCGCCTCCGGCCGCCGGTGAACGCGGAGATGATCCAGATCACCAGGAGGACGAGAAAGATGATGACGATCGCTGTCGGAATGACGGTTCCCATGGCGTGATCCCCCTGGATGCGTAGGCGTCCCGGCTCAAGGCCGCTGGGACGGAAGGGGCTTGAGGGTACGGGGAGGCGTGGCGGTGGGGCCATGGCCGGGATGCACCCTGCATCGGATCTTCACCGAAGGCGCGTGACGGGTACGGGCCCGATGGGGGAAGGAGGCCCGTACCCGTGCGCAGGGGGACGAGGGTGCGGTCGTCGGCAGGCGTCAGCAGGTGATGGTGCGCGTGTAGTTACCGAGGATGCCGTGGTAGTAGAACATCTTGCTGGTGCCCTTCGACATCACGTAACACGGGCTGTCCGGAGCCAGGGAGACGTCGACCTTCACCGAGACGGTGGTGCTGCACTTGTTGATGAGCAGCACGTCGAAGCCGTCGGTGGTTTCGGTCACCATGCGGGTGACGCAGGACGGTGCCACGGTCGCCGCCATGGCCGGGCTCGCCGTGACGATCATGGAACCGCCGAGGACGGCTGCGGTCAGGGCGGCCTGCACGGCCCTCCGGGACATACGCATCGCATTGCTCCTAGCTGGGTGCGGGTTCGGTGCTTGACGAGTACTTGCTCGGAACAAGCGGAACGCTAAGCTGACCAGCGCATATTCTGCGTACAGCACGCGTACAACGAGGCGTTGGCCCGCGCGGTGAGCCGGCGCCCTGCGGGTGGGGTGATGAGGGATGCGTTTCGCTCTTCTCGGTTCGCTGGCGGCCTACCGCGGTGACGTGGCCATGGAGCTGGGTTCCGTCAAACAGCGTCTGGTTCTGGCCACTCTGCTCAGCCGGCCGTCCGAGGCCGTGCCCGCCGCCGTCCTCGACGCGGCGCTGTGGGGCGAGGACCCGCCGCCCTCGGCCGCCGCCAACCGCCGTACGTACGTGAGGGGTCTGCGCAGTGTCCTGGGTGAGGGCCTGGTGCGCACCCCCGGCGGCTATCTGCTGCTGGTCGGACCGGGACAGCGGGACATCGACCTCTTCGACCAGGCCGCCGCACACGGCAGACGGGCCCTGGCGCAGGGGGACACCGCGCTCGCCTGCCAGGAGTTGAACCTGGCTCTGGAGCTGTGGCGCGGCCCGGTCCTCGACGGACTGCCGGTCCCGGACGTCCTGACCCGCTGGGCCGCCCGGCTGGAGGAGCGCCGCTGCCACGCCGAGGAGGACTTCGCGGCGGCCCTCCTCGGCGAGGACCGCTGCGCGGAGGTCGTCCGCCGCATGCGGGACCTCGTCGACGCGCATCCGCTGCGGCAGCGGGCCTGGGCCCGTCTCATGCTCGGCCTGCACCGCACCGGTGACCTGTCCGGCGCGCTGGAGGCCTACCGCCGGGCGCGCGACGAACTCGTCCGTGAGACGGGCCTCGAACCCGGCCCGGAGCTGACCCGCCTCCACGAGGACATACTCCGGCAGCGGGGCGGGCCGGAGTCCACGGGGCCGGGTGCGGCGGAAACGGGTGTGACGGGCGGGCCGGGGGCCGGTCCGGCACCAGGGGCCTCGAACGAAACCCCCTCCTCAGGCACACCACCCCCCTCGGAAGCGCCGTCGTCCGACATCCCCCGGCAACTCCCGCCCGTCACCGCCGACTTCGTCGGCCGCGGGGCCGCGCTCTCCGCGCTCGACACCTGCCTGACGGCCGGACCGGCCGGTCGCCCGCCCACCGCGACGATCATCGCCGTGACGGGCATGGCCGGGGTCGGGAAGTCCGCGCTGGTGCTGCACTGGGCGCACCGGGTCGCCGAACGCTTCCCCGACGGGCAGCTCCACGTGAACCTGCGCGGGTACGACGAGGAGGGCGCGCTGCCCGCCGCCGACGCGCTCCAGGGGTTCATCGAGGCGCTGGGCGTACCGCAGTCCCGTATCCCGGCCGGGGAGGAGGCCAGGTCGGGACTGTTCCGGAGCCTGCTGGCCGCGCGCCGGATGCTCGTCGTCCTGGACAACGCGCGGGACTCCGCGCACGTACGGCCCCTGCTGCCCGGTGCCGGGCACAGCACGGTCGTGGTCACCAGCCGGGAGCGGCTGGGCGGGCTGGTGGCGGGGGAGGGGGCGCGGCCGGTCGGCCTGGACGTGCTGACGGAGGCGGAGTCCATCGGGGTCCTGGTCCGGCACCTCGGGGAGCGGGTGGCGGCCGAACCGGCCGCCGCGGCGGAGATCGTGGCCGCGACCGGGCGGCTGCCGCTGGCCCTCGCGGTGGTCGCCGGGCGCGTGGCGGGCCATCCGTCCTTCCCCCTGCACACCTTCGCCGCCGAACTGCGGCCCGCCGGGGCCGTGCTGGACGCGATGGAGGACGCGGACGCGCGGCGGGCGATGACCTGGTCGTGCCGCGCCCTGACCGCCGACGGGGCCCGGCTGTTCCGGCTGCTGGGGCTGCACCCGGGGCCGGAGCTGACACCGGGCGCGGCGGCCGCGCTCGCGGGCGCCCCGGAGCGGGACGTACGGACCCGCCTGCGGGAGCTGACCCGGCTGCACCTGCTGACGGAGCAGACGCCCGGACGGTACGTCTTCCACGACCTCGTACGGGCGCACGCCGCCGAACTCGCCCGCACCCAGGAGTCGCGGGAGGAGCGGCACGCCGCCCGCGAACGGCTCTACGACCACCTGCTCCACCGGGCCCACCGCGCCGCCGTCCTCGTACAGCCGCAGTGGAACGCCATCACCCCCGTACCGAGCCTCGGGTACGACGGGATGGACCCGGCGTGCGACGCGGGCGCCGATGCCGCGCTGGCCTGGTTCGCCGCCGAACTCCAGGTGCTGCTGCGGGCGGCGGCCCAGGCCACGCGGCACGGATTCGACACGTACTGCTGGCAGTTGGCCTGGGCGATCACCGCCTACCTCGCGCCGCACGGCCTGTGGCAGGACCAGCGCGCGGTGCAGGAGACCGCGCTCGCCGCCGCCGAACGCGCGGACGACCCGGCCGGCCAGGCCATGGCCTGCCGTCTGCTGGCCCGCGCCCATTCCCGCCTCGGCGGGGCCGATGCCGCCGAGGCGCGGCTGCGCCGGGCCCTCGACCTCTACACCGCCCTCGACGACACCGCCGGCCGGGCCCAGACCCTCCACAACTACGTCGAACTCTGCTTCATGGCCGGCCGGTCCGCCGAGGCCCTGCGCCACGGCAACGAAGCCCTCCGCCTCCACCGGCTCTCCGGCAACCGCGACGGCGAGGCCCGCACCCTCAACGCCATCGGCTGGCTCCACGCCTCCGAGGGCGACTACGCCCGCGCCATCGACAGCTGCAGCCAGGCCCTCGCCCACCAGCGCCGCACCGGCGACCACAACGGCCAGGCCGCCACCCTCGACAGCCTCGGCTACGCCTACCACCGCCTCGCCCACTACGACCGCGCCCTCGCCAGCTACGACGAGGCCATCACCCTCTTCCGGGCCTCCGCCGACCGCTACCACGAGGCCGAAACCCTCGTCCGCCTCGGCGAGACCCACGAGGCCACCGGCCGCACCCCCGACGCCCGACGCGCCTGGCAGGCCGCCGCCGCCCTCTTCGACGCCCTCCACGACCCGGAGGCCGACGCGGTACGGGAACGGCTGGCGCGGGTACGGGACGTCTGACGGCGGGTTCCGGCCCCGTCGCGCTTACGGCTTGAGCAGTTCGGCCAGCAGGGCCGCCGTCTCCTCGTCGGCCGGCAGGAACGCCTCCAGCCGCAGTTCCGCGACGGTGACATCGGCGGCGGTGCCGAAGTGCGTGAGCGTGGTGACGAGGGTGAGCTCCCTGCTGTCGTCCGGATCAGGGGCCCGCAGACGCAGCGGTACGGCGAAGCCGAGGTGGCGCGGTGTCTCGCGCGGCCGGGGCGGCACCAGCCCGGTGAGTTCGTCGGCCAGCCGCCGGAGCCGGTCGTCCGGGTTGCGTACGCTCTCGGCCCGTACGTGGTCGATGACGTGCCAGGCCCAGGTGCCGAGGTTGACGATGCGCGGGGCGAGGCCCTGCGGATGCAGGAGCACCCGGGGGACGCTCACCGGGGGCACGAGCAGATGCGGGGCCGCCCCCGCGGTGAGGGCGTGGAAGGCCTCGTTGGCCGAGACGAGATCGCCGTGCCGGTCCACCGCGACGGCGGGGTAGGGCAGATGGCCGCGCAGGATCTGGTCGAGGGCGGTACGGATCGGTGCGAGCCGGGGATCGTCCAGCGGGGTCTGCGGGTAGACGGGCGCGAACCCGGCCGTGAGGAGCAGGTCGTTGCGCTCGCGCATCGGCACCTCCAGGGACTCCGCCAGCCGGATGATCATCGAGCGGCCGGGGACGGACCGCCCGCTCTCGATGAAGCTGACGTGCCGCTGCGTCGTACCGGCCCGTACGGCCAGCTCCAGCTGGCTGACGCGCCGCCGGACGCGCCACTCCCGCAAGGCTCCCGCGAGCCCGGCCCCCGCCGATTCACTGATCACCCCTCCTGTGTAGCCCGCCCGGACGCCTCCGCGCGATTCCCTGCGGGGAATTGCCGCTCACCGCCCGGCGAAAGCAGGGTCGGTGCCGCACCCCGCGAAAGCGCCCATGAGGAGGACCCCATGACCGACCCCGACACCCGCGAGCTGGCCGAACGCTACGTGGCCGTCTGGAACGAACCCGACGCGGACCACCGCCGCGCCGCCGTGCGCGCGCTCTGGGCCCCCGACGCGGTCCATCTCCTCCAGCCGCCCGAGGAGATGCGCCGGAACGCTCACCTGCTGGGCTTCGACCGTCTCGTCCTGGAGGCGCGCGGCCACCGGGCCCTGGACTTCCGGGTGACGCGCGCCCACGAGGAGTTCGTCGCGCCGGGCACGTACGTGTTCCGGCCGCGCGGTGACGCCGACCGGATCGACAACCTCGTCAAGTTCACCTGGGAGATGGTGGCCCGCGACGACGGTCGGATCGCCGCTGCCGGACTGGAGATCCTGGTGCTGGGCCCCGACGGCCGTATCGTCCGCGATCACCAGTTCATCGAGGGATGACCACGATGAACACGGACCGCCCCGCACAGGTGCGCAGCTACCACGTCGACTCCGGCGCCGGGATCGAGGGCCTGTCCCTGCGTACGCACCGGCCGCGCACCCCCGGACCGGGCGAGGTCGCCGTAGCGGTCCGCGCCGCCTCGCTCGGCTTCCGTGAACTCCTCGTCATACGCGGTCAGTACGTGCTGCCCGTCAAGCCGGACGTCGTGCCGCTCTCGGACGGGGCCGGCGAGGTCGTCGCGGTCGGGCCGGACGTGCGGAGGGTGCGCCCGGGTGACCGGGTGGCGGCCACCTTGTTCCCGTACTGGCTGGACGGCCCGCTGAGACCCGCGTACCTGCCACAACTGGGCGGTTCCCTCGACGGCATGCTGACCGAGCGCGCCGTACTCCCCGAGGACGCCCTCGTGCCCGTCCCCGACCATCTCTCGTACGCGGAGGCCGCCACCCTGCCCTGCGCCGCCGTCACCGCCTGGAACGCCCTCACCGGCGACGGCCGGGGCATCCGCGCCGGACAGACCGTCCTCGTCACCGGCTCCGGCGGCGTCTCCCTCTTCGCGGCGCAGTTCGCCAAGGCCCTGGGCGCACGCGTGATCGCCACCACCGGCCGCCCCGAGAAGGAAGCCCTCCTCCGTGCCCTGGGAGCCGACGAGGTGATCAACTACCGCACCGCCCCCGACTGGTCCGCCCTGGCCCGCGACCGCACCGCCGGGCGCGGAGCCGACCGCGTCGTCCACACCGCCGGCGCGCTCGACCAGTCCCTGAAGTCCCTCGCCGTGGACGGCCACCTCGCCCTCGTCGGCTCCGTCACCGGCGACTGGCCGCCCCTCGACCCCCGCCTCCTCTTCGCCGGCGCCGCCACCGTCCGCGCCCTCGCCGTCGGCAGCCGGGCCCAGTTCCTCGCCATGAACGACCTCATCACCACCCACCGCCTCCGCCCGGTCCTCGACCGCACCTTCCCCTTCGAGGACGCCGTGGCCGCCTACCACCACTACGCATCGGCCCGCCCGTTCGGCAAGGTCGTCATCGAGATCGGGCAGTCGGCGGACGGGGCGTAGCCGTACGGTCCGAACTCCCGGCCCTCGCGCCGCCCGCACTCAGACGCCGTCCCCCTCGTCCTCCCGCAACCGGGCCAACTGCGCCTCGTCCAACAGCGGATCGAACCCCTCGGGGAACAGCAGCATCGCCGGCTGCGGCTCCATGTTCTCCAGCCCGTGCTCCTCGCACTCCAACGCGACGACATGCGGCCCGTCCCCACAGCCCCCGCGCCGGTAGGCCCTCCCATGCGTCCGGCAGGCGTACCCGAACACCGAGCAGTCGTCCCCGTCCGCCGGTTCGTGAAACGCCGGATCGCGGACGACCACGGTCACCGGGTCCTGCGGGTCGAAGGGAGGAACGGGCCGGGGATCACGCCAGAGGAGCCGGTCGGGGAGCATGGGGACAGTGTGTACCGAGGGCGGGGGGCCCGGGAGCCCGGTCCTACGAGAACGAACCCCTCTCAGAACCCCGGCACCGGCACGAAACCCGGCCACCACCCCGGCACCCCACCCGGGCATGCCGGGGTCGCCGGTCCCTCCCAGAACAGGGAGAGGGCGCACCAGGCGACGGCGAGAAGGGCCACCGCGAGGGCGATGGCGTGGGGGACGGGGTGGCGGCCGAGAAGGGTGCCGACCGCGACCCATGTCAGCAGCAGGACCGTCCCCATCGCCGGAATGAACAGCCAGAGCAGGAACCCGCTGTTGGCCGCGTTGTTCACCCCCACGTCGCAGGTGTCCCACACACGGCTGAGCAGCGCTGCCGTGGCCGGGGCGAGGACCGCCGCCACCGCCGTACCGAGCCATCCGTGCAGCCGTCGGACCGCCGTAGGGGCGTGAGCGCCCGGCAGGGCGTCCGTCGGGGGAGGCGCCGGATCCGTATTGACCATGGGATCAGTAACCACGGGATCAGGCGACTGGACAAGAGCCGGGAGGTCGTCGGTGATTGCGTCAGACGCGGTAGGGGTACAGGGCGACCCTGTCCGGCCCGACGCTGAACTGCACCATCGATCCGTCCACGCCGGCGGGGACGGGTGATGCCAGGTCGAACAGCACGGACCAGTGGTCGATCCGGAGGCAAGCGGCACCGTCGTCGGTCAGGTGCAGGCGACCGATCATGATCACCTGTTCGCCTTCCTGCCGGAGTTCCGGCTCGGTGACGGGGGTCGGCCGGGTGTTCTCGCCCCAGCGGATGTCCTCGTCGACTGTCCATTCGATGAGGTGCCGGCCGTCGGCCTCTCGCGGGTCACCGTGCCAGCGCACCACGGCGGAGCCGATAGCGGTGTGAACCCGAACCCTCATATGCGGCTGCGCGGTCTGCGGCAGGCTCTCCGTACGGACGGACATCGCCCCATCATCCACAGTTCCCAGTTCCCAGTTCCCAGTTTCCCGTTCGCAGTTCACAGTCCGCGATCAGGAGATCAGCGTTTGACCGGAGCCCTGTCCCGTCCTGTGCGAGCAGCCCATCGGGCACCAAAACCGCGGAAGAAGACCCTCCGCGTTGATCAGCGAATACCGTCCACAAGATGACGCACATAAGGAAAATCCGGACGCGGCGTATGGCAGTGGCGCTGGCCGCTGCGGCAGCCGCAGTGGTACTCGGCGTGGGCGGGGCGATCGCGGCAGCGGACGAGGACGGCGGATCGTCCGGCCCGACTCCGGTGCCCACGGAGACCTCCGACACGGGAAGCACCGTAGGCGGCGGAGACACCAGCGGCGGAGACAGTGGCTCCGTCAGCGGTTCGGGTGGCACCGACGGCGGCGGTTCCGTCGGCGCCGATACGGGTGGAGGGAGCGATCCCGAGTCCCCGTCCCCCACGGACGTGCCCACGTCACAGCCCACCAGCCCCGCCACCCTGGAAGAACTGGCGGAACGCATCGACGGCCTGGAGAAGAAGGTGGACGAACTGCCCACCAAGAAGGAACTGGCCGATGCGCTCCGGGCCTTCGCGGACACGTTGGACCGGCAGGACTCATCCGGCGGAACACACTCCCCGACCCCCTCGCCGTGACCCGATAACACCGCTCGCATGAGACCGGTCCGCCACGGGACCCGACCGGTTCTCGGAAATGGTCAAGGGCCGGTTTCGGATGTCTCCGAGACCGGCCCTTGATCTGCGGCGGTCATGAGGATTTCTCCCTGCGCCCATGGCGCGTCACCGCACGCCGGGGCGCGAAGCGCACACGGGTTTCATCCCGTCGGCGGGAGGTCACGGCCCCACCGATGAATCCTCCGCCCCCGAACGGTCTGCACAGGGACACGACCGTCGTCGAATGGAGCCGTCCCATGTCCACCATCCAGCCCGTGATCGTCACCACGCATCTCGACGTCATGCGCGACTTCTACACCCAGCTCTTCGACGCCGAGCAGATCTTCCGCGTCCCCGAGAAGGGTCCCGTCTTCTACCTCGGCCTCCGCATCGGCGACACCGACCTCGGACTCGTCTCCCCCAAGGACGCCCCCGCCCTCGACGCCGCCGCACCACGCATCCTCCTCAGCATCGCCGTCGACGACGTCGACAAGACCCTCGCCCGGGTGGAGGCCCTGGGCGGTACGGTCGGCGGCGCCCCGAACGACATGCCCTGGGGCCAGCGCGTCGCCCACATCAAGGACCCCGACGGGAACGCGGTGAACCTCACCCAGCCGGTGGGGTGAGGGGTGTGCGGGGGCTACCGGGCCGGGCTACGCGTCCTTGAGGCCGCTGACGAACGCCGACCAGGCCCCCGCCCGGAACACCAGCGCCGGGCCGTCGGTCGCCTTGGAGTCGCGTACGGGGACGATGTCGGGGTTGCCGTCGAGGACTTCGAGGCAGTCGCCGCCGCTCGCGCCGCTGTATGTGGACTTGCGCCAGGTGCCCATTTCCAGGCAGTTGCCGCCGCTGGCATCGCTGTATGTGGACTTGTGCCAAGTAGCCGCGGACAGGTCGTGGTCAGAGCTGTTCAGCTTCATGGTCGTAATCCTCCGCCACCGATTCGATCAAGGCCAGGGACGCTGCCGGTGGGATCGCGTTGGCCGCCAGCAGATCGTAGGCCAGTTCGTGCTGACGGACTGCGGCCGGGTCGTCCTGCAACTGCCCGGTTCCAAGGCCCTGGAGGTACGCGAGCGGAGGCGCGTCTTGGAAGGTCATCAGCTTGAGAGACCCTTCCAGCGCCGCGTGTGCGCCCGCCGAGAACGGCAGCACCTGAACGATGATTCTGCGCTGCCTGGCCAGCTCCGCGATGTGCCGCAACGCTGCTGCCATCGTCCTCGGTCCCCCCACTGTGCGGCGCAGTACCGACTCGTCCAGAACTACCCACAACATCGGCACTGTTGGATCGGCGAGAATCTGCGCGCGCTCAAGCCTGGCCGCCACCAGGTCGTCGATCATGCTGTCGGTGGCGGTGGGCCGACCAGCCTCGAACACGGCCCGCGCATACGCCTCCGTCTGCAACAACCCTGGAATGAGCTGCGGCGCGTACTCCTTGATCTCGGTCGCCCGCGCTTCCGCCTCGGCGGCCTCCGCGAAGTGATCCGGGTACTTCGACTTCTTCAGCGCCTGACAGTTCCGTACGAAGAACCCGTCCGCGCCTAACAGTTCGTCGAACTTCACCGCCTGATCCATCTGCATGCGCCGCACGCCGGATTCGAGCTGGCCGATGAAGGAGCCGCTGACGAAGAGAGGGGCGCCGAGGTCGGTCTGGGAGAGGCCGGCGGCTTCGCGGCGGTGGCGGAGTTCGGCGCCGAGGAGGGCGCGGGGGGAGGAGGAGGGGTCCAGCTTTCTGGGGCCTGGCATGACAACTCCTTGTGGCACACGTGCGGTTGTTGGAGCCGTAGTCCTTCCAGGCTATCGACGAAATGGCCACGCTGGGTATGCGTTGGAACTACTCAGAGTGGAAGGAATGGATCATGACGACTACGGAGCGGCGCAAAGCGGTGGCGGGCACGGTGCGGACGGCGGAGGAGCTGGTGGCGCGGTTGAAGGGTGGGTTCGCGGGGGTCGGGGTCGTGCTGCCGTCGTTGCGGGTGGACCCGGTCTCGTACGCCGTCGAGGAGCCCGTGCCCCTGGTCGACCTGGGGCGCTGCAACCTCGATACGGCGCTGCGGCTGAGCGAGGCGCTCGAAGGGCTGGGGAGGTCCGGCCGTGACGTGTGAGCCGGGTGGGGGCGAGGGCGAGGCGGTGGTGCCCGGGCCGGGGGCGTACGTGGTGGACGTCCGGGACGGGCGGATCGGGCGGGTCATGGGGCAGGTCGGGCCGGACGTGCAGCTGCGGCCGCCCGGGGGCGGGGCGGAGTGGGACTGTCCGCCCGACTGCGTACGGCCCGCCTCGCGGGGGATGGTGCTGAGAGCCCGGGTGACGGAGGTCAACCGGGAGGGGCAGCTGCCCCGTTGAGGGGAGGCGCGGGCGGAGGGTCGGTGGGCGCGCAACCGTCTGCAAGTGCTGCAAGCGCGGGCGGTTGTTACGCAAAAAGATGATTCTGCTTCGCATTATCGCGTCAGTGGTGTGGAATCTTCTCGCATGGGCCTTGTGGGCGGTGATGCGCGCGCCCTACTGTCGCTCGTCACCACCCCTCTCCCCTCCGCAGAGAAACGGGCCCCGCCATGCCACGAAGACCCCGCCGGACACGCGGTACGGGGCTGTACGCCTCCGCCGTCGCCGCCCTGACCGCCGCCGCTGTCGGGGCGGGCGTGCTCGCCGCCGTACCGGCCGGGGCGCGGCCCGCCGCGCCGGCGGCCGGGCCCGTCGTCACCCGGGCCGCGCTCGATCCGCAGCTCGTCGCGGGCCGGGGCGCGAAGGTGCCGTTCGTCGAGCAGGAGGCGGAGAACGCGGTCACCACCGGGACCGTCATCGGCCCCGACCGCACCGCCTACACGCTGCCGTCGGAGGCGTCCGGGCGCCGGGCGGTGCGGCTGGAGCCGGGGCAGCACGTGGAGTTCACGCTGCCTGCCGCCGCCAACGCGATCACCGTGCGCTACAGCGTTCCGGACGCGCCGGGAGGCGGCGGGACCACCGCACCGCTCGATGTCGCGGTGAACGGGGCCAAGCGGTCCACGATGACGCTGACCTCGCAGTACTCCTGGCTGTACAACCAGTACCCGTTCTCCAACGACCCGGGTGCCGGGCTGCTCCACCCCGACTGGTGGATCACCGAATGCGCCTGCGTGCCCGCCGCCACGACGCCCGCGCCGGAGATCGCGAAGCCCTTCCGGCCCTCCCACTTCTACGACGAGCAACGGCTGCTCCTGGGCCGCACGTACCGCGCGGGCGACACCGTACGGCTCACCGTCCCCGCCGGGGCCCGGGGCGGCGTCTCCACCGTCGTGGACCTGCTGGACTCCGAACGCGTCGGCGCGCCGCACGTCGAACTCCTCGCCGCCAACGTCCTCGCCTTCGGGGCCGACCCGACCGGGCGGCGCGACGCGGCCGGGGCGATCGAGAAGGCCATCGCCTTCGCCCGCCGCACCCACCTCAAGGTCTACCTCCCGCCGGGCACGTACCGCGTCGACCGCCACATCGTCGTCGACGACGTCACGATCACCGGGGCGGGCAACTGGTACACGAAGATCAAGGGCCGCGAGGTCACCCTCGACGAACCCGCCGCCGACGGCTCCGTCCACACCGGGGTCGGGTTCTACGGGAAGCCGGCCGCCGAGGGCGGCAGCCACGACGTCCACCTCTCCGGGTTCGCCATCGAGGGCGACGTACGCGAACGCGTCGACACCGACCAGGTCAACGCCATCGGCGGCGCCATGAGCGATTCGACCATCAGCGGTCTGCACATCAGCCACACCAAGGTCGGCATGTGGTTCGACGGGCCGATGAAGAACCTGCGGATCAGCGACAGCATGATCGTCGACCAGATCGCCGACGCCATCAACTTCCACACCGGTGTGACCGATTCACGGGTGACCAACACGTTCGTACGGAACTCCGGCGACGACGGACTGGCCATGTGGTCCGAGAAGGCCGCGAACGCCCGCAACACCTTCGACCACAACACCGTCCAGACGCCCGTCCTCGCCAACGGCATCGCGATCTACGGCGGCACCGACACCACCGTCTCGCACAACCTCGTCGCCGACCCCGTCCGCGAGGGCAGCGCCCTGCACATCGGCGCCCGCTTCGGCGCCGAACCGTTCGCCGGGCGGCTCGACCTCACCGACAACACGGCCGTCCGCGCCGGTACGTACGAACTGAACTGGAACATCGGCCTCGGCGCGCTCTGGGTCTTCGCCCTCGACCGCACCATCGACGCCGACATCCGCGTCACCGGCGACCACTACCTCGACAGCACCTACAACGCGATCATGCTGGTCTCCGACTGGGCCGTGAAGGACCAGTACGAGATCAAGGGCATCCGCTTCAAGGACATCCACGTCGACGGCACCGGCACCTCCGTGCTCAGCGCCCGCGCCGCCGGCGGAGCGAGCTTCGAGAACGTGGACGCCCGCCACGTCGGCGCCGTCGGCGTCAACAACTGCGGCTCGTTCAACTTCCCCGCCACCGGCTCCGAGTTCGCCCTCACCGACCTCGGCGGCAACGACGGCGGCTGGCTCGCCCCCTGGCTCCTCCCCAACACGATCACCTGCGACGACCGCCCGGAGGTGGTACCGCCGCCCGCCCCGGGCACCTGGTGACCGCATGACCGCATGACCGCGCGGCTGTACGACCGCGTGGCCGTACGACCGCTTGACCGCGCGGCACCGGCTGTCGCGTACTCCCGTCATCCGTCCGCTCACCGTGGCACGATTCCACGGTGAGCAGCAGAACCGATTCCGCACAGCATCTGAGCGACCTCGCGCGGCTGCGCCGGGTCAAGGACCGGATCGACCGGGAGTACGCGCAGCCGCTCGACGTGGAGGAACTGGCCCGGGGCGTGCACATGTCCGCCGGGCATCTGAGCCGCGAGTTCCGGCGGGCCTACGGGGAGCCGCCGTACGGGTATCTCATGACCCGGCGGATCGAACGGGCCATGGCGCTGCTGCGGCGGGGGGACCTGAGCGTCACCGAGGTGTGCTTCGAGGTCGGGTGCGCGTCGCTCGGCACGTTCAGTACCCGCTTCACGGAGCTGGTCGGGGTGTCGCCCAGCGTCTACAAGAAGCAGGCCGACGACAGCCGCGCCGGCCTCCCGTCCTGCGTCGAGAAGCAGGTCTCGCGACCGGTCAGGAATCGAGAAGCGGCCTCCCGGAAGCCGGATTAGCGTGGCGGACATGGACATCAACATTCACTCCACGTTCCTTCCGCACGACGACCCGGACGCCTCGGTGGCCTTCTACCGCGACGTTCTCGGCTTCGAGGTGCGCAACGACGTCGGGCAGGGGACCATGCGCTGGATCACGGTCGGACCGGTCGGCCGGCCCGAGACGTCGATCGTCCTGGAGCCCCCGTACGCCGACCCGTCCGTCTCCGACGAGGAGCGCGCCACCATCACCGGGATGATGGCCAAGGGCACCTTCGCCCGGGTGCTCCTCGCCACCGACGACCTGGACGCCGCCTTCGAGAAGGCCCAGTCCGGCACCACCGACATCGTCCAGGAACCGGCCGACCAGCCGTGGGGCGTCCGCGATTTCGCCCTCCGCGACCCGGCGGGCAACCTGATCCGCGTCCAGGCGCGCTGAGCCGCCACCGCTGTGCGTACGACGTCGGGACGGGACCGTATCGTCCACGCGGATGCGTCAGGACGGGGCCGTATCGTCCGTACGGCGGCGTCGGGACGGATCCGTACCGTTCGCACGGCGACGTCGGGACGGGACCGTACCGTCCGCACGGCGGCGCGAGGACGGGACCGTATCGTCCGCACGGATGCGCCAGGACGGATCCGTATCGTCCGCACGGCGACGTCAGGACGGGACCGTACCGTCCGCACGACCCCGGACCGGGACCTCCCGGCCGTTTGTGACATCGACGGGGCCGCGGGGGCGGCCCCGCCCACGGATGGAGACTCATGACCAGGGCCAAGAGCACGCAGACCCCGGCAGCCACCGCGCACTCGGGTGACAGCCACGATCTGATCCGGGTGCACGGCGCACGGGTGAACAACCTCAAGGATGTCAGCGTCGACATCCCCAAGCGCCGGCTGACGGTCTTCACCGGGGTCTCGGGCTCCGGGAAGAGCTCCCTGGTCTTCGGGACCATCGCCGCCGAGTCGCAGCGGCTGATCAACGAGACGTACCCGGCGTTCGTGCAGGGCTTCATGCCGAGCCTGGCCCGGCCCGACGTGGACGTCCTCGAAGGGATCACCACCGCGATCAGCGTCGACCAGCAGCGCATGGGCTCCGACCCGCGCTCCACGGTCGGGACCGCGACCGACGCCCACGCGATGCTGCGGATCCTGTTCAGCAGGCTCGGCAAGCCGCACATCGGCCCGCCCAGCGCGTACTCCTTCAACACCGCGTCCGTCCGCGCGGCCGGTGCGATCACCGTGGAGCGCGGCAGCAAGAAGACGGTGAAGGCCACGTTCAACCGGACCGGCGGCATGTGTACGCGCTGCGAGGGACGCGGCAAGGTCTCCGACATCGACCTCACCCAGTTGTACGACGCCTCCAAGTCGCTTTCGGAGGGCGCGTTCACGATCCCCGGCTGGAAGTCCGACAGCCAGTGGACCGTGCAGGTGTACGCACAGTCCGGTTTCGTCGACCCGGACAAGCCGATCGCGAAGTACACCAAGAAGGAACTCCAGGCCTTCCTGTACGGGGAGCCGGTCAAGGTCAAGGTGAACGGCGTCAACCTCACGTACGAGGGACTGATCCCGAAGATCCAGAAGTCCTTCCTGTCCAAGGACAAGGAGGCGATGCAGCCGCACATCCGGGCGTTCGTGGAGCGCGCGGTCACCTTCACGGTCTGCCCGGAGTGCGACGGCACCCGGCTCAGCGAGGGGGCCCGCTCCTCCAAGATCAAGCGGATCTCCATCGCCGACGCCTGCGCCATGGAGATCCGGGACCTGGCCGAGTGGGTCGCCGGGCTCGACGAACCGTCCGTGGGGCCGCTGCTCGACGCGCTGCGCCAGACGCTCGACTCGTTCGTGGAGATCGGCCTCGGCTATCTGTCGCTCGACCGGGCCGCGGGCACGCTCTCCGGCGGCGAGGCGCAGCGCGTCAAGATGATCCGCCACCTGGGCTCCTCGCTCACCGATGTCACGTACGTCTTCGACGAGCCGACCATCGGCATGCACCCGCACGACATCGAGCGCATGAACAAGCTGCTGCTGCGGCTGCGCGACAAGGGCAACACGGTGCTCGTCGTCGAGCACAAGCCGGAGACGATCGCGATCGCGGACCATGTGGTGGACCTGGGGCCGGGTGCCGGTACGGGCGGCGGCACGGTCTGCTTTGAAGGCACCGTGGAGGGACTGCGGGCCGGGGACACCATCACGGGGCGGCACTTCGACGACCGTTCGACGGTCAAGGACACGGTCCGGGAGGCGACCGGGGCGCTGGAGATCCGCGGCGCGTCGGCGAACAACCTGCGCGATGTCGACGTGGACATTCCGCTCGGGGTCCTCACCGTCATCACGGGGGTCGCCGGTTCCGGCAAGAGCTCCCTCGTCCACGGGTCGATCCCGCAGAACGAGGGTGTCGTCTCGGTCGACCAGAGCCCGATCCGCGGCTCCCGGCGCAGCAACCCGGCGACGTACACCGGGCTCCTGGACCCGATCCGCAAGGCCTTCGCCAAGGAGAACGGCGTCAAGCCCGCCCTGTTCAGCGCCAACTCCGAGGGCGCCTGCCCGACCTGCAACGGGGCCGGGGTCATCTACATGGACCTGGCGATGATGGCCGGGGTCTCCACCCCGTGCGAGGACTGCGAGGGCAAGCGGTTCGAGCCCTCCGTCCTGGAGTACAAGCTCGGCGGGCGCGACATCAGCGAGGTGCTGGCGATGTCGGTCGCGGAGGCCGAGGAGTTCTTCGGCGGCGGGGAGGCGAAGCTTCCCGCCGCGCACCGCATTCTGGAACGCCTCGCCGACGTCGGCCTCGGCTACGTCAAGCTCGGCCAGCCGCTCACCACGCTCTCCGGCGGTGAACGCCAGCGCCTCAAGCTCGCCACCCACATGGGTGAGAAGGGCGGCGTCTACCTCCTGGACGAGCCCACCACCGGCCTCCACCTCGCGGACGTGGAACAGCTCCTCGGCCTGCTCGACCGCCTCGTCGACTCCGGCAAGTCCGTCATCGTCGTCGAGCACCACCAGGCCGTCATGGCCCACGCCGACTGGATCATCGACCTGGGCCCCGGCGCCGGCCACGACGGCGGCAAGGTCGTCTTCGAGGGCACCCCGGCCGACCTGGTGAAGAGCCGGGCGACGCTCACGGGGGAGCATCTGGCGGCGTACGTGGGGGCGTGAGACGGCGAGGACCCCCTCGTTAGCCTGTGGGCATGACAAGCATGAGTGCGGG
Organism: Streptomyces sp. NPDC024555; assembly: GCF_055559335.1. Lineage (NCBI taxonomy): Bacteria > Bacillati > Actinomycetota > Actinomycetes > Kitasatosporales > Streptomycetaceae > Streptomyces > Streptomyces sp. NPDC024555. The sequence continues at coordinate 256,022 of NZ_JBVHKV010000013.1, forward strand.
TGTGCCCGCGGGCCCCGGTGCCGAGAGCGATGCCGAACTGGCCGTACGCGCCGCCCTCGCCGGTGCCGCCGTGGTCCGTGAGATGTACGGCACCGCCCTGCGGACGTTCGGCAAGTCCGGCGGCGACTTCGCCACGAGCGCCGACCTCGCGGCGGAGAAGGCGATCCTCGACGTACTGCGGGCGGCCCGGCCGGACGACGCGGTGACGGGGGAGGAGGGCGGTGCCACCGGGGCGGCGGGGGCGCGGCGGCGCTGGCTGGTGGATCCGCTGTGCGGGACGCTCAACTACGCGGTGCGGAACATGCTGGTCGCGGTGAACGTGGCGCTGCGGGCGGACGATACGACCACCGCCGCCGCGTCCGCCGATCCGTTCAACGACGAGGTGTTCTGGACCGACGGGGTACGGGTCCGGGTCCGCCGGGACGGGGTGGACGAGGAGCCGGCCCCCTCGCCGTCCTCCGCCCTCGTCGACGTCAACCTCGACCCGCCGTTCCCGCACGCCCCGGAGTTCCGCGCCGTGGACCTCCTGGCCGCCCCCGGCTTCGCGGAACGCTTCCGCCCCCGCGTCGTCTCCAGCACCCTGGCCGTCGCCTGGGTCGCCGCCGGACGCCGTGCCGCGTACGTCACCGACGGGGGCACCGGCCTGCGCGACAGCGTCCACTTCGCCGCCGGGATCGCGCTGTGCGAGGCCGCCGGCTGCGTCGTCACCGGCATCGACGGCGGCCCCGTCCACACCGGCGCGGGCGGACTGATCGCCGCGGCCGACCGCGAGACGCACACGGCGCTGCTGGCCCTGGCGGGAGGCGTACCGGTGGAGGACCCGGCCCCGTCCGTCCGCTGACCCCGGCCCGTTCACCCTCCCGGAAGGCGGCCCCGCGTTGCCGGTCGTTCTCGTGCTGCTGCTCGCCGGAACCTGGCTGCTCTCGGGCGCCCTGGTCACCGGCACCGATCCGCTGACCGTCGCGGTGGGCCGTACGGCCGTGTGCTGTCTGGTGCTGACGGCCGTCGCCGCCTCGTCCGCGTCCGGCCGGGCCGATCTGCGGCGGGTCGCGGCGCGGCCGGGGAGCGTCTGGCTGCTGGGCCTGCTCGGCTTCGCCGGGTACGCGGCCGGCACGCTCCTGTCCATCGCCCGGGTCGGCACCTCGCTCACCAACCTCGTCGTCGCCCTCCTGCCCTGTGCGTCGGTCGCGGTCGGCGCGCTGTTCTTCGGCGAACGGGCCGGGCCGCGCGGCACGGCGGGCGCGGCCCTGGCCTGCGCGGCGGGCGTCGGCTACGCGGCCCTGGGCGTGGACACGAGCGATCCGGACCTCGTGGGCCTGCTGCCGGTCGCCGCCGCGACGATCGCCTTCGCGGTCTACGGCTTCCTCTACCGGCAACGCCTGCCGGGGCTGCCGCCCCTCGTCGTCCTGCCGGTGCTCCTGGCCGCCGCCACCTGCCTGCTCCTCCCGATGTCCCTGCCCGCCCTGATCGCGCACCCGCCCACCTGGACGGCGATGGGCGGCATCGTCCTGCTCGGCGGCGTCGTGTACGCCCCCGCCTACCTCGTACAGCACCGGCTGATCCTGCTCCGCGGCCCGGTCTTCACGGCCGCCGTCCAACTGGCCGTCCCCTTCACCGTCCGCCTCGGCGATTGGGCCCTGCACACCGCCCCCGCCCCCTCCGCCGCCGAACTCCTCCTCCTGGCGGTCTGCTGCGCGGGCATCGCCCTCGTCACCCTCCGCCCGACGCGGACGACGGAAACGGAACCGGAGCCGTCGGAACGGTGAGTCGGGGGCGGTGAGCCCTGGGCGGTGCTCGGTGCGTGGCTCACACGATCGTGGGACGCTGGGCCGTGCGGCCCGGAGCCGCGCAACCGTCGATCTACGCTCCACCCGACAGGCTTCAGACGAAGGGACCCGCGATGACCGCCGCGATGGTCGAGCACCAGCAGGACTCTGAAGGCCGCCCGTGGGACTACCTGCTCCATACCTGGCAGGAACTGGACGTGCCCGAGGGGTGGCGCGCCGAGATCGACGAAGGGCAGATCGTCTTGGTACCGCCGCCGCATGCGCTGCACAACAGCATCGCCGCCAAGGTGCACCGCCGTCTGTGCGCGCACCTGCCCGACGAGTGGGAGGTCTTCCAGACCCTCGGCGTTCACGTGGCGCCCCTCGACAAGCTGTACGTCCCGGACCTCGTGGTGATGTCGGCCGCGTTGGTCGACGCGGCGGACCCCGAGGTGAACAACCCGATGGACGCCGCCGACGCGCTGCTCATCGCCGAGATCACCTCCCAGGGCAACGCCCGCGACGACCGCACGAAGAAGTACCGCGCCTATGCCCGCGCGGTTGTGCCCGTGTATCTGCTGATCGACCGGTTCGACACCCGGGGCCCGATGTCCACGGTGTTCACGGAGCCCAACGAGGACGGCACGTACAAGCGCTCCGACGCGGTGCCGTTCGGCAAGCCGCTCGTGCTGCCGGGGCCCTTCGACGTCACGCTCGACACGGAGGCGTTCCCCCACTGAGGGCGGAACGGTGACCCGTGGGCGATCCGCGGAACGGAGAAACGGCGGCACCCCCCTGACCGGGGATGCCGCCGTTTCGGTGTGCGGGTGGGTGTCAGACCCCGGCCGGGGTCTGCGCGGGGGTGGCCGCGGTGGTGTCCGGGGCGGGGTGGGGGCGGGCGTCGGACGGGGTTTCCTGGGAGACGTTGAACTCGGCCAGGAGGTCCTTGCTGAAGCCGAAGAAGTACGTGGCGAGGAAGCCCGCCAGATAGCCGACGACGAGGCCGCCCGCGTAGATGGCGATCGTGGCGCCGAGGCCGTGGTTGCCGTCCAGGAGGGGGAAGAGGGCCCAGCCGGAGGGGCCGATGGCGGTGGAGCCGACCGCGTCGCCGAGCTGGTTGAAGAAGCCGACGAACGCGCCGCCGAAGGCACCGCCCACGCAGGCGGTGATGAACGGGCGGCCCAGGGGCAGCGAGACACCGTAGATCAGGGGCTCACCGACGCCGAGGAAACCGGCGGGGAGGGCCGACTTGATGGTCCGGCGGATCGACTCGTTGCGCGGGAGGCGGAAGTAGACCGCGAGGGCCGCGCCGACCTGGCCCGCCCCGGCCATGGCCAGGATGGGGAGGAGCACCGTGTAGCCCTGCTGCTCGATCAGGGTGGTGTGGATCGGGATCAGCGCCTGGTGCAGGCCCAGCATGACGAGCGGGAGGAAGAAGCCGCCGAGGATCAGACCGGCGCCCGCGCCGCCGTTGGACAGCAGCCAGTCGGCGAAGTCGCCGATGGCGGTGGAGACCTCGCCCGCCACGTACATCAGGCCGAAGATCGTCACCAGGCCGGAGATCAGGACCGTCAGCGTCGGTGTGACCAGCACGTCGAGCGCCTCCGGCACCCAGCGCCGGCACCACTTCTCCACGTAGACCGCGAGGACGGCCGCGCCCAGTGCGCCGAGGACGCCGCCCTGGCCGGGGGAGAGCTTCTGGCCGAACGCCTCGATGTTCGCGACGCCCGGGAAGACGATGATGGCCGCGACCGCGCCGCCGAGGATCGGCGTGCCGCCGAACTCCTTCGCCGTGTTGTAGCCGACGAAGACCGCGATGAGCGCCATGAAGCCGGAGGCCATCGCGGCGAGGGCCGGGGTGACGGAGGGCAGCCACTCCAGGTTGACCAGCAGGCCGTTGAGGCCGGCGATGATGCCGCAGCCGATCAGGGCCGGGATCAGCGGCACGAAGATGTTCGCGATCCTGCGCAGGAACAGCTTGAACGGGGTGGCGTTCTTCGCCTTGCGGGCCGCCTTCATCGCGGCGCCCTGAGCGGCCAGCTCCTCCGCCGTGAGCGGAGCGGCGGGCTCGCCGTCGGCCGGGGCGGGAGCCGGGGACGGCGCCCCGGCCTTCCCCTCCTCGACCAGCTTCTCGAACTCCGGGGTGACCCGGGCGACCGTGCCGGGGCCGAGCACGATCTGGTACGTGTCGTCCTCGACCACGCCCATCACGGCGGGGACCGCCTTCAGCGCCTCGTCCTGGACGAGGGAGCGGTCGCGCAGCCCGAGCCGGAGCCGGGTCATGCAGTGGGCGATGGAGCTGACGTTCGCGGCGCCACCGACGAGCGGAAGGATCGCGGCGGCGGTGGCGCGGTTCTTGTCTTCTGTAGCCATGGTGCGTGGTGCCTTGCTGTGCGGGAGGTGCGGAGGTGGAGCGTGGGTCAGGTGGTGCGGGGGGTGGCGGCGGCGAGGGCGGCGCGCAGATGGCCGTCCGACGCGGACAGCAGCGTGGCCGCGGTGGGGCCGTCGACCTGGCCCAGGATCGTGAGGATGGCGTTCTTCACCTCGCCGTCCGTCGCGGCGAGCGCGGCCTCGATCTCCTCGTCGGAGGCACCGGTGGCCAGCGAGACGATCCGCCGCGAGCGGGCCCGCAGCTTCTCGTTGGAGGCGCGGACGTCGACCATCAGGTTCCCGTACGTCTTGCCGAGCCGGATCATCGTGATCGTCGAGAGCATGTTGAGGACGAGCTTCTGGGCCGTGCCGGCCTTGAGCCGGGTCGAACCGGTCAGCAGCTCCGGCCCGACGACGACCTCGACCGGGTGCTCGGCGGCGGCGCCCAGCGCGGAGTCCGCGTTGCAGGACAGACCGATGGTCAGCGCGCCCTTCGCGCGGGCGTGCTCGACCGCGCCGACCGCGTACGGCGTACGGCCGGAGGCGGAGATGCCGACCACCGTGTCGTCGGCGGTCAGACCGAGGCCTTCGAGGTCGGCGGCGGCCAGCTCCTTGCTGTCCTCCGCGCCCTCGACGGCGGTGATCATCGCGGACGGGCCGCCCGCGATCAGGCCGATCACCTCGGCCGGGTCCGTGTTGAACGTGGGCGGGCACTCGCTGGCGTCCAGCACCCCGAGCCGGCCCGCCGTGCCCGCGCCCGCGTAGATCAGCCGGCCGCCGCGCGCCATCCGCTCGGCGAGGGCGTCGATCGCGGCGGCGATCTCGGGCAGCCGCTCACCCACGGCGGCGGGCACCGAACGGTCCTCGCCGTTCATGATCCGGGCGATCTCCGCCGTGTCGAGCCGGTCGATCTCGGCGAGCTCGGGGCGGAACGCCTCGGTGGTGAGGGTGGCGAGCTGGGCGCGCAGCTCGCCGTATCCGTCGGAACCCGGTCCGTCGGAGCCGGGCCGGTCGGAGCCGTATCCGTCGGAGGGGGTGGCGCCGGTGTCGGTGAGGGAGGTCATGGAGAGCGGCTCTGCTTTCTTGAACTCGTACGTACGGTTCCGCGGGTGCGGGTGCGGGTGCGGGTGCGGGTGCGTGTGTGTGCGGGTGCCGGAGGGCCGGGTGTCAGCGGGTGCGCGGGGTGTGGCGGTGCGCCAGCGCCTCGTACGAGGCGGCGAGCGCCGGGGCCGCCGTCTCGTACGTCCGCTGGGCGACCCCTATGAACAGGCAGTCGACCACCAGCAGCTGGCTGGTGCGGCTGGACATGGCGGCCGGGCGCAGCTCGCTCTCGCGGGCGGTCGACGTGGTCAGCACATGGTCGGCGTACTGCGTCACGGGCCCGTCCGGGCGGCCGGTGATGGCGATCGTCGTCGCGCCCCGGTCGAAGGCGACCCGCAGCGGCTCTATGACGTCGCCCGTCGAGCCGGAGTGCGTGATCGCGATGGCCACGTCGCCGGAGCGCAGCTGCACGGCGTTGGTCACCGCGAGGTGCGGGTCGGTGTGGGAGTGGGCGATCAGGCCGATGCGGGCGAGCTTCTGCGCGAGGTCCTGGCCGACCAGCGAGGAGGCGCCCACGCCGTAGATGTCGATCCGGCGCGCGGTCGCGGCGGCGGCCACCGCGGCGCCCAGCTGCACCGTGTCGAGCCCGGCGGCGGTGTCGGCGAGGGTCTGCTGCTCGTCGTAGGCCAGCTTGGCGACCACGTCGGCGATCGGGTCGTCCACCGCTATGTCCGCGGTGACGGCCGGGGCCCGGCCGGACTGCTGGTGGGCGGCGAGACCGGCCAGCGCGAGGCGCAGATCGCGGTAGCCGGGGTAGCCGAGGAGGCGGGCCGTGCGGACCACGGTGGCCTCGCTGGTGCCCGTCAGCTCGGCGAGACCGGTGACCGTGAGGGCGGCGCAGCCGGCCGGGTCACCGGCGACGGCCTCGGCGACCCGCTGCATCGAGCGGGTCATGGACGGCGCGAGGGTCCGCACCTTGGCCGCCAGCGCGGCGGGCGCGGGCGGCGAATCCGGGCTGAAACTTTCCTTCAGGTCATGGGTCACCTTTGAAAGATATTTTCAACCCTCCTGTCCGTCAACCCCCCTTTTCGCCAGGGCGTCCGGGCGCCGGGTGGACAATGGCTGCATGGAGACGAACCCCCTGGAGCAGGCGCTGCACACCGCCCGCGCACTGGTCATGGCCGATCTCGCCGCCGGAGACGTGGCGGAGGCGCAGATCGTCTCGCTGGTCGAGGACGCGGTGACGCACCGGCGCTGGTGGGTGGAGCAGTGGCCGGAAGGAGCGGAGTTCCTCACCGGGCTCGTCGCCCAGGACGTGCAGGACGCCCTGCTGGAGCGGTACGGCCGCTGGCCGCTCTGCCCGGTCTGCGACGCGGGCGACCCGCACGCCCTGGACGTCGAGCCCGAGCTGGGCCCCGACCCGCACTGGGTCTGCGCGAAGGCGGCGGTGGCCGTCGCCCCGGTCGGCGGACTGACGGGGATACTGCGGCCGTGACCGTCTACATCGACCCGCCGGACTGGCCCGGACACGGCCGGTTCTGGTCGCACCTGGTCAGCGACGTGTCCTTCGAGGAACTGCACGCCTTCGCCGCGTCCATCGGCTGCCCGCCCCGCGCCTTCGAACGCGACCACTACGACGTGCCGGCGGCCCGGTACGAGGACGCCGTGCGGGCCGGGGCCCGGCAGATCGGCTCCAAGGAACTGGTGCGCCGCATCACCGAGGCCGGACTGCGCCGCCCCAAGGGCCGCCCGGCCCCCGGCCCGGCAGCCCCCGGACCGCTCCCGTCCGTCTGAGCCGCCTGTCCGAACCGCCCGCCCTCAGCCGCCCGACGTGGGCGCGCACACCTCCGCCGCGTCCCGCGCCGCCGCCGCCGGGGCCCCCGTCACCAGCCGGGACGCCGAGGGGCTCCGGCGCTGGAGCCGCAGCGAGACCACCACCGCGGCCAGGGCGAGCACGGTCATCGCGGCCCCCGCCCACGCGGTCGCCGCGTATCCGAGGTCCAGGTCGATCACCGTGCCGCCGAGCCACGGGCCACCGGTGTTGCCCAGGTTGAACGCGGCCGTGGTCGTCGCCCCGGCCAGCGTGGGGGCCGCGCCCGCCACGTTGAACATCCGGGCGTTCAGCGCCGGAGCGGTGTAGAACGCGGAGACGCCGAGCAGGAACGAGAGGACGATCACCGCCGCCTGGTTCGCCCCGAACAGGGCCAGCGCCGCCAGGAACACCGTCGAGGCCGCGATCCCGCTCAGCAGCACCCCGAAGAGGTGCGCGTCCGCGACCCGGCCGCCGATCGTCGTACCGACCAGCGCCCCGACGCCGAACAGCGCCAGCACGGTCGGCACCCAGCCCGAGTCCAGCCCCGCCACGTCCGTCAGCAGCGGCGCCAGATAGCTGAACGCGCAGAACACCCCGCCCGCCGCCAGCGCCGTGACCACGATCGACAGCCACACCTGGCGGTCCCGGTAGATCGCCATCTCCCGCTTGAGCTGCGGCTTCTCCTCGGGCAGCGGAATCCTGGGGATCAGCGTCGACACCCCGACGAGGGCCACGGCCGAGGCCGCGCCGACCGCCCAGAACGCCGAGCGCCAGCCCAGGTTCTCGCCGAGGAAGGCACCCAGCGGCACCCCGAGCACATTGGCGATGGAGAGCCCGCCGATCATCACCGCCATCGCGCGGGCCCGCGCGTTCACCGGCACCATCGCGATGGCGACGGCCGCCCCGACCGCCCAGAACCCGGCGCACGCGAACGCGCTGACCACCCGGGAGGCGAACAGCACCTCGTACGTCGGTGCCAGCGCGCCCGCGACCTGGCCGAGGCCGAAGACGGAGATCAGCGCGATGAGCGTGGTGCGGCGCGGCAGCCGGAGCGTCGCCACGGCGAGCAGCGGGGCGCCGATCACCATGCCGATCGCGAAGGCGGAGATGAGGAGACCGGCGCGCGGGATCGACACGTTCATGTCGTCGGCGATCGGCGGCAGCAGCCCGGAGAGCATGAACTCGCTCGTGCCGAGTGCGAAGACCGAGAGGCCGAGTATGTATACGGCGAGCGGCATACGGGTGCGGCTGGCGGTGGAGTCGGGCATGACACCTCGCAACAGTGCGATCGTGCCCCGCATTCCCGTACGTCTGGGCGAGCCGCCCCACGAGCCCCCGCGCCCCGCTTCCGTCCGCGCTCAGCCGGCGAGCAGGCCCAGCTCCGTGGCGAGGTTGTGGCGGGCCCGCTCCTCCCACCGCTTTGCCCCCTCCGGCGTACGGAACAGCCTCGGCAGTCCGAGGAGCTGCCGCAGCACGGCCGCCCGGCCCTCCCGGAACGCGTCGTCGGGCACGAAGCCGTACTCCTCGCGGACCCGGGCCGCGTACGCCGCGTACTCCTCCGGCGACCCCGCCAGGACCGCCAGGTCCGCGTCGCACAGCACCTCGCCGTTGCGGTCTCCGGGGGCCGGGTCGTGGGAGACGGTCAGCCGGACCAGCCGGGCCACCTCGGCCGTCGTCGCCGCGTCCACGCCCGCCTCGGCCAGGGCCCGCTCGGCGAGGACGGCGCTGCGCTCCTCGTTCTCCGAGCGGTCCGGCCGGTAGACCGCGTCGTGGAACCAGGCGGCCAGCCGGACCGCGTCCGCGTCCTCGGCGTGGGCGGCCAGCGTGTCGACGTGGTCGAGCACCGCCGCCAGATGGCCGGTCGTGTGGTACCGGCGCTGGGGCTCGGCCCACCGCGCCAGGAGGTTGTCGGCGTACGGCAGCGGATCGGGGCCCTCGCCGCCCCGGACGGCGACGAGGGTGTCCTGCCAGCGGGTGCGGAGACTCCGCGCGCTCTCGGTCATGGCGGCGACTCTAGGACACGCCCCAGGGCCTGTACGGAGTTCTCCGCCGGCCGTCAGTCCGGTGGGCTGTCGCCCGGCCGGTCCACGCAGGACAGGGCCATGACCTCGTCCTCGGTGGGCCGGGCCTCGTCACGGGTCGCCTTGGGGACGGCCGGAAGGTTGTTCCGGAAGTCGTTCTCCCAGGCGGTCGCCTTGCTGAGGTACTGCGTGAGCTTGTCGCGCAGCCGGACGCAGTCCTTGCGATGGCCCTTGGCCATGGCGATGCCGTAGTCGTTGGGCTCCCCGAACTTGATGCCGTCCACGACCCGGAGCGACGGATTGGCGTCCATGAACCCGTACAGGATCAGCTGGTCCGTGGAGACCGCGTCGACCTCCTTGTTCTTCAGCGCGTTCACGCAGTAGTTCGCGTCCTCCTCGACCCGCTTCACGATCTTGTCGTGGGCCGGTTTGCTCAGCTCGTTCGCGGACGTGGTGCCCTTCCACACGCAGACGACCTTGCCGCTGAGATCGGCCAGCGACCGGATGCTCCGGTCGGCGTCCCGGATCAGGAAGCCCTGCTGGGTGGAGGCGTACGGACCGACGAAGTCGAGGTCGTCGCCGCCCTTGTCCTTGGGCGCCATCCGGGACGGGGTGATGGAGTAGGTCGCCGCCACCAGCTGCACATCGCCGTCGTGCAGCAGCTTCGCCCGGTTCTTGGAGAGCACACCGCTGAAGCGCGGGGTCTCGTAGCCGAGCATGTTCATGAGCGTGCCGACCACGGCGATGTCGAAGCCGTTGTACTCGCCGTCGTGCGGCGAGTAGCTCGTACCGGGCTGGTCGCTCTTGGCCCCGACCTCCGTGTCGTTGTCGAGGATCGACGGAGGGTCGGAATCGCAGCCGGTCGTGGACACGTACAGAACGGCTGCCGCGAGCGCCGCCGCGACGGCCCTCGCCCGGCGGTGCCGGGCTGCTCCTGCCATCTCTCCTGCCTCGTTCCCTGGGTGAGTGGTCCGTCAGTCGTTGTGCATGACGCCCTGCCGGTCCACCAGCCGCAGGGTGCAGCCCTCATCGGTCCGCACCCGCAGTTCGAAGGAGGCACCGGCCCGGTCGGCGAGATCCCCGAGGGCGAAGTCGGTGGTGGAACGGGCGGGCAGGTCGGACTGGCGCGGGGTGACACCCTCGGTGAGCGCGGTGAGCACCACCCGCGTCTTGTGGGAGCAGGCCGGCGCGTCCGGGTCGTCCTCGCCGATCTCCAGGGTGAGCCGCAGCCGGTCCCGCCGGTCGGCCCGGTCCGGCTGCGGCATCGTCAGCGTGAGGACACTGCCCGGCGCGTCGGTCAGCGGCTGCTTCCCGCGCACCTGGATCGCCGTCGTCACCTCGCCGCCGCGCACCACGTTCTGGAACGACCACCAGCCGATCAGCGAGAAGACGAGCGAGGCGATGAGCAGCAGATCCGGCAGCAGGGCCCGTGCGCCGTCCCGGGGGGCCGGGTGCGCCCCACCGGTCCGGGCGCGCTCGGGCGCGCGGATGCCGATGTGGGCGACGGCGGCGAGGAAGGCGAGCAGCAGGAAGACGAAGAAGACGGCGTACTGCCCGCGCGAACCGCCGGGCCAGTTCCACACGGCGTACCCGGCGAGGACGACGGACAGCACGAGGAACAGCCAGCCCGTGACGAACGAGGCCCGCCGGCTGAAGACCTGCATCAGCACGCCGATCGAGCCGATGAGCGTGTTCCCGTCACCGGTCGACCGGACGTTGACCCGCTGTCCGCCGCCGGGGTCCTGGCTCATGGCCGGTCGGCTCTCGGGGCGGGGTTGAAGTTCTCGATCCGGTCGATCCGGCCGATCAGCGTGTTGTTGTCGCCGGTCGACGTCATCGAGATCGACGACGGGGCGGGAGCGGGCGCCGGCCGCCGGGCGTCCACGAGCCCGACGAGATCGGCCGCGCCGTCCGCGGAGCCGTCCAGCCAGGTCCGCAGCGCCTCCACGAGCCGGGCGCGGTCGGCGGGGTCCAGCTCCCCGAACATGCGGAGCAGTTCACCGGCGGTCTCCGGCGGGAGCGCGTCCCCGGCGTCGTCCGCCCGCGCGTCCGGGCGGACCAGGCCGCGGAAGAAGTCCTCACCGGCGTCGACCGTCCGGTCGGAGGCGCGCTGAAGGGCACCCTCCGCCACCCGGGAGGCGAAGAAGGAGAAGTGGGGGGCAAGGTGGCCGGCCAGATCGATCAACAGGGACACGACGGCTCCAGGAGTCTCCGGGTGACTGCCAACACTCTTGATACTCAGGGTAATTGAGTATGCGCGTTTCCGGTATCACGGACGGGTGCCCGGGGGCCCCGGTGATTGGATGGGCGCGTGACTGACTCACGTGATCCCGAGCTGCCCGGTCTCCTCCTCCGCACCGAACGGGACCTCCTCGTCCCGCTGCTCCGGGCCGCCCCGGCCGCCGACTTCGAGCTGCGGACCGCCTGCCCCGGCTGGACGGTGCGCGATCTGCTCGCGCACTGCGGCTCCGCCCTGAACCGGGTGGTGGAGAGCCGGTTCGGACCGGACGTCTTCAGCCCCGAGTGCAACGACCGGGACATCGCGGAGCGGGCCGGCTGGACCGTGGAGCAGGTGATCGACGAGCTGGAGCACGGGATGACCGAGGCAGGGGCCGCGATCGCCGCCGCGGGCGGGGTGCTGGACGCGGTCGCCCTCGGCGAGTGGATCCACGCGGGCGACGTCCGCGCCGCCTGGGGCCTGCCCGGCGCGTACGAGGGGCCCGGACTCCCGTACGCCCTGCGGCTGATCGGCCCACGCGCCCGGCAGGTCAAGGCCGCGGCGTACGTCGCCGAACTCACCGGAAGCGGCGAGGAGCTGGCCGTCGGCACCGCGCGGGAGGACCGCGGGCCCGGCCGCTACCGGGGCGACGGCGCCACCCTCGTCCGGCTGGTCTCGGGCAGGCCTCTGGTGGGGACGCGGTACGCGCTGGAGGGCGTACGGGAGGCGGAGCTGAACCTCTTCGGCTGAGACACCCGGACCGGCGGCCCGGCGCGGGCGCTACGGTGCGCCCGTGACGAATCCGACGCAACTCACGGACGGACCGGGCGCGCAGGGGCGGCCCGGCCCCGTCGCGGTCATGGACCTCAACGCGGACCTCGGCGAGGGCTTCGGGCGCTGGACGCTCACCGACGACGAAGCCCTGCTCACCTGCGTGACCAGCGCCAATGTCGCCTGCGGCTTCCACGCGGGCGACGCCTCCGTGATGCGCCGGGTCTGCGCGGCGGCGGCCGAGCGCGGCGTACGGATCGGCGCCCAGGTCTCCTACCGCGACCTCGCGGGCTTCGGCCGCCGCGCCATGGACGTGCCCGCCGCCGAACTGGCCGCCGAGATCGCCTACCAGATCGGCGCGCTGCGGGTGTTCGCCGAGGCCGCCGGCTCCCGGGTCTCGTACGTCAAACCGCACGGCGCCCTCTACAACCGCACCGTCCGCGACGACGAGCAGGCCGCCGCCGTGATCGAGGGCGTACGGCTGGCCGGGGGCCGTCTCGCCGTCCTCGGGCTCCCCGGCTCCCGGCTGCTCGACCGGGCCGCCGACGCCGGACTGCCCGCCGTCGAGGAGGCCTTCGCCGACCGCGCCTACACCCCGCAGGGCACCCTCGTCCCCCGGACGGAGCCCGGCGCGGTGGTGCACGACGCGGACGAGGTCGTACGCCGGGGCGTGGCCTTCGCCGTCGAGCGCTCCGTGACCGGGGCCGACGGCCGCCGCATACCCGTCGCCGCCCGCTCCCTCTGCGTCCACGGCGACACCCCCGGCGCGGCGGCCCTCGCCCGGCGCGTGCGCACCGCGCTGGAGGAAGCCGGCGTCACCGTACAGGCGTTCACGGCATGAGCGCGGAACGGACCGTGGGCGTGGGGCACGGCACGGACACCGGCCACCCCGCCCCCCGCACCGCCCCGCCGACCGTCCTGCCCGCCGGGCCCGGAGCCCTGCTCGTGGAACTGGCGCACCGGGAGGACGCGGACGCCTTCCACACGGAGGTGATGCGCCGTCGCGCGGCCGGTGCGCTGCCGCAGGTGCGGGACATCGTGCCCGGCGAACGGACGGTGCTCCTCGACGGGATCGCCGCCGGCGGGGCGGCCGCGCTCGCCCGGGAGCTGCGGACCTGGACCGTTCCGCCGCCGCCGTCCGGTTCCGGTGCGGTGGTCGAGCTTCCGGTGGTCTACGACGGGCCGGACCTGGCCGAGGTCGCCGGGGCCTGGGGCGTGGCCGCCGGAGACGTGGCCCGGATCCACGCGGAGACGGAATTCCGGGTCGCGTTCTGCGGGTTCGCCCCCGGGTTCGGCTATCTCACCGGGCTGCCCGGCCCCCTCCACCTGCCGCGCCGGGCCACGCCCCGGACCAGGGTCCCGGCGGGCGCGGTGGCGCTGGCCGGCCCGTACACCGGGGTCTACCCGCGTCCGTCCCCGGGCGGCTGGCAGCTCATCGGGCATCTGCCGGACCCCGCCCCCCTCTGGGACCCGGCCCGCGAACCGGCCGCCCTCCTGACCCCGGGGACCCGCGTCCGCTTCGTGGAGGCCGCGCGATGACGCCGTACGGGGGCGCGGGGAGCGGGGCGGTGCTGCCGGGGCCCCGGGACGGGGCGACGGAGGGCGGGGACGCGGAGACGCCGTACGCCTTCCTGCACGTCGTCCGGGCCGGTGCGCTGACCACCGTGCAGGACGAGGGCCGGCCGGGCCACGCGCATCTCGGCGTCGGACGGGCCGGGGCCCTGGACGCACCGGCCGCGCGGCTGGCCAACCGGCTGGCCGGGAACCCCGCCGGGGCCGCGCTCCTGGAGACGACCGCCACCGGCTGCGCGGTGCGCCCGGACCACGCGGTGCGTGTGGTCGTGGGCGGGGCGCCGTGCCGGGTGACGGTGGACGGGCGGCCGGTGGCGTGGGGCGCCCCGGTGCGGGTGCCGGGCGGTGCCGTGCTGGACGTGGGGCACGCGGAGCACGGACTGCGCGGCTATGTGGCGTTCGCGGGCGGTGTCGCGGTGCCCCCGGTGCTCGGCAGCAGGGCGGCTGACCTGCTCTCCGGGCTGGGCCCGGCGCCCCTGCGCGACGGGGACGTCCTGCCGCTCGGGCAGCCGGTGCGGGGCGGTGCCCCGGTGGACGACGCGGTGCCGTGGGCCGGGGCGCCCGGGGTGCTCGTCCTGCCGCTGCACCTCGGGCCGCGCCACACCTGGTTCACCCCCGCCGCCCTCCGTACGCTCACCACCGCGCCCTACCGCGTCGCCCCGCAGAGCAACCGCATCGGCCTGCGCACCGAGGGACCGCCCCTCGCGCGCGGGCGGGCGGGCGAGCTGCCCAGCGAGGGCATGGTGCTCGGCGCCGTCCAGGTCCCGCCTGACGGACGGCCGGTCGTCTTCCTCAACGACCATCCGACGACCGGGGGTTATCCGGTCGTCGGCGTGGTCGCCGCACCGGCGCTCGCCGCGGCCGCCCAGGCCGTCCCGGGCACCCCGGTCCGCTTCGTCCGCGCCCCGGCGGCCGGCCGGAGGTGAGCCCGCGCCCCGGCCGGTGCGCCGTCACGCGGTCGTGGGCAGCCCGAAATGGTCCGCGATGATGCGCAGCGTCAGGGAACCGTCGGCGTCGACCGGGGGACCGCCGGCGGCAGAGGCGTCACGTCCGACTATTCCGGCCGCCAGCAACGCGCCGACCAGCAGATCCCCGTGGCGCCGTGAGGCGCGGTCCCCGCTGACGTTGAAGTAGGTCCGTCCGAACCCTCCTCCGCTGTTGATGAACTGGAGGGGGTGGTCGTCGCAGTGCTGAATGCTGCGGTTCAGTCCGTTCGTGCAGGTGCACGCGGGGGTGCCGGCGAGGAACACCGTCTCGACCCGGCCCGGCCCGCCGAAGCGCTCCGTGTAGCGGTACCCGGTCAGGTGACCGGCCAGCTCGGAGACCTTGCCGCCGGACACCGCCGCCGCGTCCCACGTCACCCAGGCCCAGCCGCCCGACTCGCCCTCCGTCCGGACCGGATACCCGGCCTCCGCGCATACGGCGGCCAGCTCGCTCCCGCCGATCCCGCGGGCGTGCAGGGCGTACGTCCCCGGGGCGACGACCGGGCCCGCCCCGGCCGCAGGACCGGGGGAGACGAACGGCGGGGCGGAGGCCCGGGTGACGGGCGGCAGGGCGGCCAGCGGCGGGGAGGGCAGGCCGAAGGCGTCGGCGATCGTCCGCACCAGCCGTATCTCGTCGTCGTCCGAGTGGTCGGAGCAGTCGTGCGTGCCGTCCTTCCACTCCTCGCACTCCGACCCGGGACCGATCAGGCCCGCCGCGAGCAGCTCGGCCGACAGATGGTCGGGGTTGTCCCCGACGCGCTGCTGCCCGTAGTCCTCGAAGCTGAAGAAGAGGACCGTGCGCCCGTCGCGGTGGTACTCGAACTGGGGACCGTGCGCCTTCGCGCTGCACGGCTCGGTCACGAAGACGACGACCTCCGCGCCCTGCGGGCAGACGCGGTCGTAATCGATCAACTCGTAGTCCTCGTCCTCCTCGTCGATCATGTCGTGCACGGCCCAGGCCCAGCCGTCCGCCTCTCCGTGGGCGAGCGGTGGACGGCCCTGCGCGCGCAGCCCCTCGAAGAAGCTCTCGGCGGGCAGGCCCCGGGCGAACACGAGGTTCACCTCATGGTCGGGGAACGTGTCGTGCAGCCAGGTCGTCATGGGCCCGATCGTAGGCGCGGCCACTGACAACGCCGCAGGCCCGGGGGTGCGTTGAGGGGCCGCGGCACGGACAAAACCGCACGACAGGGCCGCGCGGCCTCTGGAAGGCTGCGCACGACATTCCGTACGGCGACTGGGCAGGTGGACGATGGCTTTCGTGTTGGAGGGACCGGTTCTGGAAGGTGACCGGGTACGGCTGGAGCCCCTGGGACACCACCACGCGGAAGGGCTGTTCCGCGCCGCCGAGGAGAACCGCGACTCGTACGGATTCACCTGGGTCCCCGGTCCGGAGGGGGCCGGGGAGTACATCGACACCCAGCTGGCCCGCGTCGCCGCCGGAAAGCTCGCGCCCTACGCGCAGATCGACCGGACGACCGGACGGGTGGTCGGCGCCACGTCCTACTGGGAGCCGCGCCACTGGCTCGGCCCGGACACCCTGAGCGCGATCGAGGTCGGCTACACCTGGCTCGCCGCCTCCGCCCAGGGCACGGGCATCAACGCCGAGGCCAAGTACCTGCTGTTCCGGCACGCGTTCGAGGTCTGGGGGGTGGGCCGGGTCGACCTGAAGACCGACGCCCGCAACAGCCGGTCCCGGGCCGCCATCGAATCGGTCGGCGCGCGCTTCGAGGGCGTGCTGCGCAACTGGTCCCGGTCCTCCGTGCCCGGCGAGGAGGGGCGCTTCCGCGATTCGGCGATCTTCTCGATCACGGCCGAGGAGTGGCCGGAGCGCCGCACCCGCCTCGAAGAACGCCTCGCGCGGTACACCGGCGGCCGGGTCCCGGCGGACAGCTGACCCGCCCCGGACACCCCGCACAAGGCCGGGCCCGGCTCCCCTGGAGGAGCCGGGCCCGGCCGTCGTACGACGGGCCTACGAGCCGGCGCGGAACCCGCGCAGCCGCAGCGAGTTGCCGACGACGAACACCGACGAGAACGCCATCGCCGCACCGGCGATCATCGGGTTCAGCAGCCCCATCGCGGCCAGCGGCAGCGCGGCCACGTTGTACGCGAAGGCCCAGAACAGGTTGGTCCGGATGGTGCCGAGCGTCCGGCGCGAGAGCCGGATCGCGTCCGCGGCGGCCCGCAGGTCCCCGCGCACCAGGGTCAGGTCCCCGGCCTCGATGGCCGCGTCCGTGCCGGTGCCCATCGCCAGGCCCAGATCGGCCTGGGCGAGCGCGGCGGCGTCGTTGACGCCGTCCCCGACCATCGCGACCGAACGGCCCTGCTCCTGGAGGCGCTTGACGACATCGACCTTGTCCTGCGGCATGACCTCGGCGTACACCTCGTCGATCCCGACCTCGGCGGCGACCGACTCCGCGACCGCCCGGTTGTCCCCGGTCAGCAGGATCGGCTTCAGCCCCAGGCGGCGCAGCCGCCCGATGGCCTCGGCACTGGTGTCCTTGACGGCGTCGGCGACCTCGACGACCGCGCGTGCCTCGCCGTCCCAGGCGACCGCGATGGCGGTCCGGCCCGCCTTCTCCGCCTCCGCCTTGCGGAGCGCAAGCTCCTCCGGCAGCCGGATCTCCCACTCGGCCAGCAGCTGCTCCCGGCCGACGAGGACGGCGTGGCCCTCGACGACACCCTGAACACCCAGCCCGGGGACGTTCGCGAAGTCCTCGGGGGTGGGGAGCGGGGCTCCGGTGCGCTCGGTGGCTCCGGTGGCGACGGCCTGGGCGATGGGGTGTTCGGAGGCGTGTTCCAGGGCTCCGGCGAGGCGCAGGACGTCGGTCTCGGTGGTGCCGGGGGCGGTGTGGACGGTCTGGAGGGTCATGCGGCCGGTGGTGACGGTGCCGGTCTTGTCCAGGACGATGGTGTCGACGCGGCGGGTGGTCTCCAGGACTTCGGGGCCCTTGATGAGGATGCCGAGCTGGGCGCCGCGTCCGGTGCCGACCATGAGGGCGGTCGGGGTGGCCAGGCCCAGGGCGCAGGGGCAGGCGATGATCAGGACGGCGACCGCCGCCGTGAACGCGGCCGTCAGACCCTCCCCGGTGCCCAGCCAGTAGCCCAGCGTGCCGAGGGCGAGCGCGATGACGACCGGGACGAAGACCGCCGAGATCCGGTCGGCCAGCCGCTGCGCCGAGGCCTTGCCGTTCTGCGCGTCCTCGACGAGCTTGGCCATCCGGGCGAGCTGGGTGTCGGCACCGACCCGGGTCGCCTCCACGACCAGCCGGCCGCCCGCGTTCAGCGTCGCTCCGGTCACCTGGTCGCCGACGCCGACCTCGACGGGCACGGACTCACCGGTCAGCATCGAGGCGTCGACCGCCGAGCTGCCCTCCACCACCGTGCCGTCCGTGGCGATCTTCTCGCCCGGCCGGACCAGGAAGCGGTCCCCGACCACCAGGTCCGCGGTGTCCACGGTGACCTCGCGGCCGTCGCGCAGGACGGTGACCTCCTTCGCGCCCAGTTCGAGCAGGGCCTTCAGCGCGGCGCCCGCCTTCCGCTTGGAACGGGCCTCGAAGTAGCGCCCGGCCAGGATGAACGCGGTGACGCCGGCGGCGGCCTCCAGATAGATGTTCCCGGAGCCGTCGCTGCGGCCGATGGTCAGCTCGAAGGGGTGGGTCATCCCGGTCATCCCGGCCGTTCCGAAGAACAGTGCCCACAGGGACCAGAGGAAGGCGGCCGAGGTGCCGACCGAGATCAGCGTGTCCATGGTGGCCGCGCCGTGCCGGGCGTTGGTCCACGCGGCCCGGTGGAACGGCCAGGCGGCGTAGGTGACGACCGGGGCGGTCAGGGTGAGGGAGAGCCACTGCCAGTTGTCGAACTGGAGCGCGGGGATCATCGACATGGCGATCACCGGCACCGCGAGCAGCACCGCCGTGATCAGCCGCTGCCGCAGCGGGCGCAGCTCGTCCGCCGTCCCGTCCGCCTCTCCGGCCGGAGCCGCGTCCGCGGAGGCGGGCCGGGCGGCCGGGGGAGCGGGCTGGTGGGCGGTGTAGCCGGTCTTCTCGACCGTGGCGATCAGGTCCTGGACGGTGAGGTCCGCGCCCCGGTAGCTGACCTTGGCCTTCTCGGTGGCGTAGTTGACGGTGGCCTCGACGCCGTCCATCCGGTTGAGCTTCTTCTCGATCCGGGCCGCGCACGAGGCACAGGTCATTCCGCCGATGGCGAGTTCGACCTCTGTCGCGACGCCGGTACCTGCGGTGTCACCGGACGCGGTGACGCCGATGGTGTCTGCGGTCTGCGCGGACACGGTGCCTCCTTGCTCGTAGGGACCTTCCCGACCGGGCCGTTTCCGGACCGGGTGTCGTCCCGGTCGTCTCCCACTCGGTCGTTCATACCCCTGGGGGGTATCTCTTCCGTCTTCAGGTATACCCCCACCCCCTATGTAAACGCAAGGGTGATCCGGTGGGGAATCCGGGGTCGCGCGCGTCCGGTCGCGGGTCCGGCGTCCGGCCTCGCGTATCTTCACGTTCGCGGTGAGGCTGCGCCCCGGGCCTACCGCCCCGTAGGCTGGCATTGGACTAGACCTATAGCTGCTTCCTGGAAGATTGGGTTCCCATGAGCAACCGTGCAGTCCTGGAGGTGATCGCTCTCGACGCGGAGGACGCGGTCGCCGCCCAGGCGGGTGGTGCGGACCGGCTTGAGCTGGTCACCGACATGGCGGCCGACGGCCTCACCCCGTCCTGTGCCACCTTCGCGGCGATCCGTGCCGCGGTGGACATTCCGCTGCGGGTGATGCTCAGGGTGGCCGACGGCTTCGCGGCCGGTGACATCGACGTCCTCGTGCGCAAGGCGCGCGAGCTGCGGGCCGAGGGCGCGAACGAGTTCGTGCTGGGCTTCCTGGACGCGGAGGGCCGCCCCGACCTGGTCGCCGTCGAGCGGATCGTGGCGGAGCTGGACGGCTGTCACTGGACCTTCCACCGCGCGATCGACCGCGCCGCCGACCGGGACGCACTGCGCAAGGACCTCGCGGACCTGCCCGGCCTGGACACGTATCTCACCGCCGGTTCGGCCGCCGGGGTCGACGAGGGCATCCCGACGCTCGTGGTCGAGGCGGCGCGCAAGGGCGAGCCCGGGTACGAGCCGCAGATCCTCGTCGGCGGCGGACTGCGTCTTGAGCACCTGCCGGAGCTGCTGGACGCCGGTATCGACGCCTTCCACATCGGCGGCGCCGCCCGCCGGGGCGGCTGGTCGGGGCCGGTCGACACGGCGGCGGTACGCGAATGGCGCGACGTGCTCGACGCGTAGCCCTCCGGGGGTGCGGGGGTGCGCCCATGCTCGGTGGGTGGGGGTGGGGTCCCTCCGGGGTGACTCCTCGGAAATGGCGTGTTCACCCGGGTATGTAGGGGACTCGGGTCGTACGCCATTTCCTGCGGGGACACCCCTGCACGCCCCCACCCGACGCCGGTTCAGCGTCTTTCCGCCGGTGGATCCACTTGTCGCAGACGCACGACGGCCGGGTCCGGGGGCGTGCAGGGGAGTCCCCGCAGAACGACGAACACAGACCGGGGTTCGTACGCGTGGTGCCCGCACGTTCGTCGTTTGAGGAGTCTCCCCGGAGGGACCCCGGACCCCCACCCACCGAACGGAACGCGCACCCCGGCCCGGCAAGGCGCTCCTGTCATGACCCTGGCGCAACAAACGCCCCGGCGTTCACAATGGCGTCACGGCGGTGTGGGAACGCTCCCACAGTGCCTCCCCGGCGCTGTTCGCATGCCGTGGGAGCGTTCCCACACCGCTGGGTTTGTCGTGTTGCCGGAACGTGCCCCCACCCCTACCGAAAGGCTCCCGGTGAACGCCTCCACGCCCCCGCCCCCCACGGGCCGCACCCGCGCACGCCGCAGGCGCCGCGTCCTCGCCGCGCTGGCCCTCGCCGCGCTCGCCGGCGGCGCCCTCACCGCCCCCGGAGCCGCCGCCGAGGACGGCGACCCGGCCCCCGAACAGATCACCAACGGCGACTTCTCCGTCGGAACCGCCCCCTGGTGGTGGACCGCCAACACCACCGCGGCCGTCACCGACGGCCGCCTCTGCGCGGACGTGCCGGCCGGGACCGCCAATCCCTGGGACGTGATCATCGGGCAGAACGACATCCCGCTCGTCGCGGGGGAGTCGTACACCCTCACCTACACGGCCACCTCCACCGCCCCGCTGGCCATCCACACCAACGTCCAGATGGCCACCGACCCGTACACCACCGACCTCTCGGCCACCGACACCATCGGCACCGAGGCCGTCCCGGTCACCCATGTCTTCACCGCGACGACCGACCGCGACGCGGCCCAGGTCGCCTTCCAGATCGGCGGCGGCGCGGCGGGCACGTTCTGCCTCGACGACGTCTCCCTGCGCGGCGGCGCCGAACCGCCCGTGTACGAGCCCGACACCGGCTCCCCGGTCCGCGTCAACCAGGTCGGCTACCTCCCGCGCGGTCCCAAGAACGGCACCCTCGTCACCGACGCGGCCGAGCCCCTGACCTGGACCCTGCGCGCCGCCGACGGTACCGCCGCCGCCACCGGCACCACCGTCCCCGGCGGCACCGACCCGACGTCCCGGCAGAACGTCCACACCTTCGACTTCAGCTCCGTCACCACCCCTGGCGACGGCTACACCGTCGAGGCGGACGGCCAGGTCAGCGAGCCCTTCTCGATCCGCTCCGACCTCTACGACACGCTGCGCCGCGACTCGCTCGCGTACTTCTACCAGAACCGCAGCGGCATCGAGATCGACGGCGACCTCGTCGGCGAGCAGTACGCCCGGCCCGCCGGACACCTCGGCGTCGCCCCCAACAAGGGAGACACGGACGTGCCCTGCCAGCCCGGCGTCTGCGACTACCGGCTCGACGTGCGCGGCGGCTGGTACGACGCCGGCGACCACGGCAAGTACGTCGTCAACGGCGGCATCGCGGTCGCCGAACTCATGGACACCTACGAGCGCACCCTGACCGCCGACACGGCCGAGTCCGCCGAACTCGGCGACGGCGCCCTGGCCGTGCCCGAACACGGCAACGGCGTGCCCGACATCCTCGACGAGGCCCGCTGGGAACTCGACTTCATGCTCCGCATGCAGGTCCCCGCCGGACAGCCCCTCGCCGGCATGGTCCACCACAAGATCCACGACGCCCAGTGGACCGGCCTGCCGATGATGCCCGACCAGGACCCCCAGCAGCGCGAACTCCACCCGCCGTCCACCGCCGCCACCCTCAACCTGGCCGCGGCCGCCGCCCAGTGCGCCCGGCTCTACGCCCCGTACGACGCGGAATTCGCCACCCGCTGCCGCACCGCCGCCGAAACCGCCTGGACCGCGGCGAAGGCCCACCCGGACGTGCTCGCCGACCCCGCCGACGGCACCGGCGGCGGCACGTACAGCGACGACGACGTCTCCGACGAGTTCTACTGGGCCGCCGCCGAACTCTTCACCACCACCGGCAAGGAGACCTACCGCCAGGCCCTCCTCGACTCGCCCCTGCACGGTGACACCGACGCCGCCTTCCCCGCCGACGGCGGCATGTGGTGGGGCGGCACCGCCGGGCTCGGCGTCCTCACCCTGGCCACCGTCCCCAACGGCCTGACCGACGACCAGCTCGCCGAGGTCCGCTCCGTGGTGACCACGGCCGCCGACCGCTACGCCGCCCAGACCGAGGACCAGCTCTACGGCGTGCCGTACGCCCCCGCCGGCCAGAACTACGTCTGGGGCTCCAACAGCCAGGTCCTCAACAACATGATCGTGCTGGCCACCGCCGCCGACCTCACCGGCACGGACCGCTACCGCGACGCCGTCCTGCGCGGCACCGACTACCTCCTCGGCCGCAACCCCCTCAACCAGTCCTACGTCACCGGCTACGGCGAACGCAGCTCCCAGAACCAGCACCACCGGGTCTGGGCGCACCAGAGCAACCCCGCCCTGCCGCACCCGCCCGCCGGCTCCCTCGCGGGCGGCCCCAACCTCACCGCCCCCACCTCCGGCGACCCCGAGGCCGCGGCCAAGCTCACCGGCTGCGCCGCCGCGATGTGCTACCTCGACGACAACGGCTCCTACGCCACCAACGAGGTCGCCATCAACTGGAACGCCCCGCTCGCCTACATCGCGTCCTACCTGGACGACGCGGGCGACGGCGCCGGACCGGTCCGCTCCTGCCGCGTCACCTACTCCTCGCACCCCTGGAGCACCGGCTCGACCACCACGGTCACGGTGAAGAACACCGGCACCGAGGCCGTCACCCCCTGGTCGCTCACCTGGCTGCTCCCCGGCGACCAGCGGCTCAGCCACACCTGGAGCGCCGAACTCACCCAGTACGGGCGGACGGTGACCGCCGCCCCGCTCTCCTGGAACCGCACTCTCGCACCCGGCGCGAGCGTCGACTTCGGGTTCAACAGCAGCGTCACCGGCGCGGCCCTCGACCCCGGGACCGTCAAACTGAACGGGAGGGCGTGCACGGCCGGCTGAACCGGGGCGGTGTGCGGACCTCCGCACACCGCCTCCTCCTCACCCCAACTCGTCCGGCAGCGCCGCCGCGTGAAGGACGATCAGCCCCGACACCGCACGCGTCAGCGCCACATACAGCCGGCGCAGCCCCGTCCGCTCGTCCGGCTCGCCGTCGACCACCGCCGCCGGTTCGTCCAGCACCACGTAGTCGTACTCCAGACCCTTGGCCAGCGAGGCCGGGACCAGCGTCAGCCGGGACTCGGCCGTCGTCTCCTCGCCGGGCGAGAGCCAGCTGTGGCCCGCCGCCTCCAGGGCCGCCTCCAGCGCCGGGATCCGGGCGTCGGCGGCGATCAGACCCGTCGACCCCTCCTGCTCCAGCGACTCCTCGCACGCCGCGACGACCGCCGCGTCCAGCGCCCCGGTCTCCGCCACCTCCCGCACGGACAGCGAACCGGGCGACTCACGCACCGACTCCACCGCCGTCAGACCCGGCGAGATCACCGGCAGCAGCCGCGAGGCGTACGCGATCACCTCACGCGGCACACGGAAGCCCGCCGTCAGCTCCTCCACCACCGCGTCCGGCTTCCCCAGGTGGTGCAGGGCCTGCTCCCAGCTCCGCGTCGACCACGGCGTCGTGCCCTGCGCGAGGTCCCCGAGCACCGTCGCCGACCCCGTCGAACAGCGCCGCCCCACCGCCCGGTACTGCATGGGGGACAGGTCCTGCGCCTCGTCGACCACCACATGGCCCAGCGAGTGCGTGCGCTCCACCAGGTCGGACGCCTCGTCGATCAGCACCGCGTCCGCCGCCGACCACTTCGCCGACTTCACACTGCGGGCCGGCTTCGCCCACAGGATGGCCTTCTGCTCGTCCTCGCCCAGCAGCCCGTCCGCGTGCGCGGCCAGGAACTCCGGGTCCGACAGCAGCCGCAGCACCAGCTTCGACGGATCGACCGCCGGCCAGACCGCCTTCACGGCCGCCTTCACCGCCGGGGTCCGCGCCACCGCGTTCTGCACCCGGTCGTCGGGCGCCTCGCCCGCCTCCTCCATCCGCACGAGCACGGCGTGCGCGATGCGCTGCGGCAGCGCCTCGTGCGCCGCCCCGTACCGCATGTCCCGGTCCAGCAGCTCCCGGACCATCTCCTCGATCTCGTACGCGGGCACCCGCCAGCGCCGCGAACCGCGCACCACCATGACCGGCTCGACGGGCATCGTCACATGCGAACGCAGCGCCCGCCGCAGCACCTCCGCCATGCGGGCGTCGCCCTTCACCACGGCCGCCGCCGCCTCGTCCGTCCCCCGGACCTCGACCCGCGCGGCCACCAGGTCCTCGACGGTCGCCTGCTTCACCTCCAGCTCACCCAGGGCCGGGAGCACCTGCTCGATGTAGTGCAGGAACGACCGGTTCGGCCCGATGACCAGGGTGCCCGTACGGGCCAGCCGCTCCCGGTGCGCGTACAGCAGATACGCCACCCGGTGCAGGCCCACGGCCGTCTTCCCGGTGCCGGGCCCTCCCTGCACGCACACCGTGCCGCCGAGCCCGCTGCGGACGATCTCGTCCTGCTCAGGCTGGATCGTCGCGACGATGTCCCGCATCGGCCCCACGCGCGGCCGCTCGATCTCCGCCTGGAGCAGCCGGCTGGTCTGCGCCGCCTCGGCCGGGTCGGTCAGGTGCTCGTCCTCGTACGCGGTCAGCTCGCCGCCCGTGTACCCGAAGCGGCGCCGTTGGCGCACGTCCAGCGGGTCCTTGCGGGAGGCCCGGTAGAACGGCTGGGAGACCGGGGCGCGCCAGTCGATGACCATCGGGTCGCCGTCGGCGTCGTGGACGTGGCGGCGTCCGATGTAGAACTGCTCGCCCTCCGCGCCCTCCGCCTCGGCGGCCCCGACCACGTGCAGATAGTCGAGCCGCCCGAAGAACAGCGGGGTGTGCGACAGATCGGCGAGCGACTTGATGCGTTCGGTGATCTGCGCCTGGAGGATCGCGGCGTTCACCCAGTTCGCCGTGACATCGCGGATGTCGAGGGCCTGGGCGTCCTCCCGCATGGCGCGCAGCGCGGCCCGCGAGGCCGCGAGATGGGCGCGTTCGTGCGCGAGGGGATCGGTGGTCGTGGTGTCGCTCTCGTGTGCGTGCGCGGGCACGGTGTTGCCTCCGGCATTCAACGCAGGACGACGGACCGCAGCCCGTCCCGGCCGGTGCGCGGGGCGATGCGGTCCGCTCGGGGATCGATCACGGGTACGCGCGGGGAGCGCGTACGGATGTCGGCCGGTTTCCGTCCGGTCGGCGGCGCTCCCCCGGCTGCCGGCGGATGTCCCTGCGGGACGGCCGGTACCACGGTGCGGGAGGCGGGCAGACCGGAGATTGTAGCCACCACCCGTTCCGGGCGCGAACGAATATCGGGGGGAGCGGATCCCTCCCGTAGGGGACGGTGTGCGACCCCAGGCCTACGCGGCCGCCGACGCGCTTCCGACTCCCGGCCGACGCGCCGGTACACCCGTTCGGAGCACCATGGACCCATGAGCACCGTCACCCTGATCCCCCGCAGGACCGGCCCCGCGCACGGCGCGACCGCGGCCACCGGTCACCCCCACCGCCACCGCGCCGGAGACGCGGTCCGCGCCCTCACCGTGTACGCCCGCGCCGCGTTCGGCGTCGTCGTCCTCGGCGAGTACGCGGAGGAGGCGGGGGTCCGCCGCCGCGCGCACTGACGGCGCACCCCCCGTGAGGCCCCGGGGCCTCAGCCCTCCGACAGCAGCTCGTCCGCGTCCACGATCCGGTACGCGTAACCCTGCTCGGCCAGGAAGCGCTGGCGGTGCGCCGCGAAGTCCTGGTCGATCGTGTCCCGCGCGACCACCGAGTAGAACCGCGCCTCGTGCCCGTCCGCCTTGGGACGCAGCACCCGGCCCAGCCGCTGCGCCTCCTCCTGGCGCGAGCCGAAGGTCCCCGACACCTGGATGGCGACGGTCGCCTCGGGCAGGTCGATGGAGAAGTTCGCCACCTTCGACACCACCAGCACGCTCAGCTCGCCCTGCCGGAAGGCGTCGAACAGCTTCTCCCGCTGGGCGTTCGTCGTCTCGCCCTTGATCACCGGGGCGCCCAGATGCTCACCCAGCTCGTCGAGCTGGTCGATGTACTGCCCGATCACCAGCGTCTGCTCGCCCTTGTGCTTGCGCACCAGCGCCTCGGTGACCTTCCGCTTCGTCGCCGTCGTCGCACAGAACCGGTACTTCTCCTCCGCCTCGGCCGTCGCGTACGCGAGCCGCTCCGAGTCCGTCAGATTGACCCGCACCTCGACACAGTCCGCCGGGGCGATGTACCCCTGCGCCTCGATCTCCTTCCACGGGGCGTCGAACCGCTTCGGCCCGATCAGCGAGAACACGTCCGACTCGCGGCCGTCCTCCCGCACCAGCGTCGCCGTGAGCCCGAGCCGCCGCCGCGCCTGGAGGTCCGCGGTGAACTTGAACACCGGCGCCGGCAGCAGATGCACCTCGTCGTAGATCACCAGCCCCCAGTCGCGGGAGTCGAACAGCTCCAGATGCGGATAGACGCCCTTCCGCCGGGTCGTCAGCACCTGGTACGTCGCGATCGTGACCGGCCGGATCTCCTTGCGGGTCCCGCTGTACTCGCCGATCTCGTCCTCGGTCAGCGAGGTCCGCTTCACCAGCTCGTGCTTCCACTGCCGGGCCGACACGGTGTTCGTCACCAGGATCAGCGTCGTCGCCTTGGCCTGCGCCATCGCACCCGCCCCGACCAGCGTCTTCCCGGCCCCGCAGGGCAGCACCACGACCCCGGAACCGCCGTGCCAGAACCCCTCGACGGCCTGCTGCTGGTACGGCCGCAGCGCCCAGCCGTCCTCGTCCAGATCGATCGGGTGCGCCTCGCCGTCCACGTACCCGGCGAGGTCCTCGGCCGGCCAGCCGAGCTTCAGCAGCGTCTGCTTGACCTGCCCCCGCTCCGAGGGGTGCACCGCCACGGTGTCCGGGTCGATCCGGGCCCCCACCAGCGGCTGGACCTTCTTCGACCGCAGGATCTCCTCCAGCACCGGCCGGTCCGTCGTCGTCAGCACCAGCCCGTGCACCGGGTGCTTGGACAGCGTCAGCCGCCCGTACCGGTCCATCGTCTCGGCGATGTCGACGAGCAGCGCGTGCGGGACGGGGTAGCGGGAGTACGTCACGAGCGCGTCCACGACCTGCTCGGCGTCGTGGCCCGCGGCGCGGGCGTTCCACAGCCCGAGCGGGGTCAGCCGGTACGTGTGGATGTGCTCCGGCGCGCGCTCCAGCTCGGCGAACGGGGCGATCGCCCGGCGGCAGGCGTCGGCCTGTTCGTGGTCGACTTCCAGGAGCAGCGTCTTGTCGCTCTGGACGATGAGGGGTCCGTTCACGCGCTTCGGCCCTTTCTGCGGGGCCGCCGGGGGGCGGCGGGGGTGGCCAAACGTCCAGTGTGCCGTACGTGGTGGGGGTACGGGGGGCCCGTGGGGTGCGGGGACCCCGCCCCCACCCACCGAACACGGGCACCCCTCAGGACCCGCGCGGCCCCCGGGATCGCATCAGGAGGTACGCGGCCGAGGCGAGGGCGGCGGTCCTCAGGGCCCAGGGGGCGGTGTCGCCGAGTGCCGGGCCCATGGCGCCCTCCTCGATGGGGGCGCCCCAGTGGCCGTTGAGGCGGCCCCACAGCCAGACGAGGGCGGCGGCGGCGACCACACCGGGGAGGCCCATGACCGCCCAGGTGGACTGGGACTTGGAGAGGGTGCGGGTGATGTAGGCGAGGCCCCAGCCGGCCGCGAGGGCCACGAGGCCCTGGATGCCCTGGAGGACCGCGCCGGCGACGAGGAGGAGGGAGGCGAGGAGGAGGACGGGGTGGGCGAAGCCGCGGCCGGGGGCGTCCTCGCGGGGGCGGCGCCGGAGCCGGGGGAGACGGCGGCGGCGCCGCACGGCGGGGGCCTCGGGCTCCTCCGGGGCGTCCTCGGCGGCGGGTTCGTCCGCGTCCGGGGAGCCGTCCGGTTCGTCGTCCGGCTCGTCGGGCCGGGGCGGCTTCAGGACTTCGGGGATCTCGACGCCGCCGGTGAACCCGGGGATGTCGGACCGGGAGCCGAACTCGCCGAAGTCGCCGAAGCGCCCCGGGGCGACGCTCCACCACTCCGGGCCCTCGCCGGAGGAGCCGAGCTCGTCGGTGCCGGCCCGGTGCGGTGCGGAGGCACCGGGTTCGGCGCGCCGGGGGGCGGGGATGCCGTCCGCGCGGCCGGCGGGGGCGGGGGCCTCGTCCGGCGGCGCGCCCGGCAGGGACGGTGCGCCGTCGGGCGACGCGGCCGCCGCGGCGACGAGTTCGTCGGGGCTGCCGAGGCGTCCGATGATGCGGCGCACCGCGGCCGGCGAGTCCGCGGACTGCCTCACCCGCTGCCGGTCGATCTCGCCCCGGAGGGCCGAGACGAGCCTCATCCGGGTGCCGGAGGAAAGCTGTTGCTGCTGGGCCAGGTCACCGACCCGGCTCAGGTAGTCGTAGACCAGCTGGTCGCTCTCGATCCCCACGCGATCGTTCCCCTCTGCCCGCGCCTGCACCGACGGTAGCGCCCTCGGGCCTGTCCGGAGCGACTACCGTGGGACGGATGGGGACGACCACACCACCGCGGACGCTCGCCGAGGCGCTCCGCGCCCGGGACGACGAGTCACTGGCCGGGCTGCTGCGCGCCCGTCCCGATCTCCTCAGCCCCGTGCCGGGCGACATCACACAGCTCGCGACGCGCGCGGGCACCCGTGCGTCGGTCGTGCGGGCGCTGGAGCGCCTGGACCGGTTCGCGCTGCAGACGGCGGAGGCCCTGGCGGTGGCCCCGGACCCGGCCCCGTACGACACGCTGCTCGGGCTGATGACGGGCGACGGGCGCGACGACGGGGAGCACCGGGGGGACGCGGGCGCGGCGATCGTCAAGGCGCTGCCGGGGGCCGTGGCGGCGCTGCGGGAGCAGGCACTGGTGTGGGGGGAGGACGACCGGCTGCGGCTGGTGCGGACGGCCCGGGAGCTGCTGGCGCCCTCGCCGCAGCATCCCTCGCCCACCGGCCTCGGGCCGACGGTCGCGGAGGCGACGGCGGGCATGTCGCCGGGCCGGCTCCAGGAGATCCTGGCGGCGGCGGGCCTGCCCGCGACGCATGATCCGGTCTCGGCGGTGGGCGCGCTGGCGGGGCTCTTCACGGACCGGACGCGGATGGGGGAGCTGCTGGACACGGCGCCGGTGGAGGCGCTGGCGGTGCTGGACCGGCTGGTGTGGGGGCCGCCGTACGGCGAGGTGACGCCGAATCCGGCCGCGCCGGTGACCTGGCTGCGGGACCGGGGGCTGCTGCTGCCGGTGTCGACGCGGACGGTGGTGCTGCCGCGCGAGGCGGCGCTGCATCTGCGGGCCGGTCGGGCGCACCGGACGCCGGAGCCGGAGCCGCCGGTGGTGGCGGCCGTGGCCCGGCGGGATCCACAGGCTGTGGACGGCGCGGCGGCCGGGCAGGCGTTTCTCGCGGTGTCCACGGTCGAGGAGCTGCTGAAGGGCTGGAACGGCGGCGGGCCCGCCGTGCTGCGGGCCGGCGGGCTGAGCGTCCGGGAGCTGAAGCGGACGGCCGTCGCGCTGGACGTGTCGGAGCCGGTCGCCGCGTTCTGGGTGGAGCTGGCGTACGCGGCCGGGCTGCTGGCCTCGGACGGCGAGGCGGACGAGCGGTACGCGCCGACGCCGGCGTACGACGACTGGGCCGAGGAGCCCGCCGAGGACCGCTGGGCGGTGCTCGCGGCGGCCTGGCTGGCGGCGACCCGCACCGCGGGGCTGGTCGGCGGGCAGGACGCCAAGGGCCGTGCGCTGTCGGCGCTGGGCCCGGAGCTGGACCGGTCCGTCGCGCCCGAGGTCCGGCTGCGGGTGCTGACGCTGCTGGGCGCCCTGCCGGCCGGCACCGCACCGGATCCGGAGACCGTGCTGGCCCGGCTCCGCTGGGAGCGCCCGCTGCGGGGGGCCACCGCCCAGGACAGCGCGGACCTGCGGTCCCGGCTGGCCCTGTGGACGCTCAACGAGTCGGAGCTGCTGGGCATCACGGGCCGGGGCGCGCTCGCCTCGCCGGCCCGCGCGCTGCTCGCCGAGGGTCCGGACGCGGCGGCGGCCCGGCTCGCCCCGCTGCTGCCCGAGCCGCTCGACCACATCCTGCTCCAGGCGGACCTGACGGCCGTCGCCCCGGGCCCGCTGGTGCGCCCGCTGGCGGAGGCCCTGGCGGTGCTGGCGGACATCGAGTCCAAGGGCGGTGCGACGGTCTACCGCTTCACGCCGGGCTCGGTGCGCCGGGCCCTGGACGCGGGGCAGTCCGCCGCCGATCTGCACGCCTTCCTGGCCGCGCACGCCCGCACCCCGGTGCCGCAGCCGCTGAGCTATCTGATCGACGACGTCGCCCGCCGCCACGGCCATCTGCGGATCGGGGCGGCCTCCTCGTACGTGCGCTGCGACGACGAGGCGGTCCTCAACGAGATCCTGGCCGACAAGCGCGCGGCCGGACTGCGGCTGCGCCGCCTCGCCCCGACGGTCCTGGCCGCGCAGGTGGACCCGGCGTCCCTGCTCGACGGCCTGCGCGAGATGGGCTACGCCCCGGCGGCGGAGTCCGCCGACGGCAGCGTGCTGATCACCCGCGCGGGCGCCCGCCGCACCCCGCCGCGCACCGCCCCGGCCCCGGTCCCCGAGGGCCCGCCCGTCCCGGACGCCACGCTCCTCGGTGCGGCGGTCCGGGCGATCCGGGCCGGGGACACGGCCGCCACGGTCGTCCACAAGGGCACCGCTCCGGCCACCCCGGCCGGCACCCTTCCCCGTACGACCTCCGCCGAGACCCTGGCGACCGTCCAGGCGGCGGCGATGACGGGCTCCGCCCTCTGGATCGGCTACGTCAACGCGGACGGCGCCGCGAGCCAGCGGGTGATCGCCCCGGTGCGGGTGGAGGGCGGCTTCGTGACGGCGTACGACCACACGGCGGACGAGGTCCGCACGTACCCCCTGCACCGCATCACGGGCGTCGCGGAGCTGGCGGACGACCAGACCGTGTGAGCTCCCGCGAACCGGGGGTGATGCCCGCCCCCACCGGGCAGACTTGGCGTGTCCACGATTATGGGGGAGATGTCATGCGACGCACCGACGCGGCCCGGCACCTGGGCGGTTTCGTCCGTGAGCACCGGACGGACGGCGGCAGACGGCTGGTGCAGGCCTGGGTGTCGATCGGGGTGGGGGCGGTGGGCCTGGCGTTCGGGATACCGGTGACCATGGCGACCATCGGTTCGACCGACGGCGCCCCGGAGCTGGCGGGGCTGCTCCTCGGGGTCGGCCTGGCGGGGTGCGGTCTGGGGATCTGGCGGCTGATCCAGGGCTTCCGTACGCGGGAGCAGTCCTTCGACATCCACGAGCGGGGGCTGACCCACCGGGTCGCGGGCACGGCGACGCTGATCCCGTGGGAGGACATCGCCTCGGTCGGCGCCCACGGCGACGACGGCCGCCCCCTGGCCGAGGCGCGCGGGATGGGCTTCGGCTGTCAGATCAAGCTGCGCGACGGCGGGCTCATCAAGATCGACACGTTCACCGTGGACGCCCGCGAACTGGCGGTGACCGTCCACACCGCCGTCCACCTGGGCCGCAACCCGGTGGGCCGGGGCTACCGCCGCCGGGACGCCGACTAGGGCGTGTCCGGAAAGTAGCGCCGTCCGCCCGTAGGGCGGGCTCGGCGGCGTCTGGTGCGTGCGATCGCAAGGCGGAGGGTCGCCCCGATAC